>JAIXKS010000025.1:38426-89274 GCA_026928325.1 Chitinophagales bacterium | reverse complement strand
CCTTGATCTTTAAAAAAATAACTTCCATTATTATTTAAATCTTTTTATAGACAGAGCACTGTGCTCTGTCCACAAAAAAATCTTAAAGAAATGTCGTTCTTTTTCTAAATCTCATCGTTAAAAATACTCGTCATAGTTACCACTATGCCTGCGTTTTTCGCCTTGATCTTTAAAAAAATAACCTCCATTATAATTTAATTTATTATATAGACAGAACCAAGGCAAAAAATACTGTAAATTTGAAAGAAATAATGGATATAGCATTTATTCATGATCTTGAGCATAGATTAAAAGAAGACTTACCGGGAGAGGAAATACAGAACCGAATGGCTCCGTATTTAGTGCTAGAGGAACGACAGCCTGTACCGGAAAATCATAAAATAGGATGCGTTTTAGCATTGTTGTACCCTAAAGATAGAAAAAGCTACCTCGCACTCATCGAACGCACTAGTTTTTATCCCGACGACAAACACGCCGGTCAGATTTCTTTTCCTGGTGGAAAACTAGAGGAAAGCGATTATTCATATGAAGATTGTGCCTTGAGAGAAACTTATGAAGAAATTGGCGTAGCACCTGATAGTATCGGGATCTTGGGCGGCTTGACATCGCTGTATGTTCCAGTATCCGGATTCTTGATCCATCCTTTTATCGGCTTTACAGCGGAATATCCTAAGTTTAATATTCAAGAGAGCGAAGTTAAAAGCCTGATAGAATTTCCTGTCGAACACATGCTCAAATCTAAATATAAAGGAAGTTGCGATATCGAAGCAAGAGGAAGAATCATCAAAGATGTACCATATTATGATGCAAATGGAAAAAGAATATGGGGCGCAACGGCTATGATTATGAGCGAATTAGAATGCATTATTAGTGAATTGAATGACTGATTTGTAGATCCGATCCATTGGTTATTGGCTGCTGCATGATAATGAGCATAAAAAAAGTGTTCAATATTTACTGAACACTTTTTAGATTTATTATTACTTGAAGTTCTTACTGCTCCTTGTGCTGATATCCATCGGCTAAGCAGCGTCGAACGACCTATTTTTAACCTATCCGATAAACTTCTTCACCAAGTCTGCTGCTTCTTGAAGTGCGATAGCTGAATGTACCTCTAAACCACTATTGTCAATGAGTTCTTTGGCGAGATCGGCATTTGTACCTTGAAGTCTGACGATGATTGGAACAGGGATATTCTCGATATTGTTATAGGCATCGACAACACCTTGAGCTACTCGATCACATCGTACGATTCCACCAAAAATATTAATGAGAATCGCCTTGACATTAGAATCTCTTAAGATCAATCTGAATGCTTGCTCAACTCTTGCAGCATCAGCGGTACCTCCTACATCTAGGAAGTTGGCCGGAGATCCTCCAGAAAGTTTGATAATATCCATGGTAGCCATTGCAAGTCCGGCACCGTTGACCATACAACCTACGTTACCTTCTAGTTTGACGTAGTTTAGACCGTAATTTTTGGCTTCAACCTCCGTAGGGTCTTCTTCGTCGGTATCGCGCATAGCTTCCAAATTAGGATGTCTAAAGAGTGCATTATCATCAATAGATACTTTTGCATCTACTGCAACAATCCGGTCATCACCCGTTTTGAGACAAGGGTTGATCTCGAAAAGTGATGCATCAGAACCAATAAACGCTTTGTATAAATTGCCAATAAAAACAAGAAAATTTTTATAAGCGAGGCCAGTTAGCCCTAGATTAAATGCGATGTTTCTTTTTTGGAAGTCTCTCAATCCTACATGTGGATCGATAAATTCTTTATGTACCAAATGCGGCGTTTTTTCGGCTACTTCCTCAATGTTCATACCGCCTTCTGTAGAGTAGATGATGACATTGCGCTTAGATCCTCTATCCATCAAGATGGATACGTAATACTCTTTGCATGCATCGAAATCCGGAGCATAGCTATCTTCAGCAATAAATACTTTTCTAACTAGCTTACCTTCGCCGTCTAATCCACCGGGGGTTTGCGGTGTTTTAAGCATCATTCCCAGTATATTGCCGGCATGTTGCTTTAGATCGTCAATGTTTTTGGCTAATTTTACACCGCCTCCTTTGCCACGTCCACCTGCGTGAATCTGCGCCTTAACGACACAAAACTCCGTTCCTGTTTCCGCTTTTAGTTGTTCGTATCCAGCTACAGCCTCTTCTACGGTGCTAGCTACCTTACCTCTCTGTACAGTTACACCATACGAGGTTAATAAATCTTTGCCCTGATATTCGTGTAAGTTCATATCGATTACTTTTCGTTTGCCGCAAAAGTAGTGCTAAAATTAGCTTTATGCAAATATTACATAGATAAAGAACAGTAATTTTTTAAACATATTCATAAGAATGTGTCTTTCGGGTAAGCTTAAAATAGTTATTGGGACTATACTTTCGTTAAACAAGTATTAAAATAATATTTTAGAGATACCCTTTTATGAGTAATTGAAGTCTTATAAATAGTAGTATATTTGCTCCAATCTTTAAAAACGATAGCCATGAAAAGATTTGTTTACATGTTAGTGATGATGACCTCGATGATGGCTTGTAAGTCTGTCTCAAAAATGGTCGAAAAAGGTGAGTATGATAAAGCATTTGATTATTCAATCAAAAAGCTAACGGGAGAAAAGAATAAAAAGACAGAATATGTCAAAGCTCTCGAAAAGGCATATACCAAACTCAATACTGCTACCCTCAAAGAGGTCGAGCGTTTGAATGCATCTGCCAAGCCTGAAAATTGGCCTAAAGTATTACAATTGTACAACTCGATTGACAAACGTCAAGACAAGCTAGAGCCATTATTGCCTTTGGTTAGTGTCGATGGTTATGTCGCTTCCTTTGATATGCGTAGTTATAGCAATGAGATTATGGATGCAGAGGATAAAGCGAGTGCATATCACTATAGCAATGCCTTGGCTTTACTAGATAGAGCGGAGAAAATAGGAGATAAATCCTCTGCCAAAAGTGCGCTGTCCGAGTTGCAAAAAATAGAAAAAATCAAATTGAATTACAAGGATACTCAGCGACAGAAAGATAAGGCGATTGCCTTGGGTATCACTCGTGTCAATATCCAGATATACAATGGATTGAGAGATTTTCATAGTGATAATATCGAGCGAAGTCTCTATGATATGTCACTGGCAAAACTCGATAAAACTTGGCTAGATTTTTCTTATAATTCAAGAGATGCCCAATCGGATTATATCGTAGAAGTTGCGCTAAATGAGATTTTCTTTTCACCTGAACGAGAGCGTTTGCATACCTATAGCGAGTCTAAGGAGATTCTTATCAGCAAGGATCAGGTCAAGGGCGATAGCACCACGATAGAGAAGCAAGTGTACGAGAAGGTTAAGGCCGATATCACCGAGTTGTTTCGGGAGAAACAGTCAGAATTGCACGGAAACATCCGGATCATCAATGCTAGAACATCTAAAGTCATGAAGACAGTTCCTGTAAATGTTTATTTCGATTTTAAAGGATATAGTTGCCAATATATCGGTGATAAACGAGCATTGACGGACGAAACCAATAAAAAATTGGATAATTATATCGAGCCATTCCCATCAGATTTTGTGTTGGCGGACAATCTCGCAGCTGCTTTTCAAGATGCGGTGGTAAAAGAGCTCAAAAATTTCAAATTTGAGTAATACAAAAGTTATTTTTTAAGAATCGAATGTCACTTTCGCAGAATGTGAAGTTTGTAGGTATCATGCAGGTCGAATTACCTTTATTATGTAGGTACTTCGACCTGTTTGCTTGGTCATCGTTGTCGAATGATGCCACTGGCTCGCATGATAGCATTAGCACCAAATCGTTGTCGGATGCGATCCATTTGTTGCGTGAGTTGTAGATGCTCCATGGTATCGTCAAATAGATTAATCTGATAATTGCCCTGAACCAATCCGCTATACTTGATACCTATAAGGCGGATGAGCTGCCGGCGCTCGTAGAGTTTGTCGAATAGATCGATGACGTGCTGGCCAAGGATGCGGTCATTGGCAGTATAGGAAATGTTTTTTTGTTTGGTATAAGTATTAAAATCAGCGTAGCGTATTTTGACGGCAACCGTTGAAGTGAGCTTGCCGGTATTGCGGAGTTCGAATGCCAACTTATCGACCATATCGAGGAGGAGATCTTTAATCATCCTAAGATCCAAGGTGTCTTCTGTAAATGTATGTTCCTTAGACATAGACTTTTGTTCGTGATAAGGAACGATAGGTGTATGGTCAATGGCGTTGGCTTTTTCCCAGAGTGTACGACCGGGTTTGCCAAATTCTCGCTCTAGGAGCCGCACGGGAACTTGACTAAGGACTTCGATGGTACGCACGCCCATGAAGCTGAGTTTTTTATAGGTGTATTCGCCAATGCCGGGAATCTTCTTAACAGGAAGCGGCGCGAGAAAAAGCTTTTCTGTACCATTGGGAATGTGTTTGGCTCCATTGGGTTTGGCTTCACCGGTACCTACCTTAGAAACGGTTTTATTGACGGAGAGCCCAAAAGAGATGGGTAGCCCGGATTCGCGTATGACTGTCTGGCGCAGTTCCATCGACCACTGAAAACACCCAAAATGGCGATCCATACCGGTAAGGTCAAGATAAAATTCGTCAATGGATGCTTTTTCGTATGCAGGCGCATGGGCTGCGATGATATCAGTGACCAAACTGCTATATTGCGAATAGCTGTCCATGTCGCCACGTAAGACAATGGCTTGAGGACAGAGGCGCAATGCCGTCTTCATAGGCATGGCAGAATGAACGCCAAATCGACGGGCTTCATAGCTGCAAGATGCGACTACGCCACGATTGCTCGTGCCACCAATCAGCAAAGGTTGGCCGGCAAGGCTGCTGTTTTTTAGGCATTCGACCGAAACAAAAAATGAATCGAGGTCAAGGTGTAATACGGCTCTGTCGTACATCATGTTCATCGGGTTAAACCCAAATTGCGAATTAAAAAATCTATTACACGCCCAAATAGCTGCAAATCAGTGGCTATGATTTATTGCCCTTTTGCGATCATAACGAATCCTAATGCGTAATTGGTGTTAAAAAGACAAAAGTATAAAATAATGACGAATAAAACGACAAATAGATGTCATTTTATTCGACTTAATAAAAATATTGATAAAAAATCTTTGCGATTTAGCGCTAAGTAAAGCATGATGTTCAAAATTTTGTATTACCTTTGATTTTATATTAAAAAATAAAGAGTTCACGTGAAATACATTAGTAAAGCTTTAATTATTATTATAGCAGGATTCTCGGTTACGATGACAACGGGTTCATGCAAGGTTAAAGAAGGTTGCGGATTGGAAGAAAAATATAATAATCCGGATATGGAATCAACCAAAAGAGGCAAATCCAATCTCTGGTCTAAATCACAGCAAAAGAAGGCAAAATCCAAATCAAAAAAATGATTTGTATGCCTTAAAAATGGATGACAGCCTCTAAAAGTGTATGGATATTCTATTTGAGGGTGTAATGACATAACGTCGGTATTCCGCACTTTTGGACGAGGAGTTTAAAAAAATTAATCCGTCGTTTTTATCAATATATTGGTATCTTTGTCCGATACAAACTAGAATAATGATGCGGACATCTCTTACTTGGATAATAACTTTACTGTGTAGTCATCTTATTTGGAGTCAATCTCCTTCGATATTGAGAGGTGATCCGGCTTATCATACGTACGAACGGGCAGAAATCCTCGGGTGGATAGATACTACGATGTTCTCTAGCTTGAATAATTACGATAGAAAGCTCACAACTTCTTTTTTAAAAGAGGCGTGGAATCATAAAAGCTTAACTTCAAAGGATCAATATGACCTCTTGCATGTGTTTTCGGACAATTACGAATTTTTGGATGACGGCAGCAAGTTTAAAAATGTGATAGACAAGATTATTGATGTTTTTAGACCCGGTAGTGATGAGGATGCAGCACCCAAAAGAGCGGACAAGTTGTATTTTAAGCAGAAGCCCATACTGAAGTATTTTTATAAGACGCCCGCTAATTTTTGGCAAATTGAGACGCCTGCGTTTCAAATGTATGTCAACCCGATTCTTAATATCAATTATCTGAATCAAGTAGATGATGATCGCATTATTTTTCAGAATACAAGAGGTGTCGAAGCTCGTGGTTATATAGACGGGAAGGTATATTTTTACACACAGCTTCTCGAAACCCAACGTGCATTCCCGTCATTTACCGAGGCATGGATACAAAAATTTGGGACGATACCTGGACAGGGATTTTATAAGCGATATCGCTCAGAAATAATTGATAATCTCCAGGGTTACGACTATTTTCAAACCCGTGCTTATGTCGGTTTTAATGTATCCAAGAGCATTGCCGCCGAATTAGGACATGGCAATCATTTTATCGGTGATGGATACCGTTCTCTCTTGCTATCGGATTTTAGCACCAATTATTTTTATCTAAAGTTCAATACTCGAATCTGGAAGTTGCATTACCAAAACCTCTTTGCGGAGCTTGCACCAATATCTACATTGGTGAACCCGGGTGATCGCATTTTGCCTAAAAAATATACGGCGATGCATTATCTGGCCTTTAAGCCTTCTAATCGATTCGAGATTGGCTTATTTGAATCCGTAATATTCGGTCGAGAAAACCATTTTGAATTGCAATATCTCAATCCGATTATTCTCTATCGAGCCGTAGAACATACCCTCGACAGTCCGGATAATGTCATGGTCGGCCTAAATACGAAGTGGAATCCAGTCAAGGGCGTTTCCTTATATGGACAGTTGCTGTTAGACGAATTTAAAATCTCAGAAGTCAAGAAGCAATCCGGTTGGTGGGCCAATAAATTTGGCATTCAAGCAGGTATCAAATACCTCAATGCCCTAGGAATTGATCATTTGGACCTACAATTGGAGTACAATGCAGTACGTCCATTTACCTATACGCATAATGATACTTTGAGCGGCTTTCCTAATTATGCTGTCGCTTCTTATAGCCATTCGAATCAGTCATTAGCGCATCCATTAGGAGCTAACTTTAGAGAAGTGGTAGGTATTCTTCGGTATAAACCGGTGAATAGGTTGTATTTGCAGATTAAGGGTCTTTATTCCGTTTACGGTGTTGATCCGCAGGGTGAAAACTGGGGCGGCAATATTTTACTTCCATATACGTCGAGACAACAGGATTATGGCAACGTCATCGGCCAAGGAATCAAAACATCGGTTTCTGCGATTGGGCTTGATGCGAGTTATGAGATTTTTCACAATTACTTTGTAGATTTTCAGGCAATGTGGCGACAAACGACCGTCGAACAAAAGGTCGATCAGCATTATTGGGGTGGCGGTATTCGAGTCAATATGGCCAATTTAACCTATGACTATTGATGCTGAACCTAACAAAAAAATCTTAATAAAATGTTGTTCTTTTTTCAAATCTCATCGTTAAAAATACTCGTCATAGTTACCACTATGCCTGCGTTTTTTGCCTTGATCTTTAAAAAAATAACTGCCATTACTATTTAAGCCTTTTTATAGACAGAGCACTAGGAATGTATTAAAGTCTGCTTATCAATTGAAAATTTTAAGTAAGCAAAATGCGGTTTTTGTCGCTTTTTACAGATAATATTTTTGTTTCATGTTTGGGATTGTTTACCTTTGTATTTTGATTGCAAAGCGGTTATGTATAGATAAAAATACATGGGTGTGAAAGAAGGATCTGAAATGGATATCTACGTATATTCCGATGGTGATCAAAAAAGGGTGAAGACATGGGTGTGCATAGGTCGAAAGATGATCTTTTGGTGAATTTTATTTGGTTAGCCTTTTTTCTAAAACAGGCTGGAATAGATAGATGAAAATCGATATGTATTTATTGAAAGGAACAAAGGAGAATCTCATAAAGCAATATACCATATCCACTAGTTTTTGCGTTTTAAATAGGATAAATTCGTTTTTTAGAATGAATTATTGGAAGCCGATACCATTTATATGGAGGCAGACAGATTGATATATATATAATAACTTATGAAATTGAGATATTTACTTCTTTTAATGATTGGCTTGTTTTCCGGTATGACGTATGCACAGACGATGAATGAAAGCATGGTCCGAGCCGAAATCGAAAAGAGAGGCTACGATGCAAACAGATTCAAGGAAGAAATGATTAAAAAGGGTGTAAATCCCGATTCAGTCAATCCCGATAATCCACTCGATGTGGCTCGTGCTCAAAAAGCTGCCGAAGAAGTGATGGCCTTGCTCGATGCCGAAAAGAAAGCAAAAAGCAAATCTACCGCTTCGCCAACTTCTACGAATACGGAAAGTCAGCCACAATCCAAGGTGGATGATGTCCGGAGTGCCGATAAACCTGAGAATATAACCAATCAAACGAGGGAAATTCAGAAAGCCGTCAAAGAAGGTGCTACCATTGAAGAAGCGGTGGCTGAAAAGCTTCAAGAAGATGCTAAATCGAATCTGCCGACGGCCGTTACGTATGGGCAACATATATTTAGAGACAAATCTCTCAAGTTGTTTAGGACAACAGAAGATGCGAAGCCCTCTAAGTCTTATGTATTGGGTGCTGGTGATAAGGTAGCAGTTTCTATTTGGGGACCGACGCAAGAAAATTTTTCAATGGAAATCCAAAAGGATGGCTATATCCAACCGACTAACCTACCGCGCTATTACTTGGCGGGACTAACCGTCAAGCAGGCTGAAGATCTGATGTTTAGTACACTTAGGAAATATTACTTTTTCACAAGAGAGAATTACGAATTGACCGTTTCAACAGCGCGTACACTGAATGTCAATATCGTAGGCGAAGTGTTTAATAGTGGAACCTATAATATATCTGCGGTCAATACCGCTTTTAATGCTTTGGTAGCATCTGGTGGGCCGAGTGATATCGGTAGTGTGCGAAAGATTCAATTGCTTCGCAAAGGTAAAAAACCGGTGACGCTAGATGTGTATAAGTATCTTTTAAATCCGGTATCGATAGAAGATTATTATTTATCAGAAAATGACTATATCTACGTTCCGGTTGCAGAGAAAGTGGTTGAAATAGAAGGCGCCATTAATCGGCCACATCGCTATGAACTGATGGATCAGGAATCAATGGTGGATTTGATCAAATATGCCGGAGGACTGAAAGCTGACGCTTTGAAAACCAATATACAGATAAAAAGAATCGATTTTGATTCGGTTCATGTAATTGATATTAATTGGCTGGAGCTAGAAAATAAAAAACAAAGCTTTTTACTTCAGAATGGCGATGTTGTGATTGTGAATTACATCAATACTCAGGTGAGAAATGAAGTAAAGATATCCGGAGCCGTTAATAACCCAGGTGTCTATGCGCTTTCAGGCAGTACAAAAATCGCAGATTTGCTCCACAAGGCCAAACTTAAAGATGATGCGATTACGGAAATTGCCTATTTGAAGCGATTTAATGAGGATTATAAAACGATTCGGTACGAGTTGGTCAATGTCAAAGCGATATTGATGGATGAAAAGAGCGATGCCAATTTTTTATTGCATAAGGGAGACGAATTGATTATCTCATCTAAAGGGAGTTTTAAGGATAATGCCAGCATTACCATTGATGGAGCCGTTAGAAATCCAGGTCAATTTTCATTGGATACCGATAATAACCTAAAAGTTTCTGACTTAATCTTTTTTGCTGGAGGCTTGAAAGATGATGCAATTGATGATTTTGCGTATATATTTAGGAGTAGGGGAGAAGATAGTACCTATGTCGAGTATATTAATGTAGATTTAAAAGCGGCCTTAAGTGATCCAAATTCTTCCGCCAATGTCAATTTGATGCCACATGATCGGTTGGTTGTTTATGCAAAAAATTTCTATACGGATCAAACGTTTATTCGATTATCAGGAGCTGTTCGAAATCCAGGAGAATATGTATATGATGAAAGTCTTAAATTGAAGGATGTCTTATTGCTAGGTGGTGGATTGCGTCGAGAAGCAGCTTTGGATAGAATAGATATCTACAGACTGGATTTTCAGCAAAACAAGCCGTCTAGAGTACTTGCGGCCAATCTAAAAGTAGATGAAAATTTTAATTTGCTAAGTGGTGCCGCTGATTTTGTTTTGCAGCCTTTTGACCAGATCATCGTGCGCTCCATCCCGGAATTTGAAATGCAACGCAATGTTACTGTGCAAGGAGAAGTCAAGTATCCTGGTATTTATGCGCTATTAGGTAAAAACACGAAGCTTGCAAATATCATTCGTGAAGCGGGCGGTGTAACTGACGAGGCATTTTTGAAAGGAGCGACTTTATATCGTGTAAAAGAAGGTTTGGGATATATCATCATTGATTTAGAAAAGGCCTTAAAGGGCGGCACTAAAGCGCATGAAAATGTTATCTTACAAGATGGTGACGCTATCTTTATTCCTAAAACCAGCAACATTGTTTCTATAGAAGGTGCTACTAAGGCAGCCGAGGTCTATCCTGAAAAGATCACAGCTCAAGGTAAAATCCAGGTTCCTTACCAACAAGGAAAATCCGCGAAATTCTATATTGATGAATATGCCGGAGGACTAGCGGATAATGCACTAAAAAAGAATATCACAGTGTTGGATGCCTCTGGGAAAGTATCGAAAACGAAGAACTTTCTCTTTTTTAAGATATATCCAAAAGTCGGCCCTGGAGCTAAGATTAATGTAGCGCACAAGCAAGAAAAACCTGAGAAGGAAAAAGATAAGGAAAAGGAAGATGTTAAGTGGGGAGAGATTTTAGCGAACTCTATAGCTCAAGCAACTGCGATTTTATCTTTGATTTTATTAATTCAAAATGTTAATTGATTCATTTATTTAGCGTAACTTTGAACGATTTTTTGGCGGATATAGCAGGAATAGATTATGATACATTGTACTTACACACTAGGTTTGAAAGCAGCAAATGTTGGCAGGATTGATGGGAACACAAATGTTATATCTTTGTCTATTTTGCTATCTATAGTTGTGTATTTCTTAGAGTGGCTTGCTTTGACAATGGCTGCTTATCCTATAAATGGTAGCATGAGAAATTCTAAAAAATCATTTTTAATAGATTCGTTGTTTATTAAGAAGCATTTGGGCTGTAGAAGGGTTTTCCACCGTCAGAATGCACTAAATGACATGAAACATTAAATGAGGTAGGGATGAATAGGGAAGTAGAGATCAATCATTTGGATAGTACAGAGAAGCGGTGGTTTGCTATTTATACCAAGTATAAATGTGAGAAGTTTGTCTCCGCATTATTGGACAAGAAGAAAATCGTATCTTATGTTCCCTTGCAAACGGTGGTTAAAAGATATCAGCGCAAGGTTAAAAAATATGAGTTGCCATTGATTAATAACTATGTGTTTGTTCATATTACCTTGAAAGAATACATTGCCGTGCTAGAAACCGAATATGTATATAAGTTTATTAGACAAGGCAAAAACCTGATTTCAATCCCAGCATGGGAAATTGATGTTTTAAAGCAAATCGTTGGAGATATAGCGTATATTGCACCGGTGTCGGGTAGTGGTTTTTTGATTGGCGAGGAAGTCGAAGTGGTATCCGGGCAATTATCGGGATTATCCGGTAAGATTGTAGGCAAAAAAGGAAAGAGAAGTTTCGTTATCGAACTTAAAAATATAGGTTTTCAGTTTCATGTTCAGATTGATATGGCACTGTTAAAACCGATAAAGGTGAAAATTTCAGCATAACGACCTCTAAGCGGAAGGTGCTGGAAAAGGAGATAAGTACTTGCGACTTATCATCGGCGAAGCCATATTTAAAATTGAAGATTTGTGGAGTTGCTTATTCAATGGACTGTTGACAATGGAGCGTTTAAAGTTGAAAATTGCGAGGATTGTTTTGATTGACGATATACGATTACGATTTTAGATTATAGAGTTTAGGTTGTTGACATATTAGCATGTTAGGTTTATAAATCCTAATTACCTAAAACGCCAAAGTGCTAATGACCTAAACCTTTAAACCTTTAAACAATTCTAATGGACTATCAACAATCAACCAATTAAATCCATTTCAACAAATCAACAATTAAAATTAAACCCTTACACTTTTAAATTAAAATAACTCATAACTCATAATTCATAACTCTCGTAAAAAATATGAATATACAAATGGTAGATGTGAGGTCTCAGTACCTCAAAATAAAAAATGAAGTGGATAAAGGTATTCAAGAAGTATTAGAAACAACAGCTTTTATTAATGGGCCTAAAGTGCAGGAGTTTAAAGCAGCGTTTCAGACCTACCTTGGTGTAAAACATGTGATTCCTTGTGCCAATGGTACGGATGCCTTGCAGATTGCCATGATGGCAGTAGGGCTCAAACCGGGCGATGAAGTGATCGTGCCTGCCTTTACCTATGTGGCGACAGCAGAGGTGATAGCGCTCTTGGGATTGATACCGGTCATGGTCGATGTGGATATGGATACCTTCAATGTGCATGTAGATAGTATTCAAGCGGCCATTTCTCCTCGTACTAAAGCCATTGTTCCGGTGCATCTTTATGGACAGTCTGCCAATATGGAGGCCATCATGAAGATTGCTGAAGCTCATGGTCTTTGGGTCATTGAGGACAATGCGCAGGCTATAGGAGCAAACTATATATACGAGGATGGACACCTTGCCAAAACGGGCACCGTCGGACATATAGGTTGCACTTCATTTTATCCGTCTAAAAACTTAGGATGTTATGGTGACGGTGGTGCCATTTATACCAATGATGATGCATTGGCAGATATGTTATACAAAATCGCTAATCATGGACAAGTGGTTCGATACTATCACGACGTCGTAGGATGCAATAGTAGGTTAGATTCGATACAAGCAGTGGTCTTATCGGCCAAATTGCCACATTTGGATCGTTATTGTGATGCGCGACGCCGAGTTGCCGATTATTACGATAAGGCTTTTAGTAGGATTAGCGATTTAGTTACGCCTTTTAGAGCGGCTTATTCCACGCATGTTTTTCATCAATATACATTACAAGTTTTAAATGGAAGAAGGGATGATTTAAAAAATTGGTTGGAAGAAAATAAAGTTCCATCCATGATTTACTATCCCGTGCCCTTGTATCAACAGGAAGCATTTAAGCGATACGTTACGCCGGATTTGAGGTTAGAAAATACCGAAAAATTATGTGCTTCTGTGATTTCACTTCCTATTCATACAGAGATGACTGACGAACAGTTAGAATATATTTCTGAAATGGTCATTAGCTTTTTTTAATAAAATAATACTTATTGACTTTTCCTGTTGAACAACAACTAGTGCTCTGTCCACAAAAAAATCTTAAAGAAATGTTGTTCTTTTTTCAAATCTCATCGTTAAAAATACTCGCCATAGTTACCACTATGCCTGCGTTTTTCGCCTTGATCTTTAAAAAAATAACTTCCATTATTATTTAAATCTTTTTATAGACAGAGCACTAGTGCTCCGTCCACAAAAATATCTTAATGAAATGTTGTTCTTTTTTCAAATCTCATCGTTAAAAATACTCGTCATAGTTACCACTATGTCTGCGTTTTTTGCCTTGATCTTTAAAAAAATAACTTCCATTATTATTTAAATCTTTTTATAGACAGAGCACTAGGAACAAAGAGAATAGGAAAACTAATTTTTAAAAGAAGGTGTTATAATTTTAAAGTGGTCACAAATGGAATCTACAGTAAATTTCACATATTGGGTCGAAGCTGACGGAAAGTTTCTTGGTTATTTAAATGATTTTGCAGATTATTGGACACAAGGTAATGATTTACAAGATCTCAAAGAGCATTTGATTGATTTATGCAAACTATTTACCGAAGAAAAAATAGTTGGTATAAGAAAGGTCGATCAATTAATCATTTCATAAAGAGGGAAGATCTTTTGAAAATATTGAATGATAATCCATGTGTTTTATTGAGAAGTGGCGGCAAGCAAGATATATACCACAATCCAAACAAAGGAACAACTCAACCTATACCGAGGCATAATGAAATCAATGAATTGCTTGCAAAAAAAATAATTAAGGATCTCATTTAGTAATAAAAAATTAATACCTAAAATCGCTTGAACGCATTAAGACAGAACAAACCACTTAGATTAATTACAAAGCCACTCAGTACCACACGGAAATTTCGATAATGACCATTGTTGTGGTTAATAAAAAATACACTCAACATTTAAATCCAAGAATTAATAGTTCATAGCATGAAAATAGCAGTAGTAGGAACAGGATATGTCGGATTAGTGACAGGAACTTGCTTTGCAGAATCAGGCAATCAAGTGACTTGTATTGATATTGATACAGCAAAAGTCGAAAAAATGAAAAATGGTCATGTGCCCATCTATGAGCCAGGCCTCGAAATCCTATTTGAACGCAACACAAAACAAGGTCGGCTTCACTTTACGACCAATCTGGCCGATGGTGTAAAAGATGCTCAGATCATCTTCCTTGCGCTACCAACACCTCCGGGTGCTGACGGTTCTGCAGATTTGTCTTTTGTACTCAAAGTAGCAGCAGATTTATCCGGTATCATTACCGACTACAAAGTCATCGTGGATAAAAGTACGGTACCGGTCGGCACAGCCGAAAAAGTAGCAAACGTACTTAAAGAGAAACTCAGCCCTACCCTTTTCGACGTAGTATCCAATCCGGAGTTTTTGCGGGAAGGTGTGGCGGTCGATGACTTTATGAAACCCGACAGAGTAGTTATCGGTACATCATCCGAAAAAGCCAAAAATCTGATGAACCAACTTTATGAACCGTTTGTGCGACAGGGTAATCCCATCATTTTCATGGACGAACGTAGTGCCGAGATGACTAAATATGCTGCCAATTCTTATTTAGCTAGTCGGATCAGCTTCATGAACGAAATCGCCAATCTTTGTGAGCTACTCGGTGCAGATGTGGACATGGTACGCAAAGGTATGGGTAGCGACAGCCGCATTGGAAAAAGATTCTTATTTCCAGGCGTAGGATATGGAGGTTCTTGTTTCCCTAAAGATGTGCAGGCATTAGCCAAAACGGCTCAGGAAAATCTTTATGACTTTAAGATACTGAATGCCGTCATGCAAGTCAATGACCTACAAAAGGAAATTTTGTCCACCAAAATCATAAAATATTTCGATGGAAACCTAGTCAATAAAACCATTGCCATCTGGGGACTCGCCTTCAAACCCAACACAGATGATATCCGCGAGGCACCGGCACTGACGATCATAGAAAAATTACTCGCCCAAGGCGCAAAAATCAAGGCTTACGACCCGGAAGCCATGGAAAATGTAAAAAAGATATTTGGAGATCGCATCGTTTTTTGTGCCAATGAGTACCAAGCCTTAGAAGGAGCAGATGCACTTGCTATCATCACAGAGTGGAACGAATTCCGCACACCGGATTTTAAACGGATACAACAGCTACTAAAGAATAATGCAATCTTTGACGGACGCAATATTTATGACGTGAACATGATGCAAGAGATGGGATTTCACTATGATAGTATCGGGAGATAGATTGGTTTATATGCAATTGTTGATTTGTCGGATTTGTTAGGTTTGAGAAGTTGGTTTTGATTTAAAAGTATATGAGTTCAGGTTTAGAAAGAATAAAAGTAAGGTTTGGATGTGAAATTGATGAAAATTTAATTTCCAAAGCTTATACTTTTCTTCAATCCAAAGCCTTAGCAGAACCTATTGTGCAGGATTCTTACATGGAAAAGGAGCAGGAAGCTCAATGGTTACTTACATTTATAGAAGCCAATGATTTGTATTTTGATGAATTGAAATTTTCCGTTTATCTGGATGAAGGCGCGGAGCAGAAAGTCTTTTTTGATGAAGAAAATGCCAAAGTCTATAAGCTGAATGATGTAATATTTTATGTAAACTGGACACAATACTTTGAAAGCTTGCTTATCCACAACATTCTGTTTTCAGAAACCAAATACGAGCTTTCAGGGTTTATGAGTATAAATAATATACTGTATTCAGTCATTCAACAGGATTATATAAGACCTACAGAAAAAACAAAGATAGAAAAGGTTAGAGAATTTATGTATTCAAAGGGTTTTGTAACCAAGAAAAAAAATGACCGGATTTAGGGCTGATCATCGAAGAATTGCATGAAGAAAATGTCTTAATGAAAGACGGTGTGTTATTTTTCATTGATATAGTAATTTACCTGAAATGAGCGACGAAAAGAAGTTAAAACCATATCAGCTTTTTGAAGATCTGGCAGAAAAACAAAGGATAGTAAAAGCCAACAGCAAAAAAGTAACGCTTGAAGAAGCTCGTGCATTGGCCAAATGGATTAAAGAGGATAGAGCGGAGAAGAAAGAGAGACCTGTATAATTGGTTTATGGGTTTAATTATTTTTGTTAATTTGCTGAATCGGTGGATTTGTTAAGTTGTTTAAGGGTGTATGAGTTGAAAGGTTTAATTTTAAATGTTGATTTGAGGATTCGTTGAGTTGGATTAATTGGTTTAAGGGTTTATCCGTGTAAAGGTTTAATTTTTACTGTTGAATTGTGGGATGATAGGTGGTTTAAAAAATTAAGAGAGTAAGGGTTTAATTTTATATGTTGTTTATAAATCAATGAGAGCTCATAAAAAATTTTAGGTTTCTAAGTGGACTTAGTGGTAATTTTGATTGTTTAAAACCTTGATTTGATGAGTTGTTGGATTTGTGAAGTGGTAAAATGGGTTTAAAATGGTTCAAAAATCGAGACTGTTCAAAAACCTGTGTCAAGAGAATAATTAAAAAATAAATTATAAATTTGACATATGAAACAGAAAAAAGAAGATCCATTATTCGGACATAAACTAGAGGAGGTTATTCCAGATGCAGATATTCGTCAAAAATTTATAGACGAGTTATACAAAGGAGGGAGTATTTTTGGAGCAGGCAGTATATTTAGGGATTTACTTCAGGGATTTGTAAATAAAGCGCTAGAAGGCGAGATAGAAGCTCATTTAACAAACGAAAAACCAAATGGTATTAAAAATCGTAAAAACGGAGTAAAATCAAAGAAGATACGGACTGAATCAGGTGAGATAGAAATAAGAACACCTAGAGATAGGAAGGGAGAATACGAACCTAAATTAGTTAAGAATTGGGAACGAGAACTCAATAGTGGTTTAGATAAGATTATATTAAGTTTTTACGCACAGGGTCAATCGATAGAAGATATACGTATCCAATTATCTAGTATCTATGGTTTAGAGGTCAGTTCAGGCACTATCAGTGCAATAACAGAAAAAGTATGGGTAGAAATTAATGATTGGCATAATAGAGCTCTTAAATCGTGTTATCCAATTATTTACTTAGATGCCATTCATTTTAAAGTCAGAGAATCAGGAACAATAATAAGTAAAGCTATATATACTTGTTACGGTGTTGATAGCGATGGAGAGCGAGATATATTGGGACTTTATGTAGATAATGCTGAAGGTGCCAGATATTGGGGTCTTATACTAGAAGACCTTCAAAGAAGAGGAATAGAAGATGTATTTATATTTTGTGTAGATGGATTAAAAGGCTTTAAAGAAGTAATTAACCAAGTGTATCCACAAGCCAATGTGCAACGATGTATCGTACATATGATACGTCAATCGACACGTTTTGTGGCATGGTCAGACGCTCGAAAATTAAATAGTGACTTACGAGCAGTTTATACAGCAAGTAATGAAACAGGTGCAAGAATAGCCATGAATGCATTTGAATCCAAGTGGAATGAGAAATATCCAGAAGTAGCAAAATCATGGAATAATAACTGGGAGGAATTAATGCATTTTATGAATTATTCACAGCATATCAGAAGGATGATATATACTACTAATCCTGTAGAAGCAGTTCATAGATTAATGCGCAAAACAACAAAGTCTAAAGGAGCATGGACATCAGAAAAAGCACTTATTAAACAGCTATACTTAACATTAACCCATAACGATAAAAGTTGGAAAAGGAAATCATTAAGATGGTCTTCAATACAACGGGAATTAATAAATATGTATGGAGATCGATATAAAAAACATCTTTAAAATTAAAAAATGACACAGGTTTTTGAACACTTCCCAAAAATCTATACTCAATCAATTATAATTAAAAAAAAATAATATTATCTAATTCATCCATGAACATACTCATCACAGGAGGTGCCGGATTCATTGGCTCACATGTCGTCAGGCGATTCGTTAAAGAATATCCTGCGTACCATATTGTAAACCTCGATGCCTTAACCTATGCAGGTAATCTCGAGAATCTGAAAGATATCGAAGATAGGCCTAATTACACTTTCGTCAAAGGCGACATAGGAGATCATGACCTTATCCGCAGTGTTCTTAAGGAGTATAACATATCGCATGTAGTACATCTGGCAGCCGAATCTCATGTGGATAGATCCATTCAAGATCCGCTGATTTTCCTCAAAACTAATATTTTGGGCACAGCCAACTTACTTCAAGCGGCTAGAGAAGCTTGGAATGGCAACTTTGAAGGCAAACGATTTTACCACATTAGCACGGATGAAGTTTATGGTGCTTTGGAACTGGACAAAGGCATTTTTACAGAAGAAACGCCTTATGATCCCAGGTCTCCTTATTCGGCTTCTAAGGCTTCTTCGGATCATCTGGTACGAGCTTATTTTCATACTTACGGTTTACCTGTAGTGATATCCAATTGCAGTAATAATTACGGGCCAAACCATTTTCCCGAAAAGCTGATTCCCTTGATTTTAAATAATATCCTTCATCGCAGACCTCTTCCGGTTTATGGCAAAGGAGAAAATGTCCGTGACTGGCTTTATGTAGAGGATCATGCACGAGCTATAGATGTCATCCTCCACAAAGGAAAAATCGGCGAAACCTACAATATTGGTGGCCACAACGAATGGAAAAACATGGATATCGTGAAGTTGCTTTGTGATAAAATGGACGAAAAACTTGGCCGAAGACCCGGCGAAAGCCGTGAACTCATCTCATTCGTTACAGATAGAGCCGGCCACGACCTGAGATATGCCATTGATGCCACTAAAATCCAACAAGAGTTAGGGTGGATTCCCAATGAAACATTTGAAACGGGCATAGAAAAGACAATCAATTGGTATCTCGATAATCAAGCATGGCTTGACAATGTGGCATCCGGTGCTTATCAGGAGTATTATGAAAGGATGTATGGAGTGTAGGGTTTAAAGTGTATAGTGGATGGTTTAGCGTTGATAATGAAACGACGAAATATCTAATACATAGCCCACGGTTTCAACCGTGGGTACTAATTCAACCGCGATAATCTAACCGTTTTAACGGTTTAAAAACAATATCAACATGCCTCATTCTTACAATAAATTGTGGACTCACGCTATTTGGGCAACAAAGGATCGATATCCTTTAATTTTACCTGAGATAGAGTCTATTCTTTATGGATATATTACTGAACAATTTAAGTCCTTAGATTGCCCTGTTAGCATAATCAATGGGATGAATGATCATATTCATTGTTTATTTTTATTAAACCCACAAAAGTCCATTTCTGAAATAATCAAACAAATTAAAGGAAGCTCTTCACACTTTCTTAATCAAAGTGATTTAATCAAAGAAAAATTTTCCTAGCAAACTGGATATTCATCATTTTCAGTTTCAGAATCAATGGTTAAAACTGTATTCCAATATATTAGTAATCAAAAAGAACATCATAAAAAGAAAAGCTATCAACAGGAATATGAAGAATTCTTACAATATCATGGATTTTTAAATGGTTAAAACCATTCAATTTCAAGCTACAATCTATACCCACGATTAAAATCGTGGGCTATCTCTTTATCAAACATTGTAAACTAAGCCAATAAACAAAAAAAATGTCAGAAATCAACAATATACAACCTCCACCCTATCAGGAAGAAGAAATCACACTCAAGGAGCTGATTGAGAAACTGATCGAATACTGGAAGGAACTGTGGAGTAAAAAATGGTGGATCATACTAATTGCTATACCATTTATTGCATATTTTGGTTATAAAGCCATCAAAACACCGGTAATTTACGAGGCACCACTTACTTATACGCTCAATGACGGTGGCGGCGGCGCAGGTGGCCTTTCTAGCATCTTAGGATCTTTTGGCTTAGGTAAAGGAGGCAAAGTCAATCTCGATAAAATCGTAGAATTGTCCAAATCTCGCTATATCCTCCATAGGGTTCTATTTACAAGCATACCATTAGATACATTCGGTGGTCGGGAGGACTTTATCGCTAACCATCTGATCAAATTGCACAATCTAGATGAAGAATGGACGAACAAGACCCAAGATTATACCGGCTTCTCCTTTAAGTCCGATTCCATTCCTGCTTTTGACAATAAAGAACTGCGGGCACTCAAAATGCTGTATGGCAAAGTCGTCGGTGGTAAAAATGTCAAAGACCCTATTTTCAGCAATAGCTATAATGAAGATACCGGTATTTTAACCATATCAGCTAAGACAATGGATGAAGAACTTTCCATCGCCTTTAGCAAACTGGCATTCGACGAGCTGAAACAATATTATATTCAAAATGTATCGAAAGGTAACGAAAATACTTTTGAATTTGTAAAGATGAAAACCGATTCTATCTTCTCCTTACTCAGAGCAAAGGAATTTCAACTGTCGCATTTTGACGATTCACACCGCAATCTGGCAGATCCCAATCTCTTGACTCAGCGCAAACTTTTGGAGACTGAAATCCTTAAATTAAAAGCGATGTACGCTGAAATCACTAAAAATCAGGAGATAGCTGACTTTTCATTGACAGCTGGAATGCCCGATATCACAGCCATTGACGAGCCATTCCCTCCGCTTGAATCCAAAGGTGCTTCGCTAATTATAGAATTAATTAAAGGTGCACTGATGGGTGGTTTATTAGCTGCCGGATTCTTTATAGCTCGCAAAGTCATACTGGATGCCATGCGTTACAGTTCTTGATATAACTCCGTGAAAAACCTCTATATGGCAGCTATCGAACCACCATCCGACTTAGCTGCTTCTATACGACTTTTACAAGAAGAGTTTGCCGGTTGTTATGGCTCGGCGGCAGCATTAAAACCGCCGGTGCATATCACATTTAGTCCGCCGGTGCATCTGGACCATCCGGAATTAGAGCATTATAGCAGCCTATTGAAGGAAGTGGCTTTGCAGACCAGTCCGATAGAACTGCAACTCGACGGATTTGACTTTTTTATCAAAAATAAAGTAGTATTCATCCGGGTAGTACCGCACGCATTATTAAATGCCATGCATCAGGATTTTGAAAGAAAGTGGCAAAACAAAGATGCACTACCCTACCGACCACACATTACGATTGGTTACCGGAATCTTGACACAGCTATTTTTAAGGATATCGTGAAAGATTATTCCAAACGGACTTTTAAAGACAAGTTGGGAGTCAATAATCTACACTTGTGGCAACATACAGATGGCCGATGGAAAACCATCGATAGCATGCCATTCCAAATAATTTAATTTTTTTATCATGGAATATTTCGCACACGAATCATCTTATATAGACGACGGTTGCACCATCGGCAGCGGCACTAAAATCTGGCACTTTAGCCACATCATGAGCGGCTGTACCATCGGCAAGAACTGCAATATCGGTCAAAATGTCGTGATTTCTCCCGATGTAGTCCTTGGCGACAATGTCAAAATCCAGAACAATGTATCTGTTTACACGGGCGTGACCTGCGATGACGATGTTTTTCTCGGCCCTTCATGCGTGTTTACAAATGTCATCAATCCGCGCAGTGCTGTCAATCGCAAGGAAGCATACAAAAAAACCCACGTAGGCAAAGGTGCTTCTATCGGTGCCAATGCGACCATCGTGTGTGGTCATGATATAGGAAAATACGCTTTCATCGGTGCAGGTGCCGTTGTGACTAAAACGGTTCCTGATTATGCGCTTGTCGTGGGCAATCCGGCGAAACAAATCGGGTGGATGAGCGAATATGGGCACAGGCTTACCTTCGGCAAGGATGAAGTAGCAATATGTCCTGAAAGTGGTGAGCGGTATAAAATGCAGGATACTAAGGTTATAAAAATTGAGGTATAGAAATATCTGATGTTTATGATGACTGGTATGTTGGATAAAGAAAATGCTTAGTACTTATCTATGTTTTTACCACTAAGTTGACAAAGTAGAACTAAGATTTTTTCTATGTGTACTTAGGTTTTTCTAAGTGTTTCTTAGTGGTAAAAGAGAAATCCGACTGTTATTATTTTACCACTAAGTTCACTAAGAGGCACTAAGGTTTTTCATACTAATCTTTGTAGTAAAGAACTAAAGAAAATAGACATTAAAATTCCGTAATTATTATCCTACAACTTCTAAATAATACACGATATCCAACATATTGAAATTTGACAGAAGGGCATTCAGGATCGTCTCATTTGAAGATAAAGGTCACAATATTGAGTATTGGCTCGAAAAATTCGTGTATGAACGATTATGTGCATCCTGGTATTTGACCTGTGCGAGTTATAATTTTCCCTATGCTGCGGATCACAAGGTTGACAGAACGGCATTCAGGATGAGAAATTTTGAAGATGAATAATATATTTAATGAACAACATTCGTATTAAATGAAACAATTTGCATTAATAGGAGCAGCGGGATACATCGCTCCAAGGCACATGAAAGCCATCAAGGAAACAGGACATGATCTGACGGCTGCGATGGATATTAATGATTCTGTAGGAATTATAGATAGTTATTTTCCCAAAGCATCTTTTTTTACAGAGTTTGAACGATTTGATCGGCATTTGGAAAAACTGAAAAGAAATCATGAGCAAGTGGATTACGTGAGTATTTGTAGCCCAAATTATCTCCATGATGCACATATCCGCTTTGGTCTCAGGTATGGAGCCGATGTCATTTGCGAAAAGCCTGTTGTCCTTAACCCATGGAATATCGATGCTTTGGAAGAATTGGAACAGGAATCGGGTAAGCATATTTACAACATCCTTCAGTTGCGTTTGCATCCGAGCATCATCGCACTAAAAGAAAAAGTAGCCCAAGCACCTGCTGATAAGATTTTTGAGTTTGACCTTACCTATATCACTTCACGAGGCAACTGGTATTACACTTCCTGGAAAGGAAATAGCGAAAAATCAGGCGGTATAGCTACCAATATCGGTGTACACTTCTACGATATGTTGCAATGGATATTTGGAGCCGTTCGCGACAATAAGGTTCACATCCACACGCACGATAAGGCAGCAGGATTCCTAGAATTTGACAAGGCCAAGGTTAGGTGGTTTTTGAGTATCAATGCAGATACCATCCCAGCACCTGTATTGGCCAGCGGCAAACGCACATATCGTTCGATCAATATTGAAGGCGAAGAATTAGAGTTTTCAGATGGATTTACGGATTTGCATACGGATAGTTACCGACACATACTCGACGGCCATGGTTTTCGCATCGGAGAAGCCAGAACAGCCATAGAGATCGTGCATCAGATTCGCAATGCCACACCGATAGGACTTCAAGGCGATTATCATCCATTTGCTAAATTGCCTTTGACGAAGCACCCATTTCGGTAGATTGTTGATTTGTTGAGTTGTTAGATTTGTTGGAGTTGTTAAAATTGTGGAATTGAAATTTGATGATTAGTAAAATTTTCAAAATTTGAAATGATGTATGAATACAATTTTGAAAAATTAGAGATATGGAAACTAGCCATTCAATTAGCAACTCGTGTTTATGAAACAACCAAGAAGTTTCCAGAAGTTGAAAGATATGGATTGGTTTCACAGTTAAGAAGATCTGCATCTTCGATTTCTACAAATATAGCCGAAGGTATATCAAGGTTTAGCACTAAAGATAAAGCAAGATTTATTGAAATTGCTTATGGGTCAACCATAGAAGTAATGAATCATTTGTTATTATCGAAAGAGCTACAATTGATAGATGAAGGTGAATTGTTGTATTACAGAAAAGCAATAAACGAACTTTTTAATAAAATTAATGCGTTTTATAAAAATATAAAGTAATAGTTGTGGAATTGTGAAGACTGTTGTTCTAAACAACTTAGCAAATCCAACAAATCCACAAATCAAACAAAAAAAATGAAAGGTCTCATATTAGCTGGTGGATCCGGCACACGATTATATCCGATAACTAAGGCTATCAGTAAGCAATTGATGCCGATATATGACAAGCCGATGATTTATTATCCGCTTTCTGTGCTGATGTTGGCAGGGATTCGGGATGTGTTGATCATTACTACGCCGGAGGATCAGGTAGGATTTGTACGCTTGCTAGGTGATGGTCAGGATTTGGGATGCAATTTTCAATATGCGGTGCAGGAAGTGCCCAATGGTCTTGCTCAAGCTTTTGTCATCGGTGCTGATTTTATTGGTAAGGACACATCGAGTTTAGTCTTGGGTGATAATATATTTTATGGTTCCGGATTCTCGAAGTTGGTGCAACAAAGTGCTGATTTGGAGCATGGAGCCCGTGTATTCGCCTATAAAGTGACAGATCCAGAGAGGTATGGAGTTGTAGAATTTGACAAGGAGCGACGTGCTATATCTATCGAGGAAAAGCCAATGCATCCCAAGTCAGATTTTGCCGTGCCGGGACTTTATTTTTATGACAATCAGGTGGTGGACATCGCCCAAAATATACAACCGTCCGCTCGTGGAGAGTACGAAATTACCACTGTTAACCAACACTATTTAGAGGCAGGTCAACTGACCGTAGGTATCATGGATAGAGGTACAGCGTGGTTGGATACAGGTACTTTTGATTCGCTGCATGATGCATCGGAGTATGTCAGAGTCATCGAAAAGCGGCAAGGATATAAAATCGGTTGCATCGAGGAGGTCGCCTGGCGCATGGGATATATCGACAGCGAGCAATTGGAGCGATTGGCATCGCCGTTGATAAAGAGTGGCTATGGTGCGTATTTATTGAAGTTGTTGAGTTGATATCTTGCCGTGATGCGTACAATGTCATTTTAAAATCAAAGGAATAAGAAAAAATAAACGAAAATCAATGATTCAGGATTTAAGGGATAAGAAAAAGCGTATATCTGTTGTCGGCCTCGGGTATGTAGGTTTACCATTGGCCTTAGAATTTGCTAAGAGGTTTAAAGTCATCGGTTTCGATATCAATGAGGAACGTATTTCAATGATGCAGCAAGGAATTGACCCTAGTAAGGAACTGGACAACCATGCTTTTGATGGGTGTGACATTGAGTTTTCAAGCAATCCCGAAGACCTCAAAAAAGCTTCTTTTCATATTATTGCTGTGCCTACAGATATCGATGATCATCAAGTTCCTAATTTACGACCTTTAAAGGGAGCATCTGCAGCCGTAGGCAAAGCTATCCATCATGGAGACATTGTCGTGTATGAATCAACTGTATATCCGGGATGCACCGAGGAAGATTGTATTCCTGTCATCGAAGAATATAGCGGTATGAAAGCCATTCAAGACTTCAAATACGGTTATAGTCCGGAACGTATCGTACCAGGTGACAAAGTTCGAACCTTGACTAAGATACTTAAAATTGTCTCAGGTTGTGATCAATCTTCGTTAGATACGATAGAAGCCGTATATAATTCTATTATTGAAGCCGGAACGTATAGAGCGTCTTCTGTTAAAGTCGCCGAAGCGGCAAAAGTTATTGAGAATACACAGCGAGATATCAATATTTCATTAATGAATGAGTTATCCGTTATTTTTGACAAAATAGGTATTGATACTAATGAAGTCATCGATGCAGCCGGTACTAAATGGAATTTTCATAAGTACCATCCTGGACTTGTCGGTGGGCACTGTATTGGTGTAGATCCATTTTACCTGATGCATAAAGCGAAGCAAATAGGCCATGATCCTCAGGTCATCGCTGCGGGTCGAAGAGTCAATGATTATATTCCACATTTCATTGCAAAACGAGTTGTGCAGACGCTACTCGAACGCGGTAAAAATCCGAGAGAAAGTAAAGTACTCGTCATGGGTATTACATTTAAAGAAAATGTCGCCGATATTCGAAATACCAAAGTAGCCGATATGATCAAAGAACTTATGGATTACTCTGTCAATGTACACGTTGTGGATCCGTGGGCTTCCGCCAATGAAGTTGCTCATGAATATGGAATCTCTATGATTGATGAACCCGTAGGGAAATACGATGCCATTATAGTAGCAGTAGGCCATCAAGAATACCGAAGTATGACCGCTAAAGATATAAGAAATCTTGCCAATGAAGACTTGTTGCTCTTCGATATCAAAGGTGTGATGGAAAAGGGAGATGCTGACTATTATTGGAAGTTGTGATTACGTGGATTTTGTTTTCGTTCGGATACCTTGAAGACAAAAATAAATAATATATGAGCCAAATGACACTGTCACAAGAAGCCCATTTTTTGATATATCAGGTCGTACTATAGCACGTTGGCTAAAACAATTACGATAAAAAGGGAAAATCGAATTCATGGGTGTAGGAAAAACAAAACTTTACCGGATAATCATCAAATAATCAAATGACAAGTTCAACTAAAAAACAAACTAAAAAGAAAACGTCTGACTCTTCGTCAAAGAAGGTATCTTATTATCGCAAACCTGACGATATGACTGCTGACCAATGGCAGATTGCTTTGAGAAAACAATTTGCTGAATCACAACACTATGTTGTTAAGAATATCGGCAGTGGTGAGGTGTTTTCGGATTATAGCGTTTATAATGAAAATGCAGAAAGTATTTATAAGGTTGCTATACGTGGCAATGAAGTAGGAAAGAACTTCTGTTCGTGTTTGGACTTCAAGGCCAATTTATTAGGAACATGCAAGCACATTGAATATGTACTGTTACAACTTAATAAAAAAGCTAAAAACAAAAAGATTTTAGCTAAAGGATTTCAGCGTCATTACACATCGGTTTATTTAGATTACGGTAGCGATAGACAGGTGAAAATTCGTATCGGAACGGAAGAAAAGGAGCAATTTTTGGAATTAGCAAATCCTTATTTTGATAAGAACGGTGTGCTAAAAACAAGTGCTTATCAATCAGTCGATACCTTTTTTCAAAAAGCGTATTCGCTCCATCCCGATTTCCGATGCTATCCCGATGCATTGGAATATATTATAGAGCAAAGAGAGCGAGAGCAGCGCAATAAACTCATTGATAAGTCATTGAAAAATGAAGATGCGTTTTTCAAATCTATCATCAAAGCCGATTTATTCCCATACCAAAAAGAAGGTGTTGAGTTTGCCTTGCGAAAAGGCCGTTGTCTGATTGCTGACGATATGGGACTAGGCAAAACCATTCAGGCAATCGCCGCAGCGGAAGGAATGAAGAAGTTGCTAGGTATTTCCAAAGTTCTAATAGTATGTCCGACTTCACTCAAATACCAATGGAAATCAGAAATCGAAAGATTTACTCAGTCCGACGTTTGTGTAGTTGAAGGCAATATTTATGATAGGGAAAAACAATATGCAAACGATAGTTTTTACAAAATATGTAGTTATAACGTAGTCGGTAGAGATATCAAAGTCATTAACAAAAATGATTTTGACTTAGTCATTCTGGATGAAGCCCAGCGGATTAAAAACTGGAAAACCAAAACAGCAGAAAGCGTCAAAAAACTAAAATCCAAATATTGTATCGTACTGACTGGAACGCCTTTGGAAAACAAGTTAGAAGAATTGTACTCGGTCGTGCAGATGGTCAATCCGTTGTTGTTGGGTGCATTATTTAGATTTGTTGCCGCACATCAGATTACTGAGCTTGAAACTGATAAGGTCATTGGTTATAAAGATCTTGACAAGGTAGCCGACCATCTAAAAGATATTTTGTTGAGAAGACACAAAAGTAAGGTATTGACACAATTGCCTGAAAGAATGGACAAGAATCTGTTTGTCCCGATGACACCAAAGCAAATTGACTATTATAGTGAGGCTTATGAAAATGTTTGCAAATTAGTAAATAAGTGGAGTCGATTCAAATTTTTGAACGAAAAAGACCGACAGAGTTTGCTTATCAACCTCAATTTGATGCGCATGGCTTGCAATAGCACATTTATCATCGACCAAGTAACACGACACGACACCAAGATTGACGAATTGATGAGCATTTTGGAGGAAGTATTTGAAAATAATGAAGAAAAAGTAGTCATTTTCAGTCAATGGGAGCGAATGACTCGCATTGTGGCGCAAGAATTAGACAAAAAGGGAATCGGTTATGAAAGTTTGCATGGAGGCGTGCCTAGTAAAGATAGAGAAGTATTATTTGACAATTTCAGGAATAATCCCGAGAGTCGAGTTTTCCTTTCCACTGATGCGGGAGGCGTAGGACTAAACCTACAATCGGCTTCATTACTCATCAACTTAGACTTGCCTTGGAACCCGGCCGTTTTGGAACAACGCATCGCCCGTATTCACAGGATGGGACAGAAGAAAAACGTGCAAATTATCAACCTGATAGCTAAAGATACGATTGAGGAGGAAATGCTGACCAAGCTAAAATTCAAATCATCACTTGCTTCTGGAATTCTAGATAACGGCGAAAGTTCTGTATTCCTAGGTGAAAGCAAGTTTAACAAACTGATGAAGGAGGTCCAAGAAATCACAGAAAACAGCAATAAGCCCAATGTATCTGACCATGAAGAACCTGTAAGTCAGACGGATACGCAACCGATTGTCAACAACCACCACGAAACAGGAAAGCAGCAGCAAGTAGAACCGGAATCAATCGCTGAGCAGCAATTGAAACTCTTTGACGATGAAGATGCAGAACCAGTTACTGAAAAAAGTGATGCACAGCATTTGTTAGAAAGCGGGACAGATTTCTTTGGTAAATTATTACAAACACTTTCTGACAAAGAAAAAACAAACGAGTTGATAACAACATTGGTTAAAAAAGATGAAAAATCAGGCCAAACTTATTTACAGATTCCTGTCAAAAACGAGGAAATCGTAGAAAACGGTTTAAAAATGTTAGGGCAGCTATTAGCGGGATTTTCGAAGAAATAGTAACAATTCTGGAATATGCTTTCAATTCATAAAAATAGAAGGATTTTTTGTCAGACGAAACTACTTTTAATTTAATAGTAGTGCTATTGACGAAAAAAGAGCTGAAGTATCACAGGAAATCAGCCTTTTTTGATCGAAACGATCATACCCGAATAGTAACAAAAGTTTTACGGAACAAAATTACCGCATTGTAGCATGTCCGAACATCAAATCATAGAATACAAAGGAGTCTGGAAAGACGAATATATGAAATCAGTTTGTGGTTTTGCAAACTCAGGTGGAGGAAAATTATATATTGGTGTGCGTGATGACGGACAGGTAATAGGGCTTGATAATAGCAAAGAATTATTGGAGCAACTGCCCAATAAATTTCGTGATTTTTTGGGAATTTATTCAGAGCTAAATCTGTTGAAAGAAAATGATTTGTCTTATATTGAAATCGTAGTTTTACCATACGAAGTACCCATTTCGTACAAAAGCAGATACTATTTCAGATCAGGAAGTACTACACAAGAACTTAAAGGTACTGTCCTCAACGATTTTATCATGAGGAAAATGGGTAAATCATGGGACAGTCAAATAGATATGGAATTTTCTATTGACGATATAGATCCCAAAGCAATTAAATTTTTTAAAAAGCTTGCCAAAGACAGACTTCCTTTTATTGATTTGGAAAATGACGATTTGGCATTGTTGGAAAAATTGAATTTATGCGATTCTGGAAAATTCAAACGAGCTGCAATATTGCTTTTTGGAAAAAATGTTCAACGATTTTTCTTACAGGCTAGGGTGAAAATAGGCTTTTTTGTTTCGGATACTGATTTGGTTATATCAGATATCGTAGAGGGAAATTTGTTTCAGCAAATGGAACAAACGCTTGAAATTCTTCGAACAAAATACTTGCTAAGTCCAATTTCTTATGAAGGTGTTCATCGAAGAGAAAAATTGGAAATACCTTTTGAAGCACTTCGTGAAGCAATTATAAATGCCTTGATTCATAGAGTTTATGATACAACTTCTTCGATACAGATTCGTATTACAGAACAAGAAGTTGAGATTATGAACGAAAGTCGAACCTCGGAAAATATAAGCGTTGAAGATTTAAAAAAACCGCATTTGTCTAAACCGCATAATCGACTACTAGCTGATACGTTTTACAAAGCTGGATTGATAGAAAGCTGGGGGAGAGGGACACTCAAAATCGTGAATGATTGTATAAACTCAGGGCTGAAAGAACCTATATACGACATGAATGAGCGATATTTTTCTATTTTGTTTCATAGAAAGCATGAACAAGTTACCGAGCAAGTTATCGAGCAAGTTACCGAGCAAGTTACCGAGCAAGTTACCGAACTTATTCGATTTTTAGATAAAGAAATGGATAGGCGAGAAATACAGGATAAATTAGGTCTTTCACATAGAGAAAATTTTAGGTCTAACTACCTTAAACCTGCTTTAGAGCTTAGATTGATAGAAATGACTGTGCCTGATAAACCGAACAGTAAGAATCAAAAATACAGATTGTCCGATTTAGGACGAAATTATAAGAAAAAGAAAAATTTATGAGCACCCGTAAACGTATGGCAGGGAATGTTTTAAGTTTTCTGATAATTATGTTCGGATGAGTTTTCCTATGGAGATACCGGTGAAAATGTAAATGAGGAATTAAATAAAGGATTTAAGACATTGTTGGTTATGATTTATGAACATAGTGGAAAACAAGCCAATGACTATTCGATTTTACTAGTGCATTAAAACCTGTTACACCCTTTAGTAAGCATTATCAATATGTATGTGACGACAAAAAGCAAATAACGATTCCACTAAATTTACATGTAATATTAGTGACAGACACTAAATATACATGTAATATTAGTGCTTACAGCTAAAATTACATGTTATTTTATGTGATTATAGGAACAATGTGTAGATTTGCATGGCTTAATGCATGAGCATTGTATCGACGAAATGTTAATTTCATCTTAGGCGACCATGAGTGTGCGATAGAAGTAAAGGCAACGGACAATGTCCAAAAAAGACACTTCAAAGGTCTGCGAGCATTTGCGGAAGAATATACCGTAAAAAACAAAATCATCATATCCAATGACCCATTTATCAGGCAGGCTGACGATATCGTAATTTACCCATGGAAGATTTTTCTTGAAAAACTCTGGGCTGGGGAGATAATGTAATAAAGGCAATGACCACGTCAAATAATAAATAATTAGAATCAATTCAATAAATTGCACTGTCCAGATAAAAAGTTAAATAATAATGGAAGTTATTTTTTTTAAGCTCAAGGCAAAAAACACAGGCGTTCCAGGTGATTCGGTGAGGCTTTTTAATGTAGAGATTTGAAAAAAAACTACATTTCATTGAGTTCTTTATCTTGAATGGGTGCTAGCAAATAGAAGTTTAATCTAATCTTAAATAATCATTACGACCTAAATTAATAAATCACGAAGTAAAAATCACAATACCGCTAATATTCAATTTACAGAAGATTACCGACTTAAACTCAATACAAAAATTGATAAATTTGAAATAAAGTAAGTGAATTGCCTATGACAATCACAGAGCTAAAACATATTCTTCATAGCCTTCTCAATCTCACAGCAGAAAATGAAATTGTGGAATTTAAAGAAGCCAAAACAAATTTTGACTTCACTAAATTGGGAAAATATTTCTCTGCCTTGAGCAATGAGGCCAACTTAAAAGGTAATCAATATGCTTGGTTGATATTTGGTATTGAGAACAAAAATCACCATATCATTGGTAGTCATTATCGTCTCATACGCAAAGATTTAGACAGCTTAAAAAGTGAGATTGCCAACAAAACCACTAACCGAATTACATTCGTAGAGATTCACGAGTTGAATGAGCCTGAAGGACGTGTGCTAATGTTTCAGATTCCGGCTGCTCCCAAAGGTTTCCCTATTGCTTTTGATGGGCATTATTATGGACGGGATAATGAAGAGCTTTCTCCTCTCAATCTGGAAGAAATAGAACGCATTCGTGCCCAAGCTACTACAGAAGACTGGAGTGCTGCCATTGTATCTGATGCCACAATTGAGGACTTGGATGAAGACGCTATAGCAATAGCAAGAAAAAATTATAAAAATAAGTTTCCCGAAAAAGCTTTTGATGTTGACACTTGGGACGATATTACTTTTTTGAACAAGGCCAAAATTACCATTAAAGGAAAGATTACTCGCACAGCCATTATTTTATTAGGCAAAGAAGAATCTGAACATTTTATCAATCCTGCCGAAGTTAAAATCCGTTGGCTATTAAAAGATACTAATAGCAATGATAAGGATTACGCAATATTCGGTTGTCCTATGATTTTAGTTGTGGATAAAGTGTACGCCAAGATTCGAAACCTTAAATATCGATATATCCATGAAGGTACATTATTTCCTGATGAAGTAAACCAATATGAGCCCTATTCCATACGTGAAGCCTTAAACAATTGTATAGCTCACCAGGACTACACGAAGCATGGTCGCATCAATGTTGTGGAAATGGACGACCAATTGATTTTTACTAATCTTGGTTCATTTATTCCAGGCAGTGTGGAAAAGGTAGTGAAAGAAGATGCACCTGAAGAGCATTACCGCAATCGTTTTTTAGCCACAGCCATGTTTAACCTAAAAATGGTGGATACGGCAGGAGGTGGAATAAAAAAGATTTTCAATTTTCAGAGAGAACGTTTTTTCCCTATGCCAGATTATGACCTTTCAGGTGGCAAGGTTAAAGTTACTATACCCGGCAAAATCCTTAACATGGAGTATGCACGGATTTTGGCTAGGAACAAAGAATTGACGCTGGAAGAAATCATGATGTTGGACAAGGTGCAGAAAAAACAAACTTTAACAGAGTTTGAAGAAAAACATCTAAAAGTGAAAAAGCTCATTGAAGGTAGAAAACCTAACTATTTTATAGGCATTAAAGTAGCAGAAAAAACAGGACAGAAAGCTACTTATTCCAAAAATAAGGCTTTTGATAAGAGCTATTATCTGGATTTAATAGAAAAAGCCATTAGAGAACATAAGTATCTAAAAAGAAGTGATATTGATGAATTGTTATGGAAGAAGCTACCAGACTGGATGAATGATAAACAAAAGAAAAGTAAAATAGGAAATCTACTTTCGGAGCTTAGAATAAAAGAAATAATAATAAATAAAGGAACACTTAAAAATCCACAATGGTCTTTGGATATTTAAGAGAACATTTAAGAGAACATTTAAGAGAAGACTCCTTAAAGCAATTATAACACAGTTACTTATGTCAAGTTTATAGAATTTTATTAAGAAAAAGAATTAAATATTTAAGAAAAGAATTAGAATTCAAAACAAAATAATCTAAGATCAATTTAAAATACCTGAAACGAGACAATACCAAATTTACACATCTATCACTTAGTACTCCATAAACAATCTTGCTGTTTTCCAAAATAGACACTTCAAAGGTCTGCGAGCATTTGCGGAAGAATATACCGTAAAAAACAAAATCATCATATCCAATGACCCATTTATCAGGCAGGCTGACGATATCGTAATTTACCCATGGAAGATTTTTCTTGAAAAACTCTGGGCTGGGGAGATAATATAATAAAGGCAAGGACCACGTCAAATAATAAATAATTAGAATCAATTCAACATATCCGAAGGTCAACAACGTATTTTAAAGTCTTTCTAAAACGGACTTTTCTATTCTTAGTTATTGAATAATCAAAGTAAAGTAAAATAAACAAGATATTAATGAAACGTGCATTAATCACCGGTATCACCGGACAAGACGGAGCTTATCTTTCTAAATTTCTTTTAGAGAAAGGTTATGAAGTTCATGGCATCAAACGCAGAGCTTCTTTATTTAATACGGGTAGAATTGAAAACCATTTTAAACACAAATCAATTGAATATGCAGATTAATTATAAAAATAATGCTATCGGGTTAATTAAGATCAAGAAATATGAATCAGGCAAGAATCATTGAACTACCTAAATTTGAAGACCCTCGAGGGAATCTGTCGATTATTGAGGAATTTAAAAATATTCCCTTTAAAATAGAGCGTTGTTATTGGATATATGATGTACCAGGTGGTGAAGTAAGAGGTGGTCATGCTTTCAAAGTACAGCAAGAATTAATTGTAGCACTATCAGGAAGTTTTGATGTGCTTATAAACGATGGGATTAATGAGCATATTTTTTCATTAAATAGGTCTTATCACGGCTTATATGTTCCTGCAGGACTGTGGAGACAAATGAAAAACTTTTCTACAAATAGTCTAGCACTAGTACTAAGTTCCACAAAATTTGATAAAAACGATTATATTTATAACTATAATGACTTTTCCAATTTAAAAAGTAATGAAAGAAAATAGTGTTTACGATTGTAATATATTGAAACTTAATAAGATTCATAATCGAGCAGGAAATATTACCATTCTTGAAGGCATGAGCAATCTGCCTTTTGATATAAAAAGACTTTATTACCTTTATGATATTCCTGCTGGAGAAAATAGAGGAGGGCACGCCCATAAAGAGTTAAGACAATTAATTATTGCGGCATCAGGGTCATTCGATATTTTATTAGATGACGGAATAAATAAAAAAATCGTAGCTCTTAACCGCCCCGATTATGGTCTCTTAGTTGTTCCAGGTATATGGAGAGAATTGATGGAGTTTTCATCAGGAGCGATTTGCCTAGTCCTAGCTTCTCATTTATATGATGAAAATGATTATATAAGAACTTACGAAGACTTTAAAGCTTATAAAAATGGAGCGTTCTAATACAAGAACAATTTGTATTGCTGGTAAAAACAATATAGCTATTGAAATAGCTGATATTTTAAGAAATCAATATCCAGACATCAACTTAATCGCTTGTTGCAATCAAAATGACAATGGAGAAAACAACTTTCAGCGTTCGTACAGAGCATACTGTATGCTAAATAAAATAGAAATTATTGAATTAGATGATATTTATACAATCCATAATTTAATATTCCTAAGTTTAGAGTTTGATAAGATTATCAAAACGGAACTTTTTTCTACTAAGGAATTGTATAATATTCACTTCTCATATTTACCAATGTATAAAGGTATGTACACTTCGGCTTGGCCTATATTGAATAGAGAAAATTTTAGTGGAGTTACTCTCCATAAAATTGATAATGGTATAGATACAGGAGAAATAATACAAAGAAGGAAAATCGAATTGACATCTTCCACTACTGCCCAGGAATTATATTTACAATATATTCATCAAGGGACAAAATTAGTAAGTGACCATCTAGATGATATTATCTTTAATAGATGTAAAAGTACGCCTCAAGAAGCAGAAAATGCATCTTACTATTCAAAACAATCGATCAATTATGTGGATATAAAAATCAATCTAAATAAGACTGCAAACGAAATCAGAAGTCAAATTTATGGTTTTACCTTCCCATATTATCAACTACCCAAAGTTTTAGGCCAAAAAGTATATAAATCTGAAATTTTACGGTCAAGAAGTTTTAAAAAACCAGGAACACTAATAAATGAAACTGAATTTTATTTTGATATTGCCACTATAGACAATGTATTGAGATTATATAAAGATCGGATGAATGAGTTAATGCATATAGCTAAAAATGGAAACCTACATTCTCTCGAATTTTATCTTTTAAATCAATATGATGTACACCAAAAAACGAAAGAAGGTTGGGATATAGCGATTGTCTCAGCATTTAATGCTCAAATCGATTTTCTTGATTTTTTATTGGAAAAACTGAACTGGAACATCAATACATATAACAATAATGGCACAACGCTTTTAATGTATCTAATGACAATGGCAAATAAACAAAATAAATTTAAAGTATTTAAAGACTTCCTTAAACGACCAAGGCTCGATATTTTTCAAAATGATTTTAGAGGAAAATCAGTACTTGATTATGCTTCAAATTTTGAGGATAAACAGTTTTATAACCATTTAATTACGATCAAATAATGATAAAATTCTTAGATCTTCAAAAAATTAATGCCCAGTACGCTGAAGAACTAAAAAATGCAGTAGCCGAGGTTATAGACTCAGGTTGGTATTTAATGGGTGAACAGCTGAACCATTTTGAAGTCAATTTAGGGTCATACTTAAATAGCAAATACGTAATCGGTGTGGCAAATGGCTTAGATGCGCTACGCTTAATATTTAAGGCGTATATCGAAATGGGAATAATGAAAGAAGGAGATGAAGTAATTGTTCCGGCAAACACCTATATTGCTTCTATACTAGCCATCACGGATAATAAGTTAATACCAGTATTAGTAGAACCCGATTTAAATACCTATAATTTAGACATCAACAAGATCGAAGAAAACATAACTGCTCGTACTAAAGCAATTATGGTAGTGCATCTCTACGGTCGGGTATGTTGGGATGAAAATTTGTTACAACTTGCACATAAATATAAATTAAAAGTAATTGAAGATAATGCTCAAGCTATCGGGGCAGAATGGAAAAATATTAAGTCAGGAACACTAGGGGACGCAGCAGGTTTTTCATTTTATCCGGGAAAAAATTTAGGTGCACTTGGAGATGCTGGAGCAGTAAGTACCAATGACGATGAACTTGCATCTACTATCAGGGCTTTGGGAAATTATGGTAGTCATCAAAAATACGTCAATAAATATCAAGGACTTAATTCAAGAATGGATGAAATCCAAGCCGCTTTATTGAATGTAAAATTAAAATATCTAGATGTAGAAAACGAAAGAAGAAGAGAAATAGCATTACGTTATATCAAAGAGATAAATAATCCAAATATTGTATTGCCACAAATGCCTATGGATATAAAGGAACATGTCTGGCATCTGTTTGTCATCCGGACTGTCGAAAGAGAAAGATTGCAGCAATATTTGACAGATAATGGAGTCCAAACCCTTGTCCATTATCCTATACCACCACATCACCAGGAAGCCTATGTAGATTGGAATAAACTGTCCTTTCCTATTACTGAAAAAATTCATCTAGAAGTATTGAGTTTGCCTATTAGTTCGGTATTAGAAAACAATGATGTAGAGAGAATTATCGATAAAATAAATTTAATGGCATAACTAATTTAAAGAGAACTAAGGGATTATTAAATTGAAAAATCAGATTAAGGTTAAAGATATTATTAAAAGGGATTTTTTTAAAGTTTCATTTCTAACATCCATTTCGAGCTTTGTTAAAATTGTTACAAATTTAGGAGTCTCAAAGTTTTTGGCTATAGCAATTGGTCCTTCTGGTATCGCCTTATATGGTCAATTTTTAAATATAGCAACACTTATATTAACATTTGGCAATTTATCAATTATACAAGGCGTAACAAAGTTTGTCGCCGAATATAATGATAGTGATAATACTTTAAGAGACAAAACGATACAAACAGCTATTAAAATCATTATAGTATCTTCTTTATCAATATCGATTTTAACATTTATTTTTTCTAAAGAATTAAGTATTTTCACATTTAATAATGTAAATTATCTAAATTTATATAGATTTCTATCATTTAATATAATTCTAATTTCATTAAACACACTATTATTAGGAATTATAAATGGTTTTAAACAGTTTAAAAGATTTGTTTTAGTAAATATAATTCAATCATTAGTCGGTGCTACATTAACTATTTGTCTTGTTTACTATTTTAAATTAGATGGTGTACTATATGCGTATATATTAGTTCAATCCATCATTTTTTTTATTCAAATATTTTTAAATAAAGATATTCTATCTTCATATTTTACAAAATCATTGATTTCATCGTTTGATAGACCAATATTTAAGAGTCTGATAGCGTTTTCTTTAATTAGTTTGACCAGCATGATACTTTCTCCTGCAAGTAATTTTTTCATTCGATCCCAAATTATTGATACTTTTGGTATTAAATATGGTGGATACTGGGAGGCTTTGAACAAAATGTCTGTATCTTATTTGTCAATATTAACTGCAACTTTGCCCGTTTATATTTTGCCACGACTTTCAGAAATAAAGGAGAATATAGAATTAGTAAAGGAAGTATATTTTATTTTAAGGACTACGCTCAGCATAGTTTTAATTTTAGTCATAATGATTTTTATTTTTAGGGAATTAATTATTAAAATTTTGCTGTCATCAGATTTTCTAGAAATGAAATTATATTTTTTACCACAATTGGTAGGAGATATTTTCAAAATAGGATCATGGGTTTTAGCTTATACTTTTATAGCTAAATCAAAAATCAAACAATTTGTTGCTATTGAGGTTTTTTTTAATTTATTTTATTGCACATTAGTATTTTTACTTTCTCAACTATACCCTATGGAGGTTGTTGTTTGGTCATATACCATAACATATTTAGTGTATTTTGTGATTTATATACTCTTATTTAAAACCAACTTTGTTAAAAATGATGGATAATCCATTGATTTCAATTATAGTCCCATCATACAATCATTTGAAATTTATCGAATGTTGTATTGAAAGTATTATAAATCAAACTTATAAGAATATTGAATTGATTGTAATTGATGATGGTTCTGCTGATGGAACTAAAGATTTAATCGTGGAATTAGCAAAAAAGTATAAGTTTGCATATATTTTAAAAGAGAATAATCTCGGCTTGGTGAATAGCTTAAATACTGCAATCTTGGAACACGTTAATGGTGAGTATGTTTCAATAATTGCAAGTGATGATTATTTTTGCGAGGACAAAGTGTTTAAACAACTAGAGTTCTTAAAAAATCAAACTAAATTTGACATTGTTTATTCAAGGACATATTATGTTAATAGCAATTCCCAAGTGTGGGGTAAATCGGATTATTCAACATTTAGAGGTGGCGATATATTTAAGGATTTATTTTTAGGTTATTTTCATATGCCACCAATGACTATTATGTATAAAACGGAAGTATTAAAAACAATATTCCCAATTCCAGAAAATGTATATAATGAGGACAAATATATAGCTCTAAAATTATCAGAAAAGCATTTAATAGGCTTTCTCGACGAGTACTTAACATTTTACAGAAAACATTCAACGAATGCATCTAATGATAGTTACAAAACTTATATATCTTCTTTAGAGATTATAAAACAATATAAACACCACGAATTGTATGATAAGGCATTAGACACACAAGCATTGTATTGGTTTTCTTCTCTTTCAAAAAATCACAAAACGGAGTCATTAAAGTGGATATTAAGAGCTTCAAAAAGATTTTATTCTAAATTTTTTATAGCGGGTGTTTTTAATTTAATGGGTTTTCCAATAGAGGCATATTATTCAAAATGGAAGCAAAAAAAATAACATTCATTTCTAATCATTATACGATTTATAACACTTATCTTTTTGATGAAATAAGGAAAGATCCTGACTTTGATTTAAAAGAAGTTTATTTAAAGTTGACCAAAGAGTCACATCCAGTTGATAAAGCTGAAATAAGTGACAATAACTTTATTGATTTATCGAATAATAAAGCCTATTATTTTAAACTAATTAAAAATGCGCTTTTTAAAAATGACCAATACTTTATAATTGCAGGATGGAATCATTGGTTTTATATTTCAATGATATTGATTCTATCTTTGCGAAATTCCAAATATTCAATTTTCACGGATACTCCTAAAAATAATAAAGGTAGTTTTAAGTTTGTAATTAAGAAGTTGTTCTTAAAATATATTTTATCTACTCGAAAGAAATCGTCTATTTTAGTTACTGGCAATATTGGTAGAGATTTACTATTAGCAATGTACGATATTAGTCCAGACAAGGTATATAATTTCCCTTTTACAACAAATATTGACTTTTTTAAACCCTCTGAAAGGATTCTTGACGAAAATATCATTTTTGGATCTGTTGGAAGGGTCGTTTTTAATCACAAAGGTCAAGATATTGCAATAAAAGCATTAGGCATTTTGAAAGAAAAGGGGTTTTCGAATTTCCAATATTATATTGCTGGCGATGGTTCAGATATGGACAAATTAATAAAGTTAATATCTGAATATAATTTAAAAGATAACGTATATTTAGAAGGATGGAAACAATATCATGAACTACCTAGATTTTATAACAAATTAGATTTCTTACTTCATACCTCTCATGTAGATCCCTTTCCAAATGCAGTACTTGAAGCGATGAGTTGCGGAGTACCTATTATTGGTTCTGATAAAGCTGGAAGCGTTATTGAAAGAGTTATAAATGAATACGATGGGTTTATTCATGAATCCAACAATATCAATTCATTAATTGATATTTTGACATTTGTATTTGGATTGGAAAAATATCGAATTGTTGAAATGGGTAATAACGCAAGAAAAAAAGCTTTAGAATGGGGGCCAGCTTACAATATGAATATTCTGAGACAATTAATCTATAAATCTAATGAAAATTAAAATTCTCTTAATTACGATTTTGTTTTTAACAGGTTGTAATTCCAAAATGCAGGATTACAACCTTAATTTACAATCAACTAAAATTTTCACTTGGAGTAACAAACCTTCTAATAATTTATATATATCTCCCGTATTAATCTCGTTTTTTGAACAAAATAAACTGAATGATAACATTGAAAAAATAAAGCAAATGCCTGAAAACTTTAGAGCTATTCGGTTATGGCATACGGTTGAGTCTTTTATAAGAAATAAACCCTCGGATAAAATATACTTACATTGGGATTATGCATTAGAAGAATGTAAAAAATATCACGATAATTTATTTAAAGAGCTATATAAAAACAAGGTTAATTTAGATTATGTAATTTTAGATATGGAGGATAATTTTTCTAATTGGAGTATAGAAACTCAGTTGAAATCGAGAAATATTGAAATTCGTAATAATGAAGAAGTATATAAAAATATAGTAAATGCTACAGGAGAAAATACAATACCAATACTAAAAGTACTAAATAGAGTCAGTTATCCTCAAAGCTATTTAGAACACAATGCAAACGCTAAGATCTATATTAATAATTTTTTAAACGAATCAGTTTTAAAACCATTAAAAAAGTACTATCCTAATGCGTTAATGTCAAATTACGATTCATTTATTATTAACTCTAATTGTTCTTTCCCTGAAATTAATGGTCATAAAACATATTTATTTCCAGTAAATACTTTTGTTGGAACGAATCAATCTTCACAATTTTATGGAAGATTAGGACAGGTTGCTACCACCAACAAACCGTCTGATTCTCATAATTTTTCTAAAACGCCCTATAATGCCTTCTTGTATGAGTTTTATAAACTGAAATCTATACAATTCAATGATAAAAACAATATACATGCTTGGATTGCTCCAAAGAGTTGGACCGAGTCAAAAGAAAGTACAATGTTATATAACTCTGAGTATTACGATGAAATCATAAATCATCTATTAGTTTCTAAAGCACAGCTTTTGTTTTGGGATAGTAAGTCAATAAATTCTGACTATGAAATACTATTACGGTCATTAAATAACTTTGAATATGTAAAGTCTAAAAGTTCGAAAGTTGAATCCATTGATTCAGCTAATTGTAATATTGATTGGAATGCAAATTACGTTATTTCTACTAATCATCTTCCATATAATTTGTATCGATTAACGTATAGAAATGACAATAATTCGAATATTCAAATTTTAAATAAGAGACCTTTAAAAATTAAAATTGAGGATTTAATAATTTCATTAAATGATTATGAATTATTAAACACCAAAGAAAGTTACAATAATTTTGGCTGTTGGATTTCTAAAATTCATTAAACTTTTATCAAACTTACATTGGATACAGAAGCTAAATTAGCACCTTCACATATAATTGCTCAAATAATTCCTTTAATACTCTTATTGTTTGGAAATATTGGAGCAATAATCCTATTAATATACTGTATAATTATATCTTTTATTAGTTTCAATAATATAGTCAAGGGTCTTACATATAGCTATCTTATTTTTCTTGTCAATCCAGTACTATTTAATTACCCATTAGATAGTTTTGTTTCTTTTTTAAGATTTGCTTTTATAATTTTAGTATTTTTTATTGTCATGCGCAGGTTTTTGACAAGAAATGATGTTAATATTCCAATATTAACAATATTGTTGTTTTCATTAATCCTTATTATTCATTCAATTTTTTTTAGTTATTCTTTAGAAATTTCATCTTTAAAGATTTTTTCATTTACTACCGGAAGTATTGCGTGCATAGGAAGTGTTATGTATTCAACCTATAATAAATCTTATTGGGAGAGTTGGTTTTTTAATTTGTTTTTTCTAATTGTAATTTTATCAATACCAATTTTATTTTTTCCGCATATTGGTATGGCAAGATATACTGATTGGCATACAATGAAACTATTTCAAGGAATAACAAATCATCCACAAACATTTTCTGTAACTTTATCTTTACCTATTTCTTACTGCTTAGCAAAAATCATAGCAGGAAGATCTAATAAGTTAACAATATTTTTTCTCTTTACTTCATTATACTTTTTAATCAATGAATCTAAAGGACGTACCGGATTAGTTTCAGTAGTTTTGGCGATGGTTTTAGTATTAATTTTTATAGCAGTTAATAAAAATAACATAAAATTAATTACGAATTGGATGTTATTCGCTACTAAAAGGATAAAACTAACAGGATTTATATTATTGGCACTTTTGTTATTTCCTGTTTATCAACCAATTTTCCAGAAATTTTTATTTAAACGAAATCAAGTTTCAAGCCTTAAAGAATCATTTGATATCTCAAGAGCTGTACAACTTTCGAAAATGTATAAAAATATCAATAATAACTTTAATTCAGGAATTGGGTTCGGATTAGAAAGTAACCCAAAATTACTTGAAAAAAGAGTAAAAAGAGATCCATATTTTAATATTCCTATCAGTGCTGCAACAGAAAAAGGATTTTTGCCTCTCGCTATATTGGAAGAACTAGGAATTTGGTTGAGCATATTTGGCTTGGTATTGTTAATCATATTAATAATAAAAATTATTTCAATTAATAGTTTAGCATTGTCAATATTGACAATCACTTCTTTGACATCAAATATTGGCGAAAATTTTTTTTTCTCATTGGGCGGATTAGGCTTACTTATGTGGCTTTTAATAGGATTAAGTTTGAAAAAATATTGATAATTATGAAAATCTTAATACCTATAGGATCTTTTTATCCATCTCAACAAGGCGGCCCTAGCAATTCTATGTATTGGATATCATCGGCTCTGGAAGGGAAAGGATTTAACATTACTGTAGTGAGTAGTGATGCTATGTTATCAGAATCTGTACCAAGAAATCAATGGCACAAATTTCCTTATGGTAAGGTTATTTATTGTAAAACTAAATGGCACAAATTTCCTTTTACAGCAATGTTTCATGGATTGTTGGCAATTAGGAAAACAGATATTGTACACCTAAATTCTGTATTTTATCCCTTTTCATTAATTATGGCCATTGGTGCAATATTAATGAATAAAAAGATCGTTTGGTCCACAAGAGGAGAGTTGTATCCCAATGCCTTGAGGTATTCAGGATGGAGTAAGAGATTATATTTGAAAGGATTTAGAACAGTTTTTAGCAGGAATGCAATATTCCATACTACAACTTCCCCAGAAACAGAAAATGCCAGATTGATATTGGGAGAAAAATGCCAAATGGTAGAGATCCCTAATTATATGATACTTCCGAAAGGAATCGATACTGAAAAAAAACGATATATCAGTTTTATTGGGCGCATTCATCCTATCAAAGCATTAGATAGATTAATATTAGCGTGTAAATTCTCTCAGTCATTTATGGAAAGTGATTGGGAATTAAGGATTGCCGGAGATTTTGAAAACAATTATGGTCAAAAACTTCTTCAACTTATTGATGATGAAAAGTTAAAAGAAAAGGTCATATTAGTAGGTCATGTAGAAGGAAATGATAAAGAAAAATTCCTTGCTCAATCCTCCTTTAATTTTCTGATTTCAGATTCAGAAAATTTTGGATTGGTAGTTATAGAATCTTTGGCGCAAGGCACTCCTGTTGTGGCTTCAAAAGGAACACCATGGGAATCCTTGGAGACAAATCAAGCAGGTTTTTGGGTTAATAATGATGTCGAATCACTTAGATCAATTATTGATAAGATTTTGACAATGGATGATGTTCATTATCAAGAAATGTCATTGAATGCCTTACGTTTGAGTGAACAGTATGATATTTCTGAACATATACATGAATGGGTGGATTTTTACAAATCACTTGATTCAAAATAATTAAAATCTAACTGAAGGAATTAGTAAATTATACAATGATTAAGATAAAACCATAATGATAAGACACCTAATAGAAAGATTGAGCAGAGGGAAAATTATAACACGAAGATTTTCACAAAATTTTGATAATAGAAAGTTGATTGTCAGTCCAGAATGTGGATTAAGGTACTGGAAATTTAATCTCGACAATATTGACCCTATGCTTACTTTTGCAGCACTCAATTTTATTAATAAAGATGATGTTATATGGGATATAGGTGCAAATTTAGGGATTTTTGGTTTCATGGCTACAATTAAATCAAACGGAGGGAAGTGTTTGATGGTAGAGCCTGATGTTTGGTTAAGTTCAATAATTCAAAAAAGTATTGATCGAAACCAAGATTTAGACTTAAATGTTTTACCTATTGCTATATCAGAAAAATCAGGAATAGCAAGTTTTAATATTGCTAATAGATCGAGAGCGACTAGTCATCTGTCAGCAGTGGATGGTTCAACCCAAACAGGAGGAACAAGGAATACTCGATTTGTACCTATACTAACTTTAGATTCTATTTTAGAATATTTTGAACCTCCAAATTTTATTAAAATTGATACTGAAGGTGCTGAACTAATGGTTATTCATGGATCCATTCGGGTATTTGAGTTTAAGCCAGATGTATTGATAGAAGTCTATGAAAAAACGTATGATCAGGTATTAGATTTTCTAGTTAAGAGGGGTTATAAATTATTAAATGCAGAGAAATTTCCATCTATAGAACCATTATTACCTAAAGACAAAACACAAAATATATTTGCAACCATAAGACATGCTTAGTGTAGTAATATTAACCTATAATGAAGAATTAAACATCCGTCAGGTATTAGATAATATTGTAGGATGGGCAGATGAAATTATTGTTGTTGACTCATACTCTACGGACAAAACTTTAGAAATCATCAAGGATTTTCCTGTAAATCTATATCAACGAAAATTTGATAATTATGCAAATCAAAGAAATTTTGCAATTAAGGAAATCCCTAAAGCCAATGAATGGATGTTATTCTTAGATGCCGATGAATATCTGACGGAGGAACTTAAAACAGAAATATTAGAGGAACTTATAAATTCGAAATATAATGGATATTTTTTGAAACGAAGGTTTTATTTTATGGGGAAATGGATAAAATATGGTGGTTATTATCCAACGAAACTATTGAGACTTTTTAAATGGCGGGTTGCATCGTGTGAGCGAGACATTAACGAACATATTCATGTAGATGGAGAAACAGGAGTCTTAAAATATGATTTTGCTGACAAAAACAATAAAAATTTTCATGATTGGATCGACAAACATAATCGATATTCTGATTTTGAAAGCACACAATTTAAGAAAGAAAAAGATCCAAATGCTATTTTTTTTGGCAATAATACACAACGCAAGCTTTGGATAAGAGACCGTATATGGAATCGTCTAATGCCACCATTAATTAGACCATTTATTTATTTTTTTTATAGATACTTCATTCGCTTAGGGTTTTTAGATGGTAAAATTGGGTTTATATATCATTTTATGCATGGGTTGGTTTTTTATTTTATAATTGATGTTAAGTATTTAGAAAAAAGTCAGAAATTAAATAAAAACTAATTTTCATGTGCGGAATAACAGGCATCATTCATCCCAAGCATCGGGAATTTATACAGCCCATGACCCAGATCATTGCCCACAGAGGTCCGGATGGAGAAGGTTTTTTCTCGGATGAAAGTATTTCATTAGGTCATAGGCGATTGGCTATTCAGGATTTAAGTGCCAATGGGCGTCAACCCATGTTTACAGAAGATGGTCGGTATTGTATCATACTCAATGGTGAGATTTACAACCATTTTGACATCAGGGCAAAGTTGAAAGATAAATATACTTTTCGATCTACATCCGATACCGAAACGGTTTTGTATGGATATGTCGAGTATGGCTTAGACATTTTTAATATGCTCAATGGGATTTTTGCATTGGCTATATACGATACACACACACATGATTTGATAGTGGCTCGTGATCCATTTGGAGTCAAACCTTTGTATTATTATCATGAAAATAACAAATTTATTTTTGTGTCTGAAATAAAATCATTGTTAGCAATACCAGATTTAAACTTGAATATTGATCCTAAAGCCATGCTTCAATACATTGAGTTCCTTTGGAGTCCAGGAGAAAGCACGATGTATAATGAAGTGAAAAAACTATTACCGGGGCACTACATACAGATGAACACATCAATGCCTGAAACATTAAGTATGGTCAGGTATTATACGATACCATTTGAAGGGAAATATGACTCCATGACGGAAAAGGAATGGATAGATGCCTTAGACGATCATTTGACAAATGCAGTAAAAAGACAACTCCTTTCAGATGTCCTAGTTGGGTTTTTCCTTTCCGGTGGTCTCGATTCCAGTGCGATAGTGGCATTGGCTCGCAAAATTATGCCTGATAAAACGTTACAATGTTATACGATTGACTCTGGCAGTGATGATATGGGCAAGGAAGGCTTTTCAGATGATTTATACTACGCAAGAAAAGTAGCTGACCATTTGAATGTTAATCTTACTGTCGTCAAAAGTAAAATTGATATCATTGATGAATTTGATCAAATGATATATCATCTTGACGAACCACAAGCAGATCTTGCGCCACTACATGTCTTGAATATTTGCCGTCAAGCTCGAAAGGATGGTTATGTTGTACTGTTAGGAGGGACTGCCGGAGACGATTTGTTTTCAGGGTATCGTCGGCATCAGACGGTAAGACTTGAACAATTCTTAAAATTCATACCCAAATTTATTTTTAAGGGTAGTAATACAATTTTAAATCTTTTTCATTCAAAAAATCCATATATCAGAAGGTTAAAAAAACTTACATCCGATATGGATAAGCCATGGGAAGAAAGATTAACAGGGTATTTTTCGTGGATAAATACAACAGAAGCGAAGAAACTGTTTTCAACAGACCTACAAAATCAAATAAGCACCTTTCTTCCTTCAAGTATATTGAAATCAACCCTTAGTGATATACCAAAAGAAGTGTCTAAGCTAAATCAAATGTTATATCTGGAGTTAAACCATTTTTTGCCCGATCACAATCTAAACTATACAGACAAAATGAGCATGGCTTGTGGTGTGGAAGTAAGAGTTCCTTTTCTTGATAAGGAATTAGTGGAATTTTCCACAAGAATTCCACCTGCTTACAAAATGAAAGGCATCACCACAAAGTATCTTCTAAAAAAAGTAATGGAACGATATCTGCCACATGATGTGATTTATAGGCCAAAAGCGGGTTTTGCCGCTCCTGTTAGGGTCTGGATCAAGGAGGAATTAGGTGATCATATAAGTCAGGTTTTTACCCAAGAGCAAATAGAAAATGATGGCGTCTTCGATTATAATGCTGTCCAAAACTTAATTAAGGATAATCAATCCAACAAAATTGATGCAAGCTATACCATTTTAGGCTTATTGGCGATCCGCTCGTGGTTTCATCAGTTTATTACACAAAAGTAAAATTCAATAAATCATTGGATTCTCTATTTTGCTATCTATGGCGTTAATATTGGCGTTTCAAATTTATTTGAAACATCTAGTACCAATGCCATTATGGCGACCCAATCATGGCGTTTTAAATAAATTTCAAACATGAAGTGGTATATTGCAAATAAATTTGCAATGCCATTATTTCTATACAGTTTTGATAGAAATATAATTTTCTCATGAACCATTTTTTTATATCGATTTGCAATGCCGTATATCTGCATCGTGTATTGGAGAATCTAGATTTTTAATAAGCATCACTTCGTTTCAAAGCAAATGAATTTGCAATGCCATTATTTTTCTATACAGTTTTGATAGAAATATAATTTTCTCATGAACCATTTTTTTATATCGATTTGCAATGCCGTATATCTGCATCGTGTATTGGAGAATCTAGATTTTTAATAAGCATCACTTCGTTTCAAAGCCAATAAATTTGCAATGCCATTATTTCTATACAGTTCTGATAGAAATATAATTTTCTTATGAACCATTTTTTTATATCGATTTGCAATGCTGTATATCTGCATTGTGTATTGGAGAATCTAGATTTTTAATAAGCATCACTTCGTTTCAAAGCCAATAAATTTGCAATGCCATAGTTGTTTAAAAAATCTTTTTAGTATAAAACATAATGAAACAAATCATCCAAGATCTAAAGTCCGGAAATACCATCCTCCAAGAAGTACCGGTACCTGAAGTACGAAAAGGTCAAGTTTTGATTAAAACCCATAATACCTTGGTTTCTCTCGGCACAGAGAGAATGCTTGTAGAGTTTGGCAAAGCAGGTTGGATCGATAAGGCTCGACAGCAACCCGAAAAGGTCAAGCAAGTCTTACAAAAAATCAAAACAGATGGACTGCGGCCTACGATGGATGCGGTATTTAGAAAATTGGGCGAACCACTTCCTCTCGGATATTGTCAAGCAGGAGAGGTGATTGCTATCGGCGAAGGAGTTACTGAATTTAAAATCGGAGATCGCGTGATCTCTAATGGCAACCATGCGGAAGTTGTTAGTATTCCTCATAATCTTGTAGCTCGTATTCCTGATGGAGTATCCTATATAGATGCGAGTTTTACCGTCATAGGAGCCATAGCATTACAAGGAATAAGGTTGATCCACCCTACTTTTGGCGAGACCATTGTCGTGACAGGTTTAGGTTTGATTGGTCTCATAGCAGTACAATTGCTTCACGCAAATGGATGTCGTGTGATAGGTCTCGACTTTGATCCGGACAAAGTTACTTTAGCCAAAAGCTTTGGTGTAGAAGCCATTCAAGTCACACCTGACATCAATCCGTCAGACGTGATACTTGCAAAAACGGATGGCATCGGTGCGGATGCTGTATTAATAACAGCTTCTACCAAGTCAAATGAGGTCATCTCTCAAGCGGCCCAAATGTCTCGTAAGCGAGGTCGAATAGTCTTAGTCGGAGTGATAGGTCTTGACATTCAACGTAGTGACTTTTACGAAAAAGAACTTACTTTTCAGGTATCTTGCTCTTATGGTCCGGGAAGATATGACGATCACTACGAGCAAAAAGGATTAGATTATCCCATCGGCTATGTGCGATGGACAGAAAAGCGCAACTTTGAGGCCATCCTTCATGCCCTTGCTACCGCAAAAATCAATGTCAAACCGCTTATCACGGAAGTTATCGATCTAGAAAACTACAACGAAATCTATGGCAATATGGGAAAATCACAGGCTATTGCTTCCATATTACAATACCCACTTGATGTCAATGTCGAAAATCATTCCGTCCGTATTTCCGACAATTACCATACAAAAACCAAGGGTACTATCGCCATCATTGGAGCCGGAAACTTTACCGGAGCTATGACAGTACCTATGCTAAGTCAGCTAAAGGCAAATATAAAATATATCGTCAGTGCAAAAGGTCTGACAGGTACAACATTGGCTAAGAAATACAATATTACTCATTCATCTACTAATTATAAAGATGTTTTAGAAGATATAGATGTAGATGCTGTTATGATTACTACACGACACAATCTCCATGCTCGGCAAGTCATTGACGCATTACAAGCAGGGAAACACGTCTTTGTAGAAAAGCCACTTGCATTAACCTTAGAGGAACTAAATGAGCTCGAAGCAGTGTATAAGACATCAGAAAAATCGCTTACAGTAGGTTTCAATAGGCGATTCTCTCCCTTTGTACAAACTGCAAAAAAAGTCTTACCTGTAGGCGTTCCTATTCAAGTCATTGCTACGATGAATGCAGGATTTATACCCGAAAACTCATGGGTACACGATCTTGCTTCAGGGGGCGGAAGAATCATCGGAGAAGCCTGTCATTATATTGACCTGATTTCCTTCTTAGCTGACAGTGAAGTAGAAAGTGTCCTGATGAATGGTCTAGGAATTACACCTCTTGCAAACACGGATAACGCCAGCATTCTATTAAAATATAAAAATGGCAGTACAGGCGTGATTAATTACTTTGCCAATGGAAGTAAGTCATATTCTAAGGAACGAATAGAAATCTATTCACAACAAAAAACCATCGTTATTGACAATTTTCGTAAAGCAGAGTTTTTTGGCTTCAAGCAATCTAAGATGAAATCTTCACAAGACAAAGGTCATAAAGAGCAGTTTAACCGATGGTTGGAAAGTATAAAACAAGATGGCGAAGGCATCATCCCTGCTAGTCAAATTTTCAACACATCTAGAGCGATCATCTTAGCTATAGATTCAATGAAAGAAGGTCAATGGAAATATTTATAATTAGCATCAATTAATGGCGTTTCAAATTTATTTGAAACAAGATCAAACATTAAAGAGCAGCAAAACATAAATAACCACTATTTAAAAAGGCTTATAACTTAATGGCCTTGCAAATATATTTGCAACAACACATACTCATTGCAAATGAATTTGCAAATAGCCATTAAGTATCATCAGTCATGTGGACGTGAATGGAGAGCAAGACAATGATCATAAAGAGCAGTTTAGCCGATGGTTGGAAAGTATAAAACAAGATGGCAAAGGCATCATTCCCGCTAGTCAAATTTTCAACACATCTAGAGCGATCATCTTAGCTATAGATTCAATGA
>JAIXKS010000025.1:0-38326 GCA_026928325.1 Chitinophagales bacterium | reverse complement strand
GCTAGTCAAATTTTCAACACATCTAGAGCGATCATCTTAGCTATAGATTCAATGAAAGAAGGTCAATGGAAATATTTATAATTAGCATCAATTAATGGCGTTTCAAATTTATTTGAAACAAGATCAAACATTAAAGAGCAGCAAAACATAAATAACCACTATTTAAAAAGGCTTATAACTTAATGGCCTTGCAAATATATTTGCAACAACACATACTCATTGCAAATGAATTTGCAAATAGCCATTAAGTATCATCAGTCATGTGGACGTGAATGGAGAGCAAGACAATGATCATAAAGAGCAGTTTAGCCGATGGTTGGAAAGTATAAAACAAGATGGCAAAGGCATCATTCCCGCTAGTCAAATTTTCAACACATCTAGAGCGATCATCTTAGCTATAGATTCAATGAAAGAAGGTCAATGGAAATATTTATAATTAGCATCAATTAATGGCGTTTCAAATTTATTTGAAACAAGATCAAACATTAAAGAGCAGCAAAACATAAATAACCACTATTTAAAAAGGCTTATAACTTAATGGCCTTGCAAATATATTTGCAACAACACATACTCATTGCAAATGAATTTGCAAATAGCCATTAAGTATCATCAGTCATGTGGACGTGAATGGAGAGCAAGACAATGATCATAAAGAGCAGTTTAGCCGATGGTTGGAAAGTATAAAACAAGATGGCAAAGGCATCATTCCCGCTAGTCAAATTTTCAACACATCTAGAGCGATCATCTTAGCTATAGATTCAATGAAAGAAGGTCAATGGAAATATTTATAATTAGCATCAATTAATGGCGTTTCAAATTTATTTGAAACAAGATCAAACATTAAAGAGCAGCAAAACATAAATAACCACTATTTAAAAAGGCTTATAACTTAATGGCCTTGCAAATATATTTGCAACAACACATACTCATTGCAAATGAATTTGCAAATAGCCATTAAGTATCATCAGTCATAGAGGCATATAAAATGAGCAACGAATTTAATAAATTCAAAACATACTATCGCCAAAGACTACCGCATATCCAACCGATAGGAGCCACTTTTTTCGTTACATTTAGACTTTACGGCAGTATCCCTTATACCCAATATAAATCTCTAAAAGACGAGTTTCAGCATAAGATTTTACAAGCAAAAAAGATCAAAGTTATAGAGCAACGAAATAGAGCGTTATTTCAACTTAGAAAAGAATATTTATACCAAACAGACCAATTATTACATAAAATAAAATCTGGTCCAACATACTTGGCAGATGAGACTATCATGGAATTTACGAAAGCAACTCTTCATAGATTTGATAATGAGCTATATTCATTACTATGTTACTGTGTGATGTCAAATCATGTGCACCTACTCATCGACACTTCCATTCAAATTGGTGAAAACATTTACTTTGATGAGCAAATAGAACATTTTACCACTTTGGACAACATAATGAAAGGAATAAAAGGTCCGATATCTCGATTTGCAAATCAACAGCTCAATAGGTCAGGCCAATTCTGGGCAAGAGAAAGTTACGATATCTACATACGAAATGATAAAATGCTCGGTAATGTGATGAGCTATATTCTTGAAAATCCCGTCAAAGCAGGCATCGTTGATAAATGGGAAGAATATCCCGGCAGCTACCTAAAAGTATGATAAATGGCGTTACCTAATGGCTTTTCAAATTTATTTGAAACATAAAACCACATAATGAAGTCACGCTAACAGCGTTGCAAAATTCAAGTACTACATAATGATGATTACTGGCGTTTCAAATTCATTTGAAACATAACATAATGACTTATGGTAATTTATATTCATTAAAATGCTAAAAACACTCCTTCTTTATTACCACACTATCAAATACCTGACATGGATTCAGATTAAGTATCAGCTTTGGTATAAAATACGGAAGATATGGAGAAAAATCACTCATTTTAATTATACTTATGATAGAGACTATCCAGATTTTAAAAGGATTGAATTTATCGGTAGCATCAAAAATCCTATATCTTACCAAGGATATCAGAAATTCACATTTTTAAATATTGAAAGATGCTTTGAAAATGATATAGATTGGGACTTTGCTGATTTTGGTAAATTGTGGACATACAATCTAAATTATTTTGAATATTTGAATCAAGATAATGCAAATGTTTCTCAAGAAGATTATACAAAAATCTTAGACAACTTTGTACAAAAGTTACCCGTTTTAAATAATGCAAATGAGCCATTCCCAACATCACTTAGGATTATAAATTGGATTAAATATTTTACTAGAAACAATATCTACAATGAAAAGTATTTAAGATCTTTATACAGTCAATTATACATCCTCACGGATAACAAAGAATATCATTTGCTTGGGAATCACCTATTAGAAAATGGTTTTGCTTTAGTATTCGGTGGCTTGTTTTTTCAAGATCATAATATATTTCAGCAAGGAGCCTCCATCTTAAAAAAAGAATTGGATGAACAAATCTTGGATGATGGTGCACACTTTGAACTCAGCCCAATGTATCACTGTCTAATGTTATATCGGATTTTAGATACTATCGGTTTAATAACAAATTATTATAGCATATCTGGTCAATACTCGAATGATTATCGCAGTTTAGAAGACGCTCTAGAAGAGAAAGCCAATTGGATGATAGGCTGGTTAAAGGCTATTCAATTTAACAATAACGCTATACCTCGTTTTAATGATAGTACAGATGGCATTGCACCACCTGTAGATGACTTGATAGAATATGCTAGATTACTTGGTATTCAAAGCAAACCTTCGACACTATCCGAATCGGGATATCGACGACTCAAATCAGACTATCTTGATATCGTTATTAAAGCTGGTAAAATTGGGTCGGATTATATACCGGGACACGCTCATGCTGACACATTGACCTTTGAACTTTATGCAAAAAATAATCCATGGATTGTGGATCCTGGCATTTCGACTTATGAAGCAAATCCGTTGCGTCAAATGGAAAGAAGTACGGTTTATCACAATACTGTTACAGTATCGGGTAGAAATACTTCCCAGATCTGGAGCGCTTTTAGAGTAGCCAGAAAAGAGAAGAGTCGAATCTTGAAGGAAAATCTAAATCAAATCGTTGCTCAAAGAACGGATTTTCATCAAACCAAACATAAACGAACGTGGATGCTGGACGATAAAATTTTGACAATACTTGATGAGTCACCAACTTTAGCCCAGGCTTATTTCCATTTTCATCCAAAGGTTACTTTAATTATTAAGGATAATCGAATTTATACTAATCATGGGCATATAGAATTTATAGGTCATACGAATATTGAAATTAAAAACTATTCATATTGTATAAGTTTCAATAAAACCATAATTAGCCAAAAGGTTATAATTACTTTTCCAGAAAGCCTTAAAACTCAATTTTACATTGAAGATCTTGTTTCTTAGCGATAATTTTTTTCCGGAAGTCAACGCTCCGGCCAATCGAACGTATGAACATTGTAAAGAATGGACAAAACAAGGCCACGAGGTGACCGTTATTACTTGCGTTCCTAATTTTCCAAAGGGAGAAATATTCGGCGGATATAAAAACAAGCTACGTCAAACTGAATGGATTGATGGGATAAAAGTCGTTCGGGTTTGGAGCTATATTGCAGCAAATAGAGGAAAAGTCAGAAGAATTTTAGACTATACAAGTTTTGCAGTTATGTCTTTTTTAATGGGTTTGTTTTATAAAACGGATATAATTGTCGCAACATCCCCTCAATTTTTTACTGCAATTTCAGGGAGGATGTTATCACTATTTAAACGCAAGCCATGGATAATGGAAGTTCGGGATATATGGCCCGAGTCTATTATAGCTGTAGGAGCCATGAAAAAATCCAAGACTATTTTGATGCTTGAAAAATTAGAAAAGCATCTTTATCAATCTGCTACTGGAATCATTGTTGTAACCAGTTCGTTTAAAGATCATATTATTAGCAAAGGTATTGCTGCGGATAAAATAGAAATTGTACAAAATGGGGTAGCAATAGATTTGTTTACGCCTAAAAATAAAAATGAATCTCTTATTGATAAGCATCAGCTTACAGGCAAATTTGTTGTTGGTTATTTAGGGACGCATGGGATGGCGCACAAATTGGATTTTGTTTTAACAACAGCTAAAAAATTAGAAAGCGATGATATTGCTTTCCTTTTCTTAGGCGACGGTGCCGAGAAGCTTCGTTTGCTCCAATTGCAAAAGGAACTTAATTGTTCGAATGTGATTATGTTACCTTCAGTATCCAAAGATAGGATTGTTGACTACATTAGTATAATTGATGTGGCTCTTGTAAATTTAAAAAAATCAGAAACATTTAAGAACGTTATTCCATCCAAAATATTTGAAAATGCTGCGATGCAGAAACCAATTTTATTAGGAGTGGAAGGAGAAGCGAAGTCATTGATTGAAAAATATAAAGCCGGTATCTGTTTTGAACCTGAGCATACGCAGGATTTTATAAATGCAATTTTTTATCTAAAAAATGATACTGAATTTTATAGTTTGTGCCAGCAAGGATGCAAAAAACTTGCATTGGATTTTGAGCGCAAATCGTTAGCTTTGAAAATGTTAGTATATTTAGAGCGTTGGAAATAAAGCAATGGATTTAATCATAAAGAATATATACTTTTAACTAAGTTTACCCAAAAGATCATTTTAAGCCGTAATTTGGATATTAGCCGTATAAGAGAAGGGTGGGGAATAGATGATTCGCAATCTGGGATTCGAAGGGCTCAATATGTATTGTTGCTGTATATATTATCCATCTCGTTTCAGAGATTTTTGTATTTTGAAAAGGTAGCTTATAAGATTCAATTGCCAGAGATCTTATTCGTATTACTTGTGGTTTTCGCTTATAAGTTCATTTCAAAGGAAATAATACGTATCATGTGGCCGGTTTGGCTGTTTGTTGGGTGGATATGGGTAAACGCTATATATCAAAATGACTTTGATGCTTGGATGGAAGTATTGGGATTGACCTATTTATCTGGACTTGCAATTATCACAGGTAGTATGGTGAAGCAGTCTGATCGTAAGTTTATAAAGGCTACCATAATCGTTTTTATTGTAGGTATTATCTTGCAAGTAGTTATAGGGTTGAATGGTTATTTGCTCAACTACATGGGTGTGAAAACGCCATTGCTCCTTTTTTATGAAAATTATCCTTTAGTTGGGAATGTATTGAGGATGAAGGGATATTGTGGGCATCCGGTAGGCCTTGGCAATTTGATAATTACTGCATTGTGTTTTATTCCATTTGTGAAGATGCCTTTTAAAAAAATCGTAATTCCTGTTTTAGTGGTTGGATTGGTTTTGACTTATACAAAAGCAATATTGATTGCTTTAGCTACTTTCGGAATTGTGGCAACAATGTTTATTGAAAGGTTATATATAAAAAGACTGATTTTTATTGCAAGTCTAAGTGTGCTGGCTGTACATGTTTATTTGACGCATTTTACGTTGCCGCTTACGCCAATGGAGGTAAATCAACATAATAAGGCCTTTTATTGGAATGATCACGTGGTCTATACTTGGGGTAATAAAAATATCTATACGACCTCTTATTATGTGCTTAAGCAAAAATCAATAGAAGCGGTTGTACAGCATCCTATTATGGGTGTGGGCGGAGGAAATACAAATGATTTTAATCTGTTGAATTATAATCCAAACAGAGATAACAAAAGTATCATAAATAGTGATCCTCACTCATTGTACTTTGGAGCGGCCGCAGAGTATGGCTTGATTGGTCTGGCCTTACTTATGTTGTTGCTTGTTTTAATGGGGCGGACATTATTCAAATTAAAGGATAAACTGAATAGGCCGGAATTCTTTTATGGATTTTTACTCCTTTTTTTATTCTTGATATTAGAAGGTTTCTCCTCAGACATCATCAATAATAGGCAGATTTGGATATTCGGAGGATTGGCAAGCGCTTTATTTTTAAATGATTTAAAGGTAATCAAAAAATCCAATGTTTCCACGGGGAATTAAATCATTAATTAATACTTTTTTTATGTTATTATCTTATTGAATATGCCTAAATGTGTGTCTAATTAAAACGCCAACCACCCAACATGCCAACACACCAACATAACCCTCTAAATACTTTTTTCCTCTTTCTAGGGCCGGCACTATTCTTTTTGATACAATGGATAGAGATAGCCGGATTGTCTGAGGAAGGAAAGGCAGTGCTTGCATCGACTGCTTGGGTAGCCGTATGGTGGATTACAGAGGCTGTTGAGCTTTCTGTGGCCTCTTTGCTACCTGTGGTATTATTTCCACTGAGTGGAGGATTGACCTTAGAGCAAACGACGAGTTCTTATGGCAATCCTTTTATTTTTTTGTTTTTAGGTGGTTTTATTATTGGGATAACGATTGAAAGGTGGCAACTCCATAAGCGAATTGCCTACTACATCATGCAAATTACGGGCTCTGGAGAGCGAAGGCTTTTGTTAGGTATTATGCTGGCCACCGCTTTTTTGTCCATGTGGATTTCCAATACGGCCACGGCGATGATGATGTTGCCTATTGGTGTTGCAGTTACAACCCATTTTGAAAGCCCAAAATTTGGTAAAAGTATGATGTTAGGTATAGCTTATGCGGCATCCGTAGGAGGTATGGCCACCTTGATAGGGACACCACCTAATGTGATATTTGCGGGTATCGTTGGAGAGTTGATGGATATAGAAATTTCCTTTTTAGATTGGATGCTTTTTGCGACACCTTTTAGTGCGATTTTGTTAATGTTGACATGGGTTTATCTGGCGCGTGGATTGAAGCGAAGTAGCGAAACGGACATAAACCAGCTGGTCGAACATCCGGGACCAATGAGTATTGCGGAAAAGCGGACATTTTTGATATTTAGTATTACCGCTGTATTTTGGATAATTAGGACCTTCGTTTTTGGAACATGGATACCTCGTTTAGACGATACCATTATAGCTATGTTAGGCGCTTTGGCTATGTTTGGCGTTCCTGCCGGCAAGGGACAAGGCAAACTCCTGAATTGGAATACGGCCAAACAGCTGCCTTGGGACGTACTGTTGATTTTTGGAGGCGGATTGGCGATAGCTAAAGGTTTTTCTAAAACGGATTTGACAGATTGGGTTGCCCTTCAATTTGGTCAACTTCAATTGATGCCGGTTATCGTAACTTTGATCATTGTGGCATCTATTAATTTCCTTACGGAAATCACGTCCAATACTGCTACTGCTAGTATCATGTTGCCACTATTATATGCCTTGGGTATGTCTATGGGATTAGATACTTTGCCCTTGCTGATTGGGGCGACCTTGGCGGCCTCGTGTGCTTTTATGTTGCCGGTGGCTACACCGCCCAATGCGATCGTTTTTAGTAGTGGAAAGATAACGATTAGGGATATGATGCGAGCCGGACTATTTTTGAATATCATCTCCATAGCATTGATATTTATTTTTATTCGATTGTTCGCACATTTGATATTCTAGTGCTCTGTTTATAAAAAGACTTAAATTATAATGGAAGTTATTTTTTTAACGATGAGATTTGAAAAAAGAACAACATTTCATTAAGATCCTTTTGTTGACAGAGCACGCGTGTGCTGTCGTTATCATTATTCCTATATGGATAGTAAAAAAGATTTGTGCGATTTTTATAAGAATGGTTATAATATCTTAATTTTGCAGTTGGAAGACATTTGCAAGTTATTGTAAATCCCTTGATGTATGAAGTATAAATCGCAAAGACTGAATCAGATAAAGAAACAGATTCTCAATTTGGGATTGCATATTGTTGATGAAGATTATATGCGTCCTTGGGGTGGCTTTTTTAAAATTGCGGATGCGGATATACATCGATTTATCCAGCAGTTTTTTCCTGAAATGAAAGACGAGCTTTCTGCAAGTAAATGGCCATTGAGTCCTAAGATATTATGCGTTCAACCTCATAAGCAATTGTCTTGGCAGTACCATTATCGGAGAGCCGAAATCTGGAAACTCGTCAAGGGAAAAGCAGCTTACAAAATCAGTAACCACGACGAAGAAGGCGAGGTAAATATCCTAGAACTTGGCAAGGTGCTAGTCATTGGCCGCGAAGAGAGACACCGACTTATAGGCCTCAATGAATGGGGCATTATAGCCGAAATATGGCAGCATACAGACCCGGACAAGCCTTCAGATGAAGAAGATATCGTCCGATTACAAGATGATTACGGTAGATAGTCAGGCGATTATTGGATAACTGGCCATGTGATTATTCCACAAATATCATCATCGCCTCAAACCCACAACTTATAAATTCAACTTCTAAATTGTTAAACCCATAAACGGATGCAACATAGATATATAGCCATCATGGCAGGTGGTATAGGTAGCCGATTTTGGCCGGCAAGTACCGCAGAAAAACCGAAGCAATTTTTAGATATTTTGGGCGTAGGAAAGTCGTTATTGAGGATGACGTACGAGCGAGCGGTACAATTAGTAGATGCTGATCACATCCTTGTGATGACTAATAAGCGCTATAAAAACCTAGTTAGCGAACAAATACCTGAAATCCCTATAGAGCATATTCTTTGCGAACCGAGCATGAATAATACAGCTCCTGCCATTGCTTATACTGCCTTAAAATTGAGCGTTAAAGATCCGGAAGCCATCTTTGCAGTGCTGCCTTCGGACCATGTAATCTTAAAGGAAGCTGAGTATTTGAGATTATTAAACTTGGCATTTGAAGGAGCAGCAGCAAGAAACGTGTTGATGACGCTCGGTATCGAACCCGTTCGACCAGATACCGGATATGGATACATCCAATATACCCATAAGCAAGGTCACAGCGATATGTATAAAGTGCAATCATTTAAAGAAAAGCCCGATGCTTTGACAGCTACAGCTTATCTTGAATCAGGAGATTACTTGTGGAATGCCGGTATGTTTGTATGGAGTGTGTCGTCCATTTTGTCAGCTTTTGACCAATATGCACCTGAAATTGTCCAAGTACTTGCAGCCGAGATGAGTTGTTTTAATACCGATCAAGAGCAAGACTATATAGATCGTGTTTATCCGCTTACGCAAAATATTTCAATAGACTATGCGATTTTAGAGCAAGCAGACAATGTATTTACCATTCCGGCCGATATTGGTTGGAGTGATTTAGGTACTTGGAATAGTCTTCATGCGTATTTAGCTCATTCCGACGAACCAGTTATCATAGGAGATAAGGTCTATACCGATAATTGTAAAAATATAATTATCATGTCTAACAATAATAAGCAAGTCGTCATTAAGGACTTAGACGATTACATTGTAATCGATGAAGATCATGCGCTATTGATATATCCCAAATCAAAAGAACAGGAAATCAAGCAGGTGGTTAATCGTCTTGAAGTATGATTATTTGCAGTTTCGAGTATGAATATTTGCAGTTTCAAGTATGATTATTTGCAATTTTAGTTATGAATATTTGCAGTTTGGAGTATGAATATCTGCAATTTCGAGTATGATTATTTGCAGTTTCGAGTATGAATATTTGCAGTTTCAAGTATGAATATTTGCAGTTTGAGTTATGAATATTTGCAGTTTCAAGTATGATTATTTGCAATTTTGGGTATGAATATTTGCAGTTTTGCTTAAATTATCCTTATATTTGCTGCAAAATTTAGTATTTAATTATGGATAACATATTGATTAATAGAGGGCTGAGTAAGCATGTTAGAAATGCAGCTACGTACTATCCGGTAATAAGCGTTTCAGGACCGAGACAAGCAGGAAAATCAACCATGTTGAAAAATACATTTTCTAGTTATGACTACGTGAGTTTAGAGGATCCAGATATGTACGGTTTTGCTTCGACAGATACAAGAGGTTTTTTTGAAAAATATAAGGAAGGTGTGATCATAGATGAAGCCCAAAAGGTACCTGTACTTTTTTCTTTTATTCAAGGTAATGTGGATCACAAACGGACACCAGGAAGATATATCTTATCAGGCTCGCAAAACTATCTCATGCATCGCAATATAACACAATCTTTGGCAGGTAGAGTAGATGTGTCCACGCTATTTCCATTTGATTTTGAAGAGATGTCGTCTATTAATAATTGGGATGATAGTATCGAAAAAGTGATGCTCAATGGGTTTTATCCAGGTCGATTGACATTGGATATTCCTTTGCGCATGTTTTACAGCAATTACATCAAGACGTATATAGAGAGAGACGTTTCCGATTTAGTCAATGTAGGCAACCTCACTACTTTTCGCACATTTTTAAAACTCATTGCTTACAAATGTGGCGCTCAAATCAAACTGACAGACCTGAGTAATGACCTCAACATATCAGTTAATACGGTCAAGACGTGGATTGATATCCTCGAGTCAAGTTACATCATTTTTATGCTACCGAGTTATAATAGAAACTTCGGCAAACGCCTGTTAAAGACACCGAAACTGTATTTTTACGATACAGGACTTTTGTGCTATTTATTGGGTTTGAGTGATGAAAACAAATTACGTGCGAGTGATAAGTTCGGCATGTTGTTCGAAAACTTGGTCATTGCCGAAAAAGTAAAGTATAAGGCGCATCGCCAAAAGGACCCGGATATGTTTTTCTTTAGAGACAGTAATGGATTAGAAGTTGATTTGATCGAAGTTGAAGATATGAATGTCGATATGTTTGAACTAAAGTCAGGACAAACCTTCAAGCCTGAATTTTTAGTGAATATGAAAAAATTGAAGGCTAAGGATTCCTCTTTAAACATGAACCTTATATATAACGGCAAGGAGAATGTATCATTAGCGGATTTTAAAGTCATGAATTGGAGAAACATCCATGATTAGTGATCTTACGAACAAAAAAAGGTAATTAGTGCAAGGAAAGGGATGACGAAATCGGCGAGATTCTGTTTTGATTAGGTTTATAACTCCTAACTACCTAAAACGCCAAAGTGCTAAAGACCCAAACGCTTACACTCATAAACTTATAAACGATTAAAATCGACTCGACAAATCAACAACTCTAACGAATCCACAAATCAACAATAAAAATTACACCTTTACACTTTTAAACCTATAAACCAATTTGACTAAATTCACAAAAATGAAATCTATTGCCTTAGTAGCCAACTCTACTTGGAATATCTATAATTTTAGGCAGAATCTCATCGATCGGTTTATCCGAGAAGGCTATGAAGTATATGTCATTGCGCCGGTGGATGAATACATAGCCTATAGAGAAAAATACTCTGAAGTCCGACATTTTAATCTTCGAATGATGGATAGGGATGGGATGAATCCTTTTCGAGATGTATTGTTGGTTTTAGAACTGATTCGACGATACCGAAAGTTATCACCAGATGTCGTCTTGCATTTTACAAATAAACCCAATATTTACGGAGGAATAGCAGCGAAAATAGCCGGTGTGAAAAGTATCGCGGTTGTCACGGGATTAGGGCATGCTTTCATCAACAATGGTCTGGCGAGAAGAGTTATGGAGTGGCTTTATCGACAAACGGGCATGTTGCATGATAAGTTTATTTTCGAAAATGCTGATGATCGAGCTTTATTTATTCAATCGAAAATCATATCTGAATCCAAGTCTATTTCCGTCAAAGGTTGTGGTGTAGATACCGAATTCTTTAAACCGAGTACAGCTCCTAAGTCGGGTGAAAATATTATTTTTACTTTTATTGGTCGATTGTTATATGATAAAGGAATCCGTGAATTTGTCAGTGCTGCAAGGTTTATCAAAGCTAGATACCCTCAAGTACAGTTTTGGGTAGTTGGAGAACTTGATGATGGCAATCCTTCGACTGTTGATCGCGACGAATTGGTGCATTGGGTAGAAGAGGACATCATTTATTATTACGGATTTATGAGAGATGTGAGAGATGTCATTTCAAAAAGTGATTGTATCGTTATGCCGTCCTATCGAGAAGGTTTACCTCGCATTAATATCGAAGCTATGGCCATGGCTAAACCCGTGATTACCACCGATACAGCAGGATGTAAGGAGACGGTCATTAATGGAGTAAATGGATTTCTTGTGAGCGCCAAAAACGCAGAAAGCCTGGCCGAAGCCATGGATAAATTGATACAATTAGCACCGACAGAGCGCAATGAAATGGGATCTATAGGTAGATCAATGGCAGTCCAAATTTTTGACGATAAAATCATAGCCGGAGCAATCCTAGATATTATCAAAACAATATTATAATGCGTAGTATTCCTAGGATTTTATCACAAGCATACCCAAAAATCCATACAAAACATCATCATCAAATGCTAAGCTAATACTAAGTACTCCAAAAGATTGCTTGCCACTACACTCTACTCGTGTCCAAATCCCTCCACTATCTCAGCTACTATTTCCCACCTGCTCCTTCTGTCGCAGCTAAAAGAAATTATCATATTTATACCGAAATGGCCAAAAAATATGATGCTTCTTTTTTATACACTTCAACCAATGTCGGTAGCTTTTTAAACAAAAATCAAATCAATTCTGAATCAATAGTGCTCATCCCAACGCTAGATTATCGTACCATAATGCGATTACTAAATCGTCAAAAATCAAATGATAATTTACATTTTGACGAATCTAAAAAGCAACATCCATGCGTTCGTTTTTTGATAAAACTCAATGAAACATTACCGTTCAGCCTGATTTTTGGCGAAGGCGGACTTATTTTTATCATCATGGCGACGATTCGAATTTTAAGAAATTTAAAGAATTCCAGACAAAATACGATTGTGACTTCCTTTAGGCCGGCAGCAGATGTCATCGTCGGTTACATCATAAGGATATTACGACCAGATACGAGGTGGATAGTAAGTATGCACGATATTCCAGTTGTCAATAGCCGTCCCAATACATATCTATTATCGCTGCAAAACCGGATTTGGAGACGTTTATTACGCAAAGCAGACATTGTAATAGGTGCAACCGATGGTGTTTCTGAAACACTAAATGTTTATGGAGTTCAAGCATTGACGTTGCGTAATGGAATAGAAATCAAAACGCCGAAGTCGGCTGAAAATCTGGAATTTACCATAGTTTTTACCGGTTCCGTTTATAGGAATCTGATGCAACCTGAAATCCTTTTTGAATGTCTAGAAGCATTAATCGACCAAGAAAAAATAGATGCCAATCATCTTAAAATTATTTATGCTGGTAAGGATAGTGTTTATTGGAATAGTGCCGCAAAACCTTATAGCCAAGTAAGTCGATGTCTAGATGTCAGAGGAATGGTATCCCATGAGGAAGCATTAGAATTGCAACTAAACGCCAATATCAATTATCTTATGTCGTGGAATAACGATGATACACATGGCGTTTTGACAGGCAAACTCTTTGAATATCTAGGTGCAAGAAATCCCATTGTCACAGTGGTTAATGGAAAAAATGACCCTGAATTTGAGTGGATTTTTGAAAAATGCCAATGTGGTAAAATCTTTTATTCTTCAGATAACCAATTTAAAACAGCATTAAAAAATCATATTACTGACTTGTACAATCTCTGGTTATCTGGCAATTTTCATCAGGCATATAATAGCGAAGATCGTTTGCAAGGGATGAGTTGGGCGCACAATGTAAATCAATGTTTTAAAAATTAGCTTAGTGTCCAATATGATGAGCTTAGTGTCCTCGCTAAGCTACAAATTAGTTTAAGCTTCTAGCTTAAATGAGGAAATATGACAACAATCCTCCAACCAATCATCGATTCTTAGTATCATTTCTTGATTTCAATCGATATACTAAATCCCAAAACATATTTTTGGTCTTATAAATACTATGAAAAGGCACCATTTCGCCACCGAATCCCGAAAATAAATCAAAGAGCGAAGCCATACTGCTTCCTTCAAAATCAAACGAGTTCACATGTTTGGAAGCTTCCAATATGGAATGATAGATAACCAACGGTATAGCGCCACTTTGTCTTAATGACGGATCAGATCCCAACATCATCAGATAAGCAGTATCCTTGTCAATGATGATATAAGAGGAAGCATGGATACGTTGTTGCTCGTCTTTTACGGAGAGAATCAACCTAGAAGCATGCTCTGTAACCACCGTATCCAATGCAGTAAAAAAGGCTTCTGACCAGATGAGCGGTAATCCTTTTCTGCGCATAATTTCGGATACTTGTTGGTAAACTATCGCTGGATTTGTCTCTATTGATACGGACAAAGTAGTCGAAGCTTTGTTGATTTTATTGCGGACATTAGTTGCTATATGATCCATGGACCAAGCACGAAGATCTCGAATTATAAAGGTGTAACGTGTAGTCTGTTCAAATCCTTTCCAGAAGAATGGCAACCAATTTTTATATTCAGGCCAAAAAGATTGCCGATACAAGACAGCATCTTTAGGAATACCTTCTAGAAGTCGCCCAATAATTTGACTTTCTTTACGTGTTTTGTAAGTCGTTTTTGTAGAAGTAGATGGTGCAAGCCAAATGCCCGTAAATGGTGTCAAAGGCGGCATGATTATGAATTTCCGACTGTATCGAATAGTCGTATAAAAAACGAGCGCACCTTCTATATCTCCAGAGTCAGTTACCGATATAATGGCACTCCAATCGCCATGGATGCAAACCTGATCAAGATACCAAGGTCGAAAAAAAACAGGCAAATCCTCCAATGAATCAGCCCATACTATATATCGTTGCTTATCTGTGCTAATCATAATCTAAACCACAAAAGTAAGCAAATTGTAAGTATTCCCTATTTTAATTCTAGGATGATTTTTTTTCAAACCCATATGATTACCTTAGCATCCGCCAAGATTAGCTTAGCGTCCAACATGATTAGCCATGATTAGCAAGATTAGTTTATCGTCCTCGCTAAGCTACAAATACATGATTAGTTTAGCGTCCACGCTAAGCTACAAATACATGATTAGCTTACCGTCCACGCTAAGCTATAAATTAGTTTAAGCTTCCAGCTTAAATAATTATCAATATAAATGAAATAGATATTCCATGTCTGACGGCTACAAAATAAAAAATCAAAATAGGCTTCATTTTCTTACGATGACTATTGTTGGTTGGATTGATGTATTCGCCTATTTAGAATTTAAAAACCTGATAATAGACAATCTTAAATATTGTCAAGCCAACAAAGGTTTGAATATATTTGCTTATGTGATTATGACAAATCATATACACATTATTTGCCAGACCGATGAAAAAAGTGGGCTTTCGGCCTTGATACGAGATTTCAAAAGTTATACAGCAAAGGAAATAATCAAAAAAATAAATTCAGAAAACAACTCAAGAGCTAATTGGATATTATCCAATTTTGCCTATCAAAGTCGATTTAATGCACGGAATGATGTATATCAAGTATGGCAACATGATAATCATCCAATCGAACTTGTTTCGCCAGTATTTATTCGGCAAAAACTTTCCTATATTCATCTAAACCCGGTTAGAGCCGGTATTGTGGACGAGCCAAGCCATTACATCCATAGTTCAGCAAGGAATTATGAAAATTTGAACGGTTTAATCGATGTCACTTTACTTGATTTAGGTACAGATATTGGATACATAGATGTTTAAAATCAAAAAGGGTATAAAGTCCATACTTTTATGATTACCTTAGCATCCACTGTGATTAGCTTAGCGTCCAACATGATTAGTCATGATTAGCATGATTAGCTTAGCGTCCAACATGATTAGTCATGATTAGCAAGATCAGTTTAGCGTCCTCGCTAAGCTACAAATACATGATTAGCTTAGCGTCCATGCTAAGCTATAAATTAGTTTAAGCTTCCAGCTTAAAATTTGAATCAATCCCAAATCAAAAACAATTTTGGCGTTGATTTGCTATTAATGTATGTCAATTAAGAAAAAAATATTGTATTGCTATTATGGTCAATCCGTTTTTGGTATTAGAGATATAGAACTCTTATCAGAAGCCTACGATGTATCCGCTTGTCATTACAATTTACATAGCAATCGTATAATCAAGGCCTTGAATTTTATCCGTTATAATCTGTGCGTTATTTTCCGGATATTCTTTGTCAAAGCTGTTATTATCAACTTTGGTGCATGGCATACGATAGTGCCTGTCTTTATGGCCAAACTATTAGGTAAAAAATCATTGGTAATCGTAAACGGATTCGATGCGATGAGCATACCAGCATTGGAGTATGGTATCTTTTACCAAGATAATCTACTTCAAAAGCTAATTAGATGGGCCTACCGTAATGCGACTTATATTTGTCCAGTTAGCCAGTCTTTGGTATATTCTGAAAACAAATATGCTGATCCGGAAAAGAAAGGCTATAAAACAGGCTTACTTTATTTTATGCCTGAACTTTCTGATAAAATCACTATAGTTTCTCGACCTGTTAATTGGGAGTTTTGGCAATTGGATACTAATAAAAAAAGAAGCGGAATTTTAGCATTTGCCTATATTTATCAGCATCAGAATTTCAAACGAAAGGGATTTGACTTGGTATTGGCTTGTGCCCGTGAATTGCCCGAATATCCGTTTACATTTGCCGGATTTTCGCCGGAGATGATTACTTATTATCAAAAGGAAATGCCTGATAATGTTACGTTGCTTTCTTTCCAAAACAAAGAGGAAACCCGTAAATTGTATCAAGACCATCAAGTTTATATGTTTCCATCTATAGCAGAAGGATTGGGCCATTCCTTGCTTGAAGCCATGTTGTGTGGTTGTACACCCATAGGTAGTCGTGTAGGTGAAATTCCGTCTATCATTGATGATGACCAATTTATTCTAGATGAAATGGATACAAAGCAAATGTCTGAAATAATCGCTCAGGCAATGGAACTAAAGCCTGCTAGCTATATTTGGCGGCATAAAGCTTTGAAATATTTGGATAATCAACCCATGTTAGACCTATTTGAAAATCTGATTGGCAGATAATGAAGTTTCCTTTTTTTTCTATTATCATTCCAACTTTTAATCGTGCCCATACGATACGAGTGCCCATTGATAGCATTTTGAATCAAACCTTTACGGATTGGGAACTCATTATTGTGGATGACGGGAGTACCGATAACACAAGAGAAATAGTTGAATCATATGGCGATTCACGAATTCGTTACGTTTGGCAGGAAAATCAAGAGCGTAGTGCAGCAAGAAATCACGGAATATCTCTAGCACAAGGAGAATGGGTTTGTTTTCAAGATAGTGATGATCAATACTTGAGTGAACATTTAGAAGTATTATATCAAGGGATTTTGGATAATCCAGAATATAAGGTTATTAAATCGAGTCTAATAATTTTCCAACATGGGAGTGAAATAGCAAGGACAGAGGTGAAATCCATATCACGGTATGATTCATTTCCGTATCAAAATATTCAAACTACAAGTTTTCATTATTCTATATTTAGTGATTTTAAGTTTGATGAAAGATTTTTTATTGCAGAAGATTTACATTTTTTAATAAAGGTCGGTATGAAGCATCCGGTTAAAGTCTTACCGAATTGGACTGGAATTTATAATTTTGATTTTTACCAGAGTGGTGGAATTGGAGAAAGGTACGCAATTAATTTGGTAAATCAACGGCTTTGCCTGGATGATATTCTTTCATGGAATACGCAAATAATACTACCTTATATCCGAAGAAAACGTTGTCTAAATCCTATTTTGTTACTAGCAGGACATTTTAAAAGGAATCAGGTGCTCATTCCAAAAGCAATCTTTGATAATTTAGTGACTTTTTTTCGATTTCCAATTGCATATAGCGTAACCGTTTTTAGAATTATCTATGTTAAAGCTGGCGAATTAACTGGTCTTTATAGTACAAAAAATCGATTCTAAAAATTTAAGTACAAATAATTCAAATTTGAGTTTTATGCATCGACCAAAATTAGCAATTGTTGGAAATGCTGAGCAGCACCATGATTTTTCAAAGCAAATTGATGATTGTGATATAGTTATCAGATTTAATTCTGCTGCAACGCTTGGAAAAAATACCGGTACAAAAACAGATATATTGTGTGTTAGAAATGTCGGTGAACCGACAAAAAGGTTGATTCAAGAACAGTCGATAAAGACATATCAGAGATTTCCGAAGTTGTCAGAAGTTTGGTTTCCAAGATTATTTGTTGACGCAATCGATTTGTCATCGGAGATTATTGCTTCCAATGATTTATCGAAGATGCAAATAGAATACTTCTCTATTGATATGAATCTAAGATTAGAAAATGAACTAAGGAGGTACAATAGCGAGGAGATGATTATTCCAAGTACAGGAATGTTAGCTATTTGGTATATTGTTGAAAATGATCGATTTAAGTCTTATGATAAGTAGTCGTCCCTTAAAAAGTCTTATTTAATTATGATAAGCTCAAAAATGGGATGGTGACATGTGTATTCATGCCGAAAATATCTCTCATTAAAACTCGTTTTGATCGTATATGATAGGCAATGGACAATATTAGGCTTTGACAAAAGTATAAAAATGATGATTTCCATTTGTTCATCATCCTTTTGAAGTTAAATGCTGCGGCTGCCAACATAATATTGATGTTATCGCCCACTATTCCCTTGTAAAAGTTACGGTTGAGTCTGTGATCTGATTTGATATGGCCTATTATCGGTTCAATAGCTGCTCTTTTTTTATGGGCTTTACTTATTTGCTTTTTTTTGTAATAACTATCTGATTTTCTTGGTGTCGTTGGTATTAATATCTCTGTTTCTCCTATTTTCTTATTTCCGCGATAGCCTCTATCCGCTTTTGCCCTTTTGGGTTCCTTTCCTATCAGTCTTTTTACTTGTTCAAATACCTGCGGTAGTGTGTGTCCGTCATATTCATTCCTAAAGCCCATCGCTCCTACGATTACTCCCGTATCTGTTTTTACAAACGAAGCTTTATTGCCAAACTCATATTTTTTGTGTTCTTTTCCTTTTGAAATACAGCATACCTCGGGTTCGTGTATGGAGTATATCTTGTTTTTTGTACTTCGGGTCTGTGACAATATCTGTTGATACAATTCCAATTCCCTTTGGTACTTTGAATTCGGTGTCAAATTGCGTTCTAACTCTCTGACCAGTCTACCTGCTATGGTCTTTACTTTTCTGTCTGCTTTGCCTGCCTTTGACTTGTTTTTTGGATGATTCCTAAATCTTTGGTCTAGTCGAAGCTGTTTTAATACTCGCGTATATGTCTGACGCACAGGCAATTGTTCGCTATTGGCTATTTGCTTACACTTCTTGATGATCTTGTGATGAAGTTTGGAATCTGTCGGAAAGGTTATATTTTTCTCCTGAACTGTTGTGTCAACATTGACATTGTCATCATCTCCATCTTTTCCATTGATTCGTATACTTTCTTTTAAAATTAGCTCTATTCCACTTTCGCCTATACGTTTTCTAAAATGTACTAACTCTGATGCTTCACAAGGTTTACCCGGTGTAAAGGTTGTTCCTCCACATAAATATTGATAGTAGATATTTTCACTCCATTGTTCTACCACGCTTTCATCTGATACATTGCGGATGTGCTTGAGTATCAACAAGCCTACCATGAGCCTTATGGGCTTGGCAGGTCGCCCATTGTTTTGGCTATACAAGGGTAAAAAGGCTTCTTCAAATATTTTCCATTCAATTTTATTGGCTAAGACATATAAAGGATGTTTAGCGTTGAGCATACCCTCTAATGAAGAGAAAAAGCTAATCTGATTGGTGTTTTTTGCCTGTGGAATCATTTAAAATATGCAAGGTTTACGACGTAAAGATACAATATCTTGCATTATTTTCAAAGCTTTTTACTGTTTAATATTTTGATAATCAGCATTTTGAACCGTTTTTAATAGACGACTAAGTACATTTTTGGTTTTACATTTGAAATGTGGGAAGGACATCATGCTAAGGCGGAAAGACTATTGATCGAAAGGTTAATCGCTGAAAGAAATGATTTTATTTTCATCCCGGTTAATAAATCATGGAGATATAGACGTTTGCTGAAAGATTCTCGGATTTATTCGACTATAAAAAGATATTTATTTAAATAAGTTGACTTAGTTTAAGATTTTTCTATCACAATCATATAGAACTTGACTTTCAGTATTTATTCGATATATAAATATGGGCAAAAGCAAAGCTTTTATCAACTTCTTACCAAAAATATTTTTTCTAAACAACCATAAAAAATCATACTCCATAAAATCCTTAAAATATTTCCATGTTATATTAATAGGTAACTTATTTTTTACAGCTATTGCAAAATGTTTTTTAGCTGTTAATCTCCGGTAAAATACCGCTTCGGTCATATTGCGTGTCGTGTTATTTTCGTGTCGAAAATATACGGCTACTGGTTTATCAAATGTTGCCGTTAAAATTGGGCAAAACAATTTCATTCGCAACACGAAGTCTATATCTTGTGCTTGTTTAAGCGTTTCATCAAAGTATCCGACCTTATCTAAAATAGTAGTCTTAAAAGTCAATCCAGTGATTGGGAAATGTTGTTTTAATTTAAGATTATCTGGTTTTATGAATAAGGTGTTGTCTAATTTTGAACCTGAATTCTGGCCATGAACAAAATGTGCGTTTAATCCATCATAATTTTTCGTATCCGAAGTAATGATTTTGATGGAATGAGATATCGCTTCAACTTCTGGATATTTTTCAAATAACCTACTATCATCTGCAAACCTCTCTTCTAAAAAATAATCATCTGCACCTAAAATAGCCACATAATTTTGTGTCACTTGATGCAAACCGGTATTGATGGCTCCACCTGCACCTTTAATCCCAATATTACTCAATACAGAAACCCTCTGATCCTTTTTTTTCCAACTTTTACAAATTTCAAGGCTATTGTCCGTTGATTGATCATCTACCAATATCACTTCAGCGACTTCTTGTTGCGCAAGTACTGAATTGAGTGTCCTATCTAGAAATAGTTCTTCATTATAAACTGGTATAACGACAGAAACTTTTATTGCTTCCATATTTTATAGTTTTTTCCAATTATGCGCTACTAACACAGTTTGCAACTTCGGCGATGGAATTTCTCCACTTTCAAAGAAAAATCCATGATGAGTTTGTATGATTCCGGCCTCTTTCATCCAGTTGTAAATATGATTTCCTCTTGTAATAATCAAATTGTAGGAATAAGTTCCGGGACTTAAAGGAAACTTATCTATTTGGCAGGATATAGTATTTGTACCTGCTTGTAAATCCAATTGAAGCCCGTGAACATTACTGCTTAAAGCAATCATGGATCCTCCTTGTAGGTTTTTAAAAACTATGCCTACTAAGGCATCTTTTATCAATGCTTTCGTTCTATTTTCTATCTCTAATAAGACACAAAGTGGATTTCCGCATTCAACTTGTGTGATTTCCTGGCCTTCAATATTTCTAAAACTGCAATTACTAAATAGAACATCCTCCGCTTGTACTCTTTCTTTGTCAAAAGTATATAAATGGTTTTTTAATATGTTTTTATGATAAAGGGAAATTATGTTATCCGTAGCATCTTGCGCTAATTGCTTTCCATAATCCAATAAAATTCCACCAGAGGTCAATTGTTTGATTTGAGAAAGATTATGACTCACAAAAACGACCGTTTTTCCTTCACCCTTGCTGACCTCATCCATTTTTCCGATACACTTCTGTTGAAAAGCCATATCCCCAACGGCTAAGACTTCGTCAATAAGTAAGATTTCAGCATCCAGATGTGCCGCCACCGAGAAGGCAAGCCGCATCTGCATCCCACTCGAATAATGTTTGAGCGGCGTATCTATAAAGGCTTCGACGCCTGAAAATTCCACAATTTCATCAAATTTTCGCTTAATCTCTGCTCGGTGCATGCCTAGTATGCTACCGTTGAAATATATGTTTTCTTTACCCGTTAATTCGGGATGAAAGCCAGTTCCTACTTCCAATAAACTCGCAACTCTGCCTCTTAGGATTACTTCTCCTTTCGTTGGTGGTGTAATCCGCGATAAGATTTTAAGCAAGGTAGATTTTCCTGCGCCATTCCTACCAATGATGCCAATCGAATCTCCGGCATTTAACGTAAAATCAATGTCTTGTAATGCCCAGAATAACTCAGCTTGTTGTCGCTTCCGCCAAGATGGTATGGTCGTCAACACATCACGAAGGCTTTTATAGCGCTTATCAATACCCTTGCGATATTCCTTCCAAACTCCTTTGACTTCTATAGCCGGTTTCATATAATCTCTCGTTTATTGGGTTAAACAATATCGGCAAAATAAGCTTCTGTACGCCTAAATACATACATGCCCAAAATGTATAAAATGACAAGTATCAAGGGTAAATGCCACGACATATTGCCGATGACTTCTAATTGCCCATCTGTAAGGACGCTTCGAATGGTCTGAATGGCGTAGTTGAGCGGATTGAGTTGAAGCACGAATTGCAAAATCGGCTGGCTAAATTGCTTGCTGTCAAACATCACCGGCGTTATAAAAAATAAGGCTTGAATCAAAAAGGGTAGGGCGTAGCGAACATCTCTATATTTGACATTGATCGCAGATAAGAAGGTGCCAATCCCAAAAGAAGTAACAATGGTAATTACCCATGCTACCATAAAGGCTACAAGAATACTAAAAAACGGAAAGTGAAACCCACCTTGACTTTGATACCAAAATCCAATGATAAAAAACACACTCAAACTGATTAGAAAATCAAAAGAAGCTATCATCATTGAAGAAATAGGGATAATCAGTCGTGGAAAATAGATTTTACGCAGAATCTGTGCGTTAGAAACCATAGCATTAGCAGCGCTATTGACCGATTGGCTAAAGAGATTCCATATCAAAAGACCACATAAATAGTATATCGGTGCAGGAATCTGACCGGTATCGAGGCCAAGTCCTTTTGATAAGACCAATACGAGAATCATCATCATCATTAAAGGCTGCAATAGTGTCCATACGACACCTAATAATGCTTGCTTATAGCGAACTTTGATCTCTTTCCAAGTAAAAAAATACAAGAGTTCCCTATATTGCCAAAGCTCTTTCCACTTGGAGGACAATCCCGATTTAGGCCGTATAATGATTTCCGTGGTCAATACATTCTATTTATGCGCTGCAAAGATAAAACAAAATTACAAAGCGTATGCGACTCAAACAGTTAATTGGCTTTCACAACAACCACACGAAGATTCTATTCCTTTTTTGATAGAATATTTCTATAACTTAGATTATAAATATTAAGGCTACTTCGGTTTGTTTTTATGAGGTGTTGCTACCTTACCCGTTAAGATTTTATCTGGATTATTTTTGATGAATGATGCCCATCCACTGTGTTTTTTTAGACCCGCTAGGATATTGCTACTTTGATTATAATGACAAACAGCTACGCCAAGGGCATCGGTTGCATCAAGGTGTTTACTGCTAATTTTGATTTTTAAAATGGATTCAAGCATGGCTGCCACTTGCTCCTTGGAGGCATTGCCATTGCCAGTAATGGACTGTTTGATCTTCTTAGGTGCATATTCTTGAATCTCAAGCCCCATGGTTATGGCTGCAGCCATGGCTACGCCTTGAGCTCGACCCAATTTCAACATAGATTGCACGTTTTTGCCGTAGAATGGTGCTTCTATGGCCAATTGTTCAGGGAGATAAGTTTCGATGATTTCTTGAAGTTGCAAGTAAATCTCCTTTAGTTTTTCGTGGTGATCTTCATATTTTTCAAGTCTAAATACGCCGAAACTTAAGACCCGAAGTAGGCTTCCTTGCACTTCCAATACAGCATACCCCAAGATATTGGTGCCAGGATCGACACCTAAAATTTTATAAGAAGATTTTTTCCCGGCTATTGAATTGGCCATTGGTATATTTGTTCAATATTGAAAGACAAAGGTAAGCAATTAATCTCTATAACATATTATAAATAATTTTAATGTGTTAAAAAATCATTTTGCTGTTGAACATGGGACTTAATTTCCGTGGGTAATATATTTGTGTGATTATAATTAATTTTGTATATTTGTCCTTGTGATTTTATAAAGTCAGATATTTGTCGCTTTGTTGAATTTACAAAGGTCTCCGTTTAAAAAGTACAGAAAATACATTTTGCTTTACTATGATTTTAAGTTATTTACAGCTATCCTTTATTTAGGGACGGTTTGTCAAAAAATTGTATTTATTAATAAATTTAAAAAAGTTAAAATGACTGTTTTCTCGTTGTTAAAAAAGATTGTTTTTTCTTCGGTTTTATGTTTCATTGGCGTTTATAACACCTTTGGGCAAGATACTTATTATTTCGATACACCAGGTGAGGATGTTTTTGTGGTTCCTGAAGGCATTAAGTCTGTTAAAATAGAAGCTTGGGGCGCAGGAGGAGAAGGAGGATTTGCGGCATGGTTATTCTCTTTTTTATTTTCAGCTAAAGGCGAAGGTGGTGGTGGTGGAGCCTATTCGCATTCTTCCTTTGATGTCGAAGAAGGTGATGAGTTTCAGATTTTTGTAGGAGCCGGAGGAGGAAATAAAGGTAACGGAAGAGGAGGAAAAGAGCGAGGAGATTCCACGTTTGTTTCGCGAGTCATCGATGGTAGTCCGAGTGTTGTAGTAATGGCTAAGGGTGGTCTTCCGGGAGATAGTGCTTTGACTCAATCTAATCCGTCAGATGGCATATATTTAAGAGGTGGGCAAGCAGATGAAGGTATTGGGCATATGAGATTTTCCGGTGGGAATGGTGCTACTTTTGAGGGGACATCTCGAGATAATTATACATCAGGTGGCGGCGGAGGTGCTGCCGGTATTGATGGTGATGGTGGCCATGCAGGTAATCCTGCTAATTACAATCATGGGTATGCAAATACTGGTGGTGGTGACGGCGGCGATGGTGTCAATACAGGTAATCGAAATCCTCCAACAGAAGGAGAGCCAGGTGTTTTTCCCGGTGGCGGCGGTGGTGGAGCTAAAAATGGCGCTACTAGTCAAATCACTTATGGAGGGCAAGGTGGCCACGGTAGAGTCATTATTACGACCTATATGTCTCCGCTTAATATTTTACTAAAAGACATTCATGTCAAAAACGTGGGTCTATCAAACATTGTCAGTTGGGAAACTGCTCGTGAAGATTTCGGTGATGCTTTTGAAATCGAGCGAAGCTCTGATGGTAAGCATTTTGATAAGATTACATATTTACCTGCTCATGGTGCTAATCATGGAAGTCGCTATAGTTATATCGACGAGAATGCGCTTGTTGGTATCAGTTACTATAGACTAAATGTACTCAATGTCGATGGTTCTACTTATAAAAGTGACATCGTCGCTACACGTATTGATAATTATACCAACGTATGGGAAATTAAAGCTTACCCGAACCCTGTCAGCAGCATACTAAATATCAATATTATAGGTCAATCTGCTGGATTGCATCAAACTTCCATTATAGATATGTCAGGAAAAATTGTCTATGAACATGAGACTGAAAATCCTGAAACGCTGATGATTGATATGACTGGTTGGCCTTCTGGAATTTATATGATTCAAAGTAAAGATGCCAAAGTAGTCCAAACTATTAAGGTTAATAAGGAGTAATTGAAATTATGCTTTATCGAAGGTCGTTTACCTTAGCTGATTAGTAAGATGTATCAGCGAGCTTTTGAGTATAATTTTTATCATTGCTTAATAAAAGTAACCGAAACACTTTCGTTATCATCGCCAAGGATGGCAAAATATATGCCCGATTGTAATTTGGATATATCTGTACAATGTCCATCTGTCACATATAATTGTGAATGGAGCGCATGACCGTTTTGATCAAGAATGGCCACAAGACGTTCCGTCCCACAAATGTAGTTTGTACTTGGATTTGGAAATAGTGTAGGCTTTAAATGAATTGCATCATAAGAAGATGTCGTTTGACATGAAGATTCGATATAGTCATAGGTCGCTTGCCGTATGGATGCTAATTTTTCGTGTAAGAATTTGCCCGGACAATCTGTATAATTGGGAGCACAGCCGTCTTTATGACCAGATATGTTATACATTTGACCAGGATAGGACAGTATTGGTCCGCTTCCTCTAGGGTCGATATTTTCTTTACAAGCCTTATACCCCAATACTTGGGTCAAGACTTGCATCATCGTGTCCGATGGTGATATGACTTCGAAATTCCCGAGCATGCAGATACCCATGGTGTTTTTATTATAGCCACACATATGGGCACCTTGGATATTATCTCCACCTCCACGGCCTTCATACAATACTCCATTAGGGTCGATGAGCCAATTATATCCGATATCTTGCCATCCATTACTATTGACGTGATAATCAAAGTAGGCTGCCACCACGCCCGCCCAGTCACTACTAAAGTTGGTACCCGCACTATGGTGAATAATCAGATGGGTTACATTGGTATATGTAGCCGGTGGTGTGTATATATGTTCATCCAAATGATACTTTGCACCCCAAACGCTTCTTGGAACGTAGGGTAACATAGTGCAATTGCAGCTATCTTGTAAGACTGCGGTAGCAACCACCGAGTTGTCCATTTCCGGAATAAATACCCTTACTTCGCCTCGAAGTCCTGCGACACGCTCATTGACTTTCCCTAGATCTAGGTCTATTTCTAAAACGCTGATTTCTGCTTTATCTAGAAAATATAATTCGCTTACATAACGGTCATTTATGCTTGCGCCTTCATGGGCTGTCGCCAAATGATAGGTTTTTGATGTCGAAAATGTGCCTTTGATGGAAGATGCATCCAGGTTCGTTCCTTCTATTATTATGGAAAGAGCCAACCATTCTTGAACCTTTAGTTGGCTCAAATCTATAGTGCTTCTTGCATGCCTCAAACTTGAACCTGTAAGGTTTAATTCAAATGAATACGTTGATTGTGCTGACAAGTAACCACCATGAATAAATAATAAGGTGCCAATGATGAATAGCCAGGTAGGATAGGTGGTTCTAAAAATTGTCATCAAGAAATAATTGTAAATTTTTGATAAACGTACTCAAGGAAGTAATGAATATTAACAATAAAAAGTTATTTCTTGTTCGATTACCTAAACGGCATCGCTATGGATAGTGTTAAGTTGTTTTTTTACCTCATCAATCACTTGATCAAATCTTTCTTTCATCTCTTGTCCAATAATTCCTTCATCAACGTGAAAGTTTTTATGAAACTCAGACATCGAAAAAGTTCCGGCAATACGTCCATCATGTATCGGAAATCTATTTACAGCAGCTTCTAATACACTGATAGCGCCTCTTCTTCCAGTTGATGCTGCCATCAACAGCATCGGTTTTCCCATAAAGGTCTTTATATTTACCCTCGAAGCCCAATCAAAAAGATTTTTAAAAATGGAACTGTAACTGCCATTATGTTCTGCAAATGAGATGATAATCAGATCTGCATCTTGAACATAGTTCATAAATATTTGTGCAGGCTTTGGAATTCCGATTTGTTGCTCGCGGTCAATAGAATACAACGGCATTTCAAAGTCGTTTAAATCGATCGTTTGTATGTCTGCATCTCCGAATTGCTTGGCTGCATACAATGCCATTTTTTGATTGATCGAATTTCGGTTGGAACTAGCTCCAAAGGCAAATATTTTCATGAATAATTATAAATCTTATGTTGTTATAGGGTCATTGGAACATCCATTAATAAAATCTCGGTATGCTCCTTCGCTTCAATTTGGATATGGTCTGTTGCCCAAATACCCATTCCATCTCGTGCATCTAATTGGATTCCATCTACTATTGCACTTCCACTAATCAAAAAGGCATACACGCCGTTTCCGCTTCGCTGGATCGTATAGGTCTGTTGATTGCCTTGGTCTAATGTGCCTAAGTGAAACCATGCATCTTGATGAATCCAAACACCCGCATCATTTGGGTTAGGACTGACGATTTGCTGTAGCTTATTGTGTCTGTCGCTAGGTTGAAGGGTGATTTGGTCATATCTGGGTGTGATGTTTTTCTTGTTTGGGAATACCCAGATTTGTAAAAATTTAACCGTTTTATTTTTGTTTTTATTGTATTCGCTATGGCGAATTCCAGTCCCTGCGCTCATGACCTGAATATCTCCATTTTTGATGATGGCTGTATTTCCCATGCTATCCTTATGCTCTAAATCTCCTTCAAGTGGAATGGATATGATTTCCATATTGTCATGTGGATGCATCCCAAAACCCATGCCGCCATCCACTACATCATCGTTAAGAACCCGCAATACGCCAAAATGCAATCTATCGGGATTATAATACGATGCAAAGCTAAACGTGTGATGGGTATCGAGCCATCCATGATTGGCATGGCCTCTGGTATTTGCTTTATGTAATACTTTGTTCTCCATAATTGTTGATTTGATGTTTGGTAAATGATTAAATCCAACTTGCGCTGAATCCATCGCTTCAAGCTCTTTTAATTCATCAATGTCGTTTTGTAGAAGACCAGCACTCAAGGCTGAAGATATCAGCATGCCGCCACCTAATAAACTTTTTTTGAGAAATTCTTTACGCTCCATGATAATAAACATTTGTTACAACAAATATAAAGGTGTTTTCGAACAAAAAGTTCAAATTTCAGAAAATCATCCTTTCGGTTAATCTCTAGTTGTTTTTTTGAAAATTGCTACTTACTTTAATTTCAATATACTGATATTCACAGAATTGTGTTATTGGTATAATAGGGTTTTCTATTTGATAGAAGTCTGCCTTTTTATAAAATATTTAACATACTACCGCTACCCAATCCCGCTTTTACTCCTTCAAGTACATTCTAAATCCGTTGCCATGAATATTCTGAATTTCTATCTTAGGATCTTTGGCTAGATATTTCCTGATTTTAGTGATGAACACATCCATACTTCTTGCGGTAAAGTAGTTGTCATCTTCCCAAATTTTTGTCAATGCCTCTGATCGTTGCAACACATCATTGATGCGGAAACAGAACAAACGTAGCAGTTGAGCCTCTTTAGGCGAAAGCTTATCTGTACTTCCATCTGGTGTATAGGTCAGAATGCGGAGCGCATAGTCAAAATGATAATCTCCGATGGTAAATTCACGTTGATTCTCTGGATTTTCTTCAGGTTTGGCAGCTCGTCTAAGCACGGCTTTAATTCTAAATAAGAGTTCTTCCGAGTTAAATGGTTTTGTGATATAATCGTCGCCTCCAAGCTTAAACCCTTCAAGTACATCTTCTTTAAGTACCTTTGCCGTTAGGAAAATGATGGGCATTTCTTTGTTGATAAGCCGAATATCTTTTGCCAACGAAAACCCATCTTTTTTCGGCATCATCACGTCTGTGATACACAAATCATAAGTGTCTTTTTTGAATGCTTCTAGACCGGCTTCTCCATCTGTGGCTAGTATTACATCAAAGTCATTCATTTCAAGATAAGATTTTAAAACATCGCCAAAATTTTGATCATCCTCAACTAATAAGATTTTATATCCCATAATTTATTTATTTTTTTGTATATAAATTTAACTTAAATTTCAATGAATTTATTTCCTTTTTATCCAATTTGTTTTTCAGGTAAAAAAATCGTAAACGTACTTCCCTTGCCGAGTTCACTGTCGGCTTTGACCCATCCATGATGTGCTTCTACCATTGCTTTGACATAGCTAAGACCTAGTCCGAAGCCCTTGACATCGTGAAGATTGCCAGTATGAACCCTATAAAATTTTTCAAAAATCATCTTTAATGCATCTTTGCTCATACCGATACCGTTGTCCGATACAGACAACGTCAAACCACCTTTTGCGTCCTGTGTTTCGATGTGAATCTTCGGTTGCTCAGGTGTGTATTTCTCAGCATTATCAAGCAAATTGTTGATGATACTGGCTATATGGGTAACGTCTGCATCAATGATAGGTTTAGTCGCTTGGAGATTTGTGGTCACTTGTCCGCCCTTGGATTGAATTTTGAGTTCCGCATTAATAGCCGCATCTTGGATGATTTCATGGATATTTAAAGGATTAAACTTTAATTCTACGTTTTCTTTGTCTATTTGAGCCATTTGAAGCACCTTCTCTACTTGACTCAGCATTCTCTTATTTTCTTGCTTGATGATCCCTACAAATCTCCGTATTTTGTCCTGATTTTCAATGATTGACGGGCTTAAAATAGAATCCGAGGCTAGCGAAATCGTGGCTATCGGTGTCTTAAATTCGTGCGTCATATTGTTGATGAAATCGGTTTTGATTTCCGAAATCTTTTTTTGATGTACGATTACCCATATCGTATAGGTAAAGCAAAATAATATCAAGCCGGTAAATATGATAGAACTCAACAAAACACTTAAAACATTTGACCATAAAAATCCCTTTTTGCCGGGAAAGTAGATGTTTAAATGTCCTGGGTTGTAGGTTTTATTATCGAAAAGTGAAATTTTGTATTCCGCCTTAAACAAAGGATTGATATCTGCCACATTGGATGATTTGGTGGTATCGCCTATCGTTGCTGTATAGCTCCCATTTTCAATAAAATACGAGCCAAATTCATTAGAATAGACACCGTATTCATAATGCAAGTCTATATCATTGGCTTCTAACTCGGCTTTGAGCGTTGTATTTAAAAAATCAATATCGATATTTTCTATTAATTCATCTTGATTAAGATGCTTAGCATTAAATTCGGCAGCATGATTTCTTAATTCATGGGACTTTTTATTGGGTTTAACTGTTATTTCGGAGGGCAATCCGGAGTTGATTTCCTCGGAAGGCGGCACGACTCCAAGATCTTCATAGAATTGAAGCTCCAAAATCCGTTCTGTATCTTGCGTTATTTTCTTTTTGACATTATTGAGAGATATCATTACCTTGTCATTAAAGTTTTTTTCATCTAAATTGACAGCCTTGAGTATCCAGTAATACTGAATTGCTCCGACTCCAATCAGTGAAAATGACATAAGTACAATGATTCCAGAAATAATTCTCTTATTCATAGATGCAAATGTATGATTTATTTAACTTATATGTAGTAAAGAATCTCATATTTAATTTTTTATTATGAATTTTTACTATCTATCCAATAATAATTAACGTCATAGAAACGCTACACATTTTAAGAAAGTACTGCTCCGTCTATAAAAAGACTTAAATCATAATGGAGGTTATTTTTTAAAGATCAAGGCAAAAAACGCAGGCATAGTGGTAACTATGACGAGTATTTTTAACGATGAGATTTGGAAAAAGAACAACATTTTATTAAGATTTTTAGTATTACAAACGTGATAATCAAAAGTGTTTTTATGGTTCCTAAATCAGGATTACACCACCTCAATTATTCGTTTGATATTTATAAAGCAAACACAACAATTTCAAGATAAATTCTTGTTTGGATACATAGGAATTGAAGTGTGCATTTTGCAATTTTTTACTTCACGAGATACGTTACCTTGCATACTTTATGAAATTAAATGCAATTTAAGTTGGGATTTCGTGTTTTTATAAGGATTTTTGCACTTTCTATTCATTAATGATACCCAAGATATAGCTTTTGGTAAGAAAATTAATATATGGTTGGTTATGGATGCTGCCGCTCGTGGGATTCTACGCTTGTGCCAATACAGGAAGAATATCCGGTGGCCCTAAAGATGTAACGCCTCCAGTTTTGGACACTTTACTTTCGACACCGGATAAACAAACGAATATTTATCCTCGAGTATTGACTTTTTATTTTGATGAGTTCGTCGAAGTGAAAGATCCTATAAAGCAAGTGATTGTATCACCGCCTTTGACCTATATTCCTTCCATCAAATCTCGAGGCAAAAAGGTGATTTTTACCTTTGACGAAAAGGAAGAACTCAGAGAAGATGCAACTTATACGATTAATTTTGGAGAAGCTATCGTGGATTTTCACGAAGGAAATAAACTCCTAAACTTCACTCATGTTTTTTCGACAGGTGATTATCTGGATAGTTTAAATATCTCGGGCAAAATCATCCATGCCAAAACTGGTGAGCCGGAACAAGAGATGATTGTGGTCTTGTATGATAGTCAAGAAGATTCTATCGTCCGTAAGGAAAAACCTTTTTACTTTACAAGACCCGACCGAAAAGGTGATTTTATTTTCAGAAATATCAAATCAGGTGTCTTTAAAATATTTGCACTAAAGGATGATAACCTCAATTATAAATATGACTTGGAAACAGAGAGAATTGCATTTCATGACGAGCCCTTGTCCTTGCTTGGCAATTCTATTGATAGTGTTATTTTACGGTCCTCGTTGCCCATACCGCCTTTAAAATTAAAGACGAAAAATTTGAAGACCTATGGTAAAGCTGTCTTGGCTTATAATACTAGCGTATCTCAAGATATCGTAGTATCTGTACACCCTGCGGATGTCAACTTTTTTACAGAAATACAAAGCGATTCCTTGGGGATTTACTATGATACCGCATTAGATTCCTTGTTTTTCTTTGCTGGTATGGATACCGTTAAAATCTTCCCTAAAGGCAAAAAAGAGTGGCTCAGTAAGACTAAACTCCTAGTGACATCACCTATGCATAAACGCAAGATTCATCCGGCAGATTCCGTGGTTGTAGCCTTTAATTATCCTATACAAGATGTAGATGTCAATCTTTTTAAGCTATCAGATAGTTTAGGAATGTTGGAAGGTGCAACGATAACACTGGACAAAACCCACAAAAACGTTATTATTCGGTACCCATGGGATCTTGGCGAAAAATATAAAATCGAACTAGATAGTGGTGTAGTTCACAGCATCTATGGCCACGCTAATCCAAAGGCATTGGTCGAATTTGAAGCCTTGAGTTTAGGAACTTCAGGCAAGCTGATTGTTGATATCACCGATTTGGATAGTACCAAAAATTATATGGTTCATATCTTAAAAAATAAATTACCGATTTATGGCTATGCCTTTGATAATGTTGGAAATGCACACATAGAACTCTCTTTGTTGGAACCATCTAAATATGATATAGAGATATTTGAAGATGATAATAGAAATGGTGTCTGGGATCCAGGAGATTATTATCAACATCGACAACCGGAAGTAAACTTTTTGCACAAAGGAGACATTCTTAAAGTAAATAGAGATAATAAAGTTGCCATTTCATGGACTAGAGCATTACAATCCTTATTGGAATCTCATGATCCAGGTTCAGGTAAAATTGATAATCCTTTTGAAAATCGAAAATGAAATTCAGATCAGAATCACTAAATAAAGTTTATGGACATAGGCAGGTCGTAAAATCGGTGTCTATCCATGTCGAACAAGGCGAAATTGTCGGCCTTCTAGGTCCCAATGGTGCCGGAAAGACGACAACCTTCTATATGATGGTCGGTTTTATCCAACCCACATCGGGCAAAGTTTTTCTTGACGAATTGGATGTTACGGGAGATGCAATGTATCGAAGAGCACAAAAGGGCGTGGGTTACTTGCCTCAAGAGCCAAGTGTTTTCCGAAAACTTTCCGTTGAAGATAATATCAAAGCTGTCCTCGAAATGACAAAATTGTCCAAAGCAGAACAAAAAGAAAAGCTCGAATCACTGATAAGTGAGTTTCGATTGGATAAGGTTCGAAAAAATCTGGGTGACTCACTATCCGGAGGAGAACGACGAAGGACAGAAATTGCCCGTTCTCTTGCATCTAATCCCAAGTTTATCCTTTTGGACGAGCCATTTGCAGGTATTGACCCAATAGCCGTTGAAGATATTCAATATATAGTCGCTAAATTGAAAACCAAGAATATCGGCATTCTGATTACAGATCACAATGTTCAAGAAACACTCTCGATTACGGATCGTGCTTATTTGATGTTTGAAGGCAGCATCCTAAGAACGGGTAGCGCAGAAGAACTCGCCGAAGATGAAGTAGTCAGAAGAGTGTATTTAGGTAAAAATTTTGAGTTAAAAAGAAAAGTATTAAACTTGGATGAACAATAGACTGATATATTTACCTATGCTTGTCATTGCATTCGTCTTTGTATCTTGTTCCGGCGAACCACCTGCATTGACACCTGAAGAGAGATATGCCGTGGATACGATATATGGCAGCAGGTTTAATGAATTAAAAGCGGAAACGGATTCTTTATGTCAAGTGATGCGTGATACGATGTATGTTAGATTGGTAGATTCACTGACCAATGAGTATATGAAAGAACTCGAGTATTTACTCAAAGATAAGATTACAGAAGAATGAAATACCTGATATATATCTTGATGATGCTCCTGTTGATGGCTTGCATGGATGATACTCCAAATTTGACGGAAACGAATCCGAGAATCCACGAGGAACTCATGCAAAGAAGGCAAGCCTACCATAAGCGAAAATTGAATGAATGTAGAGCAGAAGTGATCGACCGAGCTACAGTCTATGTGGATTCCTTGATCTCAGCAAGAATAAGTTTCCAATTTTCGGATTCGATCGTTTTTCCACCCAAACCCGAGAAGCCGGAAACCAAGAATCCGATAATTATTGAAGACACAGTCCGAGCTAGACCGCTTAATTTAAAGTGATTATGAAAACCCAATTGGCCTGTCGTAACATAAGCGTCTGATAATATAGTAAACACCATATTACGCATTAGGATTCGTTATGAGCGTCAAAAGAGCAATAAATCCCTGATTTGAAGCTATTTTGGTGCGTAATAGATTTTCCAATGCGTAATTTAGGGTAAACCTACGCTACTTCAAAAAAACGATCTTGTTCACATTTAAACACACGCGCCGGAAACTTCTGAATTAACCGATAATCATGCGTAGCTATTATAATTGAAGTTCCATGTTCGCGGGATAATCTGGATAAAAGATATAATATCTCGTCACTCGTATCTGGATCTAGATTACCTGTCGGTTCGTCCGCAATTATGATGGGCGGATTATTCAATAATGCACGAGCGATAACGACCCGTTGTTGTTCGCCTCCCGAAAGGTTACTCACCCGTTTCTTTTCATAGCCTATTAAGCCTACCATTTCTAAAACTTGGAGCACTCTAGCTGTCATCTTTGGACGGTCTTTCCATCCCGTAGCCTCAAGGATATATAAAAGGTTACGACCTACGGTCCATTGTTCAAAAAGGATAAAATCCTGAAAGACCATCCCTAGTTTTCTACGCAATTTAGGAATATCTTCTTCTTTTAATTGAGATAAGTCGTAGTCTGCGATATATCCAATACCTGATTTGAGCGGCAGGCTGCCATACATAGTTTTAAGTAAACTTGTTTTTCCGCTACCCGATTTACCTATGATGTAACAGGTTTCAGCCGGCGCAAGCTTAAAATGAATTTCGCCCAACACTAATTTATCTCCTTGATAAATATTGGCATTTTCAAAATAGACTACAGCATTGTTTTCCAAAATCGGATGATTATTGTTGGTGCAAAGATATTAATAATAAATACTATATGTGCCATTTTGGGAAAATTATTTGAGGTTCAAATGTCGGATAGGAATATCATCTTTGTAATAAAGAGTTGCGTAAGCTATATATTCAAATTAACCAATTTTAATCTTATGTCGTTTCGTTAAGCAAAGAATGTGCGACCACGTCGTAGTCGTATGATTATAGGCTATCCATTTTGCTTTATACATACGACCCAGAATGAGTCGAACAAACACATAAATTGTCTAAACTAAACGACATTGAATTTTAAGCTCATATTAAAAATCATAGATACCATTATTCACTTTTAATATATGCTCCTTCTCTTTATAGTCAGGCATGATGTCAGAAACTATTTTCCAAAACCGATCGCCATGATTCATTTCAATAAGGTGTGCCAATTCATGAATGACAACATAATCAATGACATCATCCGGTGCAAAAAACAACCGAACTGAAAAATTTAAAGCTTTATTGGTTGAGCAACTTCCCCAATTGGATTTGTTGTATTTGAGCCTGACTTGTTGTATCGGCTTCTTAAAGTATCGGCGATTATAATAATTGACCCGATCTATGATGATAGGCAAAAAGTGATTTTGCGCAAATTTGATTAATAATGAACGAATCAACTTTTGCTCGTCATATCCTGGCATATCCGGAATAACAAGGTAAAGGTGATCATCTTTATATTGAATACTTCCACTTTTGCGTGCCGCATGTTGGATATTTAGATAAAATTGGTGCTTCCCAATGATGAAGAGATCTCCATTCCGATAGGCTTTTTTAGGAAGGTATTTATCTAAAACATGAGGCTTGACAGCTTTGAGCTGTTGCAACCAGTTTTTAGCCCAATCCACATGCTTCTGTATATTAGCACCGAAGAATGGAACTTTGGGAATTCGCAAAATGACATGCGTACTTCCCAGTGCAACTCGTGTACTTCGCCTCCTTTCCTCGATGATGCGCAAAGGTATTTTTTGCCCGTCTATGTCAATATGGTAATTCAAAAGCCTTTATTTTATCCATGACTTGCTTCAAATGCTTGCATGACTTCTGTTAGTACACGCACACCCTCGAGTGGCATGGCATTATAAATAGAAGCCCTAAATCCGCCAACAGAACGATGCCCCGCTACACCTAAAATACCGGCAGATTTACACATTTCAAGAAAAGCATCGGTTAATTCTGGGTTATGTAAATGAAAACTAACATTCATATCCGAACGATCCTCATGAGCAACATGACTATAAAAAAGACCATTTCTATCCAATTCGCCATAAAGCAAATTTGATTTTTGTGTATTAATAGCTTGAATAGCTTCAACGCCACCATTTTTTTTGAGCCATCTCAGATTCAGCATCGACACAAATACTGGAAAAACCGGAGGTGTATTATACATGGACTTGCCCTTGATATGGTTATTGTAATCCAATGTTGCACCAAGCAAGTCGGAGGACTTTGTCAACGCAGATTTTCGAACAATCACTAGCGTTGCACCGGCAGGGCCCATATTCTTTTGCGCACCGGCATAGATTAGGTCAAATTTATTGATATCAATAGGCCTGCTGAAAATATCGGACGACATATCGCAAACTAAAGGAACATTCGTCTCTGGAAATGCTTTATATTGGGTTCCATAAATGGTGTTATTACTCGTGATATGCAAATACTGATAGGATGAATCTATGGGATATCCTTTCGGAATGTAAGCGTAGTTTTTATCTTTTGAAGAAGCAATGATATCTATATCTCCATAAGTCCGACCATCTCTGATTGCTTTAGAAGACCAAGTTCCAGTATCAACATAGGCCGCCTTTCTACCAGCATGCAAAAGATTGAGAGGAACCATTGAAAATTGAGTACTAGCACCTCCACCCAAAAATAGGACGGTATGATCGTTTCCAATATTAAGGAGCTGTTGAACTAAGTCATAAGCCTCTTCCATCACTGACACAAATTCTTTGGATCTGTGAGATATTTCCAAAATAGAAAGTCCCATGTTGCTAAAATTAAGTACTGCCTGTGATGCCTCTTCAATCACTTCTCTTGGTAATATGGCAGGACCAGCATAAAAATTGTATTTCATGATGTGTTATTATATATGTCTTCTAAAATTCAGGTGCAAAGGTCAGTAATTTTTTAAAATTATTAGATAAAAGCAGTATCATTGAAAATATATTTGAGAAAAAAGCGATGATTAGAATTAATTAAAGGCAAAAATTAATATTAATGGTGGTAACTAACTATTATCTCTTAACCTACTACCTTTTAGTTGTGTATGCTAGCGATGACTTTGATTTATGATTCATAGCTTTAGTTTTATGTTTTATTCAATAAAATTTTAAAATACATTTAATATGCAATACAACATCATCGTTTTTATTTGTATCCTTTCTCTTATATCATGCAGAAAAGATTGTATCACTACTTGTTCCGAAAATGAAATAACGACATGTATCATCGGAACATGGGTAGAAACCCATAGAAATGATGGTTATCCTCTTGAACCTGTAGAAAACGGTAGGACTTTAATCTTTCATAGTAGCTCCAATTTCTCTGTCAAGACGATAAATACAACGACCAATTGCAGCGGAAAGTACCTGTTGAATGTTGAAGAGGAAAAAATAAAATTTGATTCTGATTGCTACAAGTATGAATATGAAATAGTCTCTTTTGATTCAGATAAACTACAATTAGGGTATATAGGGATACATGGTTTAGCTATATCATGGTATTCAAAAAAATGAGAGATAGGTTTATGTGTCGCTTGAATTTAGCAGCACTATGATTGAATTAAAGGGAATAATGTATTCAGGATGACATTATCTGATTTTAATGTGCTGGAAAATACAGAATGATGCAAATTTTGAACAGAATACCCGGCAACTTCAGAAAAGGAATGTACCTTATTTCTGTCAGAGACAGAGATGGAAGCGTGTCGCCAGGTAAGTGGATCAAGGCGGATTGAGCTAGTGCTCTGTCTATAAAAAGATTTAAATAATAATGGAAGTTATTTTTTTAAAAAAATCAAGGCAAAAAACGCAGGCATAGTGGTAACTATGACGAGTATTTTTAA
>JAIXKS010000064.1:90771-91825 GCA_026928325.1 Chitinophagales bacterium | reverse complement strand
CTAATAAATTAGCCGCATAAAAAAGAAGCTGCCCTTTTCGGACAGCCTCTTTTTGCCTTGATCTTTAAATAAAGAACGTTAAGTATTTTTATAGACAGAGTACTTATAGTCAAGAACTTGAAAAAATATTTCCGCTGAAATTAATGGTGATATATCGGCCTTTATTAGGTTGCTTTTAAAATGCCCATTGTTTGATCGGGTCTGATAATTAGATGGAAATTCTCCTTAAAGAGTTTGATCGCTATAGCTAATAAAATGATTCCAAATACTTTTCTCAAAACAGCAGCACCGGCTTCTCCTAACTTTTCTTTGATATAGTCTGAGAAGTGTAAGACCGCAAAAACTACGATAATATTGAGGAATATCGCTACCAAGATATCGCTGGAAGCAAATTTAGATTTTAGAGAAATAAGCGTTGTCATCGTTCCTGCTCCAGCGATGAGCGGAAAGGCGATAGGAACAACCGTACCAACTTCAGATCCGGGACCTTCTCTAAAAAATCGCATACCAAGGATCATCTCAAGTCCAAGAAAGAACAAGATCAAAGCTCCAGCTACAGCAAATGATTGAACGTCGAGCCCGAGTAAATGAAGAATACCTTCTCCTCCGTATAAAAAGGCAACCATCAATCCTAATGATACCAAGGCTGCTTTCATAGAATCAACTTTGACACCCTTATTTTTTAAGTCAATAATGATTGGAATATTTCCAACTATATCGATGACGGAAAATAAGATGATGGATACACTAGTTATATCTGCTATATTCATTTTTAAAATAATATTCGTTGTGACTACTCTAATTAGACGCAAAATAATATAAAATGTTGCGAAAAAATAATTTACAATATAATAATTTACATTAATTTAACAAGAATTATGATTGTAATAAAATTTAACTCAGAGTTAAATGGTTTTTTGCATCTGTTTTGACCATTTTTTGCCAAATCCATTTGTAGGGTATTGTGAGGTTTGTGGATTCAATTTTGGGCTTTATGAATCTAGTGCTCTGTCCACAAAAAAATCTTAAAGAAATGTCGTTCTTTTTTCAAATC
>JAIXKS010000064.1:67092-90629 GCA_026928325.1 Chitinophagales bacterium | reverse complement strand
GTTCTTTTTTCAAATCTCATCGTTAAAAATACTCGCCATAGTTACCACTATGTCTGCGTTTTTTGCCTTGATCTTTAAAAAAACAACTTCCATTATAATTTAAGTCTTTTTATAGACAGAGCACTGTGCTCTGTCCACAAAAAAATCTTAATGAAATGTCGTTCTTTTTTCAAATCTCATCGTTAAAAATACTCGCCATAGTTACCACTATGTCTGCGTTTTTTGTCTTGATCATTAAAAAAAATAACTTCCATTATTATTATAGACAGAGCACTAGAACAGCCTAAAAAGTAGGAAATTTTTGTAATGCAGGGATGAAGGATAACCAATTATAATGATGTATAAATCTATTGATAATAAAGCGCTTTCGTAGAATCAAAAAAATATGCTGTCATTTATCCAAATGTGGCACAATTTCTGATTACAGATTAAGTATGGACATCGAAAAAATAAATCGGAGGCATTTTGTAGAGACAGACCTATATTATAGGATAAGTATGGGATTGTCGTCGAAGTTATTAAAGTATGAAAATGGTATTTTTCATCTTGAAGTAACCATTGGTCGGAAGTGGCTCAAGGGTTATAACGCGACAGCGGCCGAGATAGGTCACATCTGGAGAACAGGCAATCTTGAACTCGTCAATGCTTTTGGCTGTAAGGTGTTTATCATTGATTTAAGAACAGATGAAAATAAGGCTGAACTTGTCAAGTCGGGAAAATTTAAAAAATACGACTCTTCTAAAGGGATTCTCTTTAATAAAAATTATTTGAATTAACTTCGTAATTGCTCCAAGCACAAACCATTGCTACATCATGCAAGTTGTTTATGCTCAAAATTTCACCATTCGTTCTTCAGAAGTCGATACTTTTGCTTTGGCGCATCCTCATGCGTTGATCCAAATCATGCAAGAAGCTTCGATGCAACATACGCTGGTCAATCAAATTTCGTTTCAAGACCTTGCTGACATACAGGCTTCTTGGGTATTGTTGAAGATGGAAGTTGATTTTAAAACCTTACCCAAGCTCAATGCCGAAGTATCGGTAGAAACTTTTCCTTCTGCAATCCAAGGTTTTTTTACCTATAGGGATTACTATATGATGGATAATAACAGCCAAATCATCGCTTCGATGGCGTCTATGTGGACGTTAATGCATACCCAAGACCGTAAAATGATGAAAATTCCTGATGCCTATCATGCAATGATTCACCTGAGTTCGCACCGAATGGCTGCACCTAATTTTTCGTTTAAATTTGCGGATTTGCCAGGTGCACCTGAGTATCGCAACGTCAATTATCTACATTTGGACTGGAATGGCCATGTCAATAATGTCCAATTGATAAAAATGATTTTTGAATGTCTCCCAGAGGCATTTATAATGGAACATAGCTTGGATTTCTTGCAGGTTCAATTCAAACACGAAGCACTTCTCGGTATGCGATTACAATTACATTGTCATCTCGTGGATTCGTGTACAATGCAACACGTTATAAAAGATGCAGCTACAAACTCGGTGGTCTTGATGGCTCAATCCAGGTGGACTAAAAAATAAATAGCGTTTATTATAACCAAGATTCTACTAGAAATTTATTCTGTTCTAGATTCAATTCTTTGGCCCAAACTTATCATGCTTACCAAAGTCAGTAATAATGTTGTTATTATTTTCATTCCCTAATGTGCACTCTTGTACAATTATTAACGAATGCTCCGCCTAAATACTAGTGCTCTGTCCACAAAAAAATCTTAATGAAATGTCGTTGTTTTTTCAAATCTCATCGTTAAAAATACTCGTCATAGTTACCACTATGCCTGTGTTTTTTGCCTTGATCTTTAAAAAAACAACTTCCATTTATAATTTAAGTCTTTTTATAGACAGAGCACTAGGAAGAGCATTCGCAATCTTTTATAAAGACAATTGTTTTATTGGATGAGAGATTGAAGCTTCATAGCTAATCCCATATCTCCTTTAATTTTTACTTTTCCGGTCATGACGGCCATCATTGGATTTAATGAACCGTTTTTCAATTGCATAAAAGTATCATTGTCTGTGCTAATAGTGCATGCTGCTTCTTCATCTTCTTGTGAAACTACATTACTATCGCCTGTACCGTCAATAAGTATGACATCGTCGCCTAAGACAAATTTTAGTTTTGCACCGAAGGGTGCGACATTGGCCGCTTGTGCCGTTACTGCTGTTAATATCGTTTGGAAATCCATATTGTATCAATATTTAATATTTAAAAAATTATTTCGTTTTCATCTTCGATTAAAGTTAACTTATCCGAACTCAATAAAGTTTCCAAAGCAGCCGAAGTTTTAGGTAATTCATATTTGAAATAGAATTGCATAGCGTGAATCTTTGCTTTGTAAAACTGTTCTGTTTGTGTACGATCCTCGGATTGAAGCGCTTTTTTAGCTGCTAGTGCCATTTTTAGCCATTGATGGGCAATGACGACATTAGAAGTCAGCTCCATAAATATTGTCGCATCCGCCAAATAATGCTCGTAATCTCCTTGGATTGCATAAGCTGTAAGGTATTCGATTGCGCGCTGTACCTTGTTGAGACTTTGCTCAAAAAGTTGCCCATAAGGTGCTAAGTTTTCATATATAGACACTTTTTTGATTGTATCAATCATTTGTGCCAATAACAATTGCAAAGCCTGGCCATTTTCCATTGGAACTTTTCTACCTAGCAAGTCCATGGACTGGATGCCTGTTGTGCCTTCGTAAATGGCCATAATCCGAATATCTCTAAGATATTGTTGCAGTGGAAAATCAGAACAATATCCATAGCCACCCAATACTTGTAAGCCATTATTGACCGCTACACGTCCCATTTCTGCCGGATAAGTTTTAGCGATAGGTGTCAATAACTCAAGGAGTAGCTGACTGTTGTGCCCTGTTTCGTTAGTATCGCATTGCGCCAAGTCATTGTAAAGAGAACACTCTATGAGGAGGGACAAACCACCTTCGATGATGACTTTTTGTAAGAGTAACATCCGCCGCACATCGGGATGGTTGATGATGAGGGTTTGGCCTTCCGCAGTATCTTTCTTGCCGGAACTTTGGATCTTACGCCCTTGTGGTCGCTCTTGTGCATATTGTAAGGAAGCATAGTAGGCCGCTGTGGCGATAGAAACTGCAGATAATCCGACGTCAATACGAGCGCCATTCATCATTTGAAACATATACTTCAATCCCATGTTGGGTTCACCGACCAAGTACCCATGGCAGATATCATCTTCACCATAGACCAGATGAACGGTACTATAACCACGCTGACCCATTTTTTGGAAATCTGCTACTGCTTTCACATGGTTGTAAGTCGTATTTCCGTCGGCTTCTACCTTGTATTGAGGCACGACAAATAGGGAAATCCCTTTTGTGCCAGATGGCGCACCATCGATACGCGCTAATGTCAGGTGGATAAAATTATCCGCACCTTCATGGTCTCCGCCGGAAATAAATATTTTTTGTCCTTTAATACTATAAGTTCCATCGTCCAATAGAGTAGCCGATGTCGTAATATCAGAGAGTGAACTCCCAGCCTGAGGTTCGGTTAATGCCATCGTACCTGCCCATTGGCCGCTTAACATCGGAGGAACGTATGTTTTTTTTAAGAAGTCACTACCAAAGGAAGTAATCAAGTGCGCAGATCCTGAAGTTAGACCAAGATAGCCCGGGATATGATTATTGGCAGCCTCAAGAATGTGAAAAATAGCATTAGAAATGGTCATAGGTAACTGTAAACCTCCGTCTTTTTGGTCGATATACATGCCTATCCAACCATTTTCTCCCGCATCTTTAAAGATTTTTTTTAATATTGGGTGCGTGTGTACTATCCCATCTTTAAAATAAGCAGGCTGCTCATCCATGGTTCGGTAATGTGGATAAAAATCTTGATCAGCCCATGATTTTGCACTATCCAATAACATGTCAAAGGCCGATAAGTCAAAATCCTTATATCGGTCGTATTGCAATAACTTTTCAGCATGATGCACCTCATACAATAAAAACCGAAGGGTATCTAAATTTACATATTGAGCCATAATCCGTAAATTTTATAAATTAAACTCAAAGTTAAATTTTTTATTATAAAAAAGCAATAAAAAAGTGGATATTTAACCTTCTCATAAGATTAAATCTTGATTTTATCTAATTCTATTGGCAATTGTCTTTATTTGGAGGATTATTAGAATAAGTATTTCATAAATTCTACAACACTATTTGTATTTTTGCGTTACCTATTAGAGAGTTTTACTTTCATTTTTATTAAAATTTAAAATAATTATTATACATGAGTAAAGTTACCGTGATTGGAGCTGGTAATGTGGGCGCAACTGTGGCGAATGTACTAGCTCATAAGGATATTGTTAAAGAAGTAGTGTTAGTGGATATCGTTGGCGATTTAGCCAAAGGTAAGAGTTTGGATACTTGGCAGCAAGCACCTATAGATTACTATAGTACATCCATAACAGGGACTAGTGATTACAAGGAAACTGCTAATTCAGATATTGTAGTCATAACGGCAGGAATTCCTCGTAAACCAGGCATGAGTAGAGATGATTTGATTTCTACCAATGCAAATATTGTTACTTCAGTGGTTAAGTCGATTTTAGAATATTCAAAAGACCCGATTATCATTGTTGTTTCTAATCCGCTTGACGTGATGACCTATGCAGCACTTAAAGCTTCTGGTCTCAATAAAAACAAGGTTTTTGGAATGGCAGGGATTTTGGATACAGCGAGATACCGTGCATTTTTAGCTACAGAACTAAATGTGTCTCCAAAGGATATTCAAGCATTATTGATGGGTGGACACGGTGATACAATGGTACCGCTTCCTAGATATACTACTGTGGCTGGTATTCCTGTAACCGAGATGATCAGTGAAGAAAAATTGAACGCTATTGTCGAAAGAACCAAAGTTGGCGGTGGCGAATTGGTGAAATTGATGGGGACTTCTGCTTGGTATGCGCCAGGAGCAGCAGCAGCTCAAATGGTAGAATCTATCGTCAAAGACGAAAATAGAGTCTTCCCTGTATGTGCTAAACTCGAAGGTGAGTACGGCTTGAATGATGTATTTGTAGGTGTTCCGGTTAAACTTGGTAAAAATGGTATCGAAAGCATCATTGAAGTGAAATTGAACAAGGAGGAAATGGCATTACTCAATGAGTCAGCATCGGCTGTGAAGAGTGTCATGGATGTATTTGATAACATGTAAAAAAAGCGTGTATTACGCATTGATTGGAAGTAGTATGTACCTTTTATAGGACTTTTAATCATAGCAAAACATAATAACTGCTTAGCTAAAAGAGTTTACCTTAGCATTTTTTGCTTTCATAGATTGCAAGAATGGTTGGGTAAACTCTTTTTTTATGGTTGAATTTTTCAACTGATCCGCGTTTAATTGCCAATTAGAACAATCATTATCTACAGAATTCATGGTTTTTAACTTTTTCTTTATAACAATATTCGTAAGTCTGGCGTTAATTGAATAATTGTAATCTTTAGGAAAAGTTGAAAAATTATTGATGATGGTATTAAGAAGGTTGAAAGTATTTTTTTTAGTCATGTTGACCCAGGTATTGTTTGCACAGACATCATTTCCGGAAGTTGAACAAGAACTAGCCTACCAAGCGGACGTGATGATGAATGCAGCCGAGCCACAACACAGATTGCGAGCCATGGAAGCATTCAATACCATGTTTAATACAGCTATTGCAATGGAAGGTTCGTATGATTATTCCTTTGATGCGATTAAATGGATTTCAAAGAAAATGCCAGAAGACCAATCTTTTAAGATTTATACTTGGGAAGTCGATGCAGGAGGAGGCAAATACAATTATTTTGGCATCTTACAGACAAAAACCGGAAAGATTTTCCCACTGATAGACCACTTTAAGTCTGCTGAAAGTTTTGTGGATGAGGAGTTTGATCATGAACAATGGTTGGGTGCCTTATACTATAATATCATGGAAGGTAAGTCGGCGAGTGGGCAAAAATACTATATGCTTTATGGAGTCAACAGATGGAATGAATTTGAAAATGTCAAACTTGTCGATGTTTTGTTTTTCACAGAAGAAGGCAATCCTTATTTTGGTTTGCCGGTATTCCGTAAGGTGGTATCCGGACAAAGTGATACCTACTACAATAGGTTATTATTCAAATATGCCGCCGATGCTCAGATGACTGTCAACTACAATGAAGGTATGAAAATGATTATGGTTGATAATTTGGTTCGAAAAATGAGTAGGATACCGGGACAATCCGAAACGATGGTTCCCGATGGGACTTATGTCGGATACGAATTAAAAAAAGGATATTGGGAACTTGTGGATCAGATTGCGATCACACCCATGGATACAGCACCTAGACCAAAGCCGGTATTAGACGGTCGTAAAAATATGGACATTCGCGGTAAGCAAAAACTACAAAAAGGAAAGTAAATCCACAAATTGCGGAACCACAAAAACAAAGTTTCAGTATTTTATTTTATTCAGTTGGCCTTGGTTCATGGTGTAGCGTGATGTAAAATTTATTGAAATAATTCAAGCACTTTAAAGTATCGTGTTATTGAATGATGTATATTTGCCTTGAATAACTGTTTGGTCATAAATCGTAGGTTTCCTTTTAATTCAGGCGCATGAATATCCAATTTAATATCCATTATAAGACTAATTTGGGTGAAATGATCGCGATAGCGTATTATTTCAAAGATCAACCTGATGAAATATTAACCCTAAAGTTTTATACTTTTGATGGAGAAAACTGGGCAGGAAGATTGGAAATGACCGAAGAAAGGACGGTTTGTTATAATTATATTCTACTTAAAGACACCGAAATTTATCTTAGAGAATGGGGCAAACCAAGGGTTATAACTTATGAGCCGACAGAGCTTATTATACGAGATAGTTGGCGCGCTAGAGATCATATTCATCATGTTTTTCTGACTACAGCTTTTACAAAAGCTATTTTAAAGCGCAATCAAAAAAGGGGTACGAAGAAAAAAGTCAAGGATCAACCGGAGGGACATAATTTATCGTTTCGATTATTATCCTCGACGATAGAAGCGGATTTATGTTATGGTGTAACCGGCAATATTCCGGAACTTGGATCTTGGAAAAAACCGGTGCTAATGGATGATGGTCGGTTTCCGGAATGGACCTTATCCATACATGTATCTAAAGAAACACAGTACGTTGAGTATAAGTATATTATCGTAAATTCCGAAACGAAAGAGATCGTTCATTGGGAAGAAGGCGAAAACCGTCGTGTATATTTGCATGCTGCGAATGAAGAACCTTCGACTTTTAGGATGTGTGACGATGGGTTTAGGCAGTTATCTCTATGGCGTGGTGCAGGTGTAGCCGTACCTATATTTAGTTTGCGAAGCCATTCGAGTATGGGTATTGGATCGTTTTCGGACTTAAAGCTACTTATTGATTGGTCGCACCATGTTGGTTTGAAAATCATTCAGACCTTACCGGTCAATGATACGATAGCGCATAAGTCTTGGCGAGACAGTTATCCCTATGCTGCTATTTCAGTTTTTGCACTACATCCTTTGTATATCCATTTGATGGATATTGCGACTTTTAAAGATCAAGAAGTTCAATCCTCCTATGATAAAGAGGTCATGGTGTTGAATGAGCCCTCAGATGTAGATTTTGAACAAGTTTTGTCTCGCAAAATGCATTATCTACGTTTGTTGTTCGACCAAGAATATGAGTATTTTAAAAAAGATAAAGCGGCCCAAACCTTTCTAAAGGAACAATCGGAATGGCTAATACCCTATGCTACATTTTGCCATTTAAGAGATACCTATGGAACGGTTAATTTTGAAACATGGCCATCCTACAATATTTGGTCGGATGCGGTAAAAAAAGTCCTTTTTACTTCGGCTTATGCAGGGTTTCGAGACATTGAGTTTTATATATTTATCCAGTATCATGCCGATAAGCAGCTCCAGACGATGCGCGATTATGCGCGAAGCAAAGGGATTGTGCTCAAAGGTGATTTACCCATAGGTATATTTAGATATAGCTGTGATGCCTGGGTAGCTCCTGAACTATATAATATGCAGGGCCAAGCTGGAGCACCACCAGATGATTTTGCAGTTTTAGGTCAAAATTGGGGTTTCCCGACCTACAATTGGTCAGAGATGGCAAAGCATAATTTTATGTGGTGGCAAAGGCGGATGCAGCAATTGAATCGGTATTTTGATGCGTTGAGATTGGATCATATCCTTGGTTTTTTTCGCATTTGGGAGATTCCGATACAAGAGATTCAAGGTACTTTGGGACTATTTAATCCAAGATTGCCGTTGTCCGTGGAAGCATTGGCGGCTTATGGGATTGAAGGAGATTTGAGTCGATATACGCAACCTTATCTGACAGATGATCGGTTAAGACGCACCTTTGGGTCAGATGTAGATATGGTGTCAAAGGTCTTTTTTGTTAAGAAGAAACAAAATCCTAGGGTTTTTGCACCAGAATTTCAAACGCAAACGGCCATTCGCGATTATATTCGCCAAAATGCACAATTTGAAAAGTACTTGAATCTACTTTTGGAGATGCGCAGTGACGTCTTGTTGATTCAAGAGCCCAATACAGAAAAGCCAATGTATAATCCAAGGATTACCTTGTCAACAACTTATGCGTTTAGCCAGTTGGACTCGGAAATGAAGGCTAAATTTGAAAAGTTATATAATGATTACTTCTTCATTCGACATAATGCATTCTGGGAAAAACAGGCGCTTTGGAAACTTCCGGTCATCTTAGATGCTACGGATATGTTGATATGTGGCGAAGATTTGGGTATGATTCCGCAAGCGGTGCCGGGAGTGATGAAAGCCATGAATATACTTTCTTTAGAGATTCAGCGGATGCCTAAAGGAAATACAGAATTTGGTGTAGTGCAACACTATCCGTATATGTCAGTTTGTAGCCCATCCAGCCACGATATGTCCACGATCCGAGGATGGTGGGAATCCGATCCGGCAATGGCGAGTAGATTTTTTCATCAATATCTACATTGGTTTGGCGTGCCTTCTAAAGACTGTACGCCCGATATCGTCAAAGCGGTTGTAGATGATCATCTTTCATCACCGGCTATGTTGGCTATATTTCCAATTCAGGATTTGATAGGAATGGATGGCCACTTGCGCAACCCTTATGCTGGTTCCGAACAAATCAATAACCCTGCAAATCCGGATCATTATTGGAAGTTTAGGTTTCATATGCCGGTCGAACAATTACTGACGCAAGATGGCTTCAACGAGATGCTTAGAGCCATGCTTAAAGTTCATGGTCGGTAGATCATTAATACCAAATAAACTCCTGCATGCCATTAGGCAAACACGATAAGTGAAAAAATGTGCTTAATTTCTTATCCTAATAATTCTTTTACAGCGGCAGAAATGCTCTTGCCATCAGCTGTACCGGCGAGTTTTTGATTGGCTAATCCCATGACTTTACCCATATCTTTGATAGAAGTGGCGCCCGATTCAGCAATAATGGCTTTAATAGCCTCTTTTAATGCTTCAGGAGACAACTGTTGCGGTAAATAGCGTTGCAAAACTTCGATTTCTTCTCTTTCTGTAACGGCAAGATCTTCACGGTTTTGTTTTGTATAAATTTCAAGAGAATCTTGGCGTTGCTTGATGAGTTTTTGAATGAGTTTGATTTCATCTTGCTCATTCAATTCGACATTAGCACCACTTGTTTTGTGTAAAAGAATAGCTGCTTTAATGGCTCTCAAGGTTCGCATGGCGCCTTGATCCTTGCTTTTCATGGCTACTTTTATATCTTCGACTATTTTAGATTCCAGACTCATATTGTGGTGGTTTATGTTTAGATAATTTATTTGTTATTTCAACAAAATCATGTACATTTAGTTGTTCGGGACGTTGTGTAAAATACGGGTCATTAGCTATAGAATCATCACCGAAAAGCGGTTTTAAGGTGTTTCTGAGCATTTTGCGGCGTTGGTTGAAAGCAGTTTTGACGACCGTGCGAAATAGCCTTTCGTCACAAGCTAAGTGATAGTTTTCCTTTCTAACTAGGCGAATGACACTTGAGTTTACTTTTGGCGGCGGATTAAAGGCTTGCGGAGGTACATCTATGATGGTTACTCCTTCGTAATACGCTTGTACTAACACAGATATAATCCCATACGTCTTTGATCCTGGCTTCGCAACAACTCTGTCGGCCACTTCTTTTTGAAACATACCGACCATTTCTGGGACGAGTTCTTTGGCATTTATCATTTTAATCAAGATCTGAGAAGAAATATTGTAGGGATAATTTCCAATCATATAAAACGGTTCACCATTAAATACCTTAGATAAATTGAGTTTTAGAAAATCTAAAAAGATGATTTTATCTTCGGGTACAACGGCGTGTTTGATAAGATAATTGACCATATCAACATCCGCTTCAACGACTTGAAGGTTGATGTTTTGCTCGTTCAAGTATTTGGTGAGCACACCTTTTCCGGGACCGATCTCCAAAACATTGGATAAGCCTTCTTTTCGCAATAGACTATATCCGATCTGCCTAGATATGTTTTCGTCCACTAAAAAATGTTGACCAAATGACTTTTTTGCTTTCATGTTGATTAAGTATGGAGGCAAAAGTAATTTTTTTTCTGAAATTAATACTAAAATGATTGCCAATGAAGTGTCATAATGCGAGGGAATGTCTATCTTTGTACATCTTAAAATCAAATTTTGTAATATATGAGTCGTTTGCGCTTAATTATTTTTGGAATAATTCTTTTACATATTTATTCTTGTTCTGCTCAGAAAGTGACCAATAAGCCTATCTTGAAAGAACGGGATGCCCATGTGGTCAATATGACACCTGAGTTAATGTGGCAGGTAAAAAGAGTCTCTGCAATGGGACTTTCTAAAGATGGTAATGAGTTAATCTATCGGGTTTCTACGCCTAATATTGATTCAAATAGTTTTACCACTAAGATTTTTAAAGTGTCTGTTCAAGGAGACAATACAGAGGAAATTAGTTCGGCTAAAGATTGGATTCGAGATGTCACTATGAGCCCCAATGGCCAATATAAATTTATGAGCAAACCAATAAAAATTCAACCGGTGAATGGTGCGGATTTTTATCCAGAACTCAAGCAAACGACAGCACAGATTTATACATCGCTAGATTATAGGCATTGGGATACTTGGAATGATGGTACATACAATCACGTATTATATGGCAAAGCGGGAGATGCCGTGACCGACTATAAGGATATCATGGGCCAAGAACCTTTTGATAGTCCTCAAAAACCATTTGGCGGACAATCCGACTATGTTTGGAGTCCGGATAGCAAGTATATCCTTTACGTAAGTAAGAAAAAAACAGGAACGGAAGCGGTAGTAAGCACGAATACAGATATATATCAATATGAATTAGCAACAGGAAATACGATTAATTTAACCCAAGATAACAAGGGATACGATACGCATCCATTGTATTCTTCGCAAGGTGATTTGGCATGGTTGAGTATGGCAACTGATGGCAATGAAGCAGACAAAAACGATATCAAAGTTTTGTCCAATGGAATAACCATGAATTTGACGGCACATTGGGATGAAACGGTTATGGATTATCAATGGAGTAATGATGGTAAAAGCTTATATTTTATTGCGGCTACCAATGGGACTTTGCAGCTTTTTAATGTATCCTTTCCTGGTAGGACCAAGATGATGCCATTGGTTACACAAATTACGAAAGGAGACTGGGATGTCAATGGTATTATTGGTCAAACAGGAGATTTGATCGTTGTGTCTCGTACGAGCATGAATAGAGCCGCAGAAATTTATAGTTACAATCTTAAAACAGAAAGATGGAATCAATTGACACATGTCAATGATGGAATTTATAATAACATAGCTGCTAGTAAGACAGAGCGTAGGTTTGTGACAACAACAGATGGAAAGCAAATGTTGGTTTGGATCATCTATCCGCCTAATTTTGATCCTAGCAAAAAATATCCAACTTTGCTTTATTGTCAAGGTGGTCCACAATCAGCATTGACTCAATTTTACTCCTTTAGATGGAATTTTCATTTGATGGCGAGCCAAGGTTACATCATTGTTGCGCCCAATAGAAGAGGAATGCCCGGTCATGGTGTCGAATGGAATCGACAAATAAGTGGTGACTATGGCGGGCAAAATATGCGAGATTACTTGTCGGCGATTGATGATATAGCCAAGGAAAGCTATGTGGATAAAGATCGATTGGGCGCAATCGGAGCAAGTTATGGCGGCTATTCGGTCTTTTACCTTGCCGGCAATCACAATAAACGTTTCAAGACATTCATAGCACACGACGGTATCTTCAACTGGCAAAGTATGTATGGAACGACCGAAGAGATGTTTTTCGTCAATAATGATTTGGGCGGTGCATATTGGGAAGAGAAAAATAAAAAGTCTTATACGGATTTTAACCCAATAAGCCACGTTTCTAAATGGGATACGCCGATTTATATCATCCAAGGCGGCAAGGATTTTAGAGTACCAATAGGACAAGGACTTGAAGCTTTCAATGCCGCACAAATGAAAGGCATCAAAAGTAAGTTGCTCTTTTTTCCAGATGAAAACCATTGGGTGATGCAGCCACAAAATAGCTTAGTCTGGCATAGAGAGTTCTTTAAGTGGCTAAGAGAAACGCTTTGATAATTCGTAATTGATAATTAAAATGAGAATGCCTTTGTTTCAGAAAATATTGAGTTCGCTAGTTGTAGCCCTTATGATTAGTTCGTGTAGTCCGACGATAATAGTGAAGCATGAAGGCAATTGCTGTTTGCATCATCAAACGATAGCTCAATCCAGCCAAGAAAGATCGATTCAGGATGTTGCATTGAATGGAAAGGTTTATTCGGCACTATGGCAACAAAATGCAGCGGAATTTAGAGCTTTATGCTATCAAGCATTTAATATAGCTACTGAAGTCGTCAATCAAAAGGTTGGTGGTGTACAATCGCGACCTTTAGCTATCATCACGGATGTAGATGAAACATTTTTGGATAATTCTCCCTATGCTGTAACGCAAGCAAAAAGAGGCAATGAATTTGATTTAGATACTTGGCTGGAATGGACATCCAAGGGCGCAGCTATGGCTTTTCCGGGTTCGTTGCGATTTTACAATTATGCGGCTTCCAAGGGTGTCACTGTTTTTTATGTCACTAATAGGAATGAAAATGATAAAGCCGGAACCATCAAAAACTTAAAGGATCTCGGGTTTCCTTTTGCGGATGCAGAACACGTCATTGTGATGAAAGAAACTTCTAATAAGGAAATGCGGCGAAAAGCTATTTTAGAAAAGTATGATGTCATCATGTATTTAGGTGATAATTTAACGGACTTTTCGGAGCTTTTTTATAAAAAATCTCAAAGCGAACGCAACCACCAAACCGATGAATTGTCTGAAGCATTTGGAACATTATTTATCGTACTACCGAATTCGGGATATGGAGATTGGGAATCTGCTGTTCCTGGTTTCAACACCAAGGGAACACCGGAAGAAAAGGACAAAGCGATATTGAAGAGTTTGAAAGGATATTAATGTTTTTTTGTGATGTTAACTCGTCATTTAATCACAAACCATTAACCATTAATCATTAATCACATCTCCTACTATCACACCGGATACATTCCATGCACTAAAACTACTACCCTCGGGAGCACCTTGTGGTATGACTACTTGCAATTGGTGTTGACCAGCTTGCAAATCACCGAGATCGATAATGTATGGATTGGTGACAGTTCCCGGACACCAATTGGAACGGCTGTAATCCGATGATGAAAGTCCATTGGAAAAATTGCCAGAAACTGGGTTGAATAACCGATATGAGCCGCAATCGCTTCTCCAAGGAGTCAGGTCAAAGACTGTTTTTCCATTCAGGACGATAGTATTCTTTTTAGGTACGAATTCATCTCCTTGTCCCCAGCCGCCATGTCCGGTGGTTGTATAGATGAGTTGTGCGTTTTTCATCGGGTGTATTAAAGTAAAATCCATTGTAAGGCCCTTTTCATGGTCAAACATGGTACCATATTCTTGGCCTGCCATTTCCATGATATTGAGCGTATTGAATAGTGGTTTGACTTGTCGTAATGGTACATTGTTTGATGATGCTTCATTATGGATGGTGATATGTGCGGATATCATGTGCCCACCTTGATCATAATTGCCAATAAACACGCCGATATACACTTCTCTATTGCTAAGCAAAGAAGCAAAAGGCGTGATGTCTTGCCGATAAAAGGCAGAATCTTGCCAAGTTTTACCCTTTAAGGTAACGCGATGATTGAAGTGCTTCACACCAAAAGGCGTAAAGAATCGCATCAGTTCAACGGCAGGATGATAGTCATCGGTGGCAACGACACCTTGATATTGTTTGCCATTTCCATTGACATAAATAGGTAGGGCTTGAGTTCCCTCTTGAAGGCCGTCGAGAAAGGAAGTTTTCTTATCTGTGGGTATTAGAAATACGGTACCAGTTCGATCGTAGGCGTCGCCATTGGATTGCTCGGTTAGGTCTAAAAATACTTGATGCTGGCTGTTGAGTTCTGGAAATTGTATCTTTTTTAACACAATAGTTCCATGGGCAAAGCGCATGACATTTTCTCGTGGTTCAAAGTTGTCGGAAAAATGGATTTGTTGGTGGTCAAAAAGAGGAATGGTGGTAAATCTACTGCGCCAAACCTCATCTTGATATGTCACCTTATCTAGAATCGTAACTTCATTTTTAATCATGAAATCAGGCAGTGGAATAGTTTTCTTTTCGAGGGCAACCGCTTGGATTACAAAATTGCCATTGCGCACATATTCCAATACAAGTCCGAGATTTTGGCCAAGTATAGTCGGGCTTCCTTTGATATTCAAATCTTGGGTGTACCACAATTCTATAGTATTTGAATTAATCGATGTTTTTGCCTTTTTGCAGGTATATCCTAGGATTTCCTTCGTTTCATCCAAGTACTCAAATGTTTGAAGCGCAATGGAAGTGCTATCGTTGGTAGCTATGATTTTATAATCGTTTAAGAGGGCGACCAAGGTATATGACCCGGATTGATGATTGACTAAAGTCATTTCAGAAGGATAGGGTGCCGTCTTATTCCACTGGTTTTTAGAGGTGATCAAGGCATAATTATTGTCGGCATAAAGCCAAATAGGGTTTTGGTTTTCATCAAATTGACCATGATAACTCTGATGATATACTATTTTAGAGATAACGTCGCTATTATATTCAACTTGAGCGAATAAGCTCTGTGCCATTGATAATAACATGCAAGCAAAGAGCATGCGATGAACGATCGCTTTCGATGATAAATGCGTGATCCATTGTAAAAGATGATGCATGACTATTTAAGAATCTTTTTAAGTTTTTTAATGTCGCCATCGATTGGATGCGCAATTTGGAGATGGAGCATTTCTGCTATCAGCGGATAAACATGGACATTTTCAAAAGAGCATACCTTCTTTTTTGTTTTAAATGCTGGTCCCCAAGCGATAAAAGTCGCTTTCATCTCCGGTACTTTTTTATGGTCAAATCCATGATTGCCAACTGGAGGATTCGGTCGATCTGAGCTGACTAATAATTTCGATTCATTGGGAACTAAAATGATGTCACCGATTCTCCTTGATTTATGGATTTGGGTATTATAATGTAATCTATCCGGAAATTCACTAGCCAAATACACTTTGTAATCCTTAGGTTTATCTTGGATGAGTCTTTGGTAAAGGGGAAGGACATCGCCTAGGTTTTTAGCAGTGATGCGTGCTAATGTTCGGCTATTGACGACGGTAAATTTGTCCTTATCGATTTCCGGCATTGGTATATAATCTTTTTTATCCACACCAATCATACCGTGATCAGAAACAAAAATAAAATTTATTGGTAGGTTGAGCGGCTCAAGAGCATCGACGAGCTTCTGAATGGCAAGGTCTAAGTTGAGAACAGCGGCTTGTGTTTCAGGCGCATCAGGACCGTATTTATGACCCATTTTGTCCACTTCCGGAAAATATAAGGTAATCAAGTGCGGGCGCTCATTTTCCGGCATGGTTAACCAATTTCGGATGATACGGATTTTGTCATCATCCGTAAATTGTTCGTGGTATCTATACCAATAGGTTGGCTGTTTTCCTCCTGCATTACTTTCTGAACCTACCCAGAACAAGCAAGCTGAAAGCAAACCTTGTTGTTCTGCTAACGTCCAAATAGGAACGCCCTCGTACCAAGAACCATCAAGGACAGCTTTAGAACCGATGTAGTACATATCATCCTTTGAAGGGTCATAAAATACATTATCAACGATGCCATGCCGGCCTGGATACATACCTGTAGCAAGTGTATAATGGTTTGGAAAAGTGATAGATGGGTAGGATGGGAGCATTCCCTTTTTTGCCCATACGCCTTCATTGGCCAATTTTTGTAGATGTGGAGTTTGGTATTTTTTGAGATAGTCATATCGAAAACCATCGGAAGAAATCAAAATTACATAAGGTTTTTCATACGTCTCCGGTGCATTCACCCGATAAGGCATGATCATTTGTGCGGTGTCTATGGGTGCTTTCTTTTGAGCAACAAGAAACGTCGCCAAGAATAAACCTAAAAAGATTAAATATTTTTTCATGGATTTTATATAAAAGGTATCAATTCAATTTTTAAAAAAATAAGATAGAAACATGCATCTCAAATAGATTATTTATCGAGATCTTGGGCATGTTGTTAACCTCACTTTGGTGTAACAAAGGTATAAAAAAATTATTTAGAATAAAAATTTTGATTGTAGCCAAAGACCCCAAGAGTTCGAAAGTATTTTAACCCGAAAAAATTGACTTGAATGTAGATAATCAAAATACTTAGAAGTGATATTCCGGTTTTTTGTGGTTTTCTTGGGGAGTAATAGTGGCTTTTATTCAAATATGATGCATGACATAAAAAAAATAAAAAATAATTTAAAAAATAAATTGTTGTATATGATTGATTGTTAGTTATTTATGATTATTTGTAAAAAATATTGAAAAAAAGTTTCATTTTTTATTTATTTATAAGCAACGAAATTGATATTAAAAGCATCTATTAAATTAGAGACGCCAAAGTCTCGGAGATTGATATTCTTTTCAAATAAATTGAAAAAATCTTTAGCGAAGAAAAAGAGCTCACTGAAAGCAGTGGGCTTTTTTTGTTTATTTATAGAGCGGTTGGATTTTGGCGCTTTACATTATTATCAAATGTACATCTGATTGCACAATTAGATGGATGAAAGATCTACTTGGAGAAAGGCGATCAAAAACGTTCCGAATTTCTATTCCTTGACCATAATAAGATGTGGGATTCCGTCTTCAAGGTAAGGTTCGTTAAGGTCTATAAATCCAAACGACATATAAAACGCTTTTAAATATGCCTGAGCTCCAATCTTGATCGAATGGTTGGGAAAGAGTTCTTCCGTATGCTTTATAGTTGTTTGCATGAGGGAAATCCCATATCCGAATCTGCGAAAATCTCGATGGCAAATGACTCTACCTATCGAACTAAATCCTGGATATGAGATATTGGGTGGCAAAATCCGAGCATAAGTGATCAATTGTCCTTGAGGTAATCGGCCGGATACGTGAACAGCTGAGAGATCTTTTCCGTCCGCATCATTGTATGGACAATTTTGCTCTACAATAAATATTTCTTGGCGTAGTTGTAGTATTTCATACAAGGCATCAACGGATAATTCGCCAAATGTATGAAATGTATAGGATAATGGTGGGTTCATTTTTCTGGAGTTGGTGTCGATTTTGATTGATTGATTTGGAAGAATGCCTTGCTTCCTATTCTCGTGCGCGGAGCACCGATGATTTCACCAAAAGCGTAGCATTCCAAGTCGCCGGTATAAAATATATGATCCTGAGGCATGGAGGTTACTATCGGATAAATGATCCTTCTACTATTGTACAAATGGAGCGTCGTCTTGAGATGAAGTATATTCTGAGACCAATACGTTTGATTAAACTGACCAATGATAATGTTTTTGTGGTTGTTTTGAGCCACGAAGTTATGGAGATCCTTATAGATTAGGTCAATATCTCTTTGTGAGTTGGATTCTGATTTTTCTGGAATATAAACGGATAATAATTTGAAGGCATCTGTAACGCCCTTGAAGGAGCTTTGGATCGCTGGAAAATTGCCAATCATAAAGGTATCGACTTGCACAATCGGAATTTTAGAATATATGGCCATACCGTGATGTCCCAACTGGATGAGTTTGGCTTGATATGGAAAATCCTGCGCCAATATAGGTTGAAGTATATAGTCCCAATCAGGATTACATTGTTGAAATACGATGATGTTAATAGAGGTATCTTTTAAAAGTGGATGGATAAAACTATTATTTTCTACTACATTGAGGTTGATAGCGGCAATGTTGATGGCTTGACTTGCATTGCGTGAAGGAGATAACATGCGGTCAAAAGTAGTCGTTTTTAAATAAAATGTGAGTAAACCAGCACATAGAAAATTGATGTATAAAACACTTTTGCTATTGAGAAAAAAGCCAATAAGTCCCGTAATTATCATCGTGATTAGAAAATAATTAAGATGATGGTCCATGTTTTGAAATCCAAAGACAAAGGGTGCAAATAATGCTAAAACCGTAGCTAATGCCAGTATTACGCTAAACGTAGTAAGGATTTTGAACTTGATTGGACGCTCAGGCATAGGTATTACATTTGATGGGCAACAACCACCACTTTTTTACTTGTTTTCACTTCTCCATCTGGATGAAATACTCTACTATATATAATATACATTCCGGTTTTGACTAAGTTGTTTTCAGCATTTAACCCATCCCATTTTAGGGTCGATTCAGTACCCAATAATGTGTTTTTAGCTAGGTCTAAAATTGGAAATCCCTCGCTGTCATAGATTCGAACCGTTGCCAAATACCCGCTTTTTTCTAATTGATACTGGATGAGGACAAGATCGTCGATACCATTGCCATCAGGCGTGATTACCTTTTTGTCAATAAAGACAAAATCTGCTTCATCTTGGGCTGCAATCGATGTGAAATTAGAGTTTCTGTATCCTGGTGTTCCATAGTGGGTTTCGGCAGCTGCGGAATGCCAATTATTGGCATCATTACTAAGTCCTTCCGGCCGGATTCGTTCCAATGATATGCCTTTTGTATTATTTAATAATTTGAAATGCATGTTTTGCTTGTAATCAAAGGAGTCGATATTAATAAGTTTTCCCGCCTTCATCGTCTGAATGGTGATATTCGCAGAAGCGACATTCATCGCCGGAATGGTTGTTTCTATAAAAGCAGCACTATCAGGTGTTTGATATGTTTCTTTTAGGAAGGCTATATTTTTGGACAATACAACATATCCGCCGGGTTTTAGCGTAAAATCTGTGCGAATCACTCGAGATTCGTTTCTTTCTAGGTTTGCAATTATCAAGCTGTCTAATTTGATCAGTTTTTCTGATTTGTTGTACAACTCAATAAAATCTTCACCACCTACCAATGGATCGGTGAGAACTTCGTTAATAACAAGATCGCCTACGTCTGGTTTTTCAGTAAAGAAAAATTGAACTTGGTGGGCGATGTGATTTTGATGGGCATCCTTAAGTCCTGCAACACTTAGTGTATAAACGATATTACTTTTAATGGCATTATCACGAAACTGTAGGATAGCCTCTAAGGGTGTTGAGGCATTATATATCACCTTTTCGGGCTGATTTAAGCCATGATCAACGTTATAATTGGCAATTTGGATGACGGATTCGGCATCGGGTCTTTCTGAAAAGGCAATTTTGACCTCTTTGTTGTTTAAGGCTTGCGCACTTACGACTCTAGGCGGAACGGTATCTTGCTCGATGGTTTTGATATGAATATCATCATAAAAAAACTTATCGGATCGGGTCGTCGTATATTTACAGAAGATGCCAAAATACAAGGAATCCGGGAGGCTAAAGTTTGGATCCAAGAAATCTAGTTCTTCCTCTAGGATTTGTTGACCTGAATAATCTGCATACAGCGTACCCATGCCGTTGCGATAGAGCTTGATTTGCAATCGGGCTTGAGCAGGATCTGTAGCTATCGCGCCATTGGTACCAGCACCTAATAAAGTTGCATTGCCATTGACTAATTTATACAATTGAACGGCATCGTTATTGCCATTTTCACCGAGTTTTAGATAATATCCATTGGCATTGGTATCTTCGGGTCTATCGACCATGAGATAGATCTTGCTGTGATTATCGTTGGAAGGTGCAAATTGCATTTTAAAATACAAATCTATTTGAATGCTATCATCAGGGACTTTATACTTTGTAAAAATAGAAGACTCACCAGCTCCCGTTGTAGAGAGTTGGAGCTGGCCAGCATTATTAATTTTAAAATGACTGATGTCTCCTATCCAGACAACATTATTGATATTACCATCGTCAAAATTAAGATGTAGCTGCGCACTTAGTGGATTATAATACGTAAGAATTACCAGTACTATAAAATATCTGATAGGGAAAGTGGTAAACAAATGGCTGAATAAGCTATCTTTGCGGTTCATTTATACGATATAAAGTTAAAGTTTAATGATAGAACAAGCACCTATGTAATTAACCACGATCAATTATAAAAAGTGTGATTGCAAAAGCAAATATAAGACAAGCTCAATAATTGCAGTATAATTCGGGTGATTGTTTTAAAAATAAAGCATGGGGATAGTAAGAATTGTTATGAAAATTGCGTATTTTTACTGTTTATAAATAGCAAAGTGTGTTTGAATAATCATAAAAAAAGGTATAAATATTAGATAGGAATGAAAATAGCGGTTGTCGGAGTAACAGGATTAGTAGGTCGCATGATCAATGAAGTATTGGTGGAATTGAATTTTCCATATACGGACTATATTCCCGTTGCCTCAACGCGATCTGTTGGGTCTGAATTGGTATTTGATGGGAAGCATTACACAATCAAAAGTATCGAGGAGGCCTTAGAACTTCGACCTGATATAGCTATTTTTTCTGCTGGAAGCACGGTCTCATTAGCTTGGGCACCCCAATTTGCAGCTGTAGGTACGGTAGTGATTGATAATTCAAGCGCTTGGCGAATGGATCTTACTAAAAAACTCATCGTTCCTGAAATCAATGGTTCTTCTCTCACTAAGGATGATAAAATCATTGCAAATCCTAATTGTTCGACGATTCAAATGGTTATGGCTTTGGCGCCAATTCATCAGCGATATGGTATCCGACGGTTGGTAATTTCGACCTATCAATCTTTCACAGGTACAGGAGCTAAGGCCGTTGAGCAATATCGTATCGAAAAAAACGGAGGAGTAGCAACCGAGCAGGAGCGCGCTTACCATTATCCGATTTTTGAAAATGCGATACCTCAATGCGATATATTCCTAGATAATGACTATACCAAGGAAGAGATGAAGCTCGTCGAGGAAACAAAAAAAATATTGAATGATGACCAAATGCGGATTACCGCTACTGCGGTGAGAATACCGGTAGATGGCGGTCATTCTGAGTCGATTAATATCGAACTTGGCAAGCCATTTGATATAAGTGATATCAAAAATATGTTGATGGAAACATCAGGTGTAGCCGTATTGGATGATCCGAGAACTTTTAAATATCCAATGCCGTTATATAGTAAAGGTAAGAATGATGTATTTGTCGGCAGAATCCGAAGAGATACTTCTCACGATGACGCATTACATATGTGGGTCGTGGCTGATAATCTTCGCAAAGGAGCGGCCACCAATACGGTTCAAATTGCACAATACTTGGTTAATAACCAATTGATTTAGTTAAAATTGTATTATAGTTACTTCAAAACGTTTATTTAGATTTATTAATTACATTGTATTATGAGACGCAAAATTGTACTATGGGGTTCTAATGAAAAGGATGAGAAAATGCTTGTTGCATTAGAATTGCAGGAAAAAGAAAATGTTGTAAATATCTACACTTTTCCGGAAAATGTTGCCACTGAGGATTTTTATAAATCAATGTCTGAAAAGTGGAGAGATGATGAAGAAGTTGAATTTCCGACTTCTTACACCAAAATTGAAAGAAAATTGTCTGTTTCGGATAGCCTTTTACCGGATGAGATTAAAGTAGAGCGAACAGATTTAGTTACTCGAGCGCAAGCCGAATGGCAATTTGTAGTGCTTTCTTCTAAGCTTTATGAAATGTATAAGGGCGAGTTGGAAGAGATCAAAGAAAAAATCGATGGCCTGAATGTATTTGAAAATGATATGTGGAATGAACTTAAAGAGTTCTGGGAGAAAGTTCAAGGTCAGTTGAATGACAAAAATTTATTTAGAGAGCATGGTGCTGCATTAAAAGAACGTACCAACCTCTTATTTGACAAATTGAAGGTGCTGAGAAAGGAATTGGATGCACAATTTGAGTCTCAATCCAAGCAATTTGCCGAATCATTTAATAGTGAAATACAAGAGATAGAAGATAAACTAGAAAAAGGATTGGGCATTAATCCTCTTTTTGAAGATTTGAAAAATTTACAGAATAAGATCAAAAATTTCAAATTTACAAAGGAGGATCGTGAGCAATTGTGGTCTAAAATCGACACAGTTTTCAAAAAAGTTAAGGAGAAAAGAGGTGGCATGGCTGCATCTTCAGCCAATAATAATTTAGCAAGGTTAGAGGCTCGATTAAATGGATTGCATGGTGCTATTCAAAAGATGGAAAGAAGTATCAATTTTGATAAACGAGATCTTGAGGATCAGATAAAAAGAGAAGCGGACTCTGGTGGACAACTTGAAGTACAACTTAGACAAGCCAAAATCAGAATGATTGAAGAGCGTTTGAAATCTAAAGAGGAGAAGTTGGAAGATATGCATCTGACTCAAAAGGAGATAGAAAATAGAATCGACAAGGAAAAGAAACGCCTTGTTAAGATAGAAAAGAAGGAGAAATTTGAGGAAGCTAAAGAATCTGTTAAGCAAAAAATAGCTTCAGATATTGCTGAGCAATCTAAAGAATTAGATAAAATAGCGGATAAACTCGAAAAAGCAGTGACAGATGTTCAAGAGCCTAAAAAAGAATCTTTTTTTGATAAAATCACTGAATCTGCAGAGCAATTGATGGAAGACGTGGTTGATTCAGTAAAAGCTGTTGCAGAGGTCGTTGGCGATAAACTTGAAAGCGTCAAAGATAAACTTGAAGATAAGGCTGAAAATATGGCTGATAAATTTGAGGATATCAAAGATAAGGCTGAGGACAAATTTGATGACCTCAAAGACAAGGCTGAAGATAAGTTTGAAGATGTGGCTGACAAGTTGGATGACCTAAAAGACAAAGTCGAAGATAAATTTGAAGACTTCGTTGATAATGCTAAACATAAAATCCAAGATGCAGTAGCCGGTGCAAAGGAGGCCGCTGAAGATTTAGTCAATAAGATTAAAGGTGCAGACGAAGAGTCTCAAGATGCATAATATATGGCTAGTGCTCTGTCCACAAAAAAATCTTAATAAAATGTTGTTCTTTTTTCAAATC
>JAIXKS010000064.1:0-67036 GCA_026928325.1 Chitinophagales bacterium | reverse complement strand
CTTTAAAAAAATAACTTCCATTATAATTTAAGTCTTTTTATAGACAGAGCACTAGTGTCCGACAAGGAACCAAGTGTATATAATGTCAAGTAGGATAGAATTTTTTAGAAGACTTGAGTTAAATACGAGATTGTATGTTATAAGTTCAAGTTTAATCCACAAATAAAAAAAAGTCATTTGATCAAATGACTTTTTTTTATATTTTGCTATTTTGTTTGATGATTGAGTAACTATTTTTTATTGCTGATTGTTATAAATATATTGAATTTATTTCTGGAAATGTCCGGATGTTTTTAATGGTTAAATCCGAATTTATACATTCGATGGCTCTTTTGATTCTTATCGTGAAATCAAATGGATAATTTGGGTTGAATGATTGATTTCGGCTTCGGTAGTTCCGATTTTGGAGGTTTTAGAGTTTTTGGTAGTGGATCGTCTTATAGGTTTTTCTAAAAAGAACGGCGCCGAGTAAAACTCAAGCGCCGTATAACCCCAAAAAACCAATTGGAAACAATCTAGGATTGTTCCCACTTAAGATGCGTATTACATCAAAAGTTATTGTTAAGACCCGAGACGGGATGAAAAGTCACCAAATTTTTAAAATATTTTTTTTTGAAAGTAAAATCTTCCTTTTTTTGTAGCAATTGTGGGTCTGAGTCCCCAAAGTGGATCGGGAAATGCCCATCTTGTGGCGAATGGAATACTTACCACGAAGAAATTATTGAAAAGCAAGTCTCATCGGCTGAGAAGGAAAAGGTGTGGAAAAAAGCCACCAAAGAGAAGCCTATTCCTAAAAAATTGGAGGAAGTTTCTCCGCTTTCAACGTTGAGATTAGACACCCAAGATCAAGAGTTAAATCGGGTTTTGGGTGGTGGCTTAGTAGCCGGATCAATCATTTTAGTAGGAGGCCAACCAGGTATAGGTAAATCTACTTTATTACTCCAATTGGCATTGAGACTAAATAAAAAATCACTTTATGTATCTGGAGAAGAAAGCGAAGAGCAGATAAAAATGCGCGCTGACCGTGTAGGTTGTTCCAATCCAAGCTGTTATATCTATACTGAGGTAAATGTTTCGAAAATCCTTAAAGAAGCTGCTTTATTAGAGCCGGATTTGGTGATTATTGATTCTGTTCAGACCTTGGTAAGCCCTTTTATTGATTCTGCACCCGGTAGTATTTCTCAAATCCGTGAATGTACTGCGGAGTTACAACGCTTTGCAAAGGAGACTAATATTCCTGTTTTTATCATAGGCCATATTACGAAGGAAGGTGGTATAGCCGGGCCAAAGTTACTAGAGCATATCGTCGATGTTGTCTTACAATTTGAGGGTGATCAACATTATGCCTATCGAATACTGCGAACGTTGAAAAACCGTTTTGGAAGTACGGACGAAATCGGTATTTATGCGATGGATGCCCAAGGCTTACAAGAAATAGCCAATCCCTCCGAATTGTTGGTATCGCCTGATGATTATCACTTGAGTGGTAGTGCAGTAGCGGCTTCGCTAGAAGGCCTTCGCCCGCTTCTGATAGAAACGCAGGCGTTGGTTAGTCCTGCTGTGTATGGTACGCCACAGAGATCTGCGACGGGATTTGATTTGCGACGACTAGCAATGTTGTTAGCTGTTCTTGAGAAAAGGTGCGGGCTTGCTTTTGGAAATCAAGATGTATTTTTAAATATCGCAGGTGGTATCCGAGTTTCTGATCCTTCTATTGACTTGGCAGTCGTCACGGCCTTGATTTCCTCGCTTCAGGATATTCATGTTAGTAAAAAGATGTGTTTTGCAGGAGAAGTTGGGCTAGCAGGTGAAATCAGGCCGGTTAGCCGTATAGAGCAACGGATTCAAGAGGCTGGTAGGTTGGGTTTTGAAACTATTTATGTAGCCAAACAGAAATCAGGAGGCATTGAGTCCAAAAAATTTGGAATCGAAGTTCGAACCTTGACTAAGGTGGAAGATTTACTACGAGAGATCTTTGGCTAACCGATTGTTTTTGATATACATACGTGAATGATGGCCTTTAGATTACCAGATAATCCAACCAATATCAACCAAGATTATCTGATTATTGTATTCGATGAGATCTGTGTATTGTGTTCTTGGCTGGTCAAGTGGATTGCAAAAAAGGACAAAATGCATCATTTTATGTTTACAAGTCAGGCAACAGCCCTTCGGTTAGGGTGGATCTCTGAAGCGGTAAACACTGTCCTTGTTTTGGAAAGTGAGCAACAGTATGAACGAGGATCGGCAGTCATCAAAATATTGAATACCTTAGGTGGCTTTTGGTCTTTTGTAGGAGTTCTCTTGAGTTGGATGCCGATACAGATGTTAAATTTTTTCTATGACCTTGTCGCAAAAAGCAGATATTTTATTTTTGGGAAAAATCAAGTATGTACTTTGATGGATTCAACCTTGAAAAATAAAATAATCGTTTAAAACCAATATAAAAACTCAATTTATTTAGGCGCGGAAATAATCAAACAATCCTCACAGCTACCTTTTTCAAAATCGATAAATCCTTGGGCTTTTAAGTCATTCAATATAGTTTCTATAGGTTGTTGGAGGTTGAGTTTGACTTTGATCTCTGGGTCATATTTGAATTTGCGCTCGATTTTGATAGACTTTTTATGTTGTTTTCCCAAAAATTCTTTGAGAATTGATCCTAATTTATAGGTTGAATAAAAAGGATCATTAAAATCATTTACAGAACGTTGGGTATTTGTGATTTTTTGTTGATTCTTCGATGCGTGTTTTTCTTCCTTGGCGAGTTTGTTTGGATCATAGGAATCGATGTTATCGGCTACTTCACCAACTTCTATAGCGTTTTTATCAATAAATTTTCCATCAAATGAATATTCATCCTGCGTATGCATGATAACGAATTGATCTGGATTGCTTAATGATGAAACTCTAATCGTTCCTTCTATATTCTTAATCTGAATGGCGTTATGCTCACTGCTCAATACAAATTTTGTACCTATTACTTCTACTTGAATACTGTCATAATGAACGACAAACGGCAGGATACTTCGTGTCACGCTAAAAGTGGCTTCTTTTCCATTTAAATAGACGTATCGTTTGCTTTGATTATCATAATTGAGTGGATAATCCAATGTTGTACCTTGCGCTAGGGTAATGATACTTCCATCATTAAGTTCAATGACATCATTGTCTTTTTGCGCTATATATTGACTCCGATTATCTCCTTTTGGTGCTAAAGTATCTACTGCAAGAAATCCAATAAGCAAAACTGCTGCGGCAACCCGCATTAGTTTATAAATCAGCGGTGTCTTCTTTGTGTCTAAATTGAATTTTGAAATTCTGTCTTCCGGATAATGTGATTCTACGATATCTATAAAGGCATTCCATTCCTGATTTATATCAAGATTATGAAAGTTTTGGATCTCGCCGCTTTTCTTTAATATGGAATCTATTTTATTCAAAAAAAATTAATTTTAACCTTAAGACGTAAAATATTTTAATTAATCACCAATTTCCTCTAATTAAAAAGTTCGGGTCTATCTTTTAAATCCTCTTTTAAGTGTTTCATCACTGCGTTAACGTTATAATCAACCATGCGCTTGGAGATATTTAAGTATGTTGCTATTTCGTCGTAAGACAAGCCCTCAAATTTATTTAATATAAAGATTTCTCTTTGTTTTGACTTGACACTTTTTAAAGAATGTTCCACCAAACTTCTTACGAGATATGCGTCGAATACTTCTTCAGAGATGTCTTCTATGACTTCTACCTCAATGCTATCAAGATTTTCCGTTTTCTTTTTTGCTTCTGCACGGATATAATCCAACATTGTATTTTTTGCTATTTGATAGAGATAGGACTTGACAGAAGTTTGAATTTCTATTTTGTCTCTATTTTTCCACAATTTTAGAAATGTATTTTGAATAATATCCCTGCTTAATTCTATATCGTCAATATATTTATTGATGAAGTTAACAAGGGCAAGGAAGTATTCTTTGAAGAGTACCTCGAAGGCTTGGGGTGTACTAAATGGCTTTAGACTCAAAAAGTAGCAAATTAAAAATCAAATGTAAGACTATTTTGAATTTCTAAAAATAAAATTTAGAAAAATTAATCTAAAGATACTCGTTTCCCTTCATTTATATAGTCTTCAAGACGCATTAATGGTATTGATAGATAAAAATCCGTCCCTTTTCCAGGGCGTGTTTCAAAATATATGCGTCCGTTGAAAGAGTCAACCATATTAGATGCAATGGCGAGGCCTAGTCCGGTTCCAGAGCTTTTGGTAGTAAAGTTGGGCGTAAAAACTTTATCTTTCATGTGGTCAGGAATACCGGTTCCATTGTCAGATATACGGATAAGGGCATCATTCTCCTGCCTTTTTAATTCTATTTCTATTCTACCGCGACGATCGTCTGGGATCGCTTGGATTGCATTTTTAAGTAGATTGTTCAAGATGCGTACCAAGTGATTTTTATCGGCAAATATATATAGGTCATCAATGGGTTCTATCATATTGATATCCATATCATCCCGCTTTCTAAATAAGTCGTGTATGGTCTCTACAATTTCATTGAGTGATATTTTCTCATTGGTAGCTTGTGGCATGGTTGCAAAATTGGAAAATTCACTGGCTATCTGCGATAAGTTGTCGATTTGCTCGATGAGGGATGAAGATATTTTCTGAATCATCTCATGGGCACGTTCCGGACTTTCTTTGGTTGTGCGTTCCAGATATTGAATGTTCAGTTTCATCGGCGTCAATGGATTTTTTATCTCGTGGGCTACTTGTTTCGCCATTTCTCGCCATGCGATATCCCGTTCTGTTTTAGCCAGCAAACTAACGCTGTCTTCGAGTTCTTGGGTGAGATTATTATATTCGTCTATAAGCGTGCCGATTTCATCATTAGATTTCCACTCTAGGAGTTCGTTGGTTTTACCCAATTTAAATCTTTTAAGTTTATCTGCGAGTTTGGTGAGTGGTTGCGTTATCGAATTGGCGATGGTAATAGCAATAGCACCAGCTATTAAAAATAAGAAAATATAAGCATTGAGTATCGTGCTTAAAAAGTCTAGAATGTTATCAGCCGAGTGGTCATGCGTGTGATATTCAATGTCTAAATAAGCAAATGCACGTTTATCATTGAGGAAAAGGGCGATAAACTCGTGACCTGATGTAGTAAGGAAGGATGACAATTCGTTATCCTTGCGGATGCCATGATCTTCCCAGAATCGAAATGGTATCCTAGAGCTCGTTTCATCCCTAGATGTTGAAGCCAATAATCTACCGGAATGGTCGTACAAGCTGAGTTCTTTGTCATGAATATAGGACAATTCATTCAGTTTGCTACTTAAGAAGTTAGCAGCATATTCATCGTCTGCAAGGTTTTGGATGCTTGACCGGATATTGTGAATGACGGTAATTGTTTCCTCTTTGTTTTTAGTAATTTGGTTGACTTCTATCAGATTTTTAAAATACATGGCCGTGATGCTGCCGATGATGAGAAAGGTCACAACGATTAATATGATAATGGCTAATTGTATTTTGGTTTTTAATGAAGATCTCGATCCAAATTTTAGATTAAGATTGGCAGGTAAAAACCCAAATCGGGTATTAAACAAGGTTAGCACTAGCATTAAAATGCCGCTCCAAGTAAATATAAAGGAAAAGAGAGATATCGGTTTTATTAATCCTGATATTTTCTTCCAAGACACGATTTTGTATTGATCTGAAGGTCTGGATACGACCAAGGAGTATCCGTTGATGATGGTATCTTGGCTTACCGATGCGATGATACTCAAATCCGGCGCACTTTGGAAGTTGTCGGTCTTTTCAATCAATTGATTCCGACTAAAGACGGCATAACTGAAGTTTTGGGCACTATGTACTAAGGCTTTTTTAGCGGCAGTATGTTGCGCTATGATAAATAAATACCAAGATGCATTGATCGGAAAAGGACGGATGATTTCTAATCGTGTAATATATTTATCTTCAAATGGATTGTGATATACTTGCCGATTGACTCTATGTGCATTGGTGTATGTTTGATTGAGTTTGTAAAAATCAGCAAAATAATTACTAAAAACCGTTAGACCTGTATTTTTGTCAAAAAGTTCTATGTCGATATCCATGTTTTCAGGCATGACTGGCGCTATCTGGTCAAACATAAACTGGTACAAATCCTTTTTGTCTAACCTTGCATTATTTTCTAGAGAGGCAATACTGGTATAGACATTCCTAGCCAAGAGGGAATCTTGGATTTCTATCATCGAGTGGATAATGGACTCATCGGTCTTGGCGTAGTAAGATGCTATAAACGAACTTCGTTCGATGACATCTTTTTTTAATCCAAAATAAAATAGAATGATGGACAAAAATACCGAATACATAATCATCCACCAAAGTAGATAAGTTATCTTTTTTTCTTGATTTTCTGCATACGCATCCATAATGAGGGTGTAAGCAATGATGAAAATCAAAAACTTCCAAATGGGTAAATGGAGTGGCATAGCCAGCCATGTTATGAGTAACCCGATACACCATCCTATAGATATAAAAAGCACCTTTTGACTTAAAGCCAATTGGCCTTTATTGAGCCATTCATACAATAATTGTGTTGTTTGGAAAACTAGGAGCATCGAGATGATAAAACCCGTAATGAGGATGAAGCTGGCCCCATCAAACTTTAAAAGAGATTCTATTTCTAGATTTACATTTGGATTGAGTACAAAACCTTCAATGGCATAAACGAGTCCTGCAAAAGCACACAAGGTGATCGTGCCAGAAATAATCGCTACCATGTGATATCTTTTTTCAAAATAAGATTGAAATCGCTCAATCATATCTGATAAAAACCCAACCAAAATTATCGAGGTTACTAGACTCACGATATAAGGTCCTAATCTTTGAGCAAGAAAAAAGCGTTCATTGAGATTTTTGGCCACAATAGTTCCTTGCATGAGGTCAATAAAAGGTGGAAAAAAATGTAGTGCAAAAACGCTAACGATACTCAATAAAAGTAATGACGATGGAACAGTAACGGATGCTTTGGTTTTTAATTTAAGCTTGATCGTATAGAACAAATACAACGAAAAAAGCGAAAAACTTAATATCATCATCACCCAAGCCGGTAGGATGAATTGTGGGTGTTTTTTATCTGTCTTGACGCCAAAATGAAAGGTCTGACCGTTGAAATCCTGAGTAAATTGCCCATTTTCATCCTGAAGTTGAACTTCTTTGAATGGTTGGATTTTATTAAATGCTTGGATGTTGAGGGAGATCCGACTATGCAAGGTAGAATCGCCAATGGTTTTGATAAGGCTGGTTTTGCGAGCGTTGGGTTTAGAAATGGAGGCTGCATGATTCCAGTAAAAAATGGAATCCTCGTGATAAATTTCTATATTGAATGGGTTTTCATCCAAGGATTGCAGCCCTATTTTGTCATGGTCGCCGGCGAGATATTGATGCAAAGAGGATTCGGCTTGGTTGTACCGTTGTTGGATTATTTCCATCGCCTGATCTGTTGCAGCTTGTGTATTTATTTTTATTAGACTAATACTAAAGCATACTAGAGATAATAGCCCTAATACCCAAGCTGATATTTTAATCCACTTATGCATGATATGCATTATTCTGTTTAAGCCGCTAAGGTAACTATAAAATTGATATTATAGGGTATATGTATTAAAATTTTTAATAATACAATGCTTCCCTTTATGTTTGTGTAGGTTGATGCCTCATCAATGAATTGTAAGAATATGAAGATTGCTTTTTATCCAATTTGCAACTAAATAAACCAATTTATTGTTTGTGATGATAGGATATACCGCTCTATCGCTTGTGGTTTAGCCAGAAGAGGAAAGTCCGGACAACGTAGAGCACCACACCACCTAACGGGTGGGATAGCATGAAAATGTTATACAGCAAGTATTGCAGAAAATAACCGCCTTGTTATTTTATGACAAGGTAAGGGTGAAAATGAGAGGTAAGAGCTCTCGTGCACGTATAGTAATATGGGTGTAGAATAAACCTTGTGGGTTGAAATGCCATGTATATTTGTAGCCATTAGGGAAAGTTTGCTCGGCTTTCAGCATTTTTATGCTCTGCAAAGGGGTAGGCAGCTTAGATAAATGATAGAGCGCATACGTTTTATCGTGTGTGACAGAATCCGGCTTATAGGTATATCCGCTTTTTTTCTTTTGCATAGCAATCAAAGTTTCGTATTTTCATTTTTTTTGAAAGTGATTGGCTATATTGTTAAGGCTTAATATTATGGTAAAAATAGCGAATCCTGGAAAAACCACCATCCACCAGTTTTGCATATTTCTACCTTCAGCCATCATTTTTCCCCACGTGACCGTTTCTGTTGGGATTCCAATTCCTAAAAATGACAAGGAAGATTCTATCAGAATTACACCGGAAATACTGAAACAGGCCAATACAAGTAGAGTCGGAAGAATATTCGGAAGCACATGGTTGAATAAAATCTTAAAATGTGGCAATCCTGATAGCTGAGCCGAAGTAATGTAATCTGTTTCTAGCACGGCTAAGGTTTCTGCACGAGCATGCCTCGCAAATTCTATCCAACCCGTGATCGCTATGATAAATATAATATTCCAAACAGAAGGTATAGCAAAAATGGCAGCCAGCGCTAAAAATAGGAAGAGTCCCGGAAATGATTTACGTACCTCGATGATTTTTGTCAATATCAAATCTAAGGGCAATCGATACTTTTTTAGGTTCGTCCATTTTTTACCGACGTATAAGATTCCGTAAAAGATGATACCTATAGGCAATATTGAATTAATAATAGCAAAGACAGGATGCATTCCAAATTTAATATCATGGACCAAGTAAAATGTGGCTAGTGTCAAAAACAAAATTAATATTGCAATCTGTAGGATATTTAGACGGATGTTTTTATGTATGGAATATGCAGAGGCCATGCCCAACGAAGTACCTATGATAAATATAAATAGGACGGCAACAAACCCAACCATGAGAGAAACACGAGCGCCATGCACTAATCCTGCGGCCGTGTCGCGACCCAATTTGTCTGTACCCAACCAGTGCTTTTCTCGAAGTGAAACCTTGCCTTGGTCGCTCAATGGACTAAGAGAAGGATATTGATCGAAATGTGTCGATGTAGGCGAATAGGGTATCATCGGATAAATACAACGGTTTTCATGGAGGCAGAATATCGGCTTTTCACCTGCAATAAACGGTGCGAAAATCGCGATTCCAATGTAGAAAAGAACCAAACCCAAGGACAGCCGATATCGTACATTCGATTTTTTCATGTCTTACTCAATTTGGTTTGAATTCTTGGATCTGCCCAAGCGTAAAGCACATCACTTATGGTAAGGACAATCATGGATACAACTGCCAAAATCATCAATATACCAAAAACTACATTCCAATCTGCTGCATAAATGCTTTCGTACATCAATCTACCCATGCCCGGGATGTTGAATATCACCTCTATGATTAATGCTCCAGAAATGCCGGCTATCAATCTTCCACCGATAATGGTAATGATGGGTAGTAAAACATTCGGCATGATGTGATGCATCAATGTCTTCTTAGCATTTAAACCTTTGGCGTAAGCCATCAACACATAGCCTTTGGATTGTTGTTCTAAAATATTATTGCGAACTAGCGTACTCAAGGGTGCGATGTCATTAGCTACTAGGCATATTAGAGGTAAAATAAGTTGATGACTATATTGCATGAAGGTTGCGATAATAGATTGCCCTTCGGGAATGTACCAAATACCGGGTGTCGGAAATATATGCAGCCAACTTCCGTAATGGTCTGAGGTAAAGTAAATAATAAGCATCGAGGCCAACCAAAAAACGGGCATAGCATAGAAGATAAGCCAGATTACTTGATTGATTTTGTCCCAAAACGTGCCTTGTTTTATGGCTGACCACATTCCTAAAGGGACAGAGATCATAACTGAAATCAATAGACTTAAAAGTGTAAGGAGCAGTGTCCAACTAAGGGCGGTTTTTATTTTTGGGAGTACGGATCTACCATCTTTAAAGGATATACCGAAATCACCCTGCACCATGTTCGCAATCCAATAATGGAACTGATTGGAAGTACCATGCCAGTGCAATACAGGATAGTATCTTTTTCGTTGATGCGTTTGCATGTCTTGTATAGCTATTGTGAGCTGCTCTGCTTGGGCAAGAAGTGACGTTGTATCCGGTTTTGGCTTTGTAGTAAGATGTGATAATTGCTGCATATCATTTTCGAATCGCACCGCATTCATCCAGTCCAACCATATTGTTTTTTCTTCCGGATGCTCCTCCAATATTCCTAAAAAAGAGGTACGAACCTCCAGATATTTTTGAATATAGATATATGGAATTTTTTGTTGCAATAAGGCTTGGGTCGTATTTCTCCAATCTTTATCGCTAAGAGCCGCTATATTATGCGGATAAAAATCAGGTTTTATAGAGCAATAAAATAACGGCTTATTGAGATGCAAAGCTTCATAATGTCGTTTGTATTCTTGATTGGCTCGAGGATTGTCTGGCGTGATGCCTTGCATGGTCAGGAGTGCATCCGCAGGATCCCCTGGGACCAATTTACTCAAAAAGAACGCAATTACTGCAACCAAACCCAAGGTAGGAATGAATAAAAGAATTCTTTTGAGTAAAAAAAGGAACATATCTCACTTTTAGTTAACAGGAACACCTACATATTGAAAAGTATTGGCCAGATACCCAGGTCTTTTGGGTGTCGCCGAAGCCTTCCATGTATTTGAAATGATGAGTCGCTCCTCCGGAGCATATAAAAATATACAAGCTTGATCTTGATAGATATGTTCTTGGATTTTTTTATAGAGGACAATCCTTTGTTGTTCGTCTTTTGTCTCTGGTATTTGATCCAAGAGCGCATCTACTTCCGCATTATTGTATCCGATTTCATTGTTGCCTTCCGGAGTATTGTTGGAGGAATGCCATCTGGACATATCATCCCACATTTGCAAGTCTTGAGAAAGGATAGATGGAATCATTTGGAATTTTCTGGTTCTAACGTTTTCAGCACGGATTAGTTTCATGTCCTTTTCCGTTATTTTGAGGTCAATGCCGGCTTTTCGGGCATTTTCTTGAAGCAATATGGCTATATTTCTGCCTAATTCTTGGCCGGTTATCAATATTTCTATTTGCAATTTAGTCATTTTTGTAGGGCTTTCCTTCTCTCTAAAGCCGTCGTTATCATAGTCTATCCACCCTGCTGCTTCCAACAAGGCCTTTGCAGTATCAATGTTAAAAATGATAGGCGCTAATTCTGAATTAAAGGTTCGTTTTAGAGGATGAATCGGGCCTACGGATTGGATGGCTTTTCCATTTTCAAAGTTGTTGATGATGCTATGGATATCCACCAAATGCGCCAATGCTTTCCTGACTTGGACGTCCTGGAGGATGGCATCGTTATTATTGAGTAGGATATAATATTGCTTAATTAATGCCGGATGAAAAAAACTAAATTTAGGGCTTAGATCCGGATTATTTTCTAATTCAGAATAGGCAGCAGCAGTGACCTCGTTGATGATGTCTATATTTCCGGTTCTCAATTGAGCCAACGCAGTGACTTCATCCGGTATGATGTGAAAAATCATCTTATCCGGACCTTGCATCAAGCTGGGAATGGTCGAATTTGAGGCCCAATAGTTTTCCTTTTTTTGCAATACGATATGTTGGTCAGCAGTCCAAGAGACGAATTGATAAGGACCAGCACCAGATATTTTATCCCGAGAAAAAACACCCGAATTAAAACTTGTGGCAAATTGCTGAAGCATACTGTCTTTTTTTATTGCTTCGTCGTTTTTAGCATTGAAATCTTTAAAAGTATAGCTCCCTAAGATATTGAGGCTGTCGTAAAAATATTGTGGGTATAATTCGATATTGACAGCGGTCTCTAAGGCTAGCATATACGCATGGTCAAAAATAATGGTACATTTTCGTTCATTGTTTGGGTCGGCAATGATGTCTGTTATATTCTCTGTGAAACTCCGATAATTTCCGGCATCAGTTAGCGGAAGATTGATAGCTTTCATCGTAAAAATATAGTCTTTGCTTGTGATTGGACTTCCATTATCCCAGCGTGCGTCTTCCCTAAATTCGATATCAAAGGCAATGCCACCTGCATACATTCCTGTATCTAAGACCATTTCTCTTGGCACCTCTTTAATGAGTATAGGTTCGAGTTGTAAGGTATTGGGATTATAATCGGCTGGCGACACGTGGATGTATTGATACACTTCTCGGGCTATAGGATTGGGGAAAACCAAAGGATGAAGCCGATCGGGATCTTTTTTGAGGCGAATATGGATTGTACTTTCGGTATTCACCGGTGGGTTCTTACAAGAAAGAAAACTTCCTATGAAGAGGATCGAGAGGATATAGTATTGGATGCGAAACATAAGGCTATGATATTATAAGTCACAAATTTAGTTAAAAATTAAAATGGTGTAACGGTTGTTAGCTTAATATCATGTTAATGGCGTAAAATATGTGAAAGATTATTATTTTGATTCCTTGTTATCCAATGAATTTTAAAAATTTATCGCTTTTCTCTGAAGGACAAAATGTTTTATTAGAATTGGATAGAATTCACTTAACTTACTGATTGTCATCTAGTACATTGTGAGAGATTTTATCGATTTTAATTGCCTTTATGATAGATTTTCAAATTCCATTAATCCGTTTTAATATCTTGGAGGGATTTCCACTCGGTAAAAGTAAAGTGATCTCGCTTTTGCTTACTGTAGGCTTCCTACCTATGACTTTTTGTGTTGGATGCACACCTAACAGCGAGCAAGTCGTTTTTACATGGATATTTTTCCATGCGATACATTCCTAACGGAATGCTTTTTCATGGCTAAAGCATCAAACTAAGTATAGGTATTGGATTCCAATAGGATAATCAATATTTTAATTTAAAAATTGACTAGGAATAATTTAAGGATCTTTAAGCCGTGGTCAATGCGTAAAAATGTGATTTTCATCCTGATTTAGTCAAAAGATATCCTATATTTGCAGCCATAAAACCTGACTTGACATGAATGATTTGTTGAAACGATATAAATATTTTACGATATTTTATTTGTTGATTTTCATCGCCAATATTATTGTGCTCTATGTTATTACGGACTATCGCATGGTAGCAAAACCGATGATATTAGGTAGTTTGCTGGGCTTTTATATAGGAAATGTCATTAACCAATCGCCTATATTTATGTTGGGTATGGTATTCGCTTTGATGGGAGATATTTTTTTGATGGTCAATAATGAAGTCTTTTTTGCAATCGGCCTTGGAAGTTTTTTATTGATGCAAATCCTTTATAGTGTCGAATTTTTAAAGGATGTGGATTTTTATTGGAAGCGGGATTGGATACCGATGTCGGTGATTTATGGGATAGGAATCATCTTTTTTACTTGGGTAGCCGGTAGTCTAGGAAGCTTGATGTGGCCTGTTTTTATTTATATGTTGGCAATTACCACTATGGTGGGTTTCGCTTGGTTGAGAAAAAAAGGTACGGTTTGGTATCGAGAAGTAGTCGCAGGTGCGCTTTTATTTTTGACATCGGATGCATGGTTGGGCCTTTCAAAATTTGGTGTTATCGAAAGTGATCATAGTGGCCTTGTCGTTATGGTGACGTATATGTTGGCGCAATATCTTATCGTGAGAGGTATTGTAGAGCGAGATGTTACGGCGTGATTGGGTGGGTTGCTGTAAGCCAATATTGATTTTAAGCGTGGTGTGGATGATATCTTGTTAGGTAAATTGAGCTTAGTCAAGCAACGAAATTTATTGACTATTTGTAAAAAAAATTAATTAAAATATGTTTTACGATTTTTTTAATCTGGGTATTGAGCATATTTTGGATCCCAATGGCTTTGATCACATCCTCTTTGTGACGGTACTTTGCGCTTTATATAGTCTCAGCGAATGGAAGAAGATTTTGGTACTTGTTACGGCATTTACCATTGGCCATAGTCTAACTTTGGCATTGTCAGCATTAGATATTGTACGGATAGATGCTGATTTGATTGAAATGTTGATACCAATTACGATCATACTTACGGGCGTTTTTAATATTGTAACCGTAATGCGCAATCAGCCATCTGAGCGCAATGTTAGATTCAATTACTTTTTAGCACTTTTTTTTGGTTTGATTCACGGATTGGGTTTTTCTAATTATTTTAGGGCTATCATGGGCAAATCGCAAGAAATCATCAAGCCTTTGTTTGCCTTTAATATTGGTGTTGAAGTAGGGCAGGTGATGATAGTGAGTGGTGCCTTGGTTCTAGGCTATATCTTGATGCATTATTTGAAATTGCCAAAAAAATATTGGACTATCGGGATATCGATTATCGCAATTTTGGTCGCTGCTTGGCTGTTGTTGCAATAATTAGCATGATTAATTGTCTTTAGAATAACGATTAATGCTCTAGGACATAACGCACTTCTTTAAACATATAGGACTTAATGCTTCCACTTTCATTTTCGATCATTAATTTGCCTAGTTGGTCAACACCGCGTATATATCCGTGGTAGGGTGCTTGATTGGGTTCTTGATACTGTGCTTTTTGGTTCAATAGATATAAATGATTGTGGTAGAGTTTACTCAAATGTTGGTGCTTTTTGGCATTGAGTATCATATAGTAATATTCCAAATGATCACAGAGTAAATCAAAGACATCGTCAAGGTTATAATTTTGACCGGTGATTTGAGCCATAGATATGGGATTAGGAATTTCGGATGGAAATGTCATTTGATTTACATTAAGCCCGATGCCGACGATTGAAGCTTTTATAGTGGAGCCCATGATGGTGTTTTGTATGAGGATACCGGTCATTTTTTTATTTTCCCAATAGATATCATTGGGCCATTTGATTTTTACCGGGATATCCAAGGTCGCCAATGTACCGGTTAGTGCCAAACTTACGGCCATATTCATGTAAAATTGATCGATAGCTTGGAGTTGTTTTGGGTAGAAGATGAATGACATTAAAAGGTTTTTACCAGATTCACTATTCCAAGTTCTGCCAATTTGTCCTTTGCCGGCTGTCTGAAAGTCCGTTTTTATACAAGTTCCATCAGGTGGATTACTTTTTGATATTAATTCTAGAGCATCCGTATTGGTAGAATGCGTTTGAGGTAAGAAGACGACATTTTTACCGGTGAATGAGGCTCGATATGGTTGCATATAAACTTGTTTTGTTATCTTTGTGCCGTATTATTGTGCTATTGGATAATGAAATGAATAAAAGGTTGTTCTTTTTTTAGTATTTATGGGCTAATGGGGCGTCAAACGCTTGGTTTGCATTGGCTATAGCCTTAACCAATAAAAGAACATAATGACCATTTTAGTTTAACTTTTGTCTTGATGATGCAATATTAATTAATAATTCGATATCAGCTAAAAAATATTTTGTGATTCAAACCGTAAAAGAAGATATTCAAACGTTAAACCATTGGATTGTCGATGCCATTCAAGATATAAAAGGCAAAAATATTGTAAAGCTTGATTTGCGAAAGATAGATGATGCACCTGCTTCGTTTTTTATAATTTGTGAAGGAGATTCTGTGACACAGATTAAAGCGATAGCGGAAAATGTAAATCGAAAGTTATACCAAGAACTCGATATACGCCCAAATCATGTGGAAGGACTTTTAGGTGCAAAATGGGTGTTGCTGGATTATTTTGATACGGTAGTTCATGTATTTTATCCTGAAACCAGACTGTTTTATGAGATAGAAGAACTTTGGGGCGATGCAGAGATTACGGAATATCCCAACGAATAATTATATACCGGGAACTACTTACAATAATTAATGTTTATATAAGGTTAGGAAATTAGAATAGATGGACAATAAGCAAGAAAATAATAATAATAACAACAACATTCCTCCTAAATTTAGGATGAATTCATATTGGATATATGGATTGATTGTGCTTGGAATTATAGGCGTTAATCTTTATTTGAATATGAATTCAGGTATAGAATCGATTGATATCTATACTTTTGAAGAAATGGTACAAAAGGACGAAGTTGATAAAATCGAAATTATCAACGAAAAGTTGGTCAATGTATATCTGAAGAAGGAAGTCATTGACGAAAATTATCCGAAGCTCAAGGAGAGTCATATGTACGGATATAATCCTCATTTTAAATTTACCATAGGCGATATTGGAAACTTTGAAAAAAGTTTAAAGGAATATAAAGATGAAGGCCACTTAGTTAAATATACGGTTAAAACCGAAACTAACTATGTAGGTCAGATTTTGAGTTGGATTCTTCCATTTGCATTGTTGATTTTTATATGGCTTTTCTTGATGAGAAGAGTAAGTGGAGAGTCTGGCGGTGGTTTAGGTGGTCAGATATTCAATATTGGAAAATCCAAAGCGACGCTCTTTGATCAAAACACCAAGGTGAATGTTACTTTTGAAGATGTAGCCGGTCTTCAAGAAGCCAAAGTAGAAGTCATGGAAGTCGTTGATTTCTTGAAAAACCCTAAGAAATATACAGCCTTAGGCGGTAAAATTCCCAAAGGTGTGCTTTTAGTAGGCCCTCCAGGTACCGGTAAAACGTTATTGGCTAAAGCCGTAGCAGGTGAAGCTGGTGTGCCATTTTTCTCGATTTCAGGTTCAGATTTTGTGGAGATGTTTGTGGGTGTTGGAGCGTCAAGAGTACGGGATTTGTTTAAACAAGCTAGAGAAAAAGCGCCTTGTATCGTGTTTATCGATGAAATTGACGCCATAGGTCGTGCGCGAGGTCGTAATGCAATCCAAGGTGGAAATGACGAAAGAGAAAATACGTTGAACCAATTGTTGGTAGAAATGGATGGTTTTAGCACCGATAAGGGCGTTATCCTGATGGCTGCGACCAACAGACCTGATATCCTAGATACCGCTTTGCTAAGACCTGGACGATTTGACCGACAGATAGGTATTGATCCACCGGATATCATAGGTCGAGAGGAAATATTTAAAGTACACCTCAGAGGCATCAAGATCGGTAAAGACATTGATGCGCAAATCCTCGCTGAAATGACACCGGGATTTGCCGGTGCCGACATTGCCAATATATGTAATGAAGCTGCTCTAGTGGCTGCAAGAAGAAATAAAAATGAAGTTGGCTTGGATGATTTCTACTATGCGCTAGATCGTGTAATCGGAGGATTAGAAAAGAAACACAAGTTGATATCTCCGGGAGAAAAAGAAATCATCGCTTATCACGAGGCGGGACACGCTATTTGTGGATGGTTTCTAGAGCATGCCAGCCCATTGGTCAAAGTAACGATTGTGCCTCGAGGTATGGGTACGCTCGGTTATGCACAATATCTACCTAAAGAAGAGTACATCATTCGTACAGAACAACTGCTCGACAGAATGTGTATGACTTTAGGAGGTCGAGCTGCGGAAAAAGTAGTTTTTGATAAAATCTCAACAGGGGCTCAAAACGACTTAGATCAAGTAACTAAGATGGCTTATGGTATGGTTACGGTCTATGGTATGAATAAAAAGGTAGGAAATGTATCGTTTTATGCCATGTCTCAGGATCAGTTTAATAAACCATATTCCAACGAGACCGCTAAATTGATAGATGAAGAGGTCCGTAATTTGGTGGAAGAGCAATATCAACGCGCTCAAGAGTTGTTGACAGAGAAAAGACATGAATTAAATTTATTGGCTCAAACCTTACTAGATAAGGAAGTATTGTTGAAGTCAGACGTTGAGCGATTAATTGGGCCGCGACCACTACCTGTGGATGAGTTGGCTGTAGCAGAATAAAAAGAATAGTATAATCTATAACAATTGAATATGATTAAGCAGGTTTTGTACGCAGAGCCTGCTTTTTTTTTTGTAGTAGGTAGTTTTGTTTTTTGAGATGGATGGTAACCTTGCTATAGGCGGCATCCATTGGCTATATTGTACCCAAATCAAGTAGATTGATATCATCAATTTGCTTACGAAATAGAAAATCATAGAAATAATTTTATATGGATTTGGGTATGGAGTAAAGAAATATGATTATCTTTACCTTAATAAATGAGAAACGGATGCTGACTAAAACATATGCAGGAGCTGTTCATGGTGTGGAAGCACAAACGATAACGGTAGAAGTCAATGCCGGAGGTACGGTAGCTATGGGCAAGCAAGGTTATTTTCTAGTAGGTTTACCCGATAATGCGGTCAAGGAAGGCTGGCAACGAATCGAAGCGGCTATCAAAAACATTGGATTTAGTTTGCCGCGCGTTAAACTTGTGGTTAATCTGGCACCGGCGGACATCCGTAAAGAAGGATCTGCGTATGATTTACCTATTGCAATGGGCATCCTTGCCTCAACCGGACAATTGAAAACAGACGATCTGGATAAGTTTATTTTTATGGGTGAGGTCGCTTTAGATGGCGAATTACGACCTATAAAAGGAGCATTGCCTATTGCCATACAAGCTAGAAGAGAAGGCTTTAAAGCATTTATACTTCCAAAGGACAACGCTCGAGAAGCAGCCATCGTCAATGAGTTGGAAGTCTATGGCATTTCTAATATGAAGGAAGCCATTGACTTGATTAATGGGGATATTGAGATGGAACCTTTATCCTATGATACACGTGAGGTCTTTACGGATTCCAGCAATCAATATGCGATTGATTTTAGCGATGTAAAAGGACAGGAAAATATAAAGCGTGCCTTAGAATTGGCGGCAGCCGGTGGGCATAATGTTATCTTGATCGGTCCTCCCGGAGCAGGTAAGACCATGCTGGCGCGAAGATTGCCAACGATTCTACCTCCGCTCAATTTGTATGAAGCACTCGAGACGACTAAGATTCATTCAGTAGCGGGTGTCTTAGGGAAGAACTCTTCTTTGGTGACAGAACGGCCTTTTCGAGCACCGCATCATACGATTAGTGATGTAGCCTTGGTCGGTGGTGGTTCTAATCCCAATCCCGGCGAAATATCTTTGGCTCACAATGGCGTTTTGTTTTTGGACGAGTTGCCCGAGTTTAAGCGCCAGGTTTTGGAAGTTATGCGGCAACCCATGGAAGAGCGAAAAGTGACGATCTCTAGAGCAAAGGTTTCGGTGGATTATCCGGCGAGTTTCATGCTCATTGCCTCCATGAATCCATGTCCTTGCGGATATTATAACCATCCCGAAAAAGAATGTGTTTGTGGTCCGGGCGTTGTAAAGAAATACCTAACCAAAATATCTGGACCGCTTCTGGATAGGATAGACCTCCATGTCGAAGTAACGCCTGTATCCTATGATGAGTTATCCAGCGTCGAATATACTGCAGAGCCTAGTTCCGTTATTGTGGATCGCGTCGTCAGAGCAAGAGCCATCCAAGAAGAAAGGTTTAAAGATCATGAAGGCATCTTTAATAATGCACATATGCCGAGTCGGATGGTTCGAGATGTGTGTGTCTTAACTCCTGCGGGTACCAACCTTCTAAAAACAGCCATGACGCGATTGCAATTATCTGCTCGGGCTTATGATCGAATTCTAAAAGTAGCTCGAACAGCCGCAGATTTGGCGGGAAGTCCAGATATTAAGATCGAACATCTTGCGGAAGCTATTCAGTATCGGAGCCTGGATCGAGAAGGATGGGCCGGATAAAAGCCGTAGTTTAGAACTCGATTCATGTATTCAGCATTCAAATCGATTTGTTATAAATGTATATAGGAAAGACTAGAAATGCTGCCGTCCTGTTCACGTGTAGTTTATCTGTCGTGATATGTCTATTTTGATAATACATCATTTTTCTCTAAACTTCAATTTTTTCACGATAGAAGGTAAACCCATTCCTTGAATAATCAACATTATTATTACAACTGTTACGGTAAGGAAAATTAGCGTGTCCCGTTTTGGGAAACTGCTACCGTCAGCTATCAAAAGTGGTAATCCTAATGCAGCCGCCAAAGAAACGATGCCTCTCATTCCTGACCATCCAATTACAAATGCTTCTTTGTTTGTTAATAGTAATGATTTATAGTATTCTAAACGTTCTTTGAATGATCCGCCTTTACCAAATCGTTTGTCTAATTGCTGTGTTTTCTTTTCGTCCATATTGGAAAATCTATTGCTAAAGCGAATAATTCGTTTTTGGGTATAGGATTTGTAATAGAAAATAATCATCATTCTCGTCAATAATGCCACAAGAAAAATTAGGAATGCAACGCTAATTAAGGGTAAAAATTGATTTTCAGGAATGTTTTTTAAGACGTGTGGAAATTCCAGTCCTATTAAAATAAAAATCAGTCCGCTAAGTATAAAGACAGTGGTATCTAAAACTGATTTTGATTGAGCAATACTTTTTTCGGGTAGCTTGTTCTTGTTTTGTGAAATTGTTAAACCATACATCACAACAGCAATTACGCCGGATACACTTAATTCTTCTGACAAGATGTATAAGGCAAAAGGCAATAATAAATTAAGAGAAACAATAACATCTTTGTCTGTAAGTTTTTTGGCTATAAAAACAAAAAATCGTGCTAAAATCCAACCTAAAGCGGCACCACCAAGAAGTGTAGTGAAAAAGACAAGTCCTGCTTTCCAAAAAATAAATTGACTTCCAGCAACGGCTGCCATAGCAAATTTTAAAGCTACCAAAGCTGATGCGTCATTGATTAAACTCTCCCCTTCTAAAATGGTGTTGGTTCGATGTGGCAAATGCAGATTTTTGGTTACACCTGTGGCTGCAATAGCATCTGGTGGTGAAAGTATTGCTCCTAAAATAAACGATAGCGCCCAATCTAAACCTAAAATAAAGTGGACAGCAATGGCAATTACAGATGTTGTAATAAAGACCAAAGCGAATGCCAAGGTTGAAATTACCGATATGTTGCGTTTAAATTCTTTGAAGGAAATATTATAGGCAGCATCGTAAAGAAAAGGCGGCAAAAAAATAAGAAATATGATTTCAGGATTAATATCTATATTTTCAAAATGCGGAAAAAAGCCAACTCCAATTCCTACTACAAGCAATAAAATTGGATAAGGTTTTTTAAATTTTGTGGCAATAGGATACAGCCCAATTGCTATTGCTAAAAGTAAAATGATAACCCTGTAAAATTCCATGTTACAAAATTACAATTTTCTTTCTTTTTTGTATTTATATGACAATTGTTTATCAGTGCAAATGTTAATATTTGCACGAGCGTCATAATAAGATTGCAGATAGGTTACTACTTTTTGATTGAACTAAAATTCATCTTCAAGAATTTTCTTTTTCATGCTGGCAAATTCATCTTCGGTCAATATACCAGCATTTTTCATTTCAGCGAGTTCCTTGATTTTATCAATGGCATCGATGGTCGGATTGCCGGCAACGGGCGTGTCTTGTGCTTCCTGCATTTGTTCGGCAACTTCTTTTCCTTTTTCAAATTTTTCATTGTAATACCTTTTAAGTCTTTCGGTATCAAAGTCTAGAAATGTTCCTCCTGTTGCAAAGTGTTTTTTGAATACTTCTCCTAGAGCATAGGTAGAAGCTCCCGAAAGTACGGACATCGTAACGCCACCTAGAATGGAACCAACACCGGGTATGAATTTGACTGCTCTTGCGCCTAATCTGGCTACTCCTGAACTTGTTAATGCGGATATAATTGCCTTGCCTTCTGTTTGCTTAAAATCTATTCCAAAAACCTTGCTGAGTTGGCGAATCATATCTAATTGGACGGCACTTACAGCGATCATATCTGCAAAGGGTACAGGAATAAACCCCGCACCCATAGACCAAGTAATATGCTTTTTGATGATAGCATCTGACATATCGTCACGATTATTTTTTTCGTAATCTGTCATAAAGATTATTATTGTTTAATGGTACAAATATAAAACAACTAAAAGGATAGAATTAGTTTCTTATCTGGCCAAGTTTTTGATGAAAGTGGTTACACCTACTGTAAAACTTGGGTTTTTATCGATCAATGAGGTTGTGGAATTGAGCAAGTTATTATAATTTAAGTGGAAATTGATTTATCTTTGCCGTTCGATACCTTGGAAGTTGCAATGAGGATAATACAATGTATAAGTTTTCTTTTCGTATTGTGGAGTTTTGATTTGGTCGCCCAAGTCACAGCAAATACGACATCCGGACAACATATCATACTCGTAGATGATGGCGTCTGGGTTAAAAATGATGAATTGGAAACCGAATCATCATCCGCGATTGATTTTAAACATTCGCCTTTTAAAGAGAATATTGCCTTGCTCTTGGAGGTAGCTGAGGAGCGAGAGCGTGTAGCCTTCGGTAATAATTATCGCACTGAATTGAATATATCCAAGTGTATGGCTGCAATTTCTAAAATCCAAAGTGAAGGCAACCAAGAAAAGATGGAGCAGCTTAAATCTATCTATAAAAAGCTCACGGATCAACAAAAAAAGGATACAAAGGAATATACGGCTATCAGTAAGATGGTTGATCAAATCAAGCAAATCCCGAGTTATTCAGTTAAAAAACAAAGGGAGATGATACTGGTTGCTGCTAATGAGTTGGATGTTGAGATCCAAGCAGAAATGAAGGAAACCAATGCAACAGCTGCGGAAAATAAAAATGTCCGAAAAGTTGAGGATAAAGTAGAAGTTGCGGATTGTAGATATGCTATACTTGATGGCGTTAAAGAAAAGCGGCATATAGAATTATCGAGCCTTCCCATTTTTACCTATACATCGCCGCAGCTTAAACAATATTTTAAGGAGCGAGAATTGATGGAAACAGACGTCTCTTTAGTGCAGAAGGATAAACGCATTTATCTTCGACTGACTGTCCATATCATTTCTCGAGATGCTGCTAAAAACTATGGGTATATTCCCAAAGGCAGTATGTTGCGGTTTCGTCTTATAAATAATACTAATGTTAATTTGTATGCAGAAGAGGACATCCGATTTGAAATAGAAAATTATACAGGAAATGCGATCTATTCAGGACTATTTCCTGTCATGTCAGAAGACTTGGATCCGTTAAGGAGAATGCCTATTGATAGTTTAGGTATTATGTGGTCTTCGGGATTTGAAATGTATGATATTTATAACGTGGATGCAGTCATGCAGTTATTTAACTGTTTGCAATCCATTCAATAAAAAATTAAAATATTTATGCTAGGCTTAAAGTTGGCGACCGATCCTTATTGGGTAAATATTGCGGAAAAGACCATTGATGAGATTCTTATTGATCATGCCTATTGCGAACAAAAGGCAGCTTCGACTTGTATCTCCTTGATTGTTAAATATCCGGATCGCAAAGAATTGGTAGAAGAAGTGACGCCTATTGTCGCGGAGGAATGGGGACATTTCCGAAAGGTTTTGAAAGAGCTTCAAAAGCGTGGGTACGAATTTGGGCCTAATAGGTCAGATGATTATGTGGCAGAGTTGATGAAATTTCAGCGTCAGGGTGGGAGAGAAGAAGATAGACTCATGGATAAGTTGCTCATCTCAGCAATGATAGAAGCACGTAGTTGCGAACGGTTTCGATTATTGTCATTACACATCTCGGATGAAAATTTAAAATCTTTCTATCACGAGTTTATGGTTTCAGAAGCCGGTCATTATCGGACGTTTTTGGACTTAGCAAAAAAATATGCACCTGCCGATGAAGTAAAGAAGCGATGGCAAGAAATGCTCGAATTCGAGGCCGAGATTATGAGCAATCGAGCTTATCGCGGCGATAGAATGCATTGATGCTCCTCAGTTGATAGCCAACTGATGGATCAAAATTTATAAATAAATTGGCTAGATCGGTTTTGATATAGTCTCACAAGTTGAATGTTAATACAATGGATTTCATCTATTTTTTATTTGAATTGCTTACCAACACAAAGGAAGTCCTATTACAGTTATTTAGGGATTATGGAGTCTATGTGTATGCGATCATGTTTCTCATTATTTTTGTAGAAACCGGTCTAGTTCTAATGCCTTTTTTACCTGGTGATTCCTTGTTATTTACGGCTGGATTGATGTGTGCTCAAGATTCGGGTTTGAACATATATATCCTCATTATTCTGCTTTCCATAGCTGCCATCGCAGGAGATAATGTCAATTATTTTATTGGGAGGTATTCGAGTGAAAAAATGCTGGCCGTTAAGTTTAGAGGCAAGCCCGTTGTCAAGCAAGAATGGCTGGATGAAGTGCAAAATTACTTTGAGAAATATGGTGTCAAAACCATCATTATTGCACGGTTTATGCCTATAGTTCGGACGATAACACCCTTTGCATCCGGAATCGGTAAGATGAAGTATAATGTTTTTCTTCCTTATGATATTTTTGGCGGCCTATTGTGGGTGGTAAGTATTAGTTTGGCCGGATATTTCCTTGGACTTGTTCCTTTTGTAGAAAACAATTTGGAAAAGATTATTTTGGGAATTGTCTTGGTATCGGTGATGCCTATGTTAGTTAAAATTATTCAAGTGCGATTTGGCAAGAAATAAAAATATATTTTCCGATAGGGTAGGCTGAGATTTTTGTAAAAAATTAGATGAACTATTGAGGTAAAAAAATAACCATGATCTTTGGATCATGGTTATTTTTTTTGAGTTATTTCTCCTATGATTTGTTGGTAGGATTAGCTTTGACTTGTTTTGTGTGTCAGTTGGTTATAGGCCAAGTATAACAAGTGAGCAAACCCAAAGAATATCGAAAAGTAAAATAAGGAAGCATCTTGATCACCACCATCAGAAGACAAATGATGCGCAAAAGCTAATATAATTAATAAGACGGATAAAGCTAAAATACTTAGATTGATAATGTTGATATCTTTGCGTCTAATCGTACCATCGTTGAGCGCACTCATTTTATAGCCATAGATTCTATAAATATCCATACCAATAAGCATCCATACCAATAATCGTATCCAAGTGTCAAAAGGTAAAAAGACCATCATCCCTAAACAAACCAAAATTCCTAAGACCGGAACAAGCGGAACTAATGGCACTCGGAAAGCTCTTGGAGCATCCTTCATGGTATATCTCAATACGATCACGCCTGCACAGACGAGAATGAAAGCAAACAAGGTGCCGATACTTGTCATTTCTCCAACAACCCTTCCAGGAACAAAAGCGGCAAACATACTTACAAAACCCATAAAGAGTAAGTTTGATTTATATGGCGTACGGTGCTTTTTATGAATTTGCGAAAAGATCTTCGGCAACAATCCATCCATACTCATCGAATAAAACACACGACTTTGACCTAGAAGCATCACGAGGATGACGGAAGAATATCCCAAAAGGATGGCCACGATTATGGCTGTATTCAGCCATGGATAATCCGGTTGAGGAACACCATTGATGATAGGACCCATCCAGTTGATGGCTTCAGCTACTGGTGCCAATTCGCTATTTTTAAAATTGGTATAATGCGTAACTCCGGTCATCACATAGGCAAATAAAATGTAGAGAATCGTACAAACCAATAGCGAACCTAGAATTCCGATAGGCATGGCACGCTTGGGATCTTTAGTTTCTTGTGCAGCCGTCGATACGGCATCAAAACCTATGTAGGCAAAAAAGACAACCGCTGCCGCTCTAATAATCCCGGTCCAGCCAAATTCTCCAAATTTACCTTGGTTTTCAGGGATAAATGGTTGAAGATTTTCAGGACGTATATAATTAAATCCGATGATAATAAAGACGATAACTATCGCCACTTTTAGAAAAACAATGATGGCATTGACGAAGGCTGATTCGCTTGTGCCCTTAATCAATACTAAAGACATGAGTATAACGATAAAAACAGCAGGAAGATTTAAGAATCCACCGTCAAATGGTGTTTTCAATAGGGTATCTGGAAAGGCAACTCCATAATTAGCTAATAGCTTGGATAGATATCCGCTCCAACTTGATGCCACAGTAGCTGCACCGACGGCATACTCTAAGACCAAGTCCCAACCAATAATCCATGCAATAAATTCTCCCATCGTGGCATAAGAATAGGTATAGGCACTTCCTGCAACCGGTATCATCGACGAAAACTCTGCATAACATAAGCCGGCGAGTCCACAACCCACAGCCGCTATGACAAATGATATAACTATCCCCGGACCAGCATAGTTGGCTGCAGCTATTCCGGTAATTGAAAATAATCCGGCTCCTATGATAGCGCCTATGCCTAAGGCTACTAAAGAAGTTGCGCTCAATGTCCTTTTTAGGGAACCTTGGCCTTCGGCAGAGGCTTCACTTAGTAATAAATTGAGCGATTTGCGTCGCCAAATACTGTTAACTTGCTTCATTGTTTTATTAAGGTGTTTTGTTAGTGAAAGGTAAAAATATAAATAATTTGAATTTTAGTGTAATTTTAACAAGTTTCTTGATGAAAAATAAAAAATTTTACCATTTTACATAGTGGAATAAGCAAAAAATCAAATACGAATTAAAAATTACGAATTGAGACAAATCAATTACGAATTAAACTTTTAAACGAATAAACCCTTAAACCCAAACTACAACTCGACAAATTCAACATATCCAAAAATGAACAGTTAAATTTAACCACTTACACCCTTAAACCTTTAAACTACTTCCATCGAATCCGCAAATCAACATTAAATAATAAACGATTCCTTGTAAGTAATCACCTAAGGGAATACCCTGATATTTTAGATGTACTTTTTTAAATGAAATATTTATGGGTTAATCAATTGTTAAAAGTAATTGTATGAGCAATGATTTTATTAATTTTATGGCTTTTATAGTAGCATCAAAATAGGTTTAGTAGCGTGTTAACTCCAACACATCATGACGACATGGATCCCAAGCGTACATCTGCGATTACGACGTGGATGCGGCGATTGGTATGGTCTATAGCAATCCTGATTGGTTCGATATTGCTTCTATTACAATTCTCTTCCGTTCAAACTTTTTTGATTGCTAAACTAACAGGATATATTTCTGAGAAGACAAATACTGAAATTACCGCCAAGCGGATAAAAATCAGTCCATTTGATGGTATTATCCTTCAGGATTTTATTTTGTTTGATGCCAATAAGGATACCATTGCCAGTATTGGAGGCTTGAATATCTCGCTGTATAAAAATCTGTTTTCTGTTTTTTCAAATCAATTGGATCTCAGTTATATCGGGATAAAGGATCTCCACATTCATATCGTTACCCTCAAAGGTGCATCCAAATCCAATATTCAAACTTTTTTGGATGATTTATCAGGAAAATCTGATCAAGAAGAAAGTAGCAAAGAATTTCTTATAAACATTCGAGAGATAGAATTATCGGATATTCATGTTGTTATTCGTGATGAAAATAAAGGAAAGGAGAATATTATATTTCTGAAAGGTGGTTCCCTAGATATCGAAATGCTCGATTTTGATTGTAAAGATTTTGTCATCAACCAAGTTATTTTAGATAATCCGAAATTTGAGTCCATTACCTTTGAAGAACCTTTAATTCAAGATGAAGCCGATGAGATCGAAAAGCTTAAAGATGAATTGAGTGACATCGTTTATAATCAACCGCTTTCTCTGATTTTGAAAGAATTTGCCATTCAAAACGGATATTTAGGAATTTCAAATCAACTCTTGCCTAGAAAAACAGATGCTGGAGGATATCTTGACTTTAATAATTTTTATTATGAAAATATCAATTTGCTGATTACAGATGTCAATGTTTATGACAAGGATATTTTTGCAAGGTTAGAAACATTAAATGCCAAGGATAATACTGGTTTTTCTATCAATAATATCAAGGCAGACTCTATTTTGATTGGCCCAAATGCCTCAGAATTGCGATCGTTTTTGATCGATATGGGCAAGACCCACATCAAAGACAATTTAAAGTTTTCGTATAATGATTTTGATGCATTTAAAGATTTTGCACATGAAGTGAATATTAATGCAGAATTTAAAAATAGCACCATCCTCATCCAAGATTTGATGCATTTTGTTCATAGCCTGGATAAAAATGTCTTTGTGCGAAATATATCCCAAGAGATTATCAGCTTGTCCGGGAAGTATTACGGTCGTGTTAATAATCTCGCAGGTAGGGATGTTAATATCAGTCTTGGAGATAAAGCGATTATCAAAGGGTCGTTTAATACAAGGGATTTATTGGATCCGGACAATACACTGCTGAATATCAAACTCGATAGGTTCAGTACGAGCATCAAAAAGCTAAAAATGCTGGCTCCGAGCTTCAATCCTCCACCTAACTTTATGAAATTGGGAAATGTAAACTTTGTCGGACGTTTTGACGGTTTCCTTGAGGACTTTGTTGCTTACGGAAAGTTAAAGTCAGATATAGGGATTGCGGAGCTGGACATGAAATTGGATATAACCGAAAATCTTAAAAAGTTTAGTGGAAAACTCAATCTCAATACCTTTGATTTGGGTGTTTGGAGTGACAATCCGGATCTAGGCTTGGTGAATTTTGAATCAAAGATTGAGAAGGGCCATGGATTTACGCTCAATACGGTACAAGCGGACCTTTCAGCTTCGATCAAATCGCTTGAATTTAAGAAATATCAATATACCGGGATTAATTTGAAGGGAGAAATTGATAAAAATACCTTTTCAGGAAGTCTGAGTTCTGAAGATCCAAATCTAAATTTTGTGTTCGATGGAAATCTTGAATATGTCAATAAAAAAGCTTTCCTCGATTTTAAATCAAACATTCACAACATAGATTTACATGCTTTAAACTTGTCTGAGAAACCGGCGCGCTTTAAGGCTGAATCTATGAATATCAACCTTTCTGGCTCTAATATCAATGACTTTATTGGTGTCTTGAGTACGAAGAATTTTGAGTTAAAATATCAGGATTCATTATATAACTTAGCTTCGCTAACGGTGACTTCTAGAGAATTGGCTACTCAAGGCAATGAACTCGTCGTAGAATCGGACTTGGGTTATTTTAATCTTTCGGGAAGTTATGATTTGCCCAATGTCATTCGGTCTGTCAAAAAAGTCATTTATACCAATTACACTCAATTGACCAAGCCATGGAAGGAAGATATCGAAAAGCTTCCAGGTGACCAAGGATTTGATTTTAATATCAATCTTAATAATAGTAAAAACTTTTTAAGCCTATTGGGATTAAAGGGAAGCCATTTCTCCAAATTGACATTGAAAGGGAAATTAGATACCTATAAAAACGAATTGACGATCGCAGCCGATATCCCTTTCTTTTCACTAGAAAAAGAATATTTTAAAAATATCCAACTCTATGTCAATTCTGATAAAAGGGCAGGAAACGTGTTGGTTCATGTAGATACAACCTTTGCTATCAATAAAAAATTTAACCCCATCGATATTGAGACGAATATCGTCAATGATACCCTGAGCTTTTCTTTAGCGACAGAAAAAGTGATTGATACCCTCGAAAATCTGGATATTGGCGGTGTTCTAACGACTATAGATAAAGGCTATCGGTTGAAAATGAAAGAGAACCTACTCGTGTTTTTAGGTAAAAAATGGGAATTAAATCCACAAAACCTCATCGAGTTTGGAAAAGAATACATCCGGCTTGATGATGTCGTCTTGTCCGATGGCTTTAGGATGATCGAATTCAATGATTTTAATAATCATAGAGGTGTCGGCCTAGATTTGGTAAATTTTGACTTAAACCTAATTAATGCTTTATCCGGTTATGAAAATTTGCATTTCGGCGGTCTAACCACGATATCAGCAAAAATTCAAGATGCTTTTATTGAAAGTAAGGAAGTATCCGCTTATATAAGTACACCTGCGTTGACTATCAATAAAGAATCGTATGGAGCCATCTACCTCGATGTATCTAAATCAGATAAAAATCCATTTAAGGTAACGGCCAATATTGGTGACTTTATTGGTATCATTGGTACTTTCGATGATGTCAATAAGGTGGTGGATTCAAGGATTAAGTTGAGAGAAGCACCATTGAAGATCGTTGGCTACTTGCTTAAAGATGGGATTCGGGACACCGAAGGACTCATAGATGCGGATATTACTTTTGGCGGCCCAACTTCAGATTTGAAACTCAGTGGAGAAGGTGTTGTCAATAAAGGTAAAACAACTGTGATTTATACGGGAGGTACTTATTTTTTTGACAAGCAAAAATTGCGAATCTCCAATACAGAAATTAGTTTGGATGGCGCGGAAATTACAGATATTCATGGTAATAAAGGTCTTATCCGAGGTGGTCTTTTCCATAATTTGTTTAGAGCTTTTGGTGTCAATGCAACCTTGTCCGGCCAAAATGTCGTGGTGTTAAATACGACAAAATCGGACAATCCGGATTATTATGGTTACGGAATCGGCCAAGTAAATGCAGTATTTAAAGGTCTTTTCGAACAAGTGGACATAAAGATTAATGCGGTTACAGCTACAGGAACTCGCTTTTACATGCCTATTGAAAACTCCGAGTCTGCCATAAGCCAAAGTTTTATTAAGTTTGTAAAACGAGATTCTTCTCATGTGAATCGACAAAAGCGCGAACATCTTCCCGGAGGACTTGATATAGAATTGACGATTACCATAACTCCCGAAGCTGAATTGAGCTTGATTTTTGATGAAGAAAAAGGAGATGTTATCAAGGGAAGAGGTCGAGGCAATATCAAGATGGACATCACCCGACGCGGTGACTTCGAAATGTTTGGCGATTATGAAATAGAGTCTGGTCAATATCTATTCACGGCACCGCTGATTCCGGTTGCTAAACCCTTTATCGTCGAACGAGGTGGGCGTATCGTATGGACCGGAGATCCCGTCAATGCAAGTATAGATATTACCGCAAAATACCGAACGAGAACGGCAATGGAGCCATTCATATCGGAATATCTTGTTGGAAATTTAGACCCGCAATTGAATTTAGCACGGCAAAATACAGAGGTTGATGTAGAACTCTTTCTAGGAGGAACCTTATTTAATCCTGACATTAAATTTGGGCTTTCATTCCCGAATCTAACCGGAGAATTGGCTAATTATGCCGACAATAAGCTAAAGATTCTAGAAGGAAATGACCAAGAGTTAAATGGTCAGGTTTTAGGCTTAATCGTGTTTAATTCATTTATCCAATCCAATCGAGTCTCTGATATTTTCGGCGCTTCAGGATTTCAATCCGCCGGGATTAATACATTAAGTGATTTCTTGTCTAGTCAACTGTCTATGTATATCACTAATATGATTAATACCATGGTAGGCGATGAAGGTGTTATTTCAGGTGTGGACTTCGGAGTTAACTTTAAAAATAACAATTTCGGTGTAGTCAGTAGTAATTTTGCACCCGATGAGATAGCGGTGCGAAACACAATCGTCTTTAAAAATGATCGCTTGTCATTAGATATCGGAGGGAATTATGTTTTGCAATATCAAGGAACAGATGTCAATCAGGTATTGCCCGATTTTGCACTAGAATTTAGACTGACCAAAGACAGAAAGCTTAAGATCCGGTTATACGGAAAATACGATATTGATATTACGACTACCGGACTTCGAGAGAAATATGGGCTTGGAGTGGCTTATCGTACCGAATTTGGGTCGATGACCCATTTTGAAGATGCTATTCAGCAAGCTGTGAAAACTACGATAGAGCAATAATTATGTATATTATTTTGATTGTTAACATCTTGTTTGGAAAAATTAAGGTTTCACAAAAAAAATAATAGTGACTTGCCTTTTTTAAAATGGTCATAGGGTTGTTTATATTTTTTCACCTCAAAACATTTATTAGAAAATGGCAATTAATTTGTTAGACATAGTAAAAGATCAGATTACTGGTCAATTGGCAAAGGAAGCTAGTTCCTTCTTAGGAGAATCGGAAACAGCGGTTACTTCTGCAATAGGCAGTATCATGCCTACTTTATTAGGTTCTGTTATCCAAAAATCTTCGACACCTACGGGAGCACAAAGTCTTATGGATATCATTGGTAAATTAGACTTAGGCGCATTAAGCGATATTTCAAAGGTATTCGGAGGCGGCCAAGCTAGTGTTAATGGCATTTTGAATTCAGGCGGTGGTATCATCGATATGATTTTAGGAAAAAAATCTTCGGGTGTTATTGACTTGATTTCAGGACTTACTGGCTTAAAGAGTGGTTCAACTTCTTCATTGTTGAAGATGGCAGCACCTTTTTTGATGAGTTTGATTGGAAAACAAATTCAAGGAAAAGGATTGTCAGGCCTTACCGATTTATTGATGGGTCAAAGGAACTTTGTGAATGCAGCATTACCGGTAGGTCTAGGTTCTTTAATGAATTTCGGAAACTTTGAGATGCCCAAAATCGATACTAATTTGAGTGCAACTAGTGGTAATAGCTGGATGAAATGGTTATTGCCTGTTTTATTGGGCGCAGCAATATTGTATTGGTTGAGTACGAAAGGATGTGGTAACAAGGTTATCGATGCTAGCCAAGATACCGTATCTGCCGTTACAGAAGGTGTAGAATCGACAGTTGATGCTACGTCAGATGCGCTTAATAAAATGGGAGAAGCCGTTGGCAATTTGTTTAGCTTTAAGCTTAACTCAGGATTTGAATTGGTAGGTGCTCAAGAAGGAGGTATTGAAAGCCAATTGATCCAATTTGTAAATGACAATACTAAAGTGGTTGATAAAACAACTTGGTTTAACTTTGACAGATTGTTGTTTGATACAGGAAAAGCAACTTTACAACCTGCAAGCCAAGAGCAATTGGTAAACATGGCAGAAATATTGAAAGCTTTCCCAAATGTTAAACTTAAAATTGGTGGATATACGGACAATGTCGGTGATCCTAAAAGCAATCTAGTATTGAGTACGGACAGAGCTTTCAATGTAATGAATGAGTTGGTTAACTTAGGTGTTGACAAGGATAGACTTTCTGCAGAAGGTTATGGAGATCAACACCCTGTTGCGGACAACAATAGCGAAGAAGGTCGTCAGCAAAACAGAAGAATCGCAGTACGAGTTGTAGAGAAATAATCAAAATAAAATCGCGTTATATCCACGAAAGTTTTCCCGGTTAAAACTGGATATACGAACCATCAACATATCAAATATTGCAGCTAGGTTTCAAGAGATGAAACCTGGCTGTTTTTGTATTATTTCATTTGGTTGTTTCAAAATATATCCGCTCTTAAACAGAAAGTTGAATTTTAATTTGTATTTCAACTTATTTGTTTTAATTTTGATGTATCTAGTGCTCTGTCCACAAAAAAATCTTAATAAAATGTTGTTCTTTTTTCAAATCTCATCGTTAAAAATACTCGTCATAGTTACCACTATGTCTGCGTTTTTTGCCTTGATCTTTAAAAAAATTACTACCATTATAATATAGACAGAGCCCAAGCTTTTGACTGTTTAGCAGGAATGGAGTCAGTTTTTAAAGATTATTACGATAGTTCTCAAATTAGTTGGAATTCTAATTTGGATACTTGGCTTCGAATTAGTAAAAAAAGCTATGAGAGAATGGATGGTAGGTGGTTTTCGTTTTTTAGATTAACATTGTGTCATGAGTTATATATTATTAGTACTTATCTTTTTTATGTCTGTTTTAGGTAATAAATATATCAAATCGTTTAATCCTGAATTGCAAAGATTTATTAATCTATCATTATTGGTAATTAGTATTTGGTCGATTGAGTCCATCATTGCGCCAGAATCATGTAAATGTGCATCTGATTCTTTATTGTTTGCGTCCTTGCTTGCACTCGGCTTTATGCTGGTGTTGAATTATTTGAATCTTAAGTTCAATAAATAATTCTTTAAACTTAATTGTATATCAAGTATCACGATAATCTTGTTATCGATTTAGCTTTTGATATTACTTCAAAACCAGGATTATCATATAGCTTCATGTGGTAAAATACAGATTTATAAATGAATTATAACTCTAGAAGGGGTATAGTAAGATTGATGCAAGCTGTTAACACTTATTGAGGTTTGTATTGTATTATTAACCTGAATGACGTTATATTTACAAGGTCTTTGGCGCTTTCGACAATGAATTTAAAAAGCAATAAAAGCCGATTATTGACTCAGTTTTGATTTGCTCAATAAGGCTTTGCCACCTTCAAGGATAAAAACGACGACGCTTCCGTACATCAAGCCACTTAAAAACTCGACGATGATGGTTGGAAGATGTTGTATGAATGGCGGTATATAGATATGATTATGATGAAAGATGCCACCGGATACTAAAAGTAGTGCAATCGTGCCGATAACCGAAAGCGACTTGATGACCATGGGCAATAATTTAACGAGATAGGCACCTAGGTTAGCAAAAAATTTATGTTTGGATGATTTTCTAATCAAGAAAAAACCAAAGTCATCCATTCTAACGATTAAGGCTACAACACCATAAACGCCAACAGTCGCCAATAAAGCGACGATACTTACGGTTACGATTTGTGTTAATAAATTTTTCCCCAATACCGTGCTTAAAGCGATAATGATGATTTCGATAGATAGAATAAAATCAGTCTTAATCGCATCCTTAATCTTAACCGATTCATCGATGGTTGTGGTTTCTCGAGGCGCTTGGCCACTTTCGCTTGTTGGTTGCTCTCTTTTGAATAGCACTTCGTAAACCTTATGCGCACCTTCATACGCCAGATAAAACCCACCTACCAATAATATGTATTGGATCAATAAAGGCGCATAATAGCTCAAGATAAATATTAATGGCAAGATGATAACCTTGTTAATCAGGGAGCCTTTAGTGATGGCCCATAAAACAGGTAATTCTCGCGATGCTAAAAACCCAGTCGCTTTTTCGGCATTGACCGCCAAATCATCACCCAAGATACCCGCTGTTTTTTTAGTGGCTATTTTACTCATAGAAGCTATATCATCCATAAGTATGCTGATGTCGTCTAATACTGCAAAAATCCCTGATGCCATTCAATCTAATTTGTGAAGACAAAAGTATAAAAAAGTGACATAGCATGGTGATAAAAATACTGAATTGAAATGCTTTTTATCATATAAAATAAATGATAGAATAGAGATCATATCGATAAGGAATAGAATCTGAAAAAAACGGACAAAAATGGACTTTTTTTTTAACGGGATTTTAACGTAAAATTGATAAATCTTAAGATTGATGGAGTTTCATAACAAACAAGGATATAAAGATATTTTATAAATTAATGAAATATATTCATCGTTTTAAAACTCAAAATTGTCTGATCGATCGTATGGAAATGGAGATTCTGATATCGTTTTATAATTGTAATATATTGTAAATTAATTGAATGCGATACTTGTGATTTTTTGTTTTTCTTGTTTTTCGAATGCGTGATGATTGTGGTGGATTGACGATGTTTTTAAGTAAAACTTATAATGATGCTAAAAATCAATTTAGAATAATTCTAAATAAAAAGAAACGTATGTTAAAAATTGTATTAAATGTACCAGAGTTATATTTTTGTCTTGAAATTTTGAAATTTTACATTTTTATTACAAAATCGCCGAATGTATTCGGAATTAATAAAGATAAACCAATGGTGATTTACAAGTATTTAAGGATCAATATATTATCGATTCTACTTTTAGTTTTAGGAGCCAATACGATGATGGCTCAAGTTTCTGCTGATGCTGGTAAAGATTTATTCAAAAATTATTGTGCTTCTTGTCACAATAAGGACATGAGAAGTGGAGCTACTGGGCCGGCTTTAGGAGGTGCTGAGGCGCTTTGGGGTGATGATGTTGCGTTGTATGCATGGATTAGAAACTCCCAGGATATGATAAAGAAAGGGCATCCACGGGCAGTAGAAGTTTGGAATCAGTATAAACCTACGATTATGACGGCATTTCCAGATCTTACCGACGATCAAATCGGTAGTATCATGGTTTATGTTAATGGCGTATATGATGGTACTTATGGTGCAAAGCCGGGAGCAGCAGTTGCAGCTTCAGGTGATAATGCACCAGCCTCTTCAGGCAGCAACATGCCGATTTATCTGTTAATCGTAGCAGTATTAGCAGTATTGGTGGTTGTCTTAGCTAAAATAATTACAAACCTCAATGTGATTGCGGCTGCTACTGAAGGCAAAACCGTAGAAGCTAAGTCGGTTAAACAAATATTGACATCTAAGGGTGTTATTTCATTTTTGATATTTGCAGCAATCATTTTAGGTGCTTATACGACAGTTAAGAAATCTACTGAATTAGGACGTCAAGAAGGATATGCACCGGAACAACCGATCAAATTCTCTCACGAGACCCATGCAGGACTCCATAAAATAGATTGTCAATTTTGCCACGATGGTGCTAGAAGATCCAAGCATTCGGTGATACCTAGTACTAATACGTGTATGAATTGCCACGCAGCTATTAAAAATGGTAGTAAATACGGAACAGCAGAAATTTCAAAAATATATGCTTCTATAGGATTTGATCCAAACTCTGGAAAATATATAGAAGATTACGAGTCAAAAACAGAAGAAGAAATTAGAGCTATTTTCACCAAATGGATTGGCGATCAATACAAGGAAGAAAAGGAACTAGCAGACTTAGATTCTGACGGTGAAAGAATCGTTGCCGAGCAGTGGGTAGGGATTAAAAAATCGCTTACAAATGATCTAAAGAAGCAAATCCAAGGCCCGATCGAATGGGTAAGAATTCACGCTTTGCCTGATCACGTCTATTTCAATCACTCTCAGCACGTTACAGTTGGAAAATTGGAGTGTCAGACTTGCCATGGGCAAGTTGAAAAAATGGAAGTGATGACGCAGATGTCACCATTATCTATGGGCTGGTGTGTAAATTGCCACAGACAGACAGAAGTTAAATTTAAAGATAACGAATATTATGCGAACTATACCCGATATCATGAGGAAATCGCCTCAGGTAAAAGGGATAAAGTTACAGTAGCAGATATAGGTGGATTAGAATGTCAAAAATGTCACTACTAATCATCAAATTATTAATTAAAAGATTTTAATCTTAATATATAATGGACAATAATAAAGATAATATTTGGGTAGGTCAGATGGATCTGAATCATGATGAAGAATTTCTTGATACCTTAAACCAAGAATTTGCTGATGATGATATAGACTATGCAGCATTAGCGGTTAATCTATCCGGAAATCGAAGAGATTTTTTGAAACTTTTAGGATTTGGACTTGGTGCGGCTACAGTAGCAGCAGGTTGTGATATTCCTGTCAAAAAAGCAATTCCATATGTTGTCAAACCTGAAGAAATAGTACCTGGAGTAGCCAATTACTATGCTTCAACTTTCGTTAATGGTGGCGACTATTGTTCAGTGCTAGTCAAAACCAGAGAAGGAAGACCTATTAAAATAGAAGGTAACGATTTATCATCCATTACAAAAGGTGGTACATCGGCTAGAGCTCAAGCTTCTGTATTAAGTCTATATGACACCAACAGATTTACAGGGCCAAAACTTAAAGATGGGGCTTCGTGGATTGATACTTCTTGGGAAGATGTCGATAAAAAAATAAAAAGTGCTTTAATTAGTGCTTCAGGGATTCGGGTCGTAACCAATACTATTATGAGTCCGACTACCAAGAAGGCTTTGTCTGAATTTACAGACAGATTTTCTTCAGCTAAGGTAGTGACATATGACCCTGTATCTTCTTCTGCGCTTTTGGATGCCAATGAGAGAAATTTTGGCATTAGAGCGATTCCAAATTATCGTTTTGATCAAGCAGAAGTAATCGTCAGTTTCAACGCAGATTTTCTTGGAACATGGATTTCTCCAGTTGAATATACAAAAGGTTATGTGAAAGGTAGAAAAATTGATGATATCACCAAAGCGAGCATGTCGCGACATATCCAAGTAGAAAACCACATGTCATTGACCGGATCTAATGCCGATAATAGAATCTTGGTAAGACCATCGGAGCAAGGTGTAGCTATTGCTCATTTATATAATGAGATTACAGGTGGTGGCATGTCAACAGCCGGTTTAAATGATCGTGCCAAGGCTTCTCTAAAAAAGGCAGCAAGTGAGTTGAAAAATGCTGCGGGCAAATCCATTGTTATTAGTGCCTCTGATAACGTCAATGAGCAATTGATGATTAATGCCATCAATCAAGCGTTAGGAAATTATGGTAATACTTTAGATATGTCCACACCTTCTTACCAACGTCAAGGAAATCATAGCGATTTGAAGTCTTTGGTAGATGATATTAAAGGTGGTGCTGTAAATTGTGTGATATTCTTTGGTGCTAATCCGGTTTATGACTCACCTTATGGTGCTGCTTTAAAAGAAGGCCTAGCAAAAGTTAAAAATAAAATATCATTAGCCATCAGTAATGATGATACTACTGATTTATGTAATATCGTGGCTCCTATGACGCACTATTTAGAGTCTTGGGGTGATGTTGAAGCTAAAAAAGGTCAATTGACTTTAATTCAACCAACTATTGCACCATTATTTGATAATCGACAAGCAGAATTGTCATTCTTATTATGGGCTGGTAGTGATAATGTCAATGAAAATAGTGAGCAACCTTACTACGATTACCTAAAGGAAAATTGGAAAAACACCAACTTTAAAGCACAAAGCGAGTATGGTTCTTTCCAAGGATTTTGGGATAATGCCGTTCATGATGGCGTATTTAGTATATCAGGAGGAAGCGCTCCATCATTCAATTCGGCGGATATAGGAAGTGACATCACGAAGCCTTCTTCTTCTGAATTGGAAATTTCATTTTATGAGACCGTTCACATGGGTAATGGACAATATGCAGGAAATCCATGGTTGATGGAAATGGCTGACCCGATTACTAGAACAGTATGGGGTAACTATCTGGCTGTTCCCGTTAATTTTGACGGCGTTAGAACCATGGTAGGTTTTAAAAACCTTAAAGATGGAGATATTGTAGAATTGACTATTGGTGATAAGAAAGTATCGCTTCCTGTGATTCAGCAGTTCGGTCAAATGCCAGGTACCGTATCATTGGCGCTAGGATATGGACGTCAGATAGCAGGAAATACCGGTTCTAATGTTGGTATCGATGTGAATGACAGCCTTACCGTAGGAAACACGGGTGTTGGTTACTATAATACAAATGTGAGTGTCTCTGAAAAAGTAGGCAAGGAGAAAGATTTTTCATGTGTGCAGTATCACCACACAATCGGTGTTAGAGGTATAGATAAAGAAACCAACACAGAAGTGAATGCTGACGAATCTGCATTGGTTACCTTTGATTACTTTACAGGAGTAAAAGGATTCCAAGGCGCATTGACAGATAGATCCGTCATTTATACATCTAATGTAAGTGAATTGAAAGAAAATGTCGAGCACTTACAAGAGCGTAGAAAGGAAGCGCAACATTTGAATGAACAGCAGATTTACAAAGGTTTTGATCATCTGTATTCCTTAGGTCACCACTGGGGTATGCACGTGGACTTGAATGCGTGTATTGGATGTGGTGCTTGTACAGTAGCTTGTATGGCTGAGAATAACGTTCCTGTTGTTGGTAAGCATGAAGTTTCTATTCACCATGAAATGACTTGGTTGAGAATTGATAGATATTATTATGGCGATGTAGAAAATCCTAGTACAATCTATCAGCCGATGATGTGTCAGCATTGTGACAACGCACCTTGTGAAAACGTTTGTCCAGTAAATGCTACGAACCATAGTGCAGAAGGTCTTAACCAGATGGCATATAACAGATGTATTGGTACGAGATATTGTGCCAACAACTGTCCGTTTAAAGTTAGAAGATTCAACTGGCTTGACTATACGAAAGCAGACCTTTGGCCAATCAACCAGCCGAGATTACAAGAAGAGAGTACACCATTTATGGCGGATAACTTGACAAGAATGGTATTGAACCCGGATGTCACTGTAAGATCTAGAGGTGTGATTGAAAAATGTAGCTTCTGTGTTCAGCGTATTCAAGAAGGTAAGTTGACTGCTAAAACTGAAGGTCGTACCCTTAAAGATAGAGATGTAAGACCGGCATGTCAAACAGCTTGTCCAGCGGATGCGATTACATTTGGAGATTTAAATAATATGGATGGCGATCTTAATGCTAAATTAGGTTCTCCATTGAATTATATTGCATTGGAAGAAATCAACGTTCGTCCATCTGTTACTTATACCATGAAGGTTAATAATAGAGATAAATCTTTTGATGCATAAAAAATTAATAAAAATTAAATAAACAAAACATTCAAAACATAACAAATGAGTGCTGTTGTAAGTCCAATTAGAAAACCTCTTGTTACAGGAAATAAAACCTATCATCAGATTACTGAAGATTTAATTTCCCCAACAGAGAAGGCTCCAACCAAGGCTTGGTTGATAGGTTTTATTCTAGCGGTATCTGTGGCGACATATGGTGTATTTTGTATCATATGGACCATCTGGGTAGGTATCGGATCATGGAATTTGAACCGTACGATTAACTGGTCATGGGATATTACCAACTTTGTATGGTGGATTGGTATAGGTCACGCCGGAACGTTGATATCGGCGATATTATTATTGTTTAGACAGAAGTGGCGTACTGGTGTAAACCGAGCTGCTGAAGCGATGACGATTTTCGCCGTGATTTGTGCGGCATTATTCCCTATTATCCACATGGGTCGGGTTTGGTTAGCGTTTTTCATTATGCCTTATCCCAATACCAGAGGTCCGTTATGGCCAAACTTTAATTCACCGTTGCTTTGGGACGTTTTTGCGATATCTACGTATTTTACAGTTTCATTGTTGTTCTGGTACACTGGTTTAGTTCCGGATTTTGCAACTGTGAGAGATAGAGCAAAAGGTTTTAGAAAGAAAATCTACAATACCTTGTCATTTGGATGGACAGGTTCTGCAAAACACTGGCAAAGATGGGAATCATTATCATTGATTCTTGCCGGTATTTCTACACCTTTGGTGCTTTCAGTACACACAATTGTAAGTTTTGACTTCGCGACATCCGTAATTCCCGGATGGCACACGACAATTTTCCCTCCATACTTCGTAGCTGGAGCGATATTTTCCGGCTTTGCGATGGTACTTACCTTGATGATTATCACTAGAAAGTTGTTGAAATTGGAAGATTATATCACTATCGAGCATATTGAATCCATGAACAAAGTGATCCTCCTTACGGGTACAATCGTGGGTGTTGCATATTTGACAGAATTGTTTATTTCTTGGTATTCAGGATATGTCTATGAGCAATTTGCATTCTTTAATAGAGCGTTAGGACCATATTGGTGGTCATACTTTGGTATGATGTTCTGTAATGTGATCGCACCTCAGTTTTTCTGGAAGAAATCATGGAGAAGAAATGTTACGCTTACGTTCTTCTTATCGATTGTGGTTAATATAGGTATGTGGTTCGAGCGATTCGTAATCATCGGTACTACCTTGGCTAGAGATTATATCCCTTCAAGCTGGAGTTTATATTCACCAAGTTGGGTAGAAATCGGTATTTACATAGGAACAATGGGTATCTTCTTTACACTATATCTTATATTCGTAAGAGTAGCTCCGGTAGTGGCAGTTGCTGAAATCAAGCATATCTTGAAGTCAGGAGGAAACCAATATGTAGGAGAAGGTGCTGCAAAAGCACATCATTCTAGTGAACATTAATTTATCCGTAAAGCAATCTTTTTAATAAAATAAAAAACCATTTTAGATGGCAAATATAGAAAACAGAGAATTAATTTATGGCTTGTACAATGACGAGGAGGATTTGTTAAGAGCTGTTAAGTCTGCTAAAAATGACCATTTAGAGATTTATGATGTTTATACCCCGTTTCCAGTACACGGCTTAGACGAAGTCATGGAACTAGAAGAATCCAGATTGCATATTGCTGGTTTTATTTATGGCGGATTGGGCACATTGACTGCCTTCTTAGGTATGACATGGATCTTTGTCAAAGATTGGCCAACGATTTTTGGTGGAAAGCCGTATTGGTCTGTGCCAGCATTTATTCCTATTACTTTTGAAATGACAGTGTTATTTGCTGCTATCGGAATGACAGTGACTTTTTATTTAGTAAGTGGTTTAGGACCGGGTGTTGTAAATACACAGCTTGATCCAAGAATAACAGATGACAAGTTTTGCATTGCTTTTGACAAAGCTATGGTCGATTCAGGCGATGTAGAAATGTTTTTTAAAAATACGGGAGCATCTGAAGTTAACTCTAAAAATATTTAAGTATAATAGGTGATGAATAAATTGAATAAATTATATGGATTTTTGGCGCTGGGTATGGTGGTAGCGTTTACCTCTTGCCAGTCAGCCTCAGGTAATAAAACAGGAAGTGAATACATGCCTGATATGGCGCATCCGGTCACTTATGAAGCCAATCTTTTTGACTACTATAAGTATAACAGATGGGGTTCTGCAGATGACCTACATAAGATGGTACAACCTCGTAAACCCATTGAAGGTACTATTGCTAGAGGTATGGCCGGTAATGGTCATGAAGGTAATGTAGCGTTCCGATCTAATGGTGCTGTGCCTTATTATTATGGAGACACTGAAGAAGAAAGAGAGCGTGCGATGCGTGAAATTCTTAATAATCCATATCCGATTTCGGAAAAGCATTTGGCACACGGTAAGCTTTTATATAATATCCAATGTGGAATTTGCCACGGTGAAAAAGGTGATGGTAACGGATATTTGGTCAGAGATGACGGAGGAAAATACCCTGTTCAGCCTGCCAATTTCATGCTTGAGGACTTCATTGCGTCATCTAATGGACGATATTATCATGCGATTATGCATGGCAAAAACCTAATGGGTTCTTATGCTGATAAACTTTCGTATGAAGAGCGTTGGGAAGTTATCCAATACATTCGTTCACTTCAGGCAGCAAGTGTCAAGCTTGAGTATAACGAAAAGGAAAACACGTTGAATACAACAGATACACCATTAAGTATGGTTGCTTCAAAGAAAGTAGTTGAAGCACCAGCACCAGTAATGGAAACCTCTGAAGAAATGAATCAGTAATTCAGCAAATTAGGAATTCAGATAGTAATAACTTATTGAGTAAAAAAATATAATAATACGAATATGAACCAATATAAAATGACCGCATCAGCAAGAAATGTACTCTTCGGAGCCATGGGGCTCGGATTAGTATGTATGGTATTAACTTGGTTTGGTGACGATGCTAATCACACACGATTTTGGTCAAACTTCTTACAAAATTCCTTGTTTTTTACAATGATTGCTGCTATGGGATTATTCTTCAATGCGGCGGGTATTACTGCTTATGCAGGTTGGTACACTACATTTAAAAGATTATGGGAATCCTACTCTATGTTTATTGGCGTGGGTTTATTGTTTCTAGTTATTTTAGGCCTTGGCAACTACTTTGGATGGCATCATCTTTATCATTGGGCAGATAAATCAAGCGTAGAAACTGATACAATTTTGAAAGGAAAATCTTCTTTTTTGAATAGTAATTGGTATCTTTTTGGAACGATTATTTTTGGTGGCGCTTGGGCTTTTATCGCTTATAGAATGCGTCAATTGTCACTTCAAGAAGATAATCATGGTGATAGTAGCTTCAAATACCACAAAGCTCAGCGCGTATATGCGGCAGTTACACTTCCAGTTATTGGATTTACAAGTGCAGCCATGCTTTGGTTGTGGTTGATGAGTGTGGATGCACATTGGTATAGTACTTTGTTTGCTTGGTATGCTACAACAAGTGCGTTTGTTGCGATGATATCTATTACTATTCTAATGATTATTTATTTGAAATTTAATGGATATCTTAGCGTAGTTAATGCAAACCATTTACACGATCTAGGAAAATTCTTATTTGCATTTAGTGTTTTCTGGACTTATTTATGGTTTTCTCAATTTATGTTGATTTGGTATGCAAATATTGGAGAAGAAACAATATATTTTAAAGAAAGATATAATAATTATCCTGCTTTATTCTTCATGAATATTGGAATTAACTTTTTAGTCCCATTTTTTGCATTAATGAGAAATGATTTGAAGCGAAAAGCGGGTTCATTGGTGTTCGTTTCAATTTTGATGTTATTGGGTCACTGGTTAGATTACTTCCTTATGGTAAAGCCTGGTGTCCTTTTGACAGCACAACATATGTCGCACGATATGACTCATGGTCATGAAGTAGCTGAGCACGCAAGTAATTTCGTCCCTGGTTTTTCAATGCCTGGATTGCTTGAATTCGGTACTTTTATTGGATTTTTAGGATTGTTTGTGTATTTCTCTCTTGTAGTTTTATCTAAGGCAGGATTAGTGCCTAAGAATGATCCTTATATAGAAGAGAGCATGCATCATCATGTAATATAATGGTTAACTATAATAATTAGTAATAAGATAAATTTAGTATAAGATGATTTATTTTGTAGCATTAGCAATCGTAGCATTACTTGCTATCATCGTTGTTCAGATTGGAAGACTCTCCGACTTATCGGCTAAGATAAAGGGAGAAGAAGCTGTTGAATTGACGGGCAATAATCGACAGGGAATTATTTCGGTCGTTTTTATGATACTTTTTTTAGTAATCTGTTTTTATTCAGCATACTATTATAAGAATGAAATGATGCCATACGGTCCACTTAAGTCTGCTTCTGAGCATGGATTTGAAGTCGATTGGCTTTTTAATGTAACTTTGGTGATTTCTACCATAGTTTTTGTAATCACGCACGTTTTGTTATTCTGGTTCCCTTATAAATACAGAATGCAAAACCCTAAAAAGAAATCATTATTCTATGTAGATGATTTAAAATTGGAAATGGTTTGGACGATTGTTCCGTTAATTGTTTTCCTTTTATTAGTATCTAAGGGTATCTCGATTATGAACGAATTGTTTCAGCCTTTGGAAGAAAATCAATACATTGAAATAGAAGCAACAGGATATCAATTTGCTTGGGATATCCGATATCCAGGCGATGATGGCAAATTGGGAAATAAAGATTTCCGTTTGATTGAACCGGCAACTAATAGTCTAGGTGTAGATTGGAATGATGAAGCAGCTTTGGATGATATTATCTTAGGAGGTACGGATAAAATTGTTTTGCCTAAAGATTCTCTAATCAGAGTGAGAATAACAGCAAAGGATGTTTTACATAGTTTCTTTTTGCCTCATTTTAGAGTAAAAATGGATGCTGTCCCAGGTATGCCTACTTACTTTACTTTCCGCCCTGTAAAAACAACGAAGGAATTTAGAGAAGAGTTGAGGAAATATCCGGAATGGAATGAGCCTTCTGATCCATCTGATCCTAGTAGCCCTAAGCGTTGGGAAGCATTTGAATACGAATTGGCTTGTGCTGAATTATGTGGAAAGGGTCACTATTCCATGAGAAGAGTTGTTGAGGTCGTTGAGCGCGACGAATTTGAATCTTGGTTAAAAGAACAAAAGGCTTTCTATACTACTAATATTCGTGGAACAGCTGCTGACCCTTGGGATGGTAAAAAACTTTTCCCTAGTGAAATTAAAGCGAGAAAGGAAGAGTTGAAAAAAGAATTTGCCGACTTGATGACTAGTACAGATAATGTGATCGGCAAGGTGATTGTATTGAAGCATGTATTCTACGAAACAGGATCTGCAGATTTGAATAGCAAATTATCAAAATATGAATTAGATAACGTTGTCGAAATTCTTGGTAAATACCCGAATCTTCATGTTGAATTATCTGGTCACACAGATAATATAGGAGATCCAGCATCGAATATGGGATTATCTGAAAATCGTGCAGAAAACGCTATGCAATATTTATTGAGTAAAAATATATCAGCTTCTCGCTTGTCGGCTAAAGGCTATGGAGAATCACAACCTCTGGGTTCTAATGATACTCCGGACGGTCGAAAGAAAAATCGTAGAACTGAACTTAAAATAATATCCAAATAATTTATAAAATCTAGAGTAAAATGTCAAATATAACCATTCAAGAAGATGATGTTTTGATCAAAGAACAAGGTTTTAATGACCATTTTCATGATCATCACCATGGTGATAAATATAAGACTAACTTTTTGTCACATTATGTCTTCTCTACAGATCATAAAATGATATCAAAACAATTCCTAATTACGGGAATGTTCTGGGCTGTAATTGGAGCTGCATTTTCAGTTATATTTCGATTACAGTTAGGTTTTCCTGAAGAAAGTTTAACATGGATTAAACCACTTTTAGGTAAATGGATTGTAGTTGATCCAACAACGGGAATTGGTAAACTTGCACCTGACTTTTACTATGCATTGGTGACAATGCACGGTACTGTCCTCGTTTTCTTTGTATTAACAGCAGGATTATCGGGTACATTCTCGAATCTATTGATTCCATTCCAGATTGGAGCTAGAGACATGGCATCTCCATTTATGAATATGCTTTCATATTTATTTTTCTTTGCAGCTGGTGTGTTGATGTTTTATTCTCTTTTCGTTAGTACCGGACCTTTTGCTGGTGGATGGGTTGCCTATCCTCCGTTGAGCGCTTTGCCGCAGGCTTCGTCGGGATCCGGAACAGGTATGACGCTATGGCTGATAAGTTTGGTTTTATTTGTAATATCTGTTGTTTTGGGCGGTATTAATTATATTACTACGGTACTTAACCTTAGAACTAAAGGTATGCACATGTTCCGTTTGCCACTTACGATTTGGGCGTTTTTCATTACGGCTATCGTGGGATTATTAACATTCCCTGTATTAGCTTCAGGATTTTTTATGCTAATCGCTGATCGAAGCCTAGGAACGAGTTTCTTCTTGAGTGATATCTTTATTGCTGGAGAGGCACTTGATAGAGTAGGAGGTAGTCCGATATTATATCAGCACTTATTCTGGTTCCTTGGTCACCCTGAAGTATATATCATTATTCTTCCTGCCATGGGTATTGTATCTGAGGTTATGTCGGTACATGCGAGAAAGCCGATTTTTGGATACCGTGCGATGATTTATTCCTTGATGACCATTGCATTTATGTCATGTATCGTTTGGGCGCACCACATGTTCGTTTCAGGGATTAATCCATTTTTAGCAAATTTCTTCTCATTCTTTACGATATTAATTGCGGTGCCATCTTCAGTTAAGGTGTTTAACTGGTTGACAACTTTATATGGTGGTAATATACGTTTGAATACTGCGATGTTATTTACACTTGGTTTTGTTACCTTGTTTATTTCAGGTGGTTTAACCGGTATTTTTATGGGTAATCACGTTTTGGATATTCAAATGCACGATACATATTTCATTGTAGCTCACTTCCACTTAGTAATGGGTGTTGCTGCATTTTTTGGTATGTTTTCAGGGATTTACCATTGGTTTCCTAAGATGTATAGTCGTTTTATGAATGAGACATTGGGTAAGATCCACTTCTGGGGAACTTTGATTTGTGCTTATGCTATATTCTGGCCTCAGCATTATCTTGGTCTTGCCGGAGTACCTCGAAGATATTATTCATTTGATGCTTTTGAAGCCTTTAAGTACTTTGCAAATATGAATAAGTTCATCTCTATATTTGCGATTATAGCTTTCTTCCTTCAATTGTTGTTCTTGATTAATTTCTTTTATAGCATTTGGCATGGTAAGAAAATGACATCTAAGAATCCTTATGGTTCAAATACGCTTGAGTGGACAACGCCGATCGAACCGATCCATGGTAACTGGCCTGGAAATCTTCCTGTTGTTCATAGATGGGCTTATGATTACAATAAGGATGAGCGAGAATTTGTCATGCAGCATGTTCCGTTGAAGGAAGGAGAAGTAGGAGATCATTAATCGAAGTTTTATTATTTAATAGTAATAAATTAAAATCAAATAAAGTGAGAAACAAAGATGGGTATGTAGCATCATTAGTTGCAGGCCATGCATGGATTAGCAAAATTTATGATTATGGTTTGTTGGTTAAGTTTCGGCTTACCCTAGTGGTGGTTATATCTTCAGTTTTTGGTTTTTTTATAGTAAGCCAAGGAAACTTCAATTGGACACAAGTATTAACGTTGTTCATGGGTGGTTTTTTGGTTACAGGAGCTGCTAATGCTTTGAATCAGGTTTTCGAAAAGGATTATGATTGCCTGATGAAGCGTACGGCAAATCGACCTGTAGCTTCTGGACGAATGAAGCATACAGAGGCCATTATTTTTGCAGGTATATCAAGTTTGATCGGATTGACATTGCTTTCTACGTTCAACCCTTTGACGGCTTTTGTTGGTATGTTGTCGTTAGTTTTATATTCATTTGTATATACACCACTCAAGCGATACAGTACTATTGCCGTTGCGGTAGGAGCGATACCGGGAGCTTTGCCAGTGATGATTGGGATTATTGCCTTTGAAGGTCGAATCACTGTTTTTGCCTTTCTTTTATTTGTCATTCAGTTTTTATGGCAATTTCCACATTTTTGGTCTATAGGTTTCCTTGGATACGAAGATTATAAAAAGGCAGGATATAAATTGCTTCCAATGTCTAATGGCGATATTGATCGTAATTTGGGGATGTCCTCATTATTTTATGCGGCATTGATTATACCGGTAGCATTAATCATGTTTATCAGATTGCCACAAATTAGTGTGGCGAGTACATCGGTTGCGATCGGGTTAAGTTTAATATATATCATGTATTGTTATCGGTTTCATCAAGCTTTTGATCGAAAATCAGCATTATATCTCATGTTTTTTTCGTTTTTGTTTTTGCCGTTAATTTTACTTGGATATTGGTTATTTTAAAATAAATAGGATATGGCAGAATTGATTAGATATAACCCTGGAAAAATACACCCACAGAAATTTGCGCTTTGGGTAGGTATGGCGGGTATTGCCATGATGTTTGCGGCTCTGACGAGTGCTTACATTGTGAAGCAGGCTGCGGGTAATTGGTTAGAATTTAGTTTTCCTAATCATTTCTATTTTAGTACGATATCTATTTTGCTGTCGAGTGTATTTTTACATCAATCCTTTGTCGGATATAAGGCAGGCAATGAGCGAGTTTATAAACTATTTTTATTTGCTGGATTTATCTTTGGGTCAGCCTTTGTCGTCTTGCAATATTTTGGATGGCAGGCTTTATATGGCATGGGCGTCGATATGAAAGGGAATGCCTCTGGTGGTTTCTTTTATTTGATTACCGGATTGCACGTCATTCACGTTTTGGGTGGAATAGCAGCGTTACTGATAACGATATTTAATGCTTTTTCATTGAAGTTTAAAGTTACAGAAAAGCGCAAATTGAGATATGATTTAGTTATCAATTATTGGCATTTTGTGGACATCCTTTGGGTGTATTTATTTATATTTTTATTAGTTATCAAATAATTTAATATTCTAATTAATGGCATCAGAAACTTTAACACACGGACCTAATACAGATCATAACACCGATAATGGTGCTTGGCAGGGAGGAAAGGAGCCATTTAAGGCGTCATATGGAAAACTCATGATATGGTATTTCCTGCTTTCAGATGCGTTTACCTTTGCCGGATTTTTAATTGCCTATGGTGCGTTACGATTTAGTGTGCCTACTTGGCCAGTACCTGATTTCGTATTCAGTACATTTCCAGGAGGATTTCATCATAAGCCACTTTTATTTGTAACCTTTATGACCTTTGTCTTGCTGACGAGTTCTTATACGATGGTTAGAGCGGTGCAAGAGGGAAAATTGGAAAATAAAAATGGGGTTGTCAAATGGATGATCTTTACGATAGTAGGAGGTTTAGGCTTCATCAGTTGCCAGGCTTGGGAATGGACCAACTTGATTTCTAAAGAGCACATGACTATCTTTAATAATCCATTTGGAACACATACTGAAAATGGTGTTTACTTGATGGGAGATGGTCATGACATTAAGGAAGGAGATACCTTTGTAGCAGGCGCTAGTTATTTGATTCCTCATCATGATGGCGAATATAAACCATTACAATACAAGGTCACCGATGGACCTGATACCGATGTAGTAAAAGAGCAGAAAATGGGACCAAAGGCTTTTGGTGGCTTGTTTTTCTTTATTACTGGTTTCCACGGATTTCACGTAAGTATCGGTTTGTTGATATTGATTCTCGTTTGTATTAATGCAGCCTCCGGACTCTATGTTAAACGTAAGAATGGATATGAAATGGTAGAAAAAGTAGGATTATATTGGCACTTTGTGGACTTAGTCTGGGTGTTTGTATTTTTAGTTTTCTATCTCCTTTAATCAATTTAATAAGTCGTAAAAAGTAAATTATATGTCAACGGTAACCTACGAAGATTCTAAAAAAGTTGCACTGAAATCGATTCTGATTTTGGCTGTTATTACAATTATTGAGGTTTTGATAGCCTTGATGGGTAAGGGATATATTATTGATGGTCTCCACTTTCCGCATTCTATCATGGCTATTGCGATGATTTCTCTTAGTGCTTATAAAGCGTATTTGATTTTGTATGAGTTTATGCACCTTCGATATGAAGTGCCAACGTTTGTTAAAACGGTTATTATTCCTGCATTCTTATTAGTTTGGTTGGTCATCGCCCTATTAGTAGAAGGAGGATATTATTTTGGTGCTAGAGAATCTGCAAAAAATCCTGCAAAAACGGAGATTCAAAAGTAATCATATTTACTAGCAAGTTTTATTGATTATATATTAAAGAAGAAAGTCGTCATTCGGAAGAGTGCGACTTTTTTTTTGATGCATCAAACGGTTCGCTAAATATGATTTTTTACAATTGGATCTGCTACTATTTTCTTGCTTCTTATGACTTTTAAGCCTTTGTTTTTAGAGTAATTCTCTTGCTTTAACGCGCTATAAGGAATTGCTTGGTGAATCATAAAACTTTTGTTGATTTTGGCTTGTTAGCTTTATATATTTTTATTGAATACATTCCATGAAGAAGTCGATACCTGTTGTCATTTTTGTTGTTTTTCTAGTGATAGTTCCTTTGTTAACTTGGTTTAACTTAAATAAGGGATTGGATTATCGACTTCAAAATCGTCTGGAGTTGGAGATTAAAGATAGTATAGATTGGAATATGGATACGCTCCACTTGTTTACCGGTAAGACGAGTATCTTAGTTACTAAGCCATTTGACCGATTAAATGATTTTGTAGATGCAGCCCATGAAATGTTTGTGAAGGATGACAATCAAGTGCATCTTTACTCTATTGATAAGCTTCATCCTTCATTGGATCCTATTCCTGAAACCTATTTAAAAGATGTTTGGGCTAGGTACGCTGATAAATCCATAATTTTGATAGATACTTCGGGATTTATTCGCAATGCTTATCAAGGTATTGATGCTGAAATTGCTAAATTGTTGGAGCATACTTCAGTCCTCGTTCCTGAGAAAAAAAGAGGATCTATCGAATTTAAAAATAGAAATTGATGAGTAAATATCCACCTTCTAATGAGGCTTTAGGTAAAAAGCTTACACTTGTGAGTTATGCACTAACGGCGATAGCTTTCCTATCAGTCGGGTTGATGCGGCGCGTTAAGATAGATACTACTATAGACTTTAGTTTTATTCCGCCTTTGAATGCGCTCATTAATACGAGTGTTTTTGTCTGTCTTTTGGTTGCTTTTTATTTCATTCGCAAAGGCGAATACCTTCAACACCGTAAGTTTATGGTTACGGCGATTGTATTGTCGGGATTGTTTTTTGTCGGCTATATTCTATACCATTTTACGACTACGGAGACAGCATATTGCGGTGATGGTATCATGAAAACCATATATTACATCATTTTATTTTCACATATTGTACTGGCAGGATTGTCATTACCATTTATTTTAATTACCTTTGTAAGAGGATACACGTATCAAATTGCGCAACATAAGAAAATAGCTCGTTGGGTTTATCCGATATGGCTTTATGTGGCTTTGACGGGTCCGATAACTTATCTGTTTCTTAAACCATGTTATTTATGAAAAGGAAGTTTTTAATGGTTGCTGTTGTACTATTGGTTTTAGTTCTAGTAGGAACTGATATGGTGGCACAGTGTCCTATGTGTAAATTGTCTGCAGAAACAAATCTTCAGGGAGGAGGAACGGCAGGCCGTGGACTGAATAAAGGTATTTTGTATCTTTTGTCCATGCCTTATCTTATTTTTGGATTTTTAGGTTATACTTGGTTTAAAAACCGAAAGCGCCTTGAATACAATGATGAGGTAAGTACAGAAATGGAAAATTAAAAAGGGAATGATACGCCATTGATAGAATAGCCTTGTTTTCCAAATGGCGTTATTGACCTTATTATACACCCAAACTTAGTAAACTCACTAAGTTTGAATGATTGTTTTTTGCGTTTTCAAACCTTTGATTTTCTAGTTTTATTCTATTCTTGTACTGTTGATATTCAAATGCTAATCAACTGGTGACTTCATTTTTTTGAAATCACCTGGATTATGCTTTAGACGGTCGGTTTTAGACGAAGCCTTTGGGTTAATTCAACTCAATCGAGGTATGAATATTATAGTAAACTCTTGAATCTTGGCCTTTTTAGGGTAATGGATCCTAGACGTTCCAACTTTGCTTTTTCGTAATCGCTAAAATTACCTTCAAAAAATACGACTTGCGAATCATCTTCGAAGGCTAAGATATGTGTAGCTAGTCGGTCTATAAACCATCGGTCGTGGGAGATGACCAAGACACATCCAGCAAAATTTTCGATGGCTTCTTCAAGTGCACGAAGTGTATTCACGTCAATATCATTGGTCGGCTCGTCGAGTAGTAACACGTTTCCTCCTTCTTTGAGTGTCATGGCTAGATGAACTCTATTGCGTTCACCTCCAGAAAGGACGCCTATTTTCTTTTGTTGGTCGGAGCCAGAGATATTAAATTTGCTAAGGTAGGCACGTACATTGACCTGCGTTTTTCCGACCATGATCAACTCTTGACCTTTGCCGACTGCTTCCATGATGGTTAAATCGGGTTTGAGGTCTTGGTGTGATTGATCCACATAGCTCAGTTGTACCGTGTCACCGACGATGATTGAGCCACTATCCGGCGTTTCTTGGCCCATAATCATTCTGAATAGGGTCGATTTACCGACGCCATTTGGACCTATAATACCTACAATAGCATTTTTAGGAATGGATGCGGTGAAATCGTCTATCAAGATTCGGTTGCCGTAAGCCTTAGAAATGCCATTGATGTCGATAACTTTTTCTCCGAGTCGATCGCCAGGCGGAATGAAGAGTTCGAGTTTAGCCTCTTTTTCTTTCGTTTCTTCGTTAATAAGTTTGTCGTAGGCATTCAAACGAGCCTTACCTTTAGCTTGGCGACCTTTAGCGCCCATGCGAACCCATTCGAGCTCTCTTTCGAGGGTTTTTCTACGTTTGGATTCTTGTTTTTCCTCCATTTCTAGGCGCTTAGCCTTTTGTTCTAGCCATGAAGAGTAGTTGCCTTCCCAAGGAATGCCTTCTCCACGGTCTAATTCTAGAATCCATCCGGCCACATTGTCGAGAAAGTATCGGTCGTGCGTGACAGCAATTACGGTTCCAGGGAAGTTTTTAAGATATTGTTCGAGCCAATGAACAGATTCTGCATCTAAATGGTTGGTCGGTTCATCAAGAAGTAGAATATCCGGCTGGCTGAGCAACAACCTACACAAAGCCACTCTGCGCTTTTCGCCACCAGAGCAAATGGAAATCATTGTGTCTCCCTCCGGGCATCGCAAAGAATCCATGGCAGTCTCGAGTTTGTGGTCGAGATTCCAAGCATCGTAGATATCCATTTTTTCCATGAGTTCACCTTGGAGTTCGATGGCTTTGGTCATTTCGTCATCGTCCATAGGCTCCATAAATTTATTGTTGACTTCTTCGTAAGCTTTAACGACATCTACAATATGTTGAACGCCTTCTTCGACAATTTGCCGAACGGTTTTGGTTTCATCAAGGGTAGGCTCTTGTTCTAGATAACCAATTTTATAGTCTTTATCAAAAGTAACCTTACCTTGATAATTGGTGTCAATACCTGCGATAATCTTTAAAAGGGAAGACTTTCCAGATCCATTGAGTCCGAGTACACCGATTTTTGCACCGTAAAAGAAGGAAAGCCATATATTTTTAAGCACTGTTTTTTGTGGTGGATAGGTCTTTGTGACACCTTCCATTGCAAATATAATTTTATGATCTGCCATAAGGTTGTTTTATTTTGTTTGCAAAGATAAGGTTGTTTTTGTATAAACAAAAATAGTTGACGAAGGGCATTATTTATTCATCGATTAGATACTATTTTTGAGAATGATGGTTTGGGTTTTAAATGGAGGGAAAAGCGGGTTATTCGTTTATCCAAGCGCATTTTATAATTCTTGTTTAGTGCTCCGTCCACAAAAAAATCTTAATGAAATGATGTTCTTTTTTCAAATCTCATCGTTAAAAATACTCGTCATAGTTACCACTATGCCTGTGTTTTTTGCCTTGATTTTTAAAAAAAATACCTTCCATTATTATTTAAGTCTTTTTATAGGCAGAGCACTAGTTGCGCTTTGGACAATAGAGAGATCTTTATTTGGCTGACTTAGATATCGTGGATCATAGGCATATAATTAAATTTCCTAAAAAGCAAAGGATATACCTGAAGGACATTCCGTAGATTTTTATAGGTGGAATGGTATTATTCGATTGAGAAAAGAGTGACCTACATTGATTCTAGATTTTTTAGTTTGTAATTAATTCTATAGAAAGGAGCAATAATTTTTGTAAAACAAAAAAAGTAAATATCTTTAGCTCGGAAATCCAGAATATGAGTTCAGAAATTCCAAAGTAGCTTCAGTTAGGCCAAGGGTATGAAATATAATTTTACAATTCATTTATTCAAAACCATGAAATTTTATAAAATTCCTATTGTCGTTTTAATTGTTTTGGGAGTCTTGATTCCAATGCGCAATCACGCACAAGTTGGTCTTAAAGACTATTTCTATGGACCTTTTGCTATTAGCGAAGGAGGTGTACAGGACAATTTGATTATTTTTGACTATACTTCTTTACAAAGAGAAACCACGGAGTTGATTACGGCTAGGGTTATTCTCAATGCTAATAATATGCTTATCGCCAAAACATGGGATAGCACTTTGGTGAACTATCAGATCTATTTGATCAATAATATTATCAATTCGGCTCGATTGAGTAGTGGGATGTATAACAATGTTGGGCATCAGGACGAATACTTGGGATGGATAGAATTTGCAGATGGGATAGAAAAACCACTTTATGAAAGCTATCCTTTTGTGTACATCACGCAATTTTTATACATGTTGTATCAAAAGGGATGGCACGAAGCAAATCAAGAGCAAGCCGATTGGTGGCATCGAGTGCTTCAATTTGTAGAAGAGCAGGAATGGCAAAAATGGGGAGCGCGGTCTTATTATCGCTATTCGCTTTTTATTAGAACACGGACTTATATGGGCTCACATTGGGCAACTATGGCCATGTATCTGAAGGAAATGAGTAAAGATGAAGACCGAATTGCATCGTATAAGGAAGTTCAGTCGATTTATGATACGTTATTGAAAAGGAATTTAAAATTAAATCCCAATCATCCGAATGCCTATATTTGGAATGGAAGTTGGGATGATGTCTCTGGCGTTGGAGTAGAAGGGATAACGCCGGCTAATGTCGAACTCCAAGATGTTGGCCATGCGAATCACGTCGTCAATTATATCATTTGCGCTTACGAAAAGGGTGAACTGGCATGGACATTTGAAGATATCGAACGCTTGTGCAATACCGCTAAAGATATCATTTATGATCCGGTTAGTAATAATTTTGTGCGCAATATCGACGGAACAGATGATGAGTTAGATAATGGATCTAGTGCATTTGGAAATGTAGGAGATGCATGGGTGAAATTGTCGAAATACGATTCAGGCGTAGCACAAGTGATGCGGCAATTTTCTAATAATTACGATAAATATCGCTATTTGTATCAGCCGATATTGTTTGCAGCATTTTTCTATGAGCAATAATTTTAATTTTACTTTAAATGCAGAGATTATGAGCAGATATCATCTAGTGCTCCGTCCACAAAAAAATCTTAATAAAATGTCGTTCTTTTTTCAAATCTCATCGTTAAAAATACTCGCCATAGTTACGACTATGCCTGCGTTTTTTGCCTTGATCTTTAAAAAAAATAACTTCCATTATAATTTAAGTCTTTTTATAGACAGAGCACTAGTAAAGTGTAGTAAAACCTTGATTTTCGCCATAATTATGTCCTTGGTTTGGTTTGGGCAGTGTCATCTTTATGGTCAGCATCTATATTTTGATAAAGATCAATCAATTGGGTCTGTTTTTGAAAATTTTAGAATTGGAGCTATCGAAATTGGTGATATCAATCACGATGGACACGCAGATTTGTTTTTTTGTGGCAGGACAGATCGTGGGGCTATCTCAGCTTTAATTTATCAAAATAATGGAAATAATCAATTCACGCAAATGCCCATAGGTCGGGCACCTTTAACCGGTGTTTTTCACGGTGGTGGAGCTTTTGGAGATATCGATCAGGATGGATATCCGGAGTTGTTGGTCTTTGGATGGAGCGTCGTAGATGGTGGCCAGCAAACATATTTCTATAAGAATAACGGAGGTACGGGATTTACAGCAATGAACCATCCGTTTCCGGGTATAATAGCAGGATTTGCCAAGTTTGGAGACTTGGACAACGACGGAGATTTAGATTTGATACTCGGAGGCATGACTGGAGCGTATGATTTTGTAACTGGTATTTATAAGAATGATGGTTTTGGCAATTTTTACCATGACGATACCTATAAGCTTCCGCAGGTTGGCAGATGCCAAGGCGAATTGGTGGATTTAAATGGGGATGGTTTGCTCGACTTAGTTATTATCGGAATTGATTCAGAATTTAATCCAATTGCTAAAGTATTTCTTAATGATAGTTTTGGTGGATTGTTGGAACATACAGCGGCTCAACTGACGGGAGTTTATCAAGGATCTATAGCGATAGCAGATGTGAATGGCGACGAGTATCCCGATTTGTTTTTGACAGGATTAACGAAGTACGGTGGAAAATCGGCTACCTTGTATTATAATGATGGCAATGGAAGTTTTACAGCTGCAACTGCAAATAATTTTGACGGCGTTTGGGTAAGTTCTGCTCAATTTTCTGATGTCAACAAGGATGGAGCTGCGGACTTAGTGGTGGTAGGATTTGACGATCAATATCAATCTGTACTTTATTTTTATCTCAATAATGGACTAGGCGTATTTCGTGAGAAAGCACAGTCCAATATCGATGGCGTACTTTGGGGAGATATCGTTTTTCATGATTTTGATCAAGATGGCGACCAAGATATGATTATTACGGGCGAAAATTATAAATACCAAGGCAGCACCACTTATTATACAAGTATGAGTGAAAGTTTACCTGAGCCGCCAACGGTCAATTTGGGTGGAGATAAGACATTGTGTAGAAGTCAGAACGATACCTACGAATTAGCATCGGGTATCAGCGCCTCAGATGTTACGTTTTTGTGGAATACGGGAGCAACGACGAGTAGTATCACGGTCACAAGTTCCGGCACCTATGAGGTGGTTGTTATTAATTCCTATGGCCAGGCAAGTCACGATGCGGTGACTATTCTTTTTGAGCCTTCTCCGATATTGGAGCGAATCAACGTTACCGAAGTTGATGATTTTACCTTTGTTTTCGATGCAGAAGGTGATAATATGGACAGTTATTATTGGGATTTTGGAGACGGAACACATTCGACGATGGAAAATCCTACGCATCGTTATCTTGAGGTCGGAGACTATGTGGTGACACTCACTGTTTCAAATGATTGTGGTCATGCAACGCTAAATTATGCTGTTAGTATCGTGAGTAACACGGATAATCATTCAGTATCAGCATCAGCATCTGTGAAATTATACCCAAATCCCACAACAAACCAAGTATTGATCCAATCATTTTCAAACCTAGCTTCTTATAGTATCGTAGGGATGGATGGTCAGCGGATTTGGGGTGCAAAAATGGAGCAAACTGTCCATTCACATATTTTGGATGTATCAAGACTTGCAGTAGGCCAATATATTGTTGAAATCGTGATGACGGATGGAAGGGTTTTTAAAGAACCATTGAGTATTGTGAAATGATGAGCGGATAGTTTAACTCCAAGTTTGAGTTAATAAGATTTATCATGCGCCAAACAATTTCTATTGTGTTTGCTAAATTGAAGATGGAAGCTAAATCATTATGGATCGTTCATGCTAAAAATGCATGAATACGTGGGATTTCATATTTCTAAAAAATTCTTTGGTCAGCTTTTCATCCCTGATTTAACAATTATGAGCCATCAATTTAACGGATCAAACATAGATGAAGTTTTCATTGTCTAAGGTAGATTCATTATTGTATCTGTATGCGACAAGCAATCCGCCTTTTGCGACGCTGTAGTCTAGGCAACAGATATTGTCTTTGTAAAGAGATGGATTTCCTTTAAGCCAATAATGGCCAAAGAATACTTTTTTGTCGGTGTCTTTATAATGATCTTTTGGATCCATTTTGCTTGTATCAATGGACGTTTCCGGCAAGTTTTCAAGTGGTTCGATGCTAATCGTTTTATAGTTCATTTTAGATGGATCTTCCCACCATTTTATCCGAATTTCTTTCCTTTCTGTGCCGTCTTTATCTTCAAAAGACAAGCCTTCGGGCATAGTTAATTCTTTGCCTTTTAGGGTTTGATCGATGGCATCATTCAATTCAGTTCCGAGCTTCACCGATTCATAGATGAGATCGTCAGTCAGGCGGTCATTGATTAATTTTTTTCTAAGATATTCGATATTATGATTATCCCAACAAGCGTGAACAGCTTTGAATGTTTCTGTTTCATAATACAGAGGCAGGGTTTTAAACCAATCCAAATACGCTTCATATTCTTCTTGTCGGTTTTGGAATTGTTTCAGCGTCTCAAAGTGTTGAATAATGTTTTTTATGAGATGCTTCCTAAGGTGGCCGCCTTCGCTTTCTTGATAATGAAAACAGAGTGCATTGTATTCATGATTACCCATTAAGGCTATTGCATGCCCATGGTCAACCATGGCTTTCACGATTTCAAGAGTTTCTCTGATTAATGGGCCTCTGTCGATGTAATCGCCAACAAAGAGTACTTTTCTTTCAGGATGCGCATAAGCGCCGTTCGCTTTTTCATAGCCTAATTTGTGCAGTAATGCTTCAAGTTTGTCTGCGTGTCCATGAATGTCTCCAATGAAATCTATCATATTGTTTTAGTTTTTTATTATTAACGTAACTCACAAATATACAAAATTTTTCTTGAGTTACAAAAAAAAAATTGATTTTAAGAAAAAATACCTTGATTTCGTCGCTATAAATAATGGAATCAATTCAGTTTAATTCAAGGATAAATTGCGATTTTTAAATTAAAACCTTTTTAAGTCAATTTTGATTCGACATTTTTTAAGAATTAATTCATCAAATTTTTTAAAAAATTAGCCTATCATTTTTTAATAATCATCCTTATATATGATGTATATTGCATTAAAAATGAATAAAATACATAGTGAATTAAAATATATAATATTTTTTGGATAATAATGTTGTTGGTGTAGATACTTATCCTTAGCTTTGCGTCGGATAATAGTATGTAAGTGCTATTGCCACATTTAGTAACCAAAACTCAACTTATAATGATAGCCTGCAACACATATTTGTTTGCGAGGGACTTATCAAAGGTACAAGGTGTGATGATATCAACCATTGTGTTGGTATGGTCATGCCTTTTTTATTTTATAAACATATACCCAAAACTTAAATAGATGAGGAATTTATCCATATTTGTTTTCTTAATGATGTTTTCTGTGCTTTCTAATGGCCAGAATAAAATCATACCTGAAAAGGTCAAGCAATTGCAAAGAAGTGGACAAGAGTTTGTTGATTTTGATTTGTTTGCCAAAAACAATGACCCCCAGAATTCAGCAAAATATCAAAGTGCCGCTACAGATGTGACTGTCTTGAATATTGATAGCCAAGTGCTAGATCGGATTAATAATGAATCACCAAGCTTTATTAAAATTGTGCTTCCTTATCAGGAGGATTTGATAGAAGTCTTGTTGTATCAAGAAGAGGTCCTTACTACTACGTTTAAAGCACGGGATAGTAAAGGTCAAATTATTCCTTATCGACCTGGAAAATATTATCGTGGTATCATTGGCGATGATTATAATTCATTAGCGGGAATTAGTTTTTTTAATAACAATATTATAGGTGTTGTATCTTCAAGTAGATATGGAAATATAGTCATAGGAAAGTCTGAAGACAAGTCGAATTATGTCTGTTATTCTGATAGAAATCTACTAGGCTCAAATCCATTCAATTGTGCTGTGGAAGATATCAAATTGGATGTAGATGACCAAATCCAAGAGGAAACACGTCAACTCGGAGTGCGAGCGACCACCAATTGTGTTCGTATCTATTATGAGATTAGCAATGAAATTTTCCTTCAACTGAACTCTGATGTACAAGACGTACTCGATTGGATAACTGGAGTTCATAATAATATAGATATTTTATACGATAACGATGATATCAGAATATCCATGAGTTCGGTGAAAGTTTGGGAAACACCGGATCCGTATGTTTTTAGTCATACGGATAACCTATATTATTTTAAATATACGGTTAAGGATTTTGATGGAGACTTAGGACATTTAGTTAAATATCCAGCGACAACAAGTGTAGCCTTTCTAAATTCCCTTTGTTCTTCTTACAGATATGCTTATTCTGCTGTCAACATTACTTATGGTCAAGTTCCAGTATATTCATGGACGATTATGGCTATGACCCATGAGATGGGACATAGTATGGGATCTCCACACACACACGCTTGTGCATGGAATGGTGACGATACGGCGATTGATGGATGTGGACCTACTGCGGGATATTCAGAAGGATGTACTGCTCCATTGCCTGTTAGCGGAACAATCATGAGTTACTGCCATTTAGTGGGTGGAGTTGGTATTGATTTAAATAATGGATTTGGTCCTCAGCCGGCTACTTTGATTCAAAATACGGTGGATTCAAAACCTTGTTTGAGTACAGATTGTTCCACGCTACCTACAGATTGTTTTTATGATATTATTTATAACGTAGCACCAATTACAAAAGTACAATTTGCAGATATTAATAATCTAAACGATATCCCTTCCACTGATGTGTCTTTGCAGGATTTTACGGGTATCACTGGTCATTTAACTGCGGGAACTAATTATCCGATTACTTTGCAGGGTGCGTCGCCTTTTACAGATGCATATGATTTTTACTTTACTGTTTGGATTGACTGGGATCAAGATGGCTTTTGGAATAATATGGATGAGATGTATCAAGTTGGTTTCACAAATCCTTCCTATTCTAGCGGACCAAAACAAGTTAGTAATGAAATTCAAGTGCCTGCTTCTGCGGTTCCTGGTACAACAACGATGAGGGTGATCATGAATTATGATGAATATCCCGAGGATGCTTGTCTTTACTACTTTTATGGCCAAGCAGAAGACTATACAATAGAAGTTTTACCTGCGGGTATTCCTAGTACATCCACTTGTTTTAGTGAAGATTTTAGTGATATCATTAATGGAAACAGTACATCAACTAACGGATCAAATACAGGTTGGACGGGTAATGCTAATTTTCCAACAGTCGTTAAGGCGTATCAAGCAGGAGGTGCTGTTCGGTTAGGAAATTCCGCAAATCCAAGAGGTGGTTCTATCGAATCTATACCATTGATCGGTGTCTCTGGCGATATTATCGTTAAAGTCAATGTCAAGGGATGGACTAATATTGAAGCCGGCATAAAAGTGAGCATCGACGGACAAACTCAATCTTTGATATATGCAGCAACAATTGCTGATCCTTTCGAATGGGTGTGGGCATATTTTACGAATGTGACGGACGGTTCGGTATTGAAAATAGAGACAGATAAACCTACAAACCAAAACCAACGATGCTTTATTGATGCAGTTGAAATAGTTTGTGGTGTTTGCCCGGATTTATCAGTAGCTCCGGATAATGTTACGATTACAAATAGTAGCTGTGTATCAGGTTGTACAGTATCAGGAGGAAGCATCGTTGCGCCAACGACTGTATGTCCGGATGGATCTACCATGGAGTATTCTGTAGATAATGGTGCCACTTGGTCAATAGTTTTACCTATATATAATCAGACAGGTCCCCCACAAACGATTATCACTAGATGTACTTGTGATGAAGATCCGGATATATTTAGTCCATCTTCTACAGCTGTAACCACTGTACCGGCTACTTGTGCTACACCAACAGTTCCAGTGATAACAATAACAGATAATGTTTGTCCTTCTACTGATGGAACTATTGCTGCTTCAGGCTGTGATTCGGGAACAACTTTAGAATGGTCAGTAGATGGCACGAATTGGAGTACCGTTGATCCTGATTATTCAATGACTGCATTTACAGTATTTGCAAGATGCGTTGATAATACCACAGGATGTATTAGTAATGAAGCAAATGCAACGACGGCTCCAGAAGTTTGTGGTGGAGGATCAGTATCGTGTTTCCATGAGGATTTTAGTGATATTTTAAATGGAAATAATACAACCACAGGAGGTTCTGGAACCATTTGGAATGGTAATGCTAATTTCCCGACAGTTCTTCGAGCTTATCAAGCAGGTGGAGCGGTTCGAATCGGAACAAGTTCAAATAATGGTTCTATTGAATCAAGAGACTTATTAAATGATGTCACTGGAGATATCACCGTTAATATAATGGTAAAAGGTTGGACTACAGTTGAAGGCGGATTAATCGTGTCTATCGATGGAAGTTCACAAACATTAACATATACAGCAGTTATGTCTGGTTCTTTTGAGCAAGTAACTGCGAATTTTATAGGAGTTTCACCTAACTCAAAACTAAAAATAGAAACGACAGCAAAACGTGCATTTATTGATGATGTAGAAGTCTTTTGTAGCGTCAACACTTGTCCTGATTTGTCAGCTGCACCTGCGAATGTTACAGTTGTTAATAGTACATGTACAGATTGTTCAGTTTCTGGTGGTTTAATAACGGCACCATCGAATGCTTGTCCATCAGGTTCAACATTAGAATTTTCAGAAGATAATGGATTGACATGGACGACTATTGTACCAGCATACAACCAAACTGGACCTGCTCAGACTATTATTACAAGATGTAGTTGTGATGACGACCCTTCAATAGTAAGTCCATCATCTATGGCGGTTACTACTGTTCCGGGTACTTGTCCTTCAAATTGTGATTATACGATCTCGATTTCGGATCCATGTGTATGTAATAATGATGCTACAAAGCTTGGAAATGATGGAACATTTAACGAACAAATTACCGTGATTGGAGCCCCAGGTCAATTTATAAGTGGAGCTTGTTCAGGATGTGTACCGTCTTCTTTGACATTTGTAGAAGGGCCGGCAGGTACCTATGTTTCTAATACATTTAAGCATATTGATAACCTCGGCTATATAGCAGTTATTCTAGAAAATGGAGTTTTAGTTGGTACAATAGGAAACAAGTGTGCATACCCTGATGTAGCCATTGATCCAATAGGACCATTTACAAATTGTATCAACATCAATGATGATTATCCGTTGACAGCAACCATTACCGGAGATAATGGAAGTGGAACATATGCTTGGTCGGGAACTGGCGTAACTGGAAGTAATTTTAATCCTTCTGGAGTTCCAGCTGGAAAATACGCTATTGACCTTATTTATACGGGCATCGATAATGGACATATTTCTCCAGATGGAGGTTCAACAGCAGCATATCCGGGATGTATCCAACCTGCTCAAGACTCGATTACAGTAAATAATGGAATAGTTCCGCCGGTAATCGACGATATTGAAGTTTGTGAAGGAGAGAGCACCTTGATACTTGCTCCAGCGTTAGGTTTGACGACTGCTCCTATCACATTTACTTGGGATTTTGAAGTGAATATTAATGGAGTTGGTGTATCATCAAATACAACAGTTGCTGAAAATGCACCTGTTCAAACCGTTGGGACAGGAATATCAAGTTCATTCCAAGGGATGGGTTCTGGTTGTTCAGCGGCCATTTCCTTAACTGGATTTGATATAGCAAATGCAACGCTTGCCGATGCAGTTGCTGATGCAGAATATATAGAATTTTGTGTAGGAAATCCACAAATTGGTGTAAATTATCTAGGTGTTACTTCGATTAATTGGATTCACAGAAGATCGGGATCAGGTCCTATTTCTTGGGCTATTGTTCCAGCTAGTGACCTTACCAATCCTTTACTTACAGGAATGATTACAGGTACCAATTGTGACAGTGATGGAGGTGCGATAACGCCAGATCCATTAGAGACTTGTTATCGATTGTACTATTGGGGCGCTACCAATGCGACTGGTACACTAAGGATTTCAGACATGATATTGTCCGCAGACTACGAAGTACCTTCTGGCACCTATAATTTCTATACTGTAGATCCATTGTTAAATCCGGGAGCTATTCCTGTAGCAACAGGATTGAGTTATGATCCAGGAACAACCGTATCTACAAGCCCTCAAACTATTTATGTAACAGTTTACGATGGTACGATAGATTGTGAAAGTTTGCCAGATAGTGTTAAAATAACCGTACTTCCAAATCCAACATTGGATATTGTACAACCAGACTTCGTTTGCGCACCGGATTCAATAGATGTTACAATAGTAGATTTAGGAGCATCACCTACAGGCGGCGTTGTTACTTATCATAATACCTATCAAGATGCAGAAGATGCCATCAATCCGATAACTTCAGGTTTAGATGCAGTAAAAGTTGCTGGATCAATATTTGTTAGGTATGAAGTTTCAACGGGATGTTTTGCCATTGGTGAAATTATAGTTGATATTCGAGATTTACCTGCTGCGCCAATTGTACCGGATTCAATCATCCATTGTTATGGAGAAAGTACGTTGATAACACTTTCTGGAGATGCAGGAACGGTAGTGACAACTTGGGATTTTGAAGGAGGCATCAGTGGACAAGGGATTTCATCTGACCCAACAAAAGCAGGCAATGGACCGGTTCAAATAGCAGGAATAGGCCTTCAAAGTGTCATCGCTCAACCTGCGGGATCTGGTTGTTCAGCTGCGATATCTGCTTCTGGTTTTGATATTGGAAATGCAAGTTTGGCGGATGCGATTGCATCAAATGATTATTTTGAATTTTGTATAGGAAGCCCTGTGGGTGGTTATACCTTTAATGGTGTGAATGCAATCAATTGGGGACACCGACGTTCTAATACAGGTCCATTATCTTGGGCATTAGTTACAGCTAATAACCCTGGAACGGTAATATTGACTGGAACTATTGCTGGAACATCATGTACGACAGCAGGAGGTGCGATTCCATTGAATACAGAGTCATGTTATAGAGTCTATTATTGGGGTGCTACGAATATTACAGGTACATTGCGTATTGATAATTTCGAAATAACTGCGGATTATGATATTCCACTTGTTTATAATTGGTATAATGTAGATCCGGATGCAGACCCTACAGCTATTCCTGTTGCTACGGGTACAAGCTACGATCCAATGACAACACCGGCTACTTCACCGCAAAGCATTTGGGTTAATGTGGATAATGGATGTAAGAGCCCGGCAGCTAAGATTGTTGTTGTGGTTATTGACACTGTAATACTAAATAATATACCAAACCAAGCACTTTGTCATGGAGCATCTACGGCACCTGTAAACTTTACCGGTTCACCGACAGGTGTCCAATTTACTTGGACGAATAGTGATCCAAGTATCGGACTTGGTGCTTCAGGTAATGGTAATATTCCATCTTTCGTTGCAATCAACAACACTGGAGCAACTAAAGTGGCTACCATTACGGTGACACCTCAGTTTACTTATAGTGATAAAATATGTATCGGCGTAGCAAAAACATTTACGATAACTGTATATCCATTGCCAAATCCTACGATTTCCTATATTGACAATTCAGGACTTGTAGATAATGATGGCGTTATTTGTCTTGGAGATGAAGCGACTATCGTTGCAACTGGAGGTGGAACGTATTTGTGGAATACTGGAGCAACGACATCCTCAATTACAGTATCGCCTACTGCTACAACGACATACACCGTTACGGTTACTTCTGTCAATGGATGTTCCGGAACTATATCAGGAGTTATTGTGGTACAGCCTGTACCTGTGGTTAGTATTTCAGTTACTGAAAATTCAGGAGTTGTTCCTAATGATGGTATTATCTATACAGGATCTTCTGCAACACTTACGGCATCAGGAGGCGGAACTTATTTGTGGAGTACAGGAGCGACAAGTGCAACAATCATTGTAACGCCGCCGGTAACGACAACTTATACAGTAACCGTTACAAATGCGAATAATTGTTCGACGACAGCCGAAAGGGTGATTACAGTTGTAGATCCACCATGCCATCTCGTATGTTCACAAGATCAAACAGTGACATTGGCAGATGGTACCTGTGAATATCAACTTCCTAATTTGGTAACAACAGCAGGTGATTGTCGTTACTTTACGGTCGAACAAATATCTGGACCAACGCCTGGAGAATTTCTGCCTAAGGGAACTTATGAAATCCAATATAGAATCGTATCCAACCTTGGCGAGATTATTAAAGCGTGTTCATTTACGGTGACAGTTCAAGGTCGATTGAATACAACAAAGACTTTAACTTGTAATAATTTCTTATACATATCAGCTGATGCAAATTGTGAAGTAGCATTGAATGCAGATATGTTCTTAGAAGGTAGTAATTATGGATGTTATAGTGATTATACCATTATGATATGGCCATTTGGTTATGAGCAAAATAAATATGCGATTGAACAGAATAAGTCCATTTACATTCCACTAGGAGAGCACATGTACGAAGTTATTGATCCTGTTTCAGGAAATCGATGCTGGGGAAGTTTCAAGATTGAAGATAAATTGGCTCCTGTAGTAGCATGTAACTGTGAGGATGTTGATATTATAGCACCTATTAGTGAGTTTGTGGGTGTTTTAGAAGATACCGATCCATTGTTCAATAGATGCGGAGCAGCTTATATACCTCAATATTATGATGTGTTTGAATTCCAAGTATCTGCTACAGGAAGTTATACCTTTAGTGCAGTAGATCAGTATAATGATACCTACGCATATATATATCAAGATAGTTTCGATCCCGCTAATCCATGTAATAATGTTGTAGCACAAGGAGATGATGGTTCAGGTGCGTTAG
>JAIXKS010000070.1:62788-92570 GCA_026928325.1 Chitinophagales bacterium | reverse complement strand
TTTGAGATTGAAACAGATTTCGCATTTTGCATATCTTATTAGTTTTGCAATTTAAATATCTAAAAGATGTAAAATAGTTATTAATTTGAAAAACAATGGTTTAAAAAATTTTGACATTTGAGAAACCTTCGTATATTTGTGAGTTATGTGCAACCATAGAAAACCAACAACGAAATAAATAATGACAGTAAATCCGAAATATAAAGTTGGCGAAACGGTTTACCTAAGACTTGGGACAAACCTTGAAAATGCTAGAAACAAATATTTAAGTCTTTTCCCGAAATTTCTTAAACACCCTCTTTATGCAGGTTATTCAGACCAAATTGTGTTAAGAATGAAACCATTGAAAATATTAAAAGCAAATTATTTTCTTGACCTAGACCAACACTATTACGATTTACAAGTCGAAGTTGACGGACAATTTTATACGATTAGAAAACTTGAAGATTTTTTAGTTCCACCAATTGAGTCGAAAGTTGTTCCATCAACAAAACCAACATATTCGACTGAATATTGTGAAGACAAATTAATAAACGGTGACCACATCGAAAGACTTGAATTTGCTCAAGTTCTTGAAAAAATAAATTATCAACCAAAGACAGCCGAAATAGGTGTGCGTTATTATATATCACTTTCAAGGTTTGACAAATTATTGCAATATGGAGAACTGAGTGTAATGCCTTTACTTGAATACTTGTTTATTTGCGCAGACCCAGACAAAATACCTTACGTTTTTTATACATTCAAACAGCTTGGTGTTACTTCTGAAATTCCTCTTTTACATTTGTTTATAATTCCAGAGTATGAACACAGACAATATGTTTATGACATTTTAGGCGACATTGGAACAAAGAATTGCATTGAATATTTTGAAGCAATGAAACGACAAGACAATAAGTATCAAGACAGAATTAACGAAGGACTTGAAAAGCTTAGAAAAAGACACAATGAATAGAATGGCAGCACATAACAGCGTGTTGCCTCAATTGGCGGTGAAGTGCAAAATTGAAGCTGAGTGCTCCTATCAATCTTTTGTGCAGGTTGACAGTGAAGTGCTCCGAAATCGCCAACTGCGGCAACACGCAAACCGTTATAGGCAACCCCTACCGAGCGACCGTGCAAACATCAACGGACGAACAAAAACCGAACAGACCAAGTCCACCCACCAGCCGACATTTTTTTGACAGTTTAAAACATTTTCTAAAAACTGTTTGCTCAAACAAAAACTTTCACTAACTTTGTTGCTCATAGTCAACAAATAAAAATGGTAAAAAAAACGATATTGAACGACCTTATTTCTAATCAAGACCTTACAAGTCTTGAAAAGCATTTGGTGTGTCAATATCTGAACAACAACAATCTTGACTTTACCGAAAGTCCGATTTTAACAGAATACCTTAAAGATTTTGAGCAAGACACCAATTTGTTTTTTGGTGTTTCCTCTTTGGAAATTGATTCCATAAAAGACCTTGAAAATCATTTAGAACTTATCATTCCAACGACTGACAGAAAACTAAATGGTGCGTTTTTTACACCTGACTACATTATTGATTTCATCATTAACGAAGTTAAACCACAACCAAACGACAAAAATCTTGACCCAAGTTGCGGTTGTGGTGCTTTTTTAATCGGCTTGACTGATTACTATAAAAACACTTTTGGAAAATCTATAAAATCAATCGTAAAGGAAAATATTTTTGGTTCAGATATTCTTGCTTACAACATTCATCGCACCAAACTTTTGCTGACAATTTATGCTTTACAGCATAATGAAATTTTGGAAGAAAGTGATTTTAACTTGTTCAACCAAGACAGTTTAAAAGCTGAATGGAATTTGCAGTTTGATACAGTTGTCGGCAATCCGCCTTATGTAAAATTTCAAGACCTTTCAGACGAGAACAGAGAATATTTAGTAAAAAATTGGACAACCGTTGAGGGTGGAACTTTCAATCTTTATTTTGCCTTTTTTGAATTAGGTTACAAATTGCTGAAACCAACAGGACGATTAGGTTTCATCACACCAAACAATTATTTTACTTCGCTTGCAGGCGAAGCAATGCGTAGATTTTTTCAACAGAAAAAATGCGTTTCACGCATTATTGATTTTACACACAAAAAAGTGTTTGACGCTCAAACTTACACAGCTTTGACCTTCTTAAACAAACAAGAAAATGAAGCTATTACTTTTGACAGACTTAAAAACGGTTACACACCACAAGACTTTTTGCCGATAGCAAACGGTTCACCAAATTATCTGAAAGATTTGAACGCAAAAAAATGGCGTTTACTCAAAACAGATGAGCAAAAAAACATCAGAACCATTGAAACAATCGGAACACAAATCAGCAAATTGTTTGACATTTGTGTAGGTGTTGCAACATTGAAAGATGATGTATTTTTCATTGACGGAACGAACGAAAAAAACGGTTATTTTATCAAAACAACTGACAAAGGAACTTTTGAAATAGAGAAAGAAATTACAAAACCGGTTTACAAAATTTCTGACTTCAAAACACAAGAAGAAGCCGAACAAAATACGAGAAGAATTATTTGTCCTTACACTATAAAAGGCAAAACTGCAACAGCAATTCCCGAAACCGAATTTAAAAAACGTTTTCCGAAATGCTACGCATATTTACTTTCTGAAAAAGAAGTTTTGCAAAATAGAGATAAAGGCAAAGTGAAGTTTGAACCGTTTTTCGTTTGGGGAAGAACACAAGGTTTGGCAAAAACAGGAAAGAAAATTTTAAATCCGACTTTCAGCCAAACGCCAAGATTTTTGTTGATAGACGAAGAAGAAGCTTATTTCACAAACGGTTACGGTACATATTTTAGAGAACCCGAAATAGATACATTATTTGCAGACACAGTAAATCCGATTTCAAAAATTGAAAATATTGACGTTGTACAAAAGATTTTTAACTCAATCGTAATGGATTATTATGTTCGCAAAACAAGTGTTTCTATTGATGGAGGTTACCCGTGTTATCAGAAAAATTTTATTGAAAAATTTAACATCCCCGAATTTACAGAAAGAGAAATTGAGTTACTTCGGGCATTAAATGACAAAGACGAAATTGATGATTTTTTGATTGATAAATATCAATTATCAATACAAATCTCAAAATTAAAAATATTAACGTAATTACCTAGCCTATGTATATTGATTATTCTTCTTGGGATACATTCGAGTACACATTAAGTTCATTACATCTTGATGTAAACAATCCTCGGATTAAATATAGAGGAGAAAACCTCAACCAGACACAAATAATGAAGTTTCTCATTCAGAACGAACGAGTATATGAATTAGCCAAGAAAATAAGTGAAGAAGGATATTTTGTAGGCGAAGAGCCTATAATATGCATTGAAGGTAATAAAAAGGTTGTTCTTGAGGGCAATAGACGAACTGCGGCATTAAAGCTTTTACAAGACCCTAAAAAATATTTATCAACTGCAAAAGCTAACACATTATTACAAAACATACTTAAAAATAATTTCCCGGTTGATAAAAAATTGAGATGCTATATAGCACCTAATCGTCTATTGGCAAACCCAATAATATATGAAAGACATAATGGAGCAACATTACAAAGATGGAAAACAGGAAATCAATATGCATTTGTAGCTGAAATGTACTACGAAGATGCTTTATCTATTGATGATATTTGTGATGTCCTGAATGAAAGTCGAGCAAGAATATTAAAACCTCTGAAGGCTTACAATTTGTTTTTTGAAGGTAAAGAGATTTTAGAAAAAGAAGAAAATATAATCATTGATATTTCGAATTTTGACTTTACAAATTTGGAACGGTTTTATACTTATGAAGATGCAAGAATATTTTTAGGAATTGATTTTAACAATGAAAACGGAGAACTATTGATTAATTTACCCCGAGAAGAATTTGAGAAAAGAATATTAGAGGTTTTCAAGATATTAATTGATGCTGAACGATTTTCGAGGGATTTCAATAAAGAAGATGACAAGAAAAAATTTGTTAATAATTTGAAAGATAATCCAAAATTTGATTTTTCCGTTTCCATAGAAGAAACAACAACGGAAAGTAAAACTTCTACGCAAAAATCATCTTTAGAGGAAAAGAAAAAACAAATTACACCCAGAAGAAAAAGTAAAAAACGAAAAGCAATATTTGATAATCGTATTATTTCAGGAGATAAAGAAATAATCTTTGACAACGAGAAATTAGATGGACTATTTCAGGAATTAAAAAATTTACCAATAGACAAAGTTTATTCATTTGCTGTTTTATTAAGAACCTACCTTGAACAGTCTTTATATTTTTATTTGAAATCAAATAACTTATTGGACTCACTTTCAACTAAAACAAATGAGGATAATGAACAAAACGGTCTAAAAAAAGTAACAACATTAATTAGCCATTTAAAAGGGAAATATGGAGTAACCCAAGAAATAGACTCAACTCAAATTATAACTATTCTACGTTTTAATTCTAAGAAAGACTACTCAAGTGCTTCATTAAAAATAATGCTTGATTATGTAAAAAATAATGAATTAGACAATCATTTAGACACTAACCATTTAAAATCTCTAAAACATTATATTGACAGGATTAAAGACGGCTTAGATTTGGCAGTTCATAATCTAGAATTTATTGTTGATGCGAATCAGAATAAAACAGCTTGGAAAAACTTAGAACCACTTTTTGACATTTTAAGCAACAATATTAACCAAGAAGAATAGTATGAATTTTTATTCCCCTTTAAGATACCCAGGAGGCAAAAATAAACTTGCTGTATTTATTGCTAAGATTTGTATTGACAATAATATCAAAGGTCACTATATTGAACCATATGCTGGGGGTGCATCTGTTGCACTTTTTTTACTAATGGAGGGATTTGTTAAAAAAATAACAATTAATGACAAAGACAGGTCTATTTATGCTTTTTGGCATTCAGTTTTGAATAAATCAAAACAACTTTGTGAATTAATAGAAAATACAGATATAAATATTGAGGAATGGCGAAAACAAAAAGAGATACAAAAAAATAAAGATAAGGCAGATTTGCTTGAACTTGGCTTTTCGACATTATTTCTGAATCGCACTAATCGTTCAGGAATTATCAACGCTGGTGTTATCGGGGGATTAAAGCAAGATGGCGACTATCTGTTAGATTGTAGGTTTAATAAACAAGAAATTATAGAAAGGATTAAAGCAATAGCAAAAAGGAAAAAATTTATACGGTTATATAAAAAGGATGCAATAAAATTAATTGATAAAATACAATCAGAATCTGAAAATTCTGATACAATTTTTTATTTTGACCCACCTTATTTTCTAAAAGGAAGTTCTTTATATATGAATCATTATAAGAACAATGACCACGAACTTGTAAGCAACAAAATAAAAGAAATTCGTAATATTCGTTGGGTTGTATCTTACGATAACGTTCCGGAGATTAAAGAGCTTTATTCTTCATTTTATAGGAAAGAATATTCATTTAAACATACAGCTTATACTACTCGACTCGGCCAAGAAATTCTGTTTTTTAGTGAATTATTGAAGTGTCCCGATATTGAAAATTGGAATCCTCTGAATTTTAAATTTAGGAAAAATGGCGATAAAAATACTATACAATATATCAGCTAAATCTTTCTTTGTAGATTTTTAATAAATCAGGCACGAATTTATTCCAAGAAAGTTCACTAAAGTCAATCATTGAATCTATAGGAATCAATCCCGCTTCTTTTAATTCATCACTTGTATTATAAATTTTAGCCGGTGTTTGCTGAAAATCAACAATTAATAGGCAAACCCTTTCATATTTATATTCTTCCTTAGTGTAATCAACACGCCCATTTATTGCTTGAAAGGATTTAATATATTTTTCTGCTGCACCTATACTATCTAAAAATTGTATCTTCTTTTCATCCATAACTGCAGGGTCGTATTCTTTTACGGGTATCATATAAACCTCCCCCAAAACCATTTTAGGACATCTTACGTGTAAATTTTGTGCTTCTGCAATAGTTCGTTCATAAAGAGTATCAAAGTTTTTTGCTAAAGAACTCATTTGACTTCTAATATTGATTGAAATAGTTCTTTCTGTAAATTCTTTTCCATAAAAGTCTCTAGCTTCACGCAATATACCTTCTGTCATCACTTCTTCTTCAGGGTCAAAACCGCCTGGTGAAACACACACATCTTGATTTTTTTGTTTAATAAACCCAGCCAATTTTAATTCTGGCTTAGTTTCGCCCAAAGGCGGATGAATGTGTATTCAGATAAAACACCTTTTCTAATTAAATCAGACTTTACAGCTTCGTGTATATTGTTAATAGGCTTTGATGAGCGTATCATAGCTTCTTTACCCTTAATTCCATTTTCTAAAATAGAAGATTCTATAAGTTCTTTAAAATTGTCAACTGCTTGCTGTATTGTTATTAAATTTCCCATCATAAAAAAAATCCTTTAAAGTAAGTCCTAACGCAATAGTTATTTTCTCTATATTAACAATAGAAACATTACGTTGACCATTCTCAATACTTGCGATATAACTTCTATCCAAATCAGCACTATAAGCCAAGTCTTTTTGAGACATTTCGGCTTTTTCTCTCAATTCTTTAATTCGCTGACCTATTTTTAGTTTTACATCCACGTTGCAAAAATGAGAATATGTTGACTATAAATCAAAGACTATAAGTAACACTCTGAAATTTATTTCAATAATACAATTAAAATCCCAATTTTATCTAACTAACTGGGGCAGCCTACAACAGGCGGTTTGAACGCAAGGCGGGCAAATCACTTCGATTGAACATTTTCGTTAATAAAAAACAGTATCTTCGTATTAACATTTGTCGGTGAAATCCGCCCGAACGCAAAGCCCCGAAACGTTGGTGGCAATGCTAACGGGACGACCTTGCTAATATCAAAACAAATTTTTGAAGTAATATTTTGAGGTTTTTTCTCAAATTTACTATTGTTTTTGTTTTTAAAATTGATTTTTGTTGTAACTTTGCGAAGTTATCTCAAAAATACGAAAAATGTTAGTACAATTCACAGTCGGAAATTTTCTTTCTTTTAATCAGAAAAGAACACTAAACCTTGAAGCTAAAGGTATTTCCGAATTAAAAACGAATATATCCACGTTCAAAGCCGAAAAAATTCTTCGGTCAGCCGTAATCTACGGTGCGAATTCAAGTGGTAAAAGTAATCTGATAAAAGCGTTAGAAAGAATGCGTGAAGTTGTTTTGACTTCTGTGCGACTAAATGACACTGATGAATTAGATTACAGCCCATTTTTGCTTTCTACTGAATCCGAAAATCAACCTATTTTTTTTGAAATTGTTTTTTGGCAAGATTCAACAAGATACAGATATGGTTTTGAATACAATTTGAAACAAATCATTAATGAATGGCTTTTTGCCGGTAAAACGGAAAAAGGTGAAAAACCACTTTTCATACGAACTATTGAAGGGATTGGCATTACTGAAAAATTCAAAGAAGGAGAAGGAACAGAATCTAAAACAAACAACAATAGACTTTTTATTTCTCTTGTTGCTCAATTAGGTGGGAATATTTCCAAAAAGGTTTTGGAATTTTTCAAAGAATACAATGTTTTGTCAGGTCTTGAACATAATGACTACACAGGATTTACAATGAGAATGCTTCACAAAAACCTAAATGGTTGTGATGACTCTTTGAAACTTTATCAAAAACTAAAATTGGGATTTCAAGATATTAAAGCAATAGAATCCGACTTTAATCCATTGGAGATTCCCGAGGATATGCCTAACAAACTCAAAGCGAAGTTAATTAAAGAATTTACAGGAACAAGAGGTGTTAGTTTAAAAACTGTTCACAATAAGTTTGACAAAAAGGGAAAAATAATTGACTTTGTTCTTCTTGACAAAGAGAAAAACGAATCAGAAGGAACAAACAAAATTATTGACTTATCAGGACCAATTTTTGACACATTGAAACTTGGAAAGACTTTAATTATTGACGAGTTGGACGCTAAGTTGCACCCATTAATCACAATGCGTATCGTTGAATTATTCAATAGTCCAGAATCTAATCCTAACAACGCACAATTAATTTTTGCAACACACGACACCAATTTGTTAGGCGAAGAATTGTTTAGAAGAGACCAAATTTGGTTTACCGAAAAAGACGAACAAGAACAAACTGACTTATATTCTCTTTATGACTTCAATTTACCTGACGGTTCTAAAGTTAGAAATGACTCAAACCTTGAGAAAAATTACATAAGAGGCAGATATGGTGCCATTCCGTTTATCACAAACTAAACTTATTGGGTATGGCACGAACGATAAAAATAGATAACGCTTTGCAAAAGCGTTTTGCTAAGCAAGCAAAAAAAAGTAAGACGAGAGAACTTGTTACTTACTTTCTAATTGTGTGCGAGGGCGAAAAAACAGAACCTAATTACTTCAAATCTTTTCCGAAGAAAGTTGGTAAGTTTATTTACGATATTTCGTTTGAAGGAGGAGGAATTAGCACTCTAAAAGTTGTTGAAAAAGCAATTGAACTTAGAGATAATTCAAAACAAAAATATGACAGGGTTTGGGCTGTTTTTGACAGGGATAGTTTCAAAGCAAGTTCTTTCAATAGTGCTATTTTGAAAGTGAAAGCAAACAATATTAATTGTGCGTGGAGTAATGAAGCGTTTGAACTATGGTATTTATTGCATTTTCATAATCGCATTACGGCTATGAAACGTGATGAATATAAAAAGGCTATTGAAGATGCAGTAAATGGCAAATTGAACAAAAAGAAAAAAGCATTCAAGTATCAAAAAAACGACACAGGGATGTATTCACTCTTAAATCAAATTGGCAACCAAACTTCTGCAATTAATTGGGCTAAAGAATTAGCAAAAAGTATTACAGGCGAACAATTTGCTAACTATAATCCTCAGACAATGGTCTTTAAACTTGTTGAAGAACTTAATGGAAAATCACAAGAATTGAATGACGAACTTGCAAAAAAATACGAGGACGGACAATAAAAGCACAGCCACCATTTAGGACTTAAACGAAATGAAGCAGAGCGGAATTTCGGCTTAAGTCTCTGTTGACAGAAGCGTTATGAGGGCATTTGTCGTATTATGGGGATTTAATTGAGTTAGGTAGTTTTTTTAGAGAAAATCAACTGATATTTTGAGGTTATTTTGCTCCTTTTTTAAGGGTTAGTACCCAAATATTCATCAAAATTGACTTTTGATTTTTGCCGATTGGGATGAATTCCACATGAATCAGGCATCTTATTTCCATTTTTGACATAGCAATTCCCGTCCGCTTTAGGTGGAACAATTTGAACCGCAATATCCACCTTTGCCGTTGCGTATTAGTATCTGACGTCGATCTATTTGCAAGTCATCTATTTTCAGCAGTCGCGCTTCATTCAATCGCATTCCCGAGGAGTAAACCATGGCCAACAGAAAACGATGTTTCAGACTTCTAGGCGCTTTAATCAGCCGTTTTACGTCTTCCTTGCTCAGTACTTCTGGCAGCTCTGACTTCTTACGAATTACAGGCATCTTCAACGCTTCTTCCTCTAATCCATACACCCGATACCAGTAGCGCATACCATATACGGTAAACTTGAAAAAAGTCTCTGAATACCCTTCTTCCATGCTCAACCGATACAGATAGGCATTCATTTCTCCAATACTGATCTTCTCGGGAGACTTGCCGAAATGAAGCGCAGTATAAGCCACATACCGACCATAATTGAACAGCAAACTCGGGCTCTTTTGGTCGATCACGATACGCTGTTTGAAAAGTGAATATCCTTCACGAAATCCCGGAACAAGCTCCTTGGCCTGTTCAATAATTAAAAACTCTTTTTTTGACATGTTTTTTAGATTTTTAATTCATGTCAAAGTTTTAAAATTACTATATTTGTGCCACATTGGCTAGCGAAGCTTTTGTTCAACAAGCGGTTTGAACGCAAGGCGGGTAAATCGTTTCGATTGAACATTTGTGCAAGGTTTAACATTCGTTCTTCAATTGAACTTTTGTACTAAAAATACCCGCCTTCGGCAATACCCAAACCGTTATCGGCAAGTTTAACCAACCATATCGGTCAAAGCAATCCTCTTTTTGGAGAAATTTACATTTTAGAACCGATTTAGAGTTAGAGTATTCCGAACCCATAACGGTCGGAACAAGCTGAAAATTGACCTAAAACTGGAGTAAGCAAAAATCTAAATCAATTTAAAATGACTAAAAAATTGACATTTATCGTTCTTTTAGGAACAAGTTTATTATTTTTTCAATCTTGCACTGTTGCAAAAATTAGCGGAAAAGGTTCTGTTCCTATTCTATTAAATCAACCCGATGAGAAAATGGAACTTATCGAACACGTAAAAATTACTAAAAACAGTAATTTTGATTGGACATCTTCTTTTGATGCGTCAGAAATTCTAAACAAGAATATCAAAGTTAATAATCAAAAAACTACTCTGATTAAAGAAAAGAATCCTGATGCTATCATTAATACGACTGTTACGATAAAATCAAGCATTGATAACTTTTTTATAAATTTATTCACATTGGGAATAGCGAATTCTAAAAAAGTTACTGTTGAAGCAGACTTTATGAAAAAGAAGGAGTAATAAAAATTCTTTGTCTCTGTCTAAGTATTTAGCAGAGACTTTTTTCTATCTTTGCAATCTGAAATCCAAACAAGGAATGAGCAAAGAAAATGCTATAAAGATATTTGACCAAAAACAAGTTCGCACCCATTGGAACAGCGAGCAAGAAAAGTGGTATTTTGCAATTGTGGACGTTATTTCTGTCTTAACCGACAGTCCTAATCCACAAGTGTATTGGCGTGTTCTGAAAAAGAGGTTGAAAGACGAGGGAAATGAAACCGTTACAAATTGTAACGGTTTGAAAATGGAAGCCCCAGACGGTAAAATGAGAATGACTGATGTTGCTGATACCGAGCAACTTTTCCGTTTAATTCAATCAATTCCATCACCAAAGGCAGAACCTTTTAAAGTTTGGTTGGCACAAGTAGCATCGGAGCGTTTGGACGAAATGCAAGACCCTGAACTTTCTATTGACCGAGCATTAGAACAATACCTCAAATTAGGTTATACAGAAAATTGGATTAACCAACGATTGAAAAGTATTGAAATCCGCAAAGAACTCACGAACGAATGGAAAAAACGAGGACTAAAAGAGGGTATTCAATTTGCTACTTTGACAGACATTATTACAAAAGCGTGGTCGGGTAATACAACCAAAGAATATAAAATTATCAAAGGACTGAAAAAAGAAAATCTTCGGGACAATATGACGAACACCGAACTGATTTTGAATATGCTTGCAGAGGCTTCAACCAAAGATATTTCACAAGCAGAAAATCCAGAAACCTTTGAAGAGAGTGCAAAAATTGCTCGACAAGGCGGTAAAATTGCAGGCGATGCAAGAAAGGCATTAGAAGCAAAAACAGGCAAAAAAGTAGTTACATCATTGAACGCAAAAACAGCATTTAAAGGAAAAGACGAACCTAAACAAATAGACAATAAAAAACCGAAAGACAAATAGAAAAACCTGCCCATAATAACTAACGTTTCGTGGCGCACGAAGTGCAAGCCATGAAACCGCTGTTGAACGAAACCGGCTACATAGTCTCCCTTATGGGTTTATCGATTTGTTTTTATGGATAAGTAATAGGCGAAATCCCGAGCTTCTTTCTTAGATGTAGAAGCAAATAGGCTGTATTACCGTATTCTTCCTATTTTCCTTGGTTTGATTGCAAACGATCCACAACTGCAACATGACGACTGTAATTATCAAATTTCCGCTTGCTGCACCCAAGAATTGAAATATTTCGTCTGAACCTTGCTAGTGCTCTGTCTATAAAAAGACTTAAATAATAATGGAAGTTGTTTTTTTAAAGATCAAGGCGAAAACACAGGCATAGTGGTAACTATGGCGAGTATTTTTAACGATGAGATTTGAAAAAAGAACAACATTTCATTAAGATATTTTTGTGGACGGAGCACTAGTGCTCTGTCTATAAAAAGACTTCAATAATAATGGAAGTTATTTTTTTAAAGATCAAGGCAAAAAACGCAGACATAGTGGTAACTATGACGAGTATTTTTAACGATGAGATTTGAAAAAAGAACAACATTTCATTAAGATATTTTTGTGGACGGAGCACTAGTCTTATTGCAGATTTGACGTTCGTCAAGCAATCATTCTTGATTTAAAAATGTTAGTAAGTCTAATACCCATTTGGGTAAATGCCTAAAAATTCTTACATTTGATAAAATATCAGCCATGCTCCATATATTATTACTTGAAGATGATCCGGTACTTTCAAACGAGATACAAGGTTTCTTAAAGGAGAAAGAGGTAGCCTGTGATACTGTGTATGACGGAGATTTATTCTTTAAACAGATGAAAACATCGGATTACGACATCTATTTACTCGACATCAATGTACCTAAAATCAACGGACTGGATGTCTGCGAGCGCATCCGACAATCGGATGTTACAACACCGATACTCATGTTGACCGCATTTGGCGAAATCGATGATAAAATCGAGGCCTTCAGCAAAGGTGCAGATGACTATTTGGTCAAGCCCTTCCACCTCGAGGAATTATACATCCGTATTCAGGCTTTATTTCGCCGAAAAATCCAGCCTCAAATCAAATCTGACGTCCTTAAGTTTGGAGACCTCGTCATTGACTTAGACGATAAAAAGATATTTGTAGCTAAGCAAGAAATCAATTTGACGCCCAAAGAATTTAAGTTGTTGACGATATTGGCTACAGCCAATGGAAGGGTCTTATCCAAGCAGCAAATCGCAGACCAATTGTGGGATTATCACATCGAAACGACGCACAATACGATTGAAGTTTATATAAATTTTCTGCGCAATAAAATCGACAAAACCTTTAATACGCAATATATTCAAACAAAAGTAGGCTTTGGGTACTACTTAAAAACAGATTAATTGATGACCATAAAAAGTAAAATTTCACTGTTTATAAGTATCTTTTTTACGTTATTATTCTGTATCGTCAGTATATTTATCGTAAACAGTTTTTCAAATTTCCGAAAAGAAGAATTTGAGACGCGGCTGCGTGAGAGAGCCATGAATATGATTAAACTTTTGGTAGAATTTGATCATATCGATAAAGATATCAAAAGTAGAATCGACAAAACCAAAATCCATGAGTTGTACAACGAAAAATCCCTCGTTTTTGATCCAGATTACAATCTAATTTACAGCAATATCGATGATACCCAAATCAATTGGTCAACCTCAGATCTTGACCTTTTAAAACGAGATCAAACTTTCTTCAAAAAAGAAGGAGACAACGAGATTTACGGTGTTTTTTACGATAGTGACGATAAAGATTATTTCGCATTAATCTCGGCAAATGATAGCTACGGCAAGCGAAAAGTCAATTACCTCATCTCTATCATTGTACTGTCAGGTCTGGTCTTCATTCCACTGACTTGGTTTATTTCCTTTTATCTCGTAAAAAACCAATTAAAGCCATTGGATGATTTCCACCTCAAAGTCAAAAGTATCAATAGCTTGAATCAGGAAACTAAATTGGAAATTACCGGAGATGACAATAACGAAATCGGGCTTCTTGGCACAGAGTTTAATCATATGATCGACAGAATCACAGCAGGTTATCTACGGCAAAAAGAGTTTACTTCCCATGTTTCCCACGAATTTAGAACACCTTTGGCACGGATATCTGCACAATTAGAAAATCAAATGCATCAGCCTCAAACCGTCAACCCGGATTTTATCAAAAATATTTTTAAAGACATCAATCAATTACGAGAACTTATCGATTCATTGCTCATCCTGTCACGTATAGAAGAAAAAGGAGCTTCTCTAAGAGAATGGATCCGCATCGATGAAGCCATTTTCAATAGTATTACCATCATCAATAGCGAATTTAAGGATTTTAAAATCAACTTTGATATTTTAGAAATAGAAGACGTCGAAAATCGATTCAACATTCAATCCAATCCGCATCTCTTAGAGATAACGCTCGTCAACCTACTTCGCAATGCTTATCTATATAGTGAACATAAAATCGCCTTCATTGAGGTCTTTGAAGCCGACAACAAGCTCTGCGTACGAATTAGCAATGACGGTCAAACCTTGACGGAAAAAGAGTGTAAAGACATCTTCAATCCTTTCGTTCGTGGTAGAAACTCTCAAAATAAAGCTGGAAATGGCCTTGGACTTCGCATCGTGGACAGAATATCCAAATCCTTAAATATGAACGTCTCCTATTCGATTTACAATCATTTAAATTCATTTACCCTGATATTTAATTAAACTCAAACACGATACTAATTTCATGACTCTATCTTGGATAGTAGCATCCTATACATAGATAAAATTTATATTTAACCCAGCACGCAACCCAACTTTTTGGTAATTTAAGCCATTTTTAAGTTCAGAATTAAGTCCATTTAAAGATAGCAGTCTCAACTTTGCCGCTTCAAATGCAATCCATGGCAATATGAGGTATCAAATATTATGCATATCCGTGCTTTTAGTCATCCAAGTATCCGGACAAGCGACCCTAAACATCCAACAATGCGAAGATTTGTTTCAAAAAAACAACTTACATCTTCTTGCAGAGACCTTCAACATCGACATCGCTAAAGCCAATGTCATCCAATCGAAAATCTGGGATTTACCCGTTATTTCGACCGAAACCAATTTATATAATAGTGAAAATAAAAGAATTTTAAATCTCGGAAAAATAGGGCAATTCAGCGGAGGAATAGACCAACTTCTTTATCTCGGTGGTAAAAAAAAGAAGGAAGTCGAGTGGGCAAAAACCAACGTCCGCATAGCCGAAATTCAATTTGAGCAATTGCTATCTACACTTCGATTTGAATTGCATAAAAACTTCTATGAAATATATTTCTATCAACAGGAACAAGGTATCATGTCTAATCAACTTTTGCAAGTCAATACGCTGATAACCGCTTATGAGACACAAGCTCAATTGGGAAATGTCCCGCTAAAAGATGTCGTACGATTAAAATCCCTTGCACTTTCGTTTAAAAACGAACTTTCCGAAACCACCAAAAACATCCTTGATTGCCAAGAAAAATTAAGCATCTTACTCGGCATCAATGATATAATCACGCCATCAGTAGCACATCAAGACATAGAAGAAAAACTTACCCGCCCAATCATCTTTAATGCTACGGAACTCATCAGTAAGGCAAAAACCCAAAATCCGGATTATCTCTTGCAATTACAACTTCATGAAAGTAGCCAACTCATGTATCAATGGCAACAATCTATGTCCATACCAGACCTAACCATCGGGCTGGGATATGATCGACGAGGCGGTTTTTTCGATAATGAAATCAATATTCGAGCAGGGATACCCATTCCACTATGGAACATAAACAAAGGAAATATACAGCATGCCAAACATCAAATAGATATGGATCAAACGACGGTTGAATTGAAACTCAATGAAATCTCCCAAAGTATCATTGCTACGCTTGAATATTTTAATTTTTTACAAAACCAATTTGCCCAAAATAATCAAACGATACAAGACTTTGAAAGTGTCTATACAGGCATCGTCGATAACTTCCAGAAAAAGAACATTTCCATGATCGAATTTACAGATTTTATTGAAAGTTATAATCAAAGCTTCTTGTTTTTAAATCATCAAAAAAAAGAAATCCTAGTCAACGGACTTACTTTGAATTACTTAGTTAACGACAAAATATTTTAAACCCATGCAGATCCGCATTCTTATCCTTATCTTGATAGGCGCTATAGCAACAACATCTTGTAAACGTGAACCAGACAAAGAAGAAAATCAAAAATCTTTTGTAATGAGTGACAAAATGATGAGTACGACCACAACAGCGACAGCGACCATCGAGCAAGTTAAAAACCAACTCAACTTTTACGGTAAAATCCTGCCAGATAACAACAAAATGGTTGAGATATTTCCCATCGTAGGTGGACATGTGACCAAAGTATATGTCGAATTGGGCGATTATGTAAAAAAAGGGCAGCTCCTAGCCACCATACAAAGTACTGAAGTAGCGGGTTTCGAAAAAGAATTGGACGATGCAACCAGTGATCTCATCGTTGCTACGAATAAGTTAAAAGTTGCAACTGAAATGTATGCCGGCAATTTAACCACCGAAAGGGATGTCTTAGAAGCCAAAACAGACTTAGAAAAGGCAAAATCTCAATTAAGTCGAATACAACAAACTTATAAAATATATAGTATCAAGAAGGACGCAACCTACGAAGTGCGTGCGCCCTTATCCGGGTTTATTACCGAAAAAGCCATCAACGAAGGGATGTTGCTGCGAAGTGATAAAACCGATAACATCTTTGATATTGCTCAAATTGACGACGTGTGGGCTATCCTTAATATCAACGAAAGTGATATCAGTCAGGTTAGGCTCGGTGTCGATGCGACCATCACAACCTTGAGTTATCCAGACAAAAAATTTTATGGCAAAGTGGATAAAATTTACAATATCATCGATCCTGAAACCAAAGCTATGCAAGCCCGCGTAAAATTAGAAAACAAAGATTTCCTACTAAAACCCGATATGCGAGCCACCATCGAACTTTCATTTCATGAAGACAAAAAGATGATAGCTATTCCTTCTTCCGCCATCGTATTTGATAAAAGCAAAACCTATGTCATGATATTTAAGGATAGAAATAATATTCGAACGCAACAGATAGAAATATATCGGCAAGTAGGCGATATTGCATTTATCGCATCCGGTCTCAACGAAGGCGAACAAGTGATAACAACCAATCAGTTGCTTCTATACGATGCCTTAAATGATTAGGCGCCGATGAGACATTAAGTATCGTTATAAACGCCAATAGAGGTAGTTATGGTTACAGACAATAAGTTCAATAAACCGCCTGATTTGCAGCTATTTTGGTACGTAAATGACTTTCTAATGCAATAACTGAGATAAACACCCATGCAAATTCGATTACGCTCCTATTTATAATAAAATCTTCTTGACGTGACAAACTTTATAAGAAACCTGATATCTTTTTCTATCAAAAACAAAGTTTTTACCTTTTTCTGGGTAAGTGTTTTGGTCATTTCGGGCTTTGTTTCCTTTAAGAACATGCCTATTGAGGCTTTTCCAGACGTGACGAACACGCAGATCGTTATAGTTACCAAATGGAATGGTCGTAGTGCCGAAGAGATCGAGCGATTTGTAACTATGCCCATCGAAATCAAAATCAACTCCGTTCAGAAAAAGACTTCCGTACGAAGTATCAGTATGTTTGGACTTTCTGTCATAACCATCATTTTTGACGACGGCGTAGAAGACTTTTTTGCTAGGCAACAAGTGAATAATCTCCTTGCAGATGTCGAACTTCCTGAAGGAGTACTACCCGAAGTACAACCGCCTTACGGACCTACCGGAGAGGTTTTTAGATATGTTTTAAGGAGTAAAAATAGAGATTCAAGGGATTTGCTAACGATTCAAAATTGGGTCATAGACAAGCAACTGCGAGCTGTATCCGGTGTCGCTGACGTTGTCGCATTTGGTGGACAAGAAAAGACGTATGAAGTTAGTGTCGATCCCAATAGATTGTCTAAATATGATGTCACACCTCTCGAAGTCTTTGAAGCAATCAACAAGAGTAATCTCAATGTAGGCGGAGACATTATCAACAAAAACAACCAAGCTTTTGTCGTTAGGGGTGTCGGGTTATTGGCTTCTATTCAAGATATAGAGCATATCATCGTAAAAGTCGAAGGAGGTAATCCCATATTAGTTAAAAACCTAGCAGACGTTTCCGAAAGTTCCATGCCACGAGTAGGACAAGTCGGTTTAGATGACGAAGATGACATCGTTGAAGGCATCGTGGTCATGCGAAAAGGAGAAAATCCCAAAGAAGTCTTGGCAAATATCAAGCATAAAATTAAGGAGTTGAATGACCGTATTTTGCCCACAGATGTACACATGGAAACCTTTTATGACCGGGATAATCTCATGAATTACACCACGAATACAGTCATGCATAATGTGACTGAAGGGATTATTCTCGTTACCGTCATCGTATTTCTGTTCATGGCCGAATGGAGAACAACTCTAATGGTAGCCGTCATCATTCCGCTTTCGCTATTATTTGCATTTTTATGCCTCAATTTAAGAGGGATGAGTGCCAATCTTCTATCTCTAGGTGCCATCGACTTTGGTATCATCGTAGATGGTGCAGTCGTTATGGTAGAAGGTATTTTCGTCGCCTTAGATCACATGGCCAAAAAACGTGGGATGCAAGTCTTTAATCGGTTAGCCATAGGAAGCGTTATCAAAAAGACTGGAACACAATTAGGAAAAGCAATTTTCTTTTCAAAATTGATAATTATCATGGCTTTAGTACCCATTTTTGCCTTTCAAAAAGTAGAAGGCAAAATGTTTTCGCCGCTGGCCTTTACACTTGGATTTGCATTATTGGGCGCCTTGTTGTTCACACTAACCTTGATTCCTGTATTAGCACATCTTCTTTTAAATAAAAACGTGCGCGAAAAGCCAAATCGCTTTGTAGAGTTCTGGAATAATATCGTAAAAAATGGCTTTTCGTGGACCTTTCGCCATAAGAGAATTACGCTAGCGATTACTTGCTGCATCTTAGGTCTTACATTTTTTTCAACTAGGTTTCTCGGTACAGAATTCCTACCCGAACTCAACGAAGGCGCGCTTTGGGTTGAAGCCAAATTTCCGATGAGTCAAAGCCTAGACGAAACCGTAAAGCAAACCGCAGTACTTAGGAAAGAAATCAGAAAATTTCCGGAGGTAAACGGTGTTTTAAGCCAGATAGGAAGGAGTAATGACGGTACAGATCCAAGCGGATTTTACTATGTCCAGATGCAAGTTAATCTACAACATAAAGATGAGTGGAAACGAAAAATCTCTATGGAAGAATTGGTGCAAGAGATGGATGATACCTTATCCCAATATCAAGGCATCGGCTTTAATTATTCACAACCCATCATCGACAACGTCGCTGAGAGTGTCGCAGGTATCAATGCCGCCAATGCTATAAAAATATTTGGTGACGATTTAGATGAATTAGATAAAATAGCCAATGAAGTCATCCAGCAGATCGAAAATGTTCCTGGGATTAAAGATGTTGGAATATTAAGAAATATCGGACAACCAGAAATCAGCGTTGTCCTCAATCGAGAAAAAATGGCCGCTTATGGCGTTCAATTAGCCGATGCGCAAGCCGTATTAGAAATGGCATTCGGTGGTAAAACTGCCACACAAAAGTACGAAGGAAATCGAAAATTTGATGTTCGAATTCGATATAAGGAAGCCTACAGAAAAGACGAAGTGGACATGTCCAACCTCAAGGTTCCAACTATATCAGGTACAAAAATTCCGATGAAAGAAATATCGGATATCAAAATGATTACCGGTCCAGCCTTTATCTATAGAGATAACAATCAAAGGTTTATTGGTGTCAAATTTTCTGTTCGGGATAGAGACCTTGGCAGCACCATCGCCGAGGCACAACGCAATGTCCATCAAAATATCCAGCTGCCTTTAGGTTATGAAATCGGCTGGTCTGGAGAGTTTGAAAACCAAGTGCGCGCAACAAAAACTTTAGCGAATGTCGTTCCGATAAGTCTCATTGGTATCTTCATCTTGCTTTTCGTGATGTTTGGCAATATTAAAGACTCTTTGATCGTTTTGACCAACGTGCCTTTCTCTATTATTGGCGGCATAATAGCGCTCCACCTGACAGGCATCAATTTTGGAATTTCAGCAGGTGTTGGTTTTATTGCACTTTTTGGAATATGTATTCAAAATGGAGTCATCTTGATTACAGAATTTCATAATAAAATCAAAGAAAAATTGACACTTTCCCAAGCAATTTTTGAAGGTGTTAAAATACGAACACGGCCTGTTGTCATGACGGCATTGATGGCTTCGCTGGGACTTTTACCGGCAGCTATGAGTACCGGAATTGGTTCAGAAAGTCAAAAACCGTTAGCAGTTGTGATTATTGGTGGTTTGATTACAGCTACTGTGCTTACCTTGTTGGTTTTTCCCATTATCTTTTGGGTATTTAACAGGAGAAAACATGAGGTCATGGACTAGTGATAATCGCCAAAGTTACTAATTCTATTCAATCAATCGAAGATGTAAAAGCCGACCATCAAATACCATGGAGTTTAGTCAAAATATCGTATCTTTGCCCGTCAAAATCAACAAAAGATATCAGTCATGTATTCAATAGATAAAGAATTACTACATCAGTTTATTGTGGATGCTCTTTATGAAGATGTCCATGAAGGTGATCACACCTCATTAGCGTGTATTCCGGCTGATGCTAGAAGCAAGGCCAGACTTCTAGTAAAAGGAGAAGGTGTCATCGCGGGAATCGCCTTTGCTGAAGCAGTTTTTAAGCATCTCGACCCTACAGTGACCCTAGATATCCGTATAAAAGACGGAGAAGATGTCAAATATGGTGATGAACCATTTTATATCGAATGTAATGCTCAAGCACTGCTAACCGGTGAAAGACTCGTACTCAACACGATGCAACGATTAAGTGGAGTTGCCACACTAGCTTCTCGATTTGCTTTTGAAGTCGAAGGACTACCGGTAAAAATATTGGATACGCGCAAGACCACGCCACTGATGCGATTTTTAGAGAAGTGGGCCGTAAAAGTAGGAGGTTGCGAAAATTATCGCACCGGACTTTATGATTGGATCATGATTAAGGATAACCATGTAGATGCCAGTGGCTCAATCAACCAAGCCATCAAAAAAGTACACGAATATCTAGATCGCAACAACCTAGATCTCGGCATCACCATAGAGGTTCGAAATCTCGTCGAATTACAAGAAGTTCTTGATATTGGCGGTGTAACACGGATCATGTTGGACAATTTTGAAATTCCGATAATGGCAGAAGCTGTCGCACATATCAACGGTAGATTTGAAACAGAAGCCTCCGGTGGCATTACACTCAACACCGTAAGAGCCATTGCAGAAACAGGTGTAGATTTTATCTCAGTAGGTGCGCTTACCCACTCCGCAGGAACGATGGATTTGAGCCTTAAAGTCATTAAATAGTAGCATGAGTAAGTTAGATCGTATTCTCCATTACTTTGTAGAAACCACCCTTCCGGTGATTATCTCAGAAGATCATCTTTCAACGTACGAAAACAATAACGACCCTTTTCCTCAATCCTTTATCGATGAGATTATCAGCGAATGGGAGAAAGAAATAGACGAGTTTACCGAGTTTATTCCCTGCTTTAGAATTCCTACTCAAGAAAAATTCGATGCAGTAGTCTATTGGAAAGGCGGCTTACTAAAATATGATTTTATCCTCATCACCCTTGATAAGGCCGGAAATCTCATCAATAAAAAGGCCATTTCCAGCACGATTGTAGCCGACAATATTATCAAAAAATCGGTAGCCAGTATCGAGGAAGACCTGATCATCAATATCATCGCCGGGCAAACCATCGACGGCTCTGAGTATGATGCCATCGAATCCAAAGCCTTTGCTATGGAGATCATGCCATCCGGAGAGATTATCTTCAATATGGAAGAATAATCCTAGTGCGCTGTCAACAAAAGGATCTTTAAAAAAATAACGGCCATTATTATTTAAATCTTTTTATAGACAGAGCACTAGCCGCCCATATAAGTAAAACCCTCGAACCACTTGCATCACCTGCATGATTGGTGTTTTTTTTATATTTTCAATTATAAAAATTACATTTATATAGTGATAAATATGTATATTGCCTCATCTTAACAATTAATCACTTTTAAATTTAATTATCATGAAATTATCTTTAACAAAATCCCTTTTTATTTTTGTTTTGGGTCTTATTTCGTCAAGTTTGATAAGCCAAAGACAAAACACGCTTTCTATCCATGCTCCTGCTTCCATTGCGGGAGAATACAGAGTTGTTCAAGCACAATTTGGCTCCCAAAAAAATGATGATATTACAGCGGATATCGTTTTTGGCAAAGACAATAGAAATACCGAATTATGCAATCAAGCCACCAATGATATGACTGGCGGTATAGCCTTTGTAGATCGAGGCACATGCAATTTTAGCCAGAAGGCCTACCACGCTCAAAATGCAGGTGCGATTGCTGCCGTTATTTGTCAAAAATGCAGCTAATGCCAATCAAGAACTCTTCATAATGACTCCGGGAGATTTTGCGGACCAGGTAAAGATTCCTACTTACTTATTGAGTTACCAAGATTGTCAAAAAATAAAAACGGCCATTACTTCAGGAGAAACCATCAATGGAACCTTAGAAAAGATTTGTAATATATCTCCGGACTACAGCAATCCTAATATCGTCTGGGGTATTGGCGCTGATGCCGATGGCTATCGAGGAGACTTCAAAGATGGATTAAATGGCTGGTCCACGGACAACCCGGGTACTTGGGAATGGGAGGCTGATGGAGTCATTTTAGGTGGCGCTTGGGGTGGCGCCGAATTGAATTCATGGAGTGCTTGTGACGGAATGATGAAATTCAATAGCGACTATCTCGATTCTAAAGGAAGCCAAACGCAATCCGGAATCGGTCCATGCCCTGCGATTTGTACAGGATCTCTTATTTCTCCAAATATCAGTTTGCCGGATGGAATAGACGGGCTTACTTTAGAATTTACACAGGTTTTACGCCAGTTTACCAGTAAATTTTATATTATGACTTCCCGAAATGGAGGTTCCACTTGGAGTGATACCATCCAGATCAATACGGAATTTGAAACCAATGGAAATACCATCAATCAAAGGAAGAAAGTAGCCTTAAAAGGCTTCAAAGATGCTTCTCAGATTCGATTTAAATTTGAATATCAAGCAAATTACTATTACTGGGGCATCGATGATATCTTGCTTCTTAATGAGGCCGCTCCAGACGTTCAAGTTAATAGAAATTTTTATGCAGTAGCTCCTAATTTAAGAGTTCCTGCTTCACAAGTAGCGCCTATGTACTTCCTTGCGGACGTGTCTAATATAGGAAATCTCGATGCGCAAAATACAAAACTTAAAGTTCAATTTAAAGACCAAAACGGTGGCATCGTCGGAGAAGTAGCACAAGACTACAACACGCTTACCTCTGGTCAAACTGTTGAAAATGTTTTATTTCAAGACACCTACACACTTCCTCCAGTACCTCAACTATATGAAGGTGCTTATGTGATTTCTTCAGACGAGACAGACGGCAATGAGGCCAATAACCAAGCCAGCTTTTATGTCGAAGTAACGGATAAAACCTTCGGCAACCTATTTCCGGAAGGATATTTCGGTCTCTCTGAATATATGAATGACATTGCCTCTTTTTGGGTAACATCTCCGACAAATTACACTTCAGCCGGTAATGTATTTTATGTGCCAAAGGGCGAAGGATATTATGCTGAGAAGGTTAGATTTGGCTTAGGTAACCCAAGTACTGAAATCGATGGTGGTGGATTTATTCGTGTAGATTTGTACGAGTGGGAAGAGCAAGTATTAGACGGTGTTTGTGAATATTATGAACGAATATTAGTAGGAACCAACAATATTTATCTTGAGGATATTCCTAATTTTAGAAATATCGAAATTCCACTCTGGCGTGCAGATGAAGGTGGACAACCCGATGAAGGCAAGGTCGTTCCTTTAAAAAATAATACCAACTATTTGGTGATTGCGCATACTGAGCCAATAGACCCTTCTTTCCCAAGGTTCAAGCTACTCGCTTATACTGGCTTATCTCTCGATAATCCTTATGATAGATCGCTCTATCCCGAGGCTACCAATTACGCTTTAGAAGCTGCCGGTATCGAACGCAAATACGGAACACTTTGGAATACAGAAGGACTCGACACAGATGATATCTCCGAAAGAGATTTTTATGTATTTGGCAATAGAAATGCTCCTTATCATACGTTTACTACGGTCTATTTGGAAATGGATATCAACGAGCTTTCATCAACTTATAATTTAGATAAAGTCGGAGAGGCAAATGTGTTTCCAAATCCTGCCGGTAGAGAATTGTATATTGATATCACCTTAGACAACGCTTCTGATGTAAAAGTAGAATTATTGTCCATCGAAGGTAAAATAGCCACTTCCAAATCTTTCAGCAATGTAAAAGATAGCCGATTAAGATTAGATCTCAGTGATGTTCCCGCAGGAGCTTTTACCGCTGTTATTCATACTAATAAAGGCATAATCAGCAAAAAAGTTATCGTTCAAAAATAACAACAAAGATTAACTCATTCAAAAAGAGGATGTTCGGATTCGTACATCCTCTTTTTTTTGTCAAAAGCCAAGATTTCTACCGCTTTTTGATGAATAGAACATGTACTAACCCTATCGACAGCAAGTAAAATAGATTTCATCTCGAATTATTTTTACAAATTTTTTGTTGATACAACCTAAATCCACATTTATTCCCGACTTGTAACATTTAGTGCGGTGAGAATAAATATTGGAATAATGACATTTTGGGATAGTAGATTCGTAGAGGTTTCGAAATGCGGAAACCGCTGATTTGTTTTAATATGTCGTAATTAATCCTTTAGACTAAATTAAAAAGCAGAGCCGTTCAGGTAGCCGGAGGCAATTAGCTGAACTAGTGCTCCGTCCACAAAAAAATCTTAATGAAATGTCGTTCTTTTTTCAAATCTCATCGTTAAAAATACTCGTCATAGTTACCACTATGGCTGCGTTTTTTGCCTTGATCTTTTAAAAAATAACTTCCATTATTTTTTAAGTCTTTTTATAGACAGAGCACTAAAATGAAATAACAGATAGCCATAATACCAAATTTGAAATAAAATTCTTCAACACACCCAGAAATAAGACTATCGCAGAATAATATTTTAACACATCACCAAATACAAGCTATGCCATTTTGCTTTATCCTTTATTTATATTAAAAATACTGCATATCAATAAAATATAAATATAAATATTTCACCTATTAATATTGGTTATTAAATATAAAGTGTATAATTTTACTCGTCATTTAAAAAGAAATACAACATAACATCATCAAATGCTAAGATGGCCATAGGCAATCGATGAATGTCTTTGTATTTTTTTAAACATTTTTTACATAACAAAAACCGAAAAATTATGAATTTTAAAATTTTATCTCAAAAAACCCTGGGGGGGGGGTAAATATAATTTTGTATTTAGTCTTCGCCTTTAGCATTGTATCTTTTCAGATGGATGGACAGATTTATGTTTTAGATTTCGACACCGACATAGGCGGTGGCAATGGCTGTACATTTAATGTACCTTTGATAGAAGATGGTCATGTATTTATGAAAAATCCCTTTAATATGATGCAAAGCCCGGATATACCCGTCTTATCGCTTTCAGGAGAGCAGAATGTCCATAATTATCTTACCAATACTGATTGTGACACTTGGTTGTATGAACCTTCTTTATTTATAGGTAGTAGTACAATTCCAGTGGATAATAATCGGAAGATGATTGTACAAAAAAATATGAACATTGGCTTGAATGGTAGTTTCTATGGCACTTCTTTAAATGGACAGATGGGAATATTGTTAAATATTCCTGACAGATTTTTAAGAAACAATTTTTTCTACCAGGTACAATTTGATATGCATCAGATTTTTAATAAGAATTGTAGCGAAATAGATGAATCAACTGGTGTTTATACAATACACCCTAGAACACCTACTATCAATGTATATCATAATTACAAGTATGATAGCACAAATGACGGATTTATAGAAAAGGAAGCCAATCATAACAATACCTTTAAAAGTATGAATAACCGAATCGGTCAGTTTACTACTAATGGTAAAAAATATGGTGTGTACCGTTCTGATGCGTATCAATTTAATACTTATGGTATTCCAGAGGAAGAATCAGAACATCAGTTAGCTTTTTTTGTGACAGCCGAATCAGCTGGTGATTGTGACAAACCTGGTGGTACTACATTCAAAGGTCCTTTAAGTGAATATGGCATGGCTGCCTTACTTGATAATATTACCGTAGATTGTGACCGTAAAAACGTTGCTTTTTTTCTAAATGTGACCAAGGTTAAACCAAGTGATTTATCTTCTTGTGATTATGAGCACCTATATAAAGTAACGTTAGAAACGGATTGTTCCAATGTTGTGAAAAGTTTATTTTTTTATGATTTAATTGTCACTAATGAACAAGGAGAAATAGTGCGCAGTTATGTTAACCAAAATAGATCGGCGCTGTATGTTGATTTAGATGGTTTGCTTGATGGAGAATATACTTTTTCTATTACATATAATAATTGGAATGGATATAATAATCTGGTCAAAGAATTTGGATTTGATGAAGAACGTCAAAGCCAGAAAGTACAGTTGACTACCGGATCGCATGTAGTCGATGGTACAGAGACTTTTGCTGGCAACACGTATATCCCTTCGGGTATTGTCATCATGCCGGGTGGAGAGCTGACCGTATCAGGTACCGTCTATATGAAGGACAATACCCTTATCCAAGTGAAAGATGGCGGTAAGCTGAGAGTGACATCTACCGGTCATCTTACTGCTTGTGAAAACGAGTGGTGGGGCGTAAATATGACAGGATCAGGAGAAGTGAGCATTCAAGGTGCGCTAAGTCGTTCTGTATATGGCATTAAAACTTATGCAAGTGATCAAGGAAAAATTCATACCGATGGAGCTTCTTTTTTTGACAATCGCACCACCGATATTGACGCCTCAGGTAGTGTCGAAGTAGTTGTTAAAAACACTGAGTTCATAGGTGGTCAGCGAGGGGTTGTACTCAATTTTGTGACTGAAGGTACTACTCCAAATGGTGTATTGTTTGAAGGAAATCAATTCTCTTATCAGTCGAAAGAGGGGATTTTAGCTGTAGGTACGCCTATCAATGTTGTCAACGGGAATAAATTTTATTTTTGTGGTGACGGCATAGCGATTAGAAATCTTTTTGGTGGAGATGCTGATGCTATCATAGGTGATAAGTATTATAATGCAGTTAATGAATTTGCGTATTGTAATAATGGCATATATGCTAATAACGGGCAACAAGGTGTGCAATATAATAATTTTGTTGGCAATTATTATTCTACATGGCTTTCAGGGATAAATAAATACTTTTCTGAAAACAATACATTTGCTGGCGAATTTTGTAGTGAGGTGGTTCAAGATATGGGAGCTTATGTAAATAAGTCGCAATACAATTCATATACATCCCAATTTGGTATTGCAGCTTCGGGTGCAAATGATAATTTTGAAATGCTCTCCCATTGCTTTAATAATAGTGTAGTGGATATCATTATTAACGGTACGGTGTCAATGACACAGGGCGGCGAAAAGGCAGCATCTAATTGCTTTACAAAAGGCAGTACGTTAGATTTTGTACAGTGGTATCCACAGCCTGTCATATACTATATGCCGGAAGATATGATGTCCACACCTGTCTGCTTCGAACCGGAGTATCCCGGGTATTATTCACTGCGTTATGAATCGAAAGGGTATGACAATTATTGTAATCAAGGGAATGGTGCTAATATTTACGATCCTTATGAATATATTAAAAATATAGGATGTGATAGCACAAGACTGCTTCCGTTGCTTAGATATTATTCAAGGTTAAACAGAGAGCTGGAAATGAGGGCATTGGGTCGTGAATTGACTGAAAACGAAAAAATACAAAAAAGTAAAATTGGAAAATTATGGCGAACAGCCTTATATCAGTGGACAAAGTGTCTTCTTACAGAAAAACGTTATCCGGAGTTATATGAATTGTATAAAGAACAAGAGGATAAAGATTTTTCGATTAAAGCAGTTGAGGTTTTAGTTAAGATGCAATTATATGACGAAGCGAAAGAAGAATTAAGTGAGATAGGAGAATTGTACGAAATCAACCCTGATATACTTTCCTCGATAGAACTAAGTATTGATTATTTGAGCCAAAATCTTAACAAGGCATTTGAATTATCTGATATTCAATTACTTAGAAGTGTAGCAGCGACTGCCGATCCATACGCAGCTTATGGTAGAGCATTATTGTATTTAGTGACAGGAGAAAGAGTGGAGCCTGAATATGAGATATTTAATATCTCACCAAGAGTTGAAAGCAGATCATCAACCGAGGCGGAAATAATAACTATCCGACCTAACCCTGCATCTGATCTTTTACAAATTGATATAGAAAACTATCAGCAAGGTCAGTTGTATCAATATAAAATTCAGAATGCATTTGGAGTAACTGTCATGACAGATAAAATAGATCAAAGCTCAATGCTACATATATCTCATATTCCTGCCGGAGTATATTTTGTTCGACTATATAGTGGTGACAAACTTATGAAGACAGAAAAGGTTGTAATTACTCATTAAAGTAAAATATCAAATGTTAAGTAGATTATTAATGATAATTTGGGGTGTCCTGTGGACACTCCAAATTTCTGCTCAGTATTATTCAAAGACTTATAGAGCAGAAGTTGATTATCCTTCGAGAGTTTATCAAATTCTCTTTAATGATGAAGATGTATTGTGTAGTCTGCAGAAAGTCTGCAGTATTGATGATTTATGCAATAATATAACCTTTCTTGATCAAGAGGGCGAAATAGATAGAAGTTATGAGATTAATGGTTATAAGTGTTTTTTTAATATGACAGCAATCCGAAACGACACGGTCTTTATAGCTGGAGATCATTATGATAAACTTGATAGTACGAAATACTGGAAATTGTTACTTACTGATATAAATGGTAATTTTATTAATGAGTATAAATATCCCGTGCAACATATAGAAACTGCTGTGTTAGGTTCTTTTGGATATTTGTTTCCGAATTTATATGGTTTAGTATTGTTAAAAGATGGAGATATCTTATTATGGGGCGAGGGATTGGACAAAAACCTTCCGGGAGCCGACAAGTCACCATGGCAATCCGTGTTTTTACGAGTAGGATTAGATGGCAAACCCAAGGGCGATTTATTTTGGTTTGAGGTGTCTGATGATCAACGAAGAATGGCAGAATGTGTGGTTGACTTAGATGGCAATGCTGTGTTTAGCTATGAATTTAGAGATGGTGTCTCAGAGGATGGTCATCACGATTTATGTAGGAATATTTATAAGGTTTTGCCTAACGACAGCATTGTATTAGTCTCAAAAGTGTTAGTAAGACTACTTGGAGCAGACATACCTCATATTGCAGTAGATAGAGATGGGAATTATTATGTAAATACAGGGACTAATCAAGGAAGCTTGCCTGAATATAATTTAAGTATGCATAATATAGCGTGGATATGTAAAGTCAATCCTGAAGGTAAAGAGCTATGGCGGAGATACGTACCACCCACGGTAGCTGACTGGTTTAATACTTCCTATACTGCACTATATGAAGTGACAAGGATAACGCCTGCTTCTAATGGAGATGTGCTATGTTCAGGAATTTTTCGTGTGGTGGATAGCTTGTATAATCGAGTGACAGGTCGTAAGGAGCAAATGCTGGGCAGAGGTAGTTTTATCGCACGGTTTGATGCAGATGGCGAGGTAGTGTGGCGGCATCTGATTTTGCCACGTAGGAATGACGGTAAGCTGCGAGACAATTATATCTACGATATCAAAGAGGCTGAAGATGGCAGTATCGTAACAGGAGGTACATTACAACGCTTGGATGGGTCAGCAGAATTATGGACGGCAGATGCATGGATTATGCGCTTAAATAGTCGTCTATTAAAAACGGTTCAAAATGCTGATTATCAAAATATTAAACA
>JAIXKS010000070.1:59961-62775 GCA_026928325.1 Chitinophagales bacterium | reverse complement strand
AAAATAATGCAAGATATTGTATCTTTACGTCGTAAACCTTGCATATTTTAAATGATTCCACAGGCAAAAAACACCAATCAGATTAGCTTTTTCTCTTCATTAGAGGGTATGCTCAACGCTAAACATCCTTTATATGTCTTAGCCAATAAAATTGAATGGAAAATATTTGAAGAAGCCTTTTTACCCTTGTATAGCCAAAACAATGGGCGACCTGCCAAGCCCATAAGGCTCATGGTAGGCTTGTTGATACTCAAGCACATCCGCAATGTATCAGATGAAAGCGTGGTAGAACAATGGAGTGAAAATATCTACTATCAATATTTATGTGGAGGAACAACCTTTACACCGGGTAAACCTTGTGAAGCATCAGAGTTAGTACATTTTAGAAAACGTATAGGCGAAAGTGGAATAGAGCTAATTTTAAAAGAAAGTATACGAATCAATGGAAAAGATGGAGATGATGACAATGTCAATGTTGACACAACAGTTCAGGAGAAAAATATAACCTTTCCGACAGATTCCAAACTTCATCACAAGATCATCAAGAAGTGTAAGCAAATAGCCAATAGCGAACAATTGCCTGTGCGTCAGACATATACGCGAGTATTAAAACAGCTTCGACTAGACCAAAGATTTAGGAATCATCCAAAAAACAAGTCAAAGGCAGGCAAAGCAGACAGAAAAGTAAAGACCATAGCAGGTAGACTGGTCAGAGAGTTAGAACGCAATTTGACACCGAATTCAAAGTACCAAAGGGAATTGGAATTGTATCAACAGATATTGTCACAGACCCGAAGTACAAAAAACAAGATATACTCCATACACGAACCCGAGGTATGCTGTATTTCAAAAGGAAAAGAACACAAAAAATATGAGTTTGGCAATAAAGCTTCGTTTGTAAAAACAGATACGGGAGTAATCGTAGGAGCGATGGGCTTTAGGAATGAATATGACGGACACACACTACCGCAGGTATTTGAACAAGTAAAAAGACTGATAGGAAAGGAACCCAAAAGGGCAAAAGCGGATAGAGGCTATCGCGGAAATAAGAAAATAGGAGAAACAGAGATATTAATACCAACGACACCAAGAAAATCAGATAGTTATTACAAAAAAAAGCAAATAAGTAAAGCCCATAAAAAAAGAGCAGCTATTGAACCGATAATAGGCCATATCAAATCAGATCACAGACTCAACCGTAACTTTTACAAGGGAATAGTGGGCGATAACATCAATATTATGTTGGCAGCCGCAGCATTTAACTTCAAAAGGATGATGAACAAATGGAAATCATCATTTTTATACTTTTGTCAAAGCCTAATATTGTCCATTGCCTATCATATACGATCAAAACGAGTTTTAATGAGAGATATTTTCGGCATGAATACACATGTCACCATCCCATTTTTGAGCTTATCATAATTAAATAAGACTTTTTAAGGGACGACTAAATAGTAAAGGCTGCTTAGATGACGACTGTAGCCATATCGTAGGTCAATACTGGGAGCTGCCTGACTCAACAACATCTACTTCAGATGTTCAGACCACAATATCTCCGATTCATCTCTATCCTAATCCTGGCAGCACTCAAGTCACACTTGCACTCCCGGATGATGTCCGCTATCCACTACACTACGATATCAACACGATGACTGGCATGCAGGTAGAGACAGGAGTCATCACATCAGATGCCTATACGACACTCTCTACATCATGGCTTGCTGCGGGTATGTATATCCTGCGAGTACGTGACAACGGAGGGAAAATATGGGCAGGAAAGTGGGTGAAGGAATGAGTTGGATGTAGTATGTTGAATTGTGGAATTATTGATTTGTGGAGATGGAATAATTGGTTTAAGGGTGTATTCCCGACTTGTAACATTTAGTGCGGTGAGAATAAATATTGGAATAATGACATTTTGGGATAGTAGATTCGTAGAGGTTTCGAAATGCGGAAACCGCTGATTTGTTTTAATATGTCGTAATTAATCCTTTAGACTAAATTAAAAAGCAGAGCCGTTCAGGTAGCCGGAGGCAATTAGCTGAACTAGCTTTTTTTGATTACTTTTTTTTGGCAATGAAAAAAAAGTAATTGCCGCCCGCATAGGGCTATGTTCAACTCATATAGCTATCATTAACTTTAAATTGAAAAGTTTTAAAAACAAAGGTTTAACACATATAATCATTTCAAATACACTGATATTTTGGTTTATATCTTTAAATTCTATTCATATGTGATAGTTTCAATCTTACTTTTCTTTTGTCTTGACACAAAAGAAACAAAAAGTCAAGGCTGTACCGACTCATCCTAAAATCATTCCATAAAAACTAAATTTTAAATCATTGAAGAATAGCGTTTTATATAAATACTAATCTGAACGGTTACAAATCAGGACAACTGTTTTTTGCAGTCTTTTGTCCATTCCTCTGCTACAACAATCAACGCTTCCAATTCGGCATCATTATGCGAAGATCCTATATGTTGTACGATCATCCACTTGCCATTTTGATACCGTACAACTTGGACTGCATTGGCTTTGGATGCCGTATTTACCACCCTAATTTTCATGAAAAAATACGCTTTAGTGCCGTAAAAGTACTAATAAAAAATATCATATCATTGATAAACAGATATTTATGACCGCACTAAATTACTATGTTACAAGTCAGGAGATAGATTTCATCTCGAATTATTTTTACAAAATTTTGGTTGATACAACCTAAATCCACATTTATTCATCGACCTTTGTCCTGATGATAAAACACCGGCAAATTTCTAGAAATCTCAAGATTGGTATCAGTAGCTTGCTTATTT
>JAIXKS010000070.1:58329-59951 GCA_026928325.1 Chitinophagales bacterium | reverse complement strand
AAACACCGGCAAATTTCTAGAAATCTCAAGATTGGTATCAGTAGCTTGCTTATTTTACTGATATTGTTCTTCATTTTGCCAATTCCCAATAATAAACCAACCTTTAGCAAACAGCTATACAGTGCTGATCATGAACTTATCTCGGCCATAGTATCGTCAGAACAACAATGGTGCTTTCCTATGGATGAAGCCATCCCAGAGCATCTCAAAACCTGTATTGTGCTTTATGAAGATGAATACATCAAGTATCATCCAGGCGTCAATCCCATATCCATTATAAAAGCTTTTTTCGCCAACAAACAAGCCAAGCGTACCGTACGAGGTGCCAGTACCTTGGCCATGCAAGTGATGCGGATGAGAAACAACAATGCGAAACGCTCTTGGTCCAATAAAATCCAAGAAACCGTATCCGCATTGAAATACAGCTTATTGAATCGGGATCAAACAATCATCCGCGATTGGTGTGAGATTGCGCCTTTCGGTGGAAATACAATCGGTATAAAGGCCGCTGCATTGCGGTATTTTAATCGGCCTTTAGATAAATTATCCTGGGCTGAATACGCTTTGCTTACCGTCATGCCCAATGGACCATCTACGGCAAACCTCACAAAAAACAGAGATAAGCTCAAACAAAAAAGAGACCTGCTCTTAAAAAAACTCAATCGAAAAGGCTATTTGAATCATGCAGATTTGGAATTATACCTAGATGAAGACCTTCCGGAAGTTTTAAGAGAAATACCTCAATCCGCTTACCACTTATTACTTTTCCTATCTAAAAAATATCCCGATAAAAACATCTTCCACACGACCATTCAAAAGAGTATCCAAGAAAACACCATGGAATTGCTCAACAGAGAAGGCACTTTCCTTCAGATAGACGATATCAATAATCTCGCTGCCGTCGTCATTGATGTCCAAACCAATCAATTGGTCGCCTATCATGGCAATATCCGAAACCGCCAAAATAAATTTTCATACGTCGATATTGTACAATCTCCACGCAGTTACGGCAGCCTTCTCAAACCCTTGTTGTACGCATCTGCCTTGGACAGAGGCCTTTTTCTACCCTACGAACTCGTAGCCGATATCCCTACGGCAATTGGCGATTTTCAACCAAAAAATTTTGACAAAAAATACCGAGGTGCTGTTCCATTAAGTGATATCCTGTTGCAATCGCTCAATGTTCCTGCCGTACGCCTTCTCAATTATACCGGCTTACAATATTTTTACGACCTTATCTCGCAACTCAACCTAGCCTACCTCAACCGTGGTGCCGATCACTATGGCCTGAGTATCATCCTCGGTGGCGGAGAGTCGTCCTTATGGGATTTGACCCGATTATATAAGGGATTTGCTCAAAATTATCTCGGTTTTCCCAATCCTTATGGAGCCGTTCAAACCCTACAAGAGGAAGCGAAACAAGACTCAAAGGTAAATCTAAAGTTTTCAGCCTTCGCTATAGATTACACCGTCAAAACAATGGCAGATCTTACGAGACCTCGTGAAGAAAAATCTTGGGATTTATATGAAAATAATTATAAAATTGCTTGGAAAACAGGCACGAGTTATGGCCATAAAGACGCTTGGGCTATTGGATTCAATGGCAAATATGCCGTAGGTGT
>JAIXKS010000070.1:45097-58005 GCA_026928325.1 Chitinophagales bacterium | reverse complement strand
CATCTTTGTGCTACCATCTTATATGGAATACTACTACAAAGAAAGTCATATAGAATATCAAGGCGTTCCTGAATTTAGCCCAACATGTAATCGAGATGATGCGCCTTTAAAAATCATTTATCCTACGGATGATATCAAGATATTTCTACCCAAATCCGGCCATAATGAAGGCAATCCTATGATTATGAAAGCCTACCACCGAGATCCGAAAGCCTTACTCTATTGGTTTGTCAATGAGCAATATCTCGGGACTACTTCTAATGGCCAGCACGAAATCATCTTCCATGGCCAAAAAGGCAACTATCAAATACAGATTAACGATCAATATGGCAACAGCGATATGCTGCGTTTCGAAATTATCTAAATGGCAGTGGAAGCGCTTTACTTTATAGCATCTTGGTTAACTCACGATAATCGGGCTATCATCACTTGGAGCAATGCCGAAGCTGCCTCAGACACTATCGTTCCCGGCCCAAAGACGGCTGCAACGCCACATTCGAAAAGGAAATCGTAATCTTGCGTCGGAATTACACCCCCGACGACAACCAGAATATCTGATCTTCCGATCTTTTTCAAGGCTTCAATCGTTTCCGGCACTAAAGTTTTGTGTCCAGCAGCCAATGATGAAATTCCTAAAATGTGCACATCGTTTTCAGCTGCCTGACGCACGGCCTCTTCCGGCGTTTGAAATAAAGGTCCCATATCCACATCAAAACCCAAATCTGCAAAACTAGTCGCTATGACTTTAGCACCGCGATCGTGTCCATCTTGACCAAGTTTTGCAATCATCATGCGCGGCCGACGTCCTTCTAATGCGGCAAACTTATCGGATAATTCCCGAGCTTCCTTAAATTTATTGTCCATACTTATCTCTTGGGCATAAACCCCTGTAATCGTTTTGTTGGTAGCTGCATATCGTCCGAAAACCGTTTCCATAGCCATCGATATTTCCCCTAGCGTTGCCCTTAATCGAGCTGCATGGATGGCCGCTTCTAGCAGATTGCCTTGTCCTGAAGCCGCCAATTCTGTGATTTTAGACAATGCCTTCTGAACTGCATCGTGATCTCTCGTTTGTTTAATATGAGCGATTGAAGCGATTTGCTCATTTCTCACTTGCGTATTGTCCACAACCAAGATGTCCAAGTCCGGTTCTTCCGCTCTTTGATTGAAATTAACACCGATAATTTTGTCATTCTGACTATCGATCCGCGCTTGCTTGGCTGCTGCGGCTTCTTCAATCCGCATTTTAGGGATGCCTTGTTCGATTGCTTTAGCCATACCGCCCAACGATTCTATTTCCTGGATATGCGCCCAAGCTCTTTCTACCAGATCTCGAGTGAGCGATTCAACATAATACGACCCACCCAATGGATCAATCGCAGAAGTAATATGCGTTTCTGATTGAAGATATTTTTGCGTATCTCGCGCTATTTTAGCCGAAAAATCTGTGGGTAAAGCTATCGCTTCATCCAGAGAATTGGTATGCAAGGATTGGGTACCACCAAAAGCCGCAGCCATCGCTTCTATACAAGTTCGTGCTATGTTATTGAATGGATCTTGCGCCGTCAAGCTATAACCCGATGTCTGACAATGGGTGCGCAAAGCAAGTGTCTTGTCACTTTTAGCGCCTAAAGATTGTACAATCTTGGCCCAAAGCAAGCGACCGGCACGCATTTTGGCAACTTCCATAAAGAAATTCATCCCGATACCCCAGAAAAAAGAAAATCGACCTACAAAATTGTCAATATCTAACCCTGCACGCAATCCTGCTCGAATATATTCCATTCCATCTGCTATCGTATAAGCTAGTTCGATATCTGCAGGCGCTCCAGCCTCATGCATGTGATATCCACTGATGGAAATACTATTGAACCTCGGCATATTAGCCGCTGTATAAGCAAAAATATCGGAAATAATCCGCATAGATGGTTCCGGTGGATAAATGTAAGTATTCCGAACCATAAACTCTTTCAAGATGTCATTCTGAATCGTTCCTGTTAGCTTATCCATCGAGACGCCTTGTTCTTCTGCTGCTACAATGTAAAATGCCAAAATGGGAATCACAGCGCCATTCATCGTCATCGATACGGACATTAAATCCAAGGGTATGCTATCAAAAAGCACCTTCATATCTTCTACGCTATCAATCGCCACGCCGGCCATACCCACATCTCCCGCTACACGCACATGATCCGAATCATAGCCCCGGTGTGTAGCCAAATCAAAGGCAACAGACAAGCCTTTTTGTCCTGCTGCTAGATTACGCCGATAAAAGGCATTGCTATCTTTAGCCGTAGAAAAACCGGCATATTGCCGAATCGTCCATGGTGATATCATGTACATCGTACTATATGGACCTCTCAAAAAAGGAGGTGTGCCCGCTTGAAATCCCATGTGCTGACAGCTTTTTAAATCTTCAGCGGTATAGGCTTCCTTTAAAAAAATTCCTTCCGGTGTTTTCGTCCTTGGATCTGACATAAAGGCTAACTTTTAAATACGCACAACTATTTAGACAATTGCTTTCAAATCATAAAAATAAGAGAATTATTCCTCAGATGTAGCTACTTCTTGTGTAAATAACAAGTCTATTGACCAAGAAAGCGCCAAAGTATCACGGAAAATCACCGTTTTTTGATTGAAATAGGTCCTACCTAAGTAGTTACTTAAACTCAATTGAAAGGTAAAGTTAAAAATATGTTGGAGAATGAACAAGTTTTTTGTGATGGATGCAATATTCATCCCAAATTCAACGAGATAAATGAAAGCATAGCTACCAGCAACAGCCGCAATAAATCCATTCAATTTAATAAAAACCTAAAAAGATCCAATCAAACTCCTTCCTCCCGATTGACCCAACTAAACACCAACATCCCCAACATCGCACCTACCGAGTTAGCCACGATATCCAACACTTCAAACGAGCGACCATTCATCATGAGGTATTGTCCTGTTTCCATCAATATACCAAAGAATATCGCAATCATCAATATCCATAATCGACGATCTTTTTTCCTTGCAATGGCCATGCTCCAAAGCAAACTAAAAAACATGTAAAAAGCTGCATGTCCCAATTTGTCAAGTCCCGTTATTTTCCAGAGATTGAGTGAGGACATACTCTTGGCTGATAGTAGCGAGAGGTATAAAGTAAGCAACGTCCATATAATCGCAAATACGGTATAGAATCGGCTACTGAGTAGCAACAACTCGGTCCTTATCCGGCATGTTTGTGGTTGCGATGTCATAGGTAGTTGAACAGAATTACATATTTCTTCTGTACTTACCGCCTACTTCAAACAACGCATGCGTAATCTGTCCAAGAGAACAAATCTTTACGGTCTCCATCAATCCCTCAAAGATATTGCCGTTAGCAATAGCCGTTTTTTGTAATTTTTCTAGGGCTTCTTGCACTTGGTCTCCTGAACTTGCTGTCAGATTTTCGACAGTGTGTATTTGGGCTACCTTTTCTTCTTCGGTGGCTCGAATGACTTCTCTAGGAACAATGGTCGGCGAACCTTCACTGGATAAGAATGTATTGACACCGATGATTGGGTATTCGCCTGAATGTTTCAGCTTCTCATAATACAATGATTCTTCCTGAATCTTGGAGCGTTGATACATCGTTTCCATGGCACCTAATACGCCGCCTCGCTCTGTTATCCTATCAAATTCTGACAATACCGCTTCTTCTACCAAATCAGTCAATGCTTCAATGATAAATGAACCTTGAATCGGGTTTTCATTTTTGGCTAAGCCCAATTCTTTGTTGATGACCAATTGAATGGCCATGGCTCGTCGAACACTTTCCTCTGTTGGCGTTGTGATGGCTTCATCGTAGGCATTGGTATGGAGCGAATTGCAATTGTCATATATCGCATACAATGCTTGCAAGGTGGTTCTGATATCGTTAAAAGCAATCTCCTGAGCATGTAGGGATCGGCCGGAAGTCTGGATGTGATATTTCAACATTTGTGAACGAGCATTACCTCCGTATTTGTATTTCATGGCTTTCGCCCAAATTCTTCTCGCTACCCGTCCTATGACCGCATATTCCGGATCGACACCATTGCTAAAGAAAAAGGATAAGTTCGGTGCAAAATCATCAATATGCATGCCTCGGTTGAGATAATACTCTACAAAGGTAAACCCATTAGACAAGGTAAAGGCCAGTTGTGAAATCGGATTAGCACCTGCTTCTGCAATATGATATCCTGAAATAGATACTGAATAAAAATTACGGACATTTTGCTTGATGAAATAGTCTTGCACATCTCCCATGATTCTAAGAGAAAACTCCGTACTATAAATACAGGTATTTTGCGCTTGATCTTCTTTTAAGATGTCCGCTTGAACCGTTCCTCTGACCGATTGAAGCGCTTTTGCTTTCAATGGAGCATAAACATCGGCAGGGAGTATTTCATCACCCGTTACACCGAGCAATAGGGTTCCAAGCCCATTATTGCCTTCCGGCAAACTTCCCTTATAAATCGGTCTTTTTAAGCCTTTGCGATCGTATTTTTCTACAAGTTTTTGTTCAACAAGGTGTTCGAGCTGGTGCTCGCGAATATATTTTTCACACTGCTGATCTATGGCTGCATTCATAAAAAATGCACACATGGCCGATGCTGGGCCATTGATGGTCATGGACACAGAAGTAGATGGATCACAAAGATCAAATCCTGAGTATAAAATTTTAGCATCGTCCAAACAACAGATGCTGACACCGGAATTACCGATTTTGCCATAGATATCGGGACGATAATCGGGATCTTCACCGTATAGCGTTACAGAGTCAAAGGCGGTTGACAACCTTTTGGCCGGCATTCCAAGAGAAACATAGTGAAATCTCTTATTGGTTCGCTCTGGACCTCCTTCTCCGGCAAACATCCGAGTTGGGTCTTCGCCTTGACGCTTAAATGGGAATACACCCGCCGTAAAAGGATACGAACCAGGTACGTTTTCTTGCAAATTCCACTTGAGGATATCACCCCAATCTTTGTAGGTAGGAAGTGACACCTTAGGGATTTTCAATCCCGATAGCGAGGTCGTATATGGCACTACTTTGATATCCTTATCTCTAACCTTATATACAAATTCATCTGAATTATAACCATGCATTTTTGAATCCCAATCTTCCAAGATGCGCTTGTTTTCTCCGGTCAAGTCATCCCAAGTCTTTTTATAGGCTGCTTCTAAGATGGCTTTGGATTCCGGATTGTCGATGAGTGCCATCGTTTGAGACAAGGCATAGGCTTTAGATGCAATGTCAGCTTGCTTGATTACTTCTTTATCGTAATGTCGGTTATTTTCCGCTATTTCCGAAAGATATCTTACTCGGTTCGGTGGAATGATATATACCTTTTCTGCCTCACCCAAAGGTAGCTTGATTTCTGAATTTAGATTTGCTTGAACCGTTTTGTTTAAAATCTCTATCAGATGCTTATACATCGTATTCGTCCCCGGATCATTAAACTGGGAAGCGATGGTGCCAAAAACAGGCATTTCATCGGTCGATTGATCAAAAAGTTGGTGGTTGCGTTGGTATTGTTTTCGAACATCTCTTAAAGCGTCGGCAGCGCCTTTTTTGTCAAATTTATTGATGGCAATGATGTCGGCAAAATCTAGCATATCAATTTTTTCCAACTGACTGGCAGCACCATATTCCGGCGTCATGATATACAAAGTCATATCCGAATGATCCACAATCTCTGTATCCGCCTGACCAATCCCAGAGGTTTCTAAAATGATTAAGTCATAGCCGGCAGATTTCAATACGGTCAATGTATCCTTCACATATCTCGACAAGGCGAGATTGGACTGTCTGGTAGCTAAAGACCTCATATAAACACGATCGTTATTGATCGCATTCATCCGTATTCTATCGCCTAATAGCGCACCACCTGTCTTTCTTTTAGATGGATCGACAGAGACGATTGCAATATTTTTATCTTTAAAATCCATCAGAAAACGACGCACGATTTCGTCGATCATACTCGATTTTCCGGCACCACCTGTTCCGGTAATTCCCAATACCGGTACCGACTGAGGCTTTAGAGAAGCCAACGCTGCTTCATGCAATTCTGGGAAATTTTCTACAGCCGAAATAATCCTTGCAATCGCATGCTTATTTTGAAGGTGAATTTGGCTGAGTTCATCATGGAGAACATCTCCCACAGGATAATCACACTGCTGGAGGACATCATTAATCATACCCTGAAGGCCCAAACTTCTCCCATCATCTGGCGAGTATATCCGAGATATACCATAAGCTTGTAACGCTTCTATTTCTGAAGGTAGGATCGTTCCGCCACCACCACCAAATAATTTGATATGCCCACATCCTCGTTCATGAAGCAAATCATAAATATACTTAAAAAATTCATTGTGACCGCCTTGATAGGACGTAATCGCGATACCTTGTACATCTTCCTGAATCGCTGTTTCGACGATTTCTCCGGCGGATCGATTATGACCGAGATGTATGATTTCTGCTCCTGATTGTTGCATGATCCGGCGCATGATATTGATTGCCACATCATGGCCATCAAAAAGCGAACCTGCGGTAACAATTCTGACTGTATTTTTGGGTCTATATATTTGCTGATCTATCATAATCGCACTAGCTATTGATTTTGCAGTGCAAAAATAGAAAATAAAACCTACTTTAAGTCGGATTATGTATCAGAATTCACTAGGAGAAGCTATAAAGCGACAAATAAGCCTTAATCAACGAACTAAATAAGGATAAAAACTTAAAAATCATCAAAATCTACAGTCCCACTATTGAAATCATCTTCTGACGATGGCCCGATATGTTCGTATTTACTACAATCCATTTCTACCAATTCCTCCTCCGGCTTCATAAATACCGAGTTTTTACCGAAATTGAGACGATTATCATTTTCTAGTTTAGAGAGTAGATTTACAAAAAATGGCCGTGCCATAACTGCGCCTTGTCCATCTGCGAGCGACGTAAAGCGGATAAACTCTTGATCGCCACCAACCCACGTAGAAATCACAATATCCGGACTAAACCCGATAAACCATCCATCTTTATAATCATTGGTCGTTCCGGTTTTTCCCCCGATTTGACTTTTTACCTTATTCTTGATTGGCTCTGCTACATATTGCAGCATATTGACCATGACATAATTATAGGCCGGGTTGATCGCACGTTTTTGTTCGGGTACAGAAGAGTAAATGACCTTGCCGTTCTTGTCTTCAATCCTTGTTACAAAAATAGGTCTGGTGACGATTCCGTCATTGGCAAAGGCGGTATAGGCTGTAGCCATATCCATTGCCGAAAGTTCGGGAGTACCCAAACAAATCGAAGGATAGTCCGGGACTTTATTCTTATCGATTCCTAAGTTTCCCATCAGATTTTTGACACTTTCGACATTGCCGATTTCTTTCATTAGAAATACAGAAATCGAGTTTTTGGATTCTTTCAATGCTTGTCGCAAGGTGAGTTCTTCGCCCGAATATTTATTATCCGCATTGCTTGGACACCAAGACTTCGATAGGTTAAAATTCGGATCATTTGCCATGATACATTGCTTTTCATCTCTGACCTTATAGCAAGGAGACATGGCATTTTCGATGATGGCTGTAGAATAAATGAATGGTTTGATGGTCGAACCAACTTGGCGATTGGAATTGACGTGGTCATACTGAAAATACTTATGATTGACACCACCAACCCAAGCCATGATATGGCCGGATTTAGGATCCACCGCCACCGAACCTAGTTGCAGATGCTGTAAATGGTACTTGATAGAATCCATCGGCGTCATCTCAACCAATTTTTCACCATATTCATTATAGGCAAATACGCGCATCTTTATCTTCGTATTAAAAGATGTACTTACAGCCTTTTGCATTTTATTCCATTGCGTTTTTAATTCACTCCAATATTCACTATCCAATATCTTACGGCATTTGTCGGCCTCTACCTGCGAAAGGGATTTGTTTTTGACCTGCTTAGCGATATGTCCCGGATTTTTATCTTCTTCAAACATGCGAAAGATATCATTATCAGTCAATCGGATGCCTTCGTAAGCATTGGAGATGTCATTCATAATTTTGCTCAAATGTGTCGCTCGTATGAGTTTATATCGATCCGAGTCTTTCATCATCTGAACCAATTGTTTATTGCGCACTTCTTGCTTATTTTTGTCGGCTTGGTACGTTAGGAAGTTTTTGCCCTGCCATACCTTAAAGTACTTAGCTTGCAACGTGGACATGTGCTCAAACATCGCATCTTCAGCATACTTTTGGATTCTCGTATCAATCGTTGTATATATTTTTAATCCATCAGTATAGAGATTGTACTTACTTCCATCTGGCTTGCGATAATCATCTTCATCTAGTAGCTTTTTAAGCCATTTGGTCAGTTCTGCACGAAAATAAGGCGCTACTCCATCATAGTGTACTTCTCGCTTGAAGTTGGCCATATTGATATTCTTAACCCGCTTGTTTAAATACTCATCCTCCGAAAGAAATTTATTTTTCACCATTTGCTTGAGTACAACATTGCGTCGATTAAAGCTATTTTCAGGATTAATTTTGGGATTATATACTCTAGGATTTTTGAGCATCCCGATGAGCACAGCAGCTTCTTCAACGCTCAACTCCCTTTGATCTTTGCCAAAATAGGTTTTGGAAGCTGCACCGATACCGACTGCATCATACAAAAAATCACTTTTATTGAGATACATCGCAAGGATTTCTTCCTTGGTGTATCGCTTTTCAAATTCGATGGCGATGACCCATTCTTTGAGTTTTTGCCAAACTCGCTTTACAAATGAGGAAGCCCGTTGTGTAAAAAACAATTTGGCCAATTGCTGCGTAATGGTACTCGCACCACCCTTCTTTCCCACGAAAAAGATAGCCCTGCCTGTGCCTCGCATATCGATCCCCGAATGACTAAAATATCGCTCGTCTTCGGTAGCTACCAGCGCATTGATTATAACCGGATTGATATCATTGTAGTCCAACCACTCTCGGTTAAACTTAAAAATCTTGCCAAATACTTGATTATCTGCCGATACAAATTGTGACGCAATTTCATACTTCGGATTTTCAAGCTCCTCCGTATCCGGCAACAACATTTTTGATATATAGAGAAAGGTCAGCATAATTATGGCAATCCCAAGTAAGGTAGCATATACTAAATACCTGAAATAACGCCCGGATAATAAGCTCTTTTTAGATGAAGCAGGTTTTGACATCAAATATGTTTAATATAAAATTTTCGCAAAGATATTGAAAATATAATTAATATATAAATCAACTTTAATATCAATCTTGTTTTTATCAAATATTAACTAAGATTCATCATTTTGATAACCATAGTAAGTATGAAAAATTTTAAAAATATAATTTTTTTAAACATCTAATTTCTATAAATTTATTATGTTTTGTGTAATAAAAATTAATTTTTGTAAAATACTTTTTATTAGAATTGAATCATTATCTTTGTTACAGTTTTCATAAATCGCTATGATTTCGGGAGGATAATACCATTGTAGTAACATCGCAAAAATGAATATTATTTTGAAAAGTGGAATACTAAAAAAATATATTAAGGGCATCTCTAAAAACTAAAAATCTACAAATATTTTAGAAATAAATTTGTATATCAAATTGTATGTTAGTATCTTGCGGTTTATATGAAGCGATTTAAGAGACATAAAGATTACGGATTTTTCGATCAAGATATTCGATTGAACAAACTAAGCCAATTGGGTGATCCGTTAGAAAAATTGAACACAGGAGTCGATTTTGAGCTATTTCGAGGTATTTTGGAAGATAATCTGACCAAATTAGCCAAAGGAAAAGGGGGCAGACCTCCTTACGACTACGTTCTTATGTTCAAGATATTGATTTTGCAACGCTATTACAATTTATCGGACGATCAGGTGGAATATCAGATAAATGACCGAATGAGTTTTATGCGTTTTTTGGATTTGACGATTGCCGATGATGTTCCGGACAGCAAAACGGTTTGGAATTTCAAGGAACAATTGGTTGATTTAGAACTGACCGAACCATTGTTTGACTTGTTTTTGAAAGAATTGGAAAGATTAGAATTAGTTGTAAACGAAGGAAAAATTGTGGATGCAAGTTTTGTTGAAGTTCCACGCCAACGAAACAGTAGAGACGAAAACGAACAAATCAAATCGGGAGAAATACCGGAAAGCTTCAAAGAAAATAATCACAAATTGGCACAAAAAGACACCGATGCCCGTTGGACAAAGAAAAACAATGTGAGCTATTACGGTTACAAAAACCATATCAAGATAGATACCAAGAGTAAAATCATTACCAAATATATCGTAACCAATGCTTCTGTACACGATTCGCAACCAACAGAAAGTTTATTGGACATTACCAAAGACCAAGGACAAGATTTTCATGCCGATAGTGCTTACACAGGACCGGAGCAGGAAAAAGTGATTGCTGATGCAGGAATGAACAACAAAGTTTGTGAAAAAGGCTACCGAAATCATCCACTAACAGAGGAAGAAAGGACATCGAATACAGAAAAATCAAGAATTCGTTCCAGAGTGGAGCATATTTTTGGATTTATGGAAAATAGTATGAACGGAATGTATGTTTACAATATTGGTATCAAACGTATTCAGGCTGTAGTCGGCTTGATGAATTTGACCTACAATATGTTTAGGAAAGTGCAATTAATGGGATAAGTGTGTCTTGTTGAGAATAAAATAAATTTTAATATGTTGATAATGAATAACTTAACAAACTTAAGTAGGATTTAAAAACAAGTCAATCGATTAAAAAAATCGGGTCAAAATTTACTAATGAGAAATATTGGGTTTTTAGAGGTTCCCTTAAGTCTTTTTATAGACAGAGCACTAGTTAGGTCATTCAGTTTAAACTTAAATCGTATATATCTTTACTGTTAGTGCATTTGCTTTTGGAATTATTCTAAAATCGCCTTTTAAACAAACATTTTGGTATATAGATACTTGTTAGTATCAAAAAAATCATTTAGTTTGTGGTAAATTTTAAGTAACGACTTTGGTATATGCTTTCAAATCATCAAAATAAGCGCATTTTTCGTCAGACAAAGCTACTTTTTTGAGTGAATAGCAGTGCTATTGACGAAAAAAAGAGCTGAAGTATCCCGGGAAATAAACATTTTTTGATTGAAATTGATCATACCTGAGTAGTTACAATTTTAAAAATCGAGGCAAGAATAGGCTCAAATGAAGGATAGCAAAAGACTGAATAAAGAAAAGGTCATCATCGATGCCGCTGAAATTATCTTTAATGAGGTAGGTTTTAAGAATGCCAAAATGGAGGATATCGCTCGTCAGGCTAAGATTACAAAGGTAACGTTATACACGTATTTTCAATCTAAAGAAAATCTTTATCTGGCATTGACCTACCGTGCATTACAACACCTTTCTGACCGATATTATGAAATCATGGACAAAAACAAAGACAAATCGGGTCTAGAGTCTGTATTGGCCATAATGGAAGGATTTATGACCTTCTGCGAACAGAATTTTTTATATTCGGAAGTCATGTTGGATTACTTTTCTTTAGTGCGTTCGACAGCAGATGGAAGCAATGAAGCCAAACTCACCGAAGCCGTCAAAGAGAGTATGTACTACGTCAAAATCCAAGACATCCAAAACCTACCATTTAAACTTACCGTTAAAGAAATCGAGCGAGGAAAACGAGATGGTAGTATCTTGGTATCTATTGACCCTATGTTGATGACCTTGTACGGATGGTCACTCGTCATCGGCTATGCTAAAGTCATCAGTGCGTCGGGCAAAAGCGCCACACCACTCTTTCATGTCAGCCTCAGAGATCTCAAAGAACTAAACCTAAAAATAGCTAGAAATACCTTTACTTCTAAAACATTTGTGTAATGAAAGTTTTTATTTACGGACGAGCCATCCATACTCAAGAAGAATTCGAGTATATTTCGATTGCAATTCAGGCATTACAAGAAAAAAAAGTTCAGATTTTTACAAATCAAAGGTATTATGACAATATAGCATCCTATGACGACCAGTTTGAGTTCATCCATATTCTCCACAATCATGAAGATTTTACAGCTATGGAACTCGATTTTGCCATTACCTTAGGTGGCGATGGAACCATCCTAGAATTTATGACCATGATGAAAGACACCAAATTACCAATTTTGGGTATCAATCTCGGTCGGTTAGGTGTCTTGGCAACCGTAGAAAAGAAGATTATCAAAAAAGCGGTAAACCAATTATTAAAACACGATTATAGAGTCGTCGAACGTGCCATTATAAAAGTTTCGTGCAATCATCCTCTTTTTGGAGATTTCCCTTATGGATTAAATGATTTTACCATATACAAGCGGGACACTTCGTCCATGATTACGATCCACGCTTATGTCGATGACATCCTATTGAACTCTTATTGGGCAGATGGTCTGATCATTAGCACGCCGACAGGCTCTACAGGGTATTCTCTAAGTTGCGGTGGTCCTATCGTATTTCCGGGAAGCCACAATCTGATTATCACACCCATAGCTCCGCACAATCTCAATGTACGACCTATTGTGCTTTCTGATAAAAAGAAAATCACGCTAAAAGTCGAAGGTCGCGCTGAAAGCTTCATGTGTACCCTTGACTCCCGGTACGAGACCGTCACCGGCGAATATGAAATCAATATAACCCGTGGCGAGTTTAACGTACAGTTTATCCAACTGACAGGCCATAACTTCATGAAAACATTAAATGATAAACTGCTCTGGGGATTAGATAAGAGAAATTAATCAGCATACAAGTCACCTCTTTTATAGACAAAGCACTAGTGCTCTGTCCACAAAAAACCTTATTGAAATGTCGTTCTTTTTCCAAATCTCATCGTTAAAAATACTCGCCATAGTTACC
>JAIXKS010000070.1:39459-44971 GCA_026928325.1 Chitinophagales bacterium | reverse complement strand
CAAATCTCATCGTTAAAAATACTCGCCATAGTTACCACTATGTCTGCGTTTTTTGCCTTGATCTTTAAATAAATAACTTCCATTATTATTTAAGTATTTTTATAGACAAAGCACTAGTATAAAAAAAACAATCCCACATCATAACTTACATTATCATGTGAGATTGCCTCGTAAAAAAAATCGAAATAAGAATTATTTTTCCTTATCGATTTCTTTCATATTTTCCTTTATTTCACTTTCAATATTATTCTTGGCATTATTAAATTCACGGATACCTGTTCCAAGACCACGCATCAGTTCAGGAATTTTCTTACCACCAAAAAATACTAAAACCAAAATTGCTAAAAATAAGATTTCTTGTCCTCCCAGGTTAAATAATAAATTAAACATTTGATTCAATGATAATTAATAAGATGAATAATGGTGCAAAGATACCACTAAAAACATATACATTGTACGATATCTTTACTTAATAATGTATTAAATGTAATTATAGTTCACCGTTTTACCTATTTATTTTTTCTTTGGCTTATATTTGGATTGCTCCAAAAACAATTGACTATCTGTCATTTGTATCAAAGATTGGAGGCTCGTCGCAGGATATCGCTCCATATAGGCTTTCACGATTTGCCACCCGATAAAATTGGCTGTTCGGCCCGGCGCTGCATCCGGCATATCCGGGCTCTTTGGCGCAGGAAAAACATATTTGCCTATCTTCTTAAAATTGGATTCATAAAACATTTTTTCATTCATAAAGAATGACCACATCTGCAATTCATTTTCATAACACCAAGCCATTTGCTCACCTGTATATTCATGAATGATTGAGTCGTGTTTTTCAGGCAGCAATAATGAAGTGATGTAAAGATTTTTACCATGATAAATCATATAATCCAGCAATCTATGCCCGGGAGCTTCTCCCATGATTTCGTTGAGATATAAATCAGCGACTTTCTTGACAATATTTTCTTTAGTCCATGTCCGAGCTAGATAATCCGAAAAATTAGTATTATCAGGAAACATCATCTTATAAGGCAAATCCGGATATAAAAACATGTCTAAACCCAAACCAATCGCATCCCGATGAGATTCGTCTTCAAAAATAAAGGTTTGATACGAAAAATCCGAATTTAAGGTATAGACATTCGGCACTTGAACCGTACCGGGAAAGTAATATTGAAAATGCTGGAACAATGACTTTAAATCTTGCTCTATCTCGCTCATATCTCCATATTTTTTCCCGATCTCCTCATTGACCGCTATAAACACCGAATCCTTGAGCAAATAAGGCAGATTCATGTACATACTGTCGATATCGTTTCCCGTATATATACCCGTAATATTATTGAAAAAGATCTGATAAAATGCAGGATGCGCATCATACACCTGCTCAAAGTCATCACGGGAATGTACGCTGGATACATCCTTTTCTGTTCGAAAAATTTTAAAATCCACTTCGATATCTGAAACGTCAGGTCCACGATTTTGTCTGCAAGAAACAAGCAACCCTATACTCAATAATATCCATGACAATCTAACCATATCCTAAATTTCAATTCAAAACACAAAGGTAATGTCTAATGTTCTAACAAACACCTTCATAAGCATGATATCTATAAATCCTTACAAGTAAAGTCTCATATCGCTAAACAAAAACCGCCTTCCGTCTATTGTAATAAATACGTGATTGGCATGAAGTCCATCGCATTTTGTTATAACATTAAGTACGACCCAACATGTTGGATGTTTTGATTATCGGTGCAGGTCCGATTGGTATTGCTACCGCGCTGGAAGCAAAAAAGAAGCAATTGAATTATATCGTAATTGAAAAAGGTGCACTCGTCAATTCTCTCTATAATTATCCGGTCAATATGAAGTTTTTTTCTAGTGCCGAACGATTAGAGATTGACAATGTTCCCTTTATCACGACCAATGTTAAGCCGATACGAGCCGAAGCACTCGAATATTATAGAAGGATTGCCATCAACAACAGCCTCCATATCAACCTCTTCCAACAAGTCATCGCTGTCGATCAAAATCATGGGCATTATAGCATTACCACCAACAAGTCGGCATATACCGCCAAAAATATCGTCGTAGCTACTGGATTTTATGACATTCCCAATCTTTTAGACATTCCGGGAGAAGACTTACCTAAGGTATTTCACTACTACAAAGATCCGCATTATTTCGCCGGACAAAAAGTTGTGGTCGTTGGCGCTAGCAATTCAGCCGTTGATGCCGCCTTGGAAATCTATAGAAAAGGCGGACAAGTAACCATGATTATTCGTGGGCCTTCCATCGGAAGCCGTGTAAAATACTGGGTAAAACCCGACATCGAAAATCGAATCGAAGAAGGCAGCATCCAAGCGCTTTATCAATCAAAACTCTTAGCAATCCGAAAAGACGAAGTAGATATCCTATTGCAAAATGGCACCACTACAACGATCGAAAACGATTTTGTGCTGGCCATGACCGGTTATATGCCAGATTTTACATTTCTAAAAACCCTTGGAATCCACCTTTCTGATGACGGCAAGTCCATACCGATGTACAATCCAGAAACCATGGAGAGCAACTAACCGGGCATTTACCTTGCCGGAGTCATCTGCGGCGGTATGGAAACGCACAAATGGTTTATCGAGAATTCTAGAATACATGCGCCAATCATCATCCAAGACATAATTCAAAAGATGCTATAATTTGATATTTTATGTTTGAACACAGACATCCATATCCGCCTTTCATACCCGAAGGAACAGAAAAACTCATTGTCGGGACGCTACCGCCACCGAGATTTACCTCGAGGGAATTACTGCCGGGCGATGTTGACTTTTGCTATGGTAGTAGAGATGGGCAATTATGGCATATTATCAGTTCCATTTTTGATACACCACTTGATTACGAGGATACTGTTCATGCGGTCAACCAACGAAAAAAAATCTTGGAAGATCATCATATCGGGATTTGCGACATCGTCGCCATCGCCCAAAGAGACAAAATAGATGCTTCCGATACCGGAATGAAAGACGTAGAATTAAGACCAATTATCGATATTCTCAGGCAAAACACCACGATACATACCTTACTTTTTATGGGTGGCAACGCCAAAAATGGTCCTGAATATTTCTTTAGAAAGCATCTCAAAAATTTTCCAGAAATCCATCTCAATTGCATCCAATCTGAGGCGCCGAGATTACATCAATTCACCTTAGATAATCGGGTCATACAGACAGTTTCGCTCACAGCACCATCAGGAGCCGCCAATCGTGCCGTCGGCAGCATGGATCTCTATAAAAAGCTCAAACAACAGAATCCGGATTTTAATACCATAGATTTTCGGGTCATGCAATATGCACCTTTCTTCAAATTGGGATATCCGTTGGATAAATAAATATAATCAAAAAACCTAACAAATTAATAAAGTAACCTATGGATTTAGATTTTTGGAGCAACCTCAAAGTTAATTTTTCCCACTTCATTACAGAAGCAGGCATACGATTGATCTATGCAATAATTGCCATTTTTATCGGATTATTCCTAATCCGGCTTATCAAAGCTTTTGTGCGGAAGATTGGCGCGCAGTACAACGCCGACCCTTCATTATTTAGCTTTGTATATAGCCTTACTAAAGTCATTTTATATGCCTTACTCACCTTTGTAGTCGGAATCATTCTCGGTATTCAGGCGAGTGCCTTCCTCACCCTTCTTGGAGCTATCGGTATTGCCGTCGGCCTTGCGCTGCAAGGAAGCCTATCCAATTTTGCAGGAGGAATCTTGATTTTAGTTTTCAAACCCTTTAAAATCGGAGATGAAATCATCATTGACGACATCCTAGGGATTATTGAAAAAATCGACATCCTTTATACCCGAGTCCGTACTCATGACGGCAGAATGATTACCATTCCCAATGGCAAGGTATCCAATTCTAGCGTAGAAAATTGCTCCACGCTACCAGAGCGAAGAGTCGAAATCGTCCTTCATCTACCTTTCGCCCAAGACATTAACCAACTTCGAGATATTATCACAAAGGCACTCAGTGCCCATCCCAAGGTGCTTGGACACAAACCGATACAACTCTGGTTGAGTAGTTTTGGAGAATCCTCTATGAAAATGTCCGCTCGATGTTGGTGCTTGAGCAAGGACTACTGGGAAGTGTATTGGGAACAAATAGAAATCATCAAAGACACCCTCTACGGCCATGGCATCCAGCTAGCCGTACCAAAACGAGAGTTGCATTATCCTGAACAGCCTTAGCGATTGATGGATGATAGCTGGGCAGTTACTACGCATAAGGTGAAATCACAACCAATATTTTGGGATATTTCATCTAATTTATAAAGGATTTTATTTTTGTATTTCATGTACCAATTGATACTTAAACTACGTCAAATTCAGACAAGTACAAATCGAAAAAATGTTCAATCGATGGATACCCTTTTGAATCATTACAAATTAATATGCAAAAATATTTTAGTAATCAACCGAATTGATTTATCTTTGTTGCTGCGTTAAAATTTTAGTTCAATGTCAAAAATTGATAATTACGGAAAGAAAGGAGCCACTTTTGGCAAAATAGTCTTGACAATCCTCTTATTCATGGTCATGTGTATTTGGATTTATCAGATGAATCGCCATTTCCTTCCCGTTAAGTAACATTAAGCCGGCATATCATTATATGCTATTGAATCGCTCGCCTTATGTATAAAAACAAAAAGGTTGTCGTTGTATTGCCTGCATACAATGCTGCACGTACATTGAAGCAGACCTTTGACGAAATTCCTTTACAGCTCGTTGATGAAGTTATATTGTGCGATGATGCTTCTAAAGACAATACAGCGGCGCTAGCAAAAGAGATTGGTATCCATGAGATTATCGTTCATCCTATCAACAAAGGGTACGGTGCCAATCAAAAATCCCTCTACAATAAAGCCTTGGAAAGCAATGCCGACATCGTCATCATGCTGCATCCAGACTATCAATATACACCTCTTTTGATACCTTCTATGGTCAATATCATAGGCGATGGACTTTATCCTGTCGTGTTAGGATCGCGAATCTTAGGAAAAGGAGCCCTCAAAGGTGGAATGCCCATGTATAAATACATCGCAAACCGCTTTTTGACCATGGTTCAAAATTTTCTAATCAATTATAAATTGTCCGAATATCATACAGGATACCGTGCTTTTAGCAAAGAAGTGCTGCAATCTATCCGATTTAATGACAATAGCGACGACTTCATTTTTGATAATGAAATGCTGTCGCAGATTATTTATAAAGGGTTTGATATCGGTGAAGTAACCTGTCCAACTAAGTACTTTGAGGAAGCTTCTTCTATCAACTTCTCCCGTAGTGTCAAATATGGGCTAGGTGTACTACGCGTGTCATTAGTCCATCGACTCAGCAAATGGGGCATCAGCAAATCGGCACTTTATGGTTAATTTTTTTAGCCCAATTCTAGTGCTCTGTCTATAAAAAGATTTAAATAATAATGGAAGTTGTTTTTTTAAAG
>JAIXKS010000070.1:0-39449 GCA_026928325.1 Chitinophagales bacterium | reverse complement strand
CTGTCTATAAAAAGATTTAAATAATAATGGAAGTTGTTTTTTTAAAGATCAAGGCAAAAAACGCAGACATAGTGGTAACTATGGCGAGTATTTTTAACGATGAGGTTTGAAAAAAGAACGACATTTCATTAAGATATTTTTGTGGACGGAGCACTAGTGCTCTGTCTATAAAAAGATTTAAATAATAATGGAAGTTGTTTTTTTAAAGATCAAGGCAAAAAACGCAGACATAGTGGTAACTATGGCGAGTATTTTTAACGATGAGGTTTGAAAAAAGAACGACATTTCATTAAGATTATTTTGTGGACAGAGCACTAGTGCTAAATCCATAAAAAAAATAAATACCTACATCAAAGGCAATGATAATAAATAATGTGTAATTTTACAATTCAAAACCTTATGCTGAATACGATGCACAAAAATATTATAGGCCTAATCACCACATGCGCTGTATTTATAAGTAATATGGCCATAAGTCAATCTTTTTTAAGCGATAAAACCCGTCAATTTAAGTCCGCTATCCCGACGCGAAGTGTCATGCCCGGTGCTTCCCTAGATATCAATGGAGATCTGATAGATGACATCATCGTCATCGATCGAGGACTAACCTTGAAAACCATCTTGAGTAGTGGCAAGCATTTCGAACTCATCCCTGGCCATCAAATCAAAACATCCAACCTTAGAGAGTGGTCGTTAGCTGCGGGAGATTTGAATAATGACGGCCTCATCGAAATCATCACTACCGGAGAATACTCCCAAGGCACAATCACTACTTTAAATACTTCCGGGCCTTTGACCAAAAAATCATTTACGACCAATGTATATGCCCAAGGATCATCTATCGTGGATATCAACAACGATGGTTGGCTAGACTATTTTTTATGCAACGAAGATGGCCCACCTAAATTTTATATCAACGACAAAACGGGCTCTCTACGCGAAAAAGCCATCATCGATTTTCTTGAAAATGACAATACCGATGGTTCGGGAAATTATGGCGTCGTATGGACGGATATCAATGGCGACTTTCTTCCGGATATGGTACTTTCGAAGTGCAAAGCAGGCGTTGATGACCCTACGGATAAAAGGCGAATCAACCGGTTGTATATCAACAATGGCGATGGAACTTTTACAGAAAGCGGTGCGACATTCAACCTCAATAGCGGTTCGCAAACTTGGGTAACAGCTGTCGAAGACTTTGACAATGACGGCGATATGGATGCCTTAGTTGTCAACCATTATTCGCCACATCAACTCATGGAAAATATAGAACATGACCACTTTGAAGAAAGACCACTTTCAGAGGAATTGTCTTCCTTTAGCTTCCAAGCCATCACGCTTGATATCGACAATGACGGCCTCATTGACATCCTTTTGTCGGGTGCAGAAAGCGGTATTCTCCTCCATAATCAAGGCAACATGCGATTTGACATCATCAAAAATATCTTTGGAAAAGTGACCGTACATTCTTTTACGGTTGGCGATTACAATGATGATGGCTTCCCGGATATTCACGCCCATCTCGGTCTTCCTGTCAATGAAGTAGGACTCTCAGAAGATCAACTTTGGCTCAACAACGCCAATGATAACAACTATATCAAGTTTAATCTCCTTGGATCCACTTCTAATCATTCGGCAATCGGTGCACATCTCACGTTATACACGCCCAACGGCTTCCAAATCAGAACGATAAAAGGCGGCGAAAGCTACGGCATCTGCAATTCTTTGCAGCAAATTTTCGGAATGGGACAAAATGCGGATATTGACAGTCTCGTAGTGCGTTGGCCTTCTGGCATCAAGGAGGTTTTCACCAATCTCACACCTAACAGGACCTACCTCATCCAAGAATCTACCTGCATAACGCCACAAGTCGAGTTATATGACGAACCCTTGATTTATACAAATCAACCCATCGAACTGAACGCCCTACCAGGCTTTGCCAATTACGCATGGAGTAATGGTGCTTCAAGCACAACAATTTCGGTAAGTCCGGGTATATATCACGTATCCATGACCGATATTGACGGCTGTCTTACCATAAGCAAACCCATCAAAGTGGTTTCAGGTTGCTTTTCGCCATCGACTAATATTCTAACAGACGACTTTATATCCTTTTGTGAAGGAAGCACATTAGAAATATCACCCGCGGTCAATGGATCAACCTTCATCTGGCAAGATAGCATTTTGGCACCGTCCTTCGTCGTAAATCAGTCAGGTCTTGTTCGCGTCACTGCTGAGGATTACTGCGGACAAACACTTCAAGACAGCCTCGTAGCAACTGCATTTTCTTTTGACTTTGAAGTAGTGGGCGATTATGTTGCAATCGGACAACAAGCCATATTAAAATCTTCGGCTGCTACAACCAACTGGTACAAAAGCCCAGATTTTGAAAATCCCGTTTTCTCTGGAAGCACGTTTATAACAGAGCCTCTATCTGCAACGACGGCCTTTGGAGCTATCGCTAGTGAACTGCTTGATTTTAAAACAGCCACGACCGGCGAACATGATATACCTATTTCCAACCAATATCACACCAACACAGCCTCGGGCGCCATGGCCTTTAACGTCGAATCCTTATGTATTCTACACCAACTCAAAGTCGATACCGATACGCCTGGAACTCGAAGAATCTACATTTTGAAAAATGATCAAGATACGGTATTTACACGAGATTATACCTTGCCGATTGGGCCTTCTGTCTTAACTTTAGATGCGGAACTCATTCCCGGAGAATACACCATAGCGACCGACGAAAGGGTCAATCAGGCCAACTTAGGATTCAAGTCACCGCGATTGGCTAGAACATCAGGAAAAACCGCATATCCATACCTCATAGACGATGTTATTCAGATCAAAACATCCACTTTTGGCCCTACGGTTTATTTGTATTTTTATGACCTTGAAGTTTATTCTAATTTACTATTTTGCGATAGCGATTTAAAATTATTGACCATCTACGTGGATACAACCTCTGCGACTCTAAACTATACGGACAACGACATAAACATCACGCCCAATCCCGTTGCAGATTGGCTGCATATAACCGTTGATCGTCTGGTAGATGAACTTATTTTGACCAATCTATCCTCTCAATCTGTCATTCGACTATCGAACTGGCAAAAGGATATAGATATGCGTTCATTTCCACCAGGTATGTACATTTTAAGCTTGCGCAAAGACCACAAATTGAAGCATTTTAAAATCATCAAAATGTAAATGCACGCTATCCTATATTAGGAAGACGATGCACCTTAACGAGCATTAAACTAATGCTAGTGCTCTGCCTCTAAAAAGACTTAAATTATAATGGAAGTTATTTTTTAAAAGATCAAGGCAAAAAACGCAGGCATAGTGGTAACTATGGCGCGTATTTTTAACGATGAGATTTGGAAAAAGAACAACATTTTATTAAGATTTTTTTGTTCACAGAGCACAAGCAGCAAAGGCTTTATGGTATGCAGAACACCATATTCTTACATTTTAGCAGGTTTTGTCATCTTTTTTAAAAATGGGAAATATTTTTACAATTAATTTCTACAAATTAACAGCAATTATAATTATGTTTGCACTTGCAGTTTTATATTCATCAAATATTTTAAATTTTCAAGTATGCAAAAATTATATACACTATTAGTATTTAGCCTATTTCTTACTTATGGCATCCAAGCACAAGTGAGTTTTAGCGACAACTTTGACAGCTATCCTGAAGGCTCGTACTTGGGTCTTAATAATAGCGCATGGACAACTTGGTCTGGGAAACCTGGTACCGATGAAGACGCAAAAATTGTTTCGGACAAATCCAAATCTCCGAGCAATTCTATTCTCATCCAAGCCCAAAACAATTCAGGTGGTCCAATGGATCTCGTGCTTCCTTTTGGAGAGAAATTTACAAAAGGTACCTTCGTCTTAAAAATGAGTTTATTTATTCCAAGTAAAAAAACAGCATACTTCAACCTACAAGCTAACGAAAAAATTGGAGATGCATGGGCTTTAGATGCCAATTTTGGAACAAACGGTATCATGGATTTAACTAATGGTGGTACAAATTTGCTAGCCACTCGATTTCCGATAGACGAATGGTTTGATTTAGAATTTAATATTAACTTATCAGCTAACTTATGGAGAGTATTGATTAATGGTGAATGCCGAGGTTCTTTTGCCAACACGCTTAATAGTGTTGCATTCCTAGACATCTATCCTACCAATGGCAATTGTACTTTCTATGTTGATGATGTATTTTTTTCACATGACCCATCAGCGAGTACTTTGGATTTAGATGCTAGTATCACCGGTTTTACATGGGCATCAACCAAGCTTTCAGGAAGCAGCGATAGCCCTATTTGCTATATTCAAAACAATGGTACTACGGTAATCAAAAGTGCAGAAGTTGTATTTTCAGCTACAGGACTAGATGATGAAGTATATCAACTCAACGACCTAAACCTTAAAAGAAACGAAAAATCATTAATCTACCTTCCGGAAGTTGTACTTCAAAATGGTGCTAACGTGATGACTGTTGTTATTACAAAAGTAAATGATCAAGATGGAGATGATGAAAATTGTAACAATATTTTCACTTATGTTCTAGATGCTATCGTACCTGCTGCACACAAGCGCGTTTTAGTAGAAGAGGCTACCGGTACTTGGTGTCCATGGTGTCCAAGAGGTGCTGTGTTTATGGATAGATATAACGATATTTACAACGACTTATTTATTCCTATAGCCATGCACGGAGGTAGTAGCACAGAACCTATGAGACTTGCAGAATACGAACAGTTTTTAGGTTTTTCAGCTTATCCAAACTGTAAAGTAGATCGAGGTTCGGATATCGACCCGAGCGTAACAGAAGCGCCTTTCTTAGAAAACATCGTTAAAGCACCTGTAGCAAAGTTAGAGTCCGGTGCTCGTCTTGATACAGAAACCAATACGCTTGACGTCTCCGTTGAGGTAGAGTTTTTACAAAAAGGAGTAGGTAATTACTATGTTTCGCTAGTCTTAACAGAAGACGGTGTAAAAGGTACAACTTCAGCATACAATCAAGCCAATGCTTATGCAGGTGGTGGATCTGGTGTTATGGGCGGCTACGAACTACTTCCAAACCCGGTTCCGGCTTCGAAAATGGTGTATAATCACGTAGCTAGAGCCGTTAGTGGTTTATCTCGAACTACAGCCAATTCTCTGACTGGTTCTTTAGAAGAAGGTACGAAGCATGTCGTATATTTCTCTATTAAATTAGACAATAAGTGGAATCAAAAGACCATGCATATCATACCGGTATTACTAAGAAATGCTGTCGTAATGAATGCCAATACATCAACCATCGACGAAGCTATAAACTTTGGATATATCACAGGTACAAAAGAAGTTGAACTCGACGCAGCGTTAAACATCTACCCAAATCCAGCAGATAACTATGCCAATGTAGAATTTGTTTTACCTCAAACTTCAGATGTAACCATAGAATTATACAATATGGACGGCTCAATCAGCCAATCTAAAGTTTTCGAACAACAAAGCGGTCATGTATTATTGAAAATGCCTGTTGAATCTTTGACTTCTGGTATCTACCTCATGAAAATCAATACCAATGTAGGTAGCAAATACGGTAAAATCGTAATTAGCAAATAATTATAAATTGCATTAAAAAGTAAAAAGGCAGTTCAATAGAGCTGCCTTTTTTGTTGGAACCGATTTTTAAACACTACCCACAACATCACTCCAATTGAGACTGTTCAAAAACCTGTGTCAAGAGAATAATTAAAAAATAAATTATAAATTTGACATATGAAACAGAAAAAAGAAGATCCATTATTCGGACATAAACTAGAGGAGGTTATTCCAGATGCAGATATTCGTCAAAAATTTATAGACGAGTTATACAAAGGAGGGAGTATTTTTGGAGCAGGCAGTATATTTAGGGATTTACTTCAGGGATTTGTAAATAAAGCGCTAGAAGGCGAGATAGAAGCTCATTTAACAAACGAAAAACCAAATGGTATTAAAAATCGTAAAAACGGAGTAAAATCAAAGAAGATACGGACTGAATCAGGTGAGATAGAAATAAGAACACCTAGAGATAGGAAGGGAGAATACGAACCTAAATTAGTTAAGAATTGGGAACGAGAACTCAATAGTGGTTTAGATAAGATTATATTAAGTTTTTACGCACAGGGTCAATCGATAGAAGATATACGTATCCAATTATCTAGTATCTATGGTTTAGAGGTCAGTTCAGGCACTATCAGTGCAATAACAGAAAAAGTATGGGTAGAAATTAATGATTGGCATAATAGAGCTCTTAAATCGTGTTATCCAATTATTTACTTAGATGCCATTCATTTTAAAGTCAGAGAATCAGGAACAATAATAAGTAAAGCTATATATACTTGTTACGGTGTTGATAGCGATGGAGAGCGAGATATATTGGGACTTTATGTAGATAATGCTGAAGGTGCCAGATATTGGGGTCTTATACTAGAAGACCTTCAAAGAAGAGGAATAGAAGATGTATTTATATTTTGTGTAGATGGATTAAAAGGCTTTAAAGAAGTAATTAACCAAGTGTATCCACAAGCCAATGTGCAACGATGTATCGTACATATGATACGTCAATCGACACGTTTTGTGGCATGGTCAGACGCTCGAAAATTAAATAGTGACTTACGAGCAGTTTATACAGCAAGTAATGAAACAGGTGCAAGAATAGCCATGAATGCATTTGAATCCAAGTGGAATGAGAAATATCCAGAAGTAGCAAAATCATGGAATAATAACTGGGAGGAATTAATGCATTTTATGAATTATTCACAGCATATCAGAAGGATGATATATACTACTAATCCTGTAGAAGCAGTTCATAGATTAATGCGCAAAACAACAAAGTCTAAAGGAGCATGGACATCAGAAAAAGCACTTATTAAACAGCTATACTTAACATTAACCCATAACGATAAAAGTTGGAAAAGGAAATCATTAAGATGGTCTTCAATACAACGGGAATTAATAAATATGTATGGAGATCGATATAAAAAACATCTTTAAAATTAAAAAATGACACAGGTTTTTGAACACTTCCCTCCAATTAAACCCTTAAACCTTTAAACCAATTATTCTAACTCAACAATTCCAACAATTCCAAAATTCAACAATAAAAATTAACCACTAAGGAGCACTGAGATTATCGGAGTTAGTTCACGTTGTCGAGACGACAAACGCTAATGTCAAACTTAGCGAAGACGCTAAGCTTATCAGAGTAAAATTTAAACCTTTAAACCAATCTTCCAATTCCACAAATCCAACGATTCAGCAATTCAACAATTCCACAACGAATCTGCAAATCGATGATAAAGGAACAAATCTAACAATGAAAATCCATTTTGTTTGCCCTGACCCTGACGGGTTCAAAATGGATTTTCGCAGCTGTTGACCAATTTATTTTCGGCTACCTTTAGTATAGGAGCAAAACGAAAACGAATTCCCATAACTGATACCACCTATTAAACGATCTAAACCAACTCGACGGATCCACGAATCAATAATAAAATTACACCTTTAAACCTATAATACAAATCCAACAATTTATCCATCAATTCAGCAATTTCATCAGTTCTACAAATCTAACGAATCGACAAATCAACAATAAAATTTTTTAAACCTTTAAACCATTAACCCTTCTTTATCTGCTCCAAAACATAAGCCAATACTTCTTGCTTCCCTGTACCTATAAGCAATTTTTTACCATCTTTGAAAACTAATTGCAGGCCTTGATTTCCTGAAACATTCAAGGCTTTCCCATAACCGCAAAAACTACATCGAAGACCCCAGCCTCCGTATTCTTTTAACGGCGCATAAGTCCGAAGCTCTGCACTTGCTATATCGTCCCAATAATAAACGTTCGTTTTTAATTGCAACGGAAAAAAACGCACTTCTATCCGATCTTCATAGATACGAGTCTCTAATTTTAAGCTAAAAAATAAAATGACCACCAACCATAACAAACCACCAGTCAGCAATAATCCCTTGTCACTCATCGGCTTATCTCCAAAAGGAACACCCATGATGATTTGCTGAAATATTCCGTATAAAAACGGTAAATTCACAGCCGTTAGCAGTACCCAAAGCCACCACTGCGTAAATCGCTGTCTTTCTTCAAACAAAGCTACTAAACCCATATTTCAATGCCTATTCCTTTAACTTAATACCAGATTTATACCCAAAATGTTTGACATGATGCTAAAAAATAGAAGCATTTTATACTTATTGATTCCCATTGAGGTATAAACATACGATCAGTATTTTTAAAATCTGTTACTTTCAATTACCTTTGCGCTATTATATTAAAAAATGACGTTATATGTATAGAAGTCACAATTGTGGTGAGTTAAGAATTGCCGACTTAGGTAAAGAAGTTACGCTTTCAGGATGGGTGCAAAAAGGTAGAGACTTAGGTGGTCTTACCTTTGTCGATTTACGCGATAGATATGGGATCACGCAGCTCGTGTTCAATATGGATGAAAATGCCGAATTATGTACGCAAGCTCGTAAACTTGGTAGAGAATTTGTCATTCAAACTATCGGTATCGTCAAGGAGCGTTCGAGTAAAAACCCCAATCGGCCGACAGGAGACATAGAAATTGAAGTTACCACGTTGCAAATCCTCAACGAGTCTAAAGTACCACCTTTTACCATAGAGGACGAGTCGGATGGTGGTGATGACTTGCGAATGAAATATCGGTATTTGGATATACGCCGAACGCCGATTCAAAACAATATGATTTTTAGGTCGAAACTTTCCCTTGAAACTCGAAAATATTTAGATACTCAAGGATTTATCGAGGTAGAAACGCCATTTTTAATCAAAAGTACACCGGAAGGAGCCAGAGATTTCGTCGTGCCTTCCAGGCTCAATCCTGGGCAATTTTATGCCCTACCCCAGTCGCCACAGACCTTTAAACAGTTGCTCATGGTCGCCGGTGTGGACAAATATTATCAAATCGTCAAGTGCTTTAGAGATGAAGACTTGAGAGCCGACAGGCAACCCGAATTTACTCAAATAGATTGCGAAATGTCCTACGTACATATTGATGATATCTTGGATACCTTTGAAGGTCTCGTTCGACATCTGTTTGTACATACCCTTGGCATGGACTTGGGTGATTTTCCGAGGATGAAGTACGATGATGCCATGAGACTGTATGGTTCTGACAAGCCTGATTTGCGTTTTGGAATGGAATTTGTCGAAATGAATGATGTTGCAAAAGGTCATGATTTCAGTGTATTTGATAGTGCGGAACTCATAGTCGGAATCTGCGTCAAAGGCATTGCAGAGCAATATAGCAATAAAGACATGAAAGAGCTGACTGAATGGGTTCAACGTCCAAATATTGGTGCAAAAGGCCTTGTCTATGTCAAATATCAAGAAGATGGCAGCATCAAATCCACCATAGGAAAGTTCTATAGTGATGAAGTGTTACAATCTTGGGCAGAAAAATTCGGAGCGCAAAAAGGCGATGTACTCTTTATACTCAGTGGCGAAACGGATAAAACTAGGAAACAACTCAGCGAATTGCGCCTTGAAATGGGCAAGAGATTGAATCTCGCTAAGCCGGGAGATTTCAAGCCACTGTGGGTGATGGACTTTCCGCTATTGGAATGGGATGAAGATACCGCCCGCTTTTATGCCATGCACCATCCATTTACCTCACCTAAAAAAGAAGATATCCCGCATATGATGACTGGTAATCATGAAACCCTAAAAAATCTGAAAGCGGATGCTTACGATATGGTCATCAATGGTGCCGAAATCGGAGGTGGGTCTATTCGAATTCACGATCGTGCCCTTCAAGCTAAAAACTTCAAACTACTCGGATTCACACCGGAAGAAGCTGAAAACCAATTTGGGTTTTTGATGGGCGCTTTTGAATATGGCGCACCGCCTCATGGAGGACTCGCTTTCGGATTTGATCGCTTGTGTGCCGTCATGAATGGCCAATCTTCCATTAGAGATTTTATCGCCTTTCCTAAAAACAACCAAGGTCGAGACATCATGATTGACGCACCTGCCGAGATCCACGATAACCAATTGAATGAATTGTATATTTCATTAAATCCTAAGGGAAATTAAAATTTCAAAAGATCATCTGATTCATCTTTTACGCAAAACTAAATATGGCAAAAGTATCAATACCTAAGGGCACAAGAGATTTTTTACCGGAACAGGTAGCAAGGCGAAAGTATATTTTTTCGGTCATCGAATCCGTCTTTAAGACTTTTGGCTATCTACCGATAGAAACGCCCACCATGGAAAACCTTGCTACGCTAACAGGAAAATACGGCGAGGAAGGCGACAGACTCCTGTTTAAAGTATTGAATAATGGTGATTTTCTAGCTGATGTCAACAGTGACGACTTAATTCAAAAAGCCTCAGCCAAAGTCATCAATCAGATATCCAAACGCGGATTAAGATATGATTTGACCGTTCCATTTGCGCGATTTGTGGTCATGCATCAAAATGATATACAATTGCCTTTTAAGCGATACCAGATACAACAAGTGTGGCGAGCCGATCGACCACAAAGAGGAAGATACCAAGAATTTTATCAATGTGATGTGGATGTCGTCGGCTCGGATTCTCTCATGTATGAAGCCGAATTGGTACAGATATATGCAACCGTTTTCAGGAAATTGGGTATAAAGGCGAAAATCCTCATTAACAACCGCAAAGTGCTGTATGGGCTTGCCGAAGCCGCTGGGATTACCGATAAATTTATGGAAATGACCATTTCTATTGACAAACTCGATAAAATCGGCAGGGACGGCGTACGCAACGAAATGATAGCGAAAGGCATCACAGCGCAACAGGCAGAAAAAGTGCTTTCACTCTTAGACGATACGTCCTTAGATACCATTGAGCAAGCATTTGAGCAACTGGAACAGGGAAGTCTTGGTGTCCGGGAAATCCGCAATGTCTTTGGATATCTTGACGGAACAGTACCTGAACTCGAATTTGATATCAGCTTGGCACGTGGACTTAATTACTACACAGGATGTATCTTTGAAGTAAAGGTCGATACCAGCGCATACCCAGATTTTAGCATGGGTAGCATCGGTGGTGGTGGCAGATACGATGACTTGACCGGTGTATTTGGCTTGAATAACGTGTCCGGAGTCGGTGTTTCATTCGGTGCGGAACGCATCTATGATGTCATGGAAGAACTCAATCTCTTTCCCGAAGATGTAACCAAAGATATCCAAATACTATTTATCGCCTTGGATGAGGCCAGTCATCATTTTGCTTTCAGGCAAGCTGCATTGATTCGTGAAGCAGGCATACCTTGTGATGTCTATCCAGAACCGGCAAAAATGAAAAAACAAATGTCTTTTGCCAATGCCCGCAATGTACCTTATGTAGCTATCATCGGCGAAAGCGAGCGAGAACAAGGTGTTGTGTCCTTAAAAAACATGATCAGCGGAAGCCAACGCAACGCTACAATAGATGAAGTTATTGAAATGATGTCTGAATAAGCACGGCATTCATCCAGCCTTGATTCAAAGCACTTTTGAATCGGGTTCAAAAGTGGAATGCCCCTCAAAAGCGATAAAAATAAAAATAGGTAATTCTTGATGTTCATTTTTAATTAGTGCATTAGCTCTACGAGAAATCTCTGGTTTTAAAATGACTGTTCAACTATTATTTTCTGCCATTACAATCAATAAATACTTTATTACAAAGAGTATTTATTGACTATCATTAATGCTTCATTCGAAAAAACGAATGCTAGTGCTCTGTCTATAAAAAGCTTAAATTATAATAGAAGTTTTTTTAATAGATCAAGGCAAAAAACGCAGGCATAGTGGTAACTATGACGAGTATTTTTAACGTTGAGATTTGAAAAAAGAACAACATTTCATTAAGATCTTTTTGTTGAGGGTGTCCGAAAAGTAGGACACCCTTTTTTTGTTGTATTTTTACTCTAAAAATATTATCTTAGAGCCGCAATAAAAAACCAACTATGGCAAAGGTAGTATTTAAAAACCAAACAGGTAATGCGCCGGAACTTTTTCCTATTAATATTTTTGACAAGATTCCTGAAAATCATCCGGTTAGATTGATTGATACCGTTGTTAACTCATTGGATATCAGCGACATTTTAAAACTATATAAGGGCGGAGGTACATCGGCATATCATCCGAGAATGATGATTAAAGTTCTATTTTATAGCTACCTGTCAAACGTTTATTCATGCAGAAAAATCGCCAAAGCCCTTACCGAAAACATTCATTTTATGTATATTTCCGGTAATTCTACACCGGATTTCAGGACAATAAATGACTTTAGAGGTAAAATTTTAAAAAATCATATTCAAAAATTATTTGCCGAAGTTGTAAAAATGTTAGTTGAGATGGGTTACGTGAGCCTGGATGTGCAGTATATCGACGGCACAAAAATAGAAGCAAAATCCAATCGTTATACTTTTGTATGGAAAGGTTCAGTAGAAAAATACAAGGAAAAATTAGAAGGAAAAATCAATAAAATTCTTTCAGATATTGAAAACAGTATTCATTCTGATAATCAAGAAGCTAACAAAGAAGAATTACCAAAGAAAATCAACTCTGAAGAACTTCGGGAGAAGCTTTCCGAGTTAAATAAAAAGCTGAAAGAACCTACCAAAAAGCAATTAAAAGAATTACAAAAGCTTCAGGATGAACATCTTCCCAAACTGTCAAAGTACGAAAAAGATTTAAGGATATTAGGTAAAAGGAACTCATACAGTAAAACGGATAAAGATGCCACATTCATGCGATTGAAAGACGATCATATGCAGAACGGACAACTCAAGCCTGCTTACAATACGCAGATTTCTACCGAAAACCAGTTTATTACCCACGTTTCCGTCCATCAAACTCCGGGCGATACAACAACTTTGGAATCCCATTTAGACAGTTTTGAAAACGCATATAAAAAGCAAAGTCAAGAAGTGGTTGCCGATGCAGGTTATGGAAGCGAAGAAAACTACGAAATGCTCAAAGAAAAAAATGTTACAGCTTATGTGAAGTACAATTATTTTCACAAAGAGCAGAAACGAACCATGAAAAATAATCCATTTTTGGTTCAGAATCTGTTTTATAATGCTGAAAAAGACTTTTTTGTTTGCCCGATGGGACAAAGAATGGAAAATATTGGTACAGGAAAACGTATTTCAAGTAATGGGTATGAGTCAAAAGTGACCTACTATCAAGCGAAGCGCTGTGAAGGCTGTCCATTGAGAAGCCTGTGTCATAAGGCAGCAGGTAACCGCAAAATTGAGGTAAACCATCAACTGAACGAGTTAAAATCAGAAGCGAGAGCGTTGCTGACCAGTGAAAAAGGACTAAAACATCGCAGTAAACGCCCGATAGAAGTAGAGGCCGTGTTTGGACAATTAAAAAGCAATAATAAATTCAACAGATTTACATTCACGGGATTAAAGAAAGTAGAATTAGAGTTTTTCCTTATGGCTCTTGGGCATAACTTTAGAAAAATGATGGCATTCGCTTCTATTTTTGGAAAATCTGTATTAAAAGAGCGTGTTTTTGGCCAAAACAGTGTCGATTTTATTCGATTTTATAACATTACTCACACGAAATTACAAAATTGCCACATCTCAACCTTTTCTATGCCCCCTAATAAATTAGCCGCATAAAAAAGAAGCTGCCCTTTTCGGACAGCCTCTATAAAAAGATTTAAATAATAATGGAAGTTATTTTTTTAAAGATCAAGGCAAAAAACGCAGGCATAGTGGTAACTATGGCGAGTATTTTTAACGATGAGATTTGAAAAAAGAACAACATTTCATTAAGATCTTTTTGTTGACGGAGCACTAGTGCAATAGATATAACTATTTTGTCGTTTAAAATCGTATCCGGGTAAAACACGAATCTTATCAGGGAAAACACTTATTTTTCACAAAAACACAGGGTAAAAACACCTAATATATTACATAATTGCATAATATGGTATGATTTTTGATTCTATCTATTAACAACAAATAAAAAATTGTTAATTATTGCAACAGGTTAACAATGTTAGGTGTTTCACCTTATCTTTGCAGTCCCAAAAGTTATTATAAATAATCTAAAATTACAATTATAATAAGATTTTACTATTGTAATAATTTTTAAATCATCCAAAAACCTATTTGTTTTTACCATGAACACAATGAAACTGATCACAAAAACAATTGTGATGATGTGTTTCTTTGTCTGCTCAATTGGCTCCGACATTTTCGCTGCTACTACCCCCAGTAACACGGAAATCCAAAAGAGAATTGACAATCTAAACACAGTCATCGATACCAAATTGACTGAAGAAGTCACCGACTATATCAATAGATATGTCGTCAAAAGAAGAAAAGATGCTGAAGCTATCTTGGGCAGGACTTCTCTATATTTTCCATATATCGAAAACATCATTAGAGATAAAGAGCTTCCTGACGAGCTGAAGTATATCGCAGTCATAGAATCTAGCTTAAACCCATCAGGTACTTCACATCAGGGTGCTGCCGGTATCTGGCAATTTATGAAAGGTACCGCAGAATTATACGGTTTGACCATTAATAAATATGTTGATGAGCGCAAAGACCTCGTTAAATCTACAGACAAAGCACTAGATCATCTTCAAGTATTGTACAATCTATATAATGATTGGACGCTAGCTATAGCTGCGTACAACTGCGGATCAGGAACCATCAATAGAGCTATTAAAAAAGCCAACGGAGAAACTGATTTTTGGAAGATTAGAAAATATTTGCCGAAGGAAACGCAAAACTATATTCCTAAGTTTATTGCGACAGCCTATTTGATGAACTATTACTATCTGCACGATTTACAGCCAAAAGATCCTTCAGATGAAATGAAATATGTGCTAACCATCAAGGTTAACAATTCTCTGGATATAGAAAGAATTAGTAAGGAATTTGAAATCGATCCATCGCTCATCAAATATCTGAACCCTACTTACAGCAAAAACACGATACCGAGTTCTGCTGTACAAACATTGACGTTGCCAGACACTAAAATGCTGGAATTTATCGGAAAGTACGGCGGACATTCAGATATTGTACCTAATCCGTATGGTTTTTGTCGAGTTCGCTACGTTGAAGGAGAAGGCGTATTTGCCATAGAATGTGAAGCCGACAAAAAGGATATTCTTACGCATTTGTCCTCAAAGTCGATCGCTGTTAGAGATAATATCAAGTCTAATAAACATATCAAAGATATCGCTCAAAAGCTTGAAATCACGCAGATTGCTAAAACAACAGTTTTACATAGGCTTACTAGAAAAGAATCGCTAATGGATTTGGCAGAAAACCACAACATGACCTTAAACGATTTACTCGCTATCAACAACATTGATCCTGAAAAAGGGATTGCTCCAGGTAGCTTGATTAGAGTGTATAGATAAAAGAGATTTTCATAAAATAAAAAAACAGACTGCATGAGATTCATACAGTCTGTTTTTTTTATTATAACCATCCGTTTAATCAGGATTATACATCCAAATTCATTAGGAACGTCAAAAGAGCAATCAATTAGGGTTCTATACGAACCTGGTTTTTGAATCAGGTCTGTGATTCATCCTATCTGGATAGTTACGACCAATTCAATAAGTTCTCAATTTTTTACCCATTTCTTAAATACCGTATTTCCCATTTTGTCACTGAACTGGATAAAATATATTCCGGAATGGAAATAATCTGTATTGATCATTAATGCTCTACTATCTTCAATCCTACCTGCTGCCAATTGACCGCCCGAAGAAGAAAATATAGCGTAACTTATTGGAAATAACACATCACTTGTAACCTCTAATTTTAAAAAATTAGCTCCGGGATTTGGGCTTATACTCCACCCATCCAATGCCAGATTTTCGTCATCCTCGACAGCCGTAATATCCCATGGAAAATTCCAATATTTACCCACATGATTACAATCGTCCGTCATACAACCCCTATCATTTAACCGCATAACCCATGCATCAGAAGTCCATTTCTTATCATCTCCTTCTAAACGCTGGATCTCGCCTCCTACAACGATGCTGCCATCTGAATCTTCCTTGATATCTAATATATAATTATCCCTGATTTTTCCATCATTGCGATAAGGAACAATGATATGTCTCCACAACATATTACCGTCCGAGTTCAACCGGGCTATAAAGCTACATACTCCGGTCATTTTCTGAATTTTGCCAGATACACGATTATACAAGTAATCAAACACTTCTAAATATCCTGAGCAGAGTATATCTCCATTGGACGCTAATGCCATCCTTGTCAAAGCATAATTGACCGTATATGTGCTATCCCAATTGGTGATAGCCGGAGGATAAATAGGTCGATCCCACAATTTTTCTCCATCTTTATTAACCTTACTGACATATACCAACAGCCTAGAAGCTATACCATAACCTTCTAATGTACCCTCATCTACTTTATGATTATAATAGTAATTACCCATTTTATCTGTAATCAGACAACTCCTTCCTGAATTAGAAGCCGAATGTCTATGGTGCGCCAACAAAGCTATTGAATCATCAGGCAGTATCTTGTATATATCCTTACTGTAAGATTGATTTCCTCCATAATATTCTAAACTAAACACAGGATTACCGTCTGCATCAATAGCACAATCTGAAATCGACTGCCTATCATAAATATTTTTAAAATAAAAGTACGGATTATTAGCAATACCATCTAATCCGACCCGAAGAAACATAGGGCGAATCGCAGACATCCAATTGCCATTTGCCCCCTTGTCTAATCCTTCTCCCCATAAAAATATTTCGCTTTGATTTACCAACAACCCATAGAGTTTGGGATATACGTAACCACCACTTATAAAGACTTCCTTGGCATGCTGGATACGATACTTGTATTCCTGAATGAACGCTCCCGAGACATCAGTCATTAATACCTTCCAATAATAAAAACTATCCTTAGCATTAAACTCATAATCGGCCGTAAAAACTGTATCATTGCGGACAAACATATTATTATAAAATCCATAATAATCCCGATGCTCAATGGTATATTTTAAATCTCCGTTAGTATCGAGTACCAGAATATTATCACACAATAAACTATCACTACATGTCTGTTCAAGATTACCCAAAATGCCTGCTTCAAAAGGCAAGACCTGGTAAACATAGGATTGATCACCTAGATTAGCATGATATGTTTTTGAAAAAAATTGAGCATTTAGTGATTTGTTCAATACAAACACCCATACAACGACAATCCATAATTTAGGCACTTTCATATCTTTTTTTATTTTGTTTGATTTTTTATGCAAATCTAAGCTAAAAATTTTGTCGCTCAATCAAAAAAATCTTAATAGTCGCCTTAAAGCCTTGATGGCCTCTTCTAATTGACTTTTTGTCATTGTAATGACATTTTTCACATCTGTTTTATGCTGCATTAAGCACAACAACGATAAAAACACGCATAGTCATCATAGTAGATTTATCAAATTTAATTATAATTCAAAATCCCAATGGTTTCTTTACCGATACTTAAATCAAAGGATTATAACAAAAACAAACCGCTATACCCATCTTGAAAAATTCATTTACAAAATGAAGTTTTCTACGAATAATCAACTATATACATAGTAAATTTTTTAACAATTAAACAATCAATAACAGTTCTACATTTCCACTATACCTTTATCGTAAACCATTATATATCTGATATTTATATTTTTACAAAATCAAATACGAGCTATATTATAAACGTTATTTATATTTGTTCAAAATATTTCAAAATCATTCTAAACGATACCTTAATTTTGTAAGGCATAAATAAATTCTTAATAATATATCTTCGATATTAGATATGGAAAATAACCAGATTTATTGGGAATATTTTAAGCTCGATGAGACGGCTTATAGGGACAAAGTTAGGTTATACGAAGAGCATACGACTGAAATTTCGACCTTGTTTTTTGAAGAAAAACTCGAAATAGAAGTGGATTATCTCTTTTGTCTTTTTGAAATTGGTCGATATGATCGATATCTCTCCAAGGTGGACACCATGATCGAGACGGTTATCATGGAAAATATTTACCAAATACAAGGAATCGATATCTTCAAAGAATTGCTATTTAGAAAAGCCGCTTGCTACTATCAATTAAAACAGTACAAAAAAGCCAATGACATTCTAAAGCAACTGATTAGCATGGATGCATCTAATCCATATTATATGGGATTATATACCATCTGTCTCCGTAAAACACACAATGATATCTCGCTTTCTATAAAGGCAATGGCAGTAGCATGCTTTATGATTGTCCTCGGTATCACGCTCGCAAGAATATTAATTGAGCCCTTTTTTGCCTATTATTTTGAACCCTTCATCATCTTAAGGACGGCTTTGTTTTTTAGTGCCATATTGCTATTGGTAGGTTTAGAATCTTTTTTCCAATTCAAAATTTATAAAGAAACAGGGATGTTTTCTTATCAGATTCTGAATAATATCTTTGGGATTTAAAATATTCCTAGCAACAATCCATATTTAAATTTTTAAGGTCGCTACAAAATATTATCTTTGCGATACCAAAAAAATGTATAAAAATAATGAGTCTTTTAACCGTCGGAACTGTAGCCTTTGATAGTATTGAAACACCTCATGGCCAAGTAGAAAAAGTAATCGGGGGTGCGTGTACCTATATTAGTTGGGCTGCGTCCTACTTTACAGAAAACATACACCTCGTGTCAATCGTAGGAGATGATTTTCCAACCGGAGAGCTCAATATGTTGGTTCAACGCAGTGTCAATATGGAGGGCTTGGAAGTAGTCCATGGAGGAAAATCGTTTTTTTGGTCTGGTCGCTATCATGACAATATGAACAATCGGGATACAATCATCACCGATCTCAATGTCCTAGCAGACTTTAATCCGATCTTACCAGAATCCGCCAAATCAGCCAAATATGTCATGCTCGGCAATCTCACGCCTGCCGTACAAAAATCAGTTTTAGATCAATTGGACGGCAGTCAAAAACTCATCGCTCTAGACACCATGAATTATTGGATGGACATCGCTATGGACGAATTGGTTGAAGTCATCGGACGCGTAGATCTATTGACCATCAATGATGAAGAAGCTAAACAGCTTTCAGGTGAAAACTCCCTTGTCAAAGCTGCACAAGCCATTCACGACATGGGCGTGCAATACCTCGTTATTAAAAAAGGTGAACATGGTGCATTGCTTTTTTCAACCGATGATATGTTTTACGCACCAGCACTGCCATTGACCCAAGTTGTGGATCCTACGGGTGCTGGAGACACTTTTGCTGGAGGACTGATGGGATACCTCGCTAACACCGATGATATCAGCATGAACAACATGAAGCGCGCTATTATAGCAGGATCGGCAATGGCCTCTTTTTGTGTTGAAGATTTTAGTTTGAACCGATTAAAATCTCTTTCCATGGGTGAAATCAAGGAGAGATTCAGCAAGTTCAAACATTTGATGTACTTCGATATGCTCTAATTATAGATTGATATCTAGGATTCGTTTTAATTCTTTTTTGCCTTTTTCTGTGACAGATACGACTCTTGATCCAGCCTCTTTTTGCATCCAACCTGCCGATAGCATATGATTCATAAAGGATGTCCCAAGCAAACCGGACAAATGAAATTCCTTTTCACTCCAATCCAAGCAAACCTTGGCAAAGATTTTCTTCTTGTGCTGCAATTCTATGACGTCAATATGAAACTGATTAAAAAAGCGACGCCCTTCCGGTGTCACTTCATAGATATCACCCACTAACCGTATATAACCATGAGATTCAAGCTGATTAGTAATCATTACGCCTACTTTTCCGGCTAGATGACTATAACAAGAGCGACAATATTTAAAATCTGTCCCTTTGGTTCGAATGGCATTGCTGCTTTTATCAACATTAGCCATGAGCTTCGATGCTCCAGCCTCCTTATCTACAGACATCGCAAGCCTAAATTGGTTTTTAGCATCCTCCAAAATACTACCTGCCTCTTTCATGGCCTGAAGATGAAATTGAATCATCACTTCAGACACTTGAGTGACTTCCGTCAATTGTTTTTTCGTTAATGCCTTTCCTTCCTTTAGCGCATCCGAAATATAAAGCTCAATAGTATCATGTACCCTCAATGTCTCCCACTCTTTATCTTGTTTCATTTCAATTGCGAATAAATACATATAACAATGATAACCCTCAAAAGTTAATCACCATACCTTATTTTTAGATAACCACCTAATAGTCAATACAACTTAAAGATCCTTTGATTAAAGCTTCATTCATCGAGGCCAGTATTATAAATAATCAAATTTCATATATATAATTCCCGTTAAAAGACGGATTTTATCATAAAAAATAATTGCATACCATCAAAATCTTGAATCCAAATTTTGAATTACTCACCTGGCAATTCCATGACCATTTGAAACTTTTTAGATTTTAATTCGTCATAAAAGGACATATTTATCCATGCTTTTCCTCCAAAAAAATCTTTTTCTAAAACATTTACATGGCAAAACCACCCTTCAAATCTATCACAGAAAACAAGTCAACCACTTCCATCAAGGATTCTTTTCAAGCTTTAAAATTCGTTCCTCGCTTTTTTAAAGAAATATACCAAACCAGCCCTCAGTTATTTTTTATCAATATTACCGCAAGGTTAATCAATTCTATATCTCCGATAGCAATCCTTTGGTTAGGCAAGCTAATCATCGACGAAATCATTCATCAGGTTTCCCTAGAAAATAAAGACTTAACCGTATTATGGAAGTACGTCGCCTTAGAACTCGGCATCGTCATCGCTTCCGATTTATTAAGCAGAGTCATCAACCTAACAGACAGCTTACTAGGCGATTTGTATAGTAATAGATCTTCTGAAAAAATCATTCGTAAATCTAGTGAACTTAGCATCTCTCAGCTCGAAGACCCGGATTTTTATGATAAACTCGAACGCGCCCGTAGTCAAACCGTTCGTCGTGTGGATCTGATGAGCAATATATTGAGCCAAGCCGAAAGTTTGATTTCCATGACTACTTTGATTGCCGGATTGATATACTTCGCACCTGTGCTGATATTAATCTTGATCTTGAGTATCATCCCGTCCTTCATCAACGAAGCGAAATTTAGTTCTACCCGATATTCATTAGCCCGAAGCTGGACCAGTGAACGCCGCGAACTCGACTATCTGAGATTCATCGGCGCCAATAATCAAACCGCCCGTGAAGTCAAACTCTTCGGTTTAACGGATTTTATAGCGGAGCGCTTCCGCGAATTGTCAGATAGATATTATCATGTAACTAAAAAATTGGCCATTAAACAAAACCTTTTGGGGTCAATCTTTAATATCTTAGGTGTACTCTCCTATTATGGAGCCTATATTTATATCGTTCTCAAAGTCGTAGCTGGAGCCATCACCATAGGAGAACTCACCTTCCTTTCTGGTTCGTTCAATCGACTTAGAAGCAATCTTCAAGGTTTCTTTTCGAGGCTTACCCGTATATCAGAAAGCGCACTTTATCTCAAAGACTACTTCGATTTTATAGATCTCGAAATAGAAAAAAGCAGCCTTATACCGATACCTATACCGGAAAAAATACAAAAAGGCTTCGTCGTAAAAGATCTGCACTTTGCCTATCCGGGAAGTCGAGAAGAAGTCCTCAAAGGTGTCAGCTTCGAACTCAAGGCCGGAGAAAAAATGGCTTTTGTCGGTCAAAACGGCGCCGGAAAAACAACCCTTATCAAACTATTTTTGCGATTTTACGAACCAACAAGTGGTGAAATACTCTTAGATGGCATTAATATTAATCGCTTCGATATAGACGAATACCGTCAACGATTTGGTGTCATTTTTCAAGATTTCTTTAGGTACGAATTTACCTTGCGCGAAAATATTGCTGTAGGTAATATCGACGAAATACAAAACGATCGAACCATCCATGATGCCGCCGAAAAAAGTCTGGCTAATCAAGTGATAGAAGCGATGACCCTAGGCATCGAACAACAATTGGGCAGAAGATTTTCTAACGGTCAAGAACTTAGTGGTGGTCAATGGCAAAAAATCGCACTAGCTCGGGCCTATATGAAAGATGCCGATATCATGATACTAGATGAGCCAACAAGTGCACTCGACGCACAAGCCGAATATGAAGTATTCAAGCGATTCATCGGACTCACGCAAGGAAAAACAAGTATCATCATCAGTCATAGATTTAGCACGGTCAGGATGGCAGACCGCATCCTCGTACTTCAAAATGGAAAAGTCTTGGAATTAGGTACCCATGAAGCACTTATGGAAAATCCAAAATTATATGCCGATTTATTCAAATTACAAGCAGCAGGTTATCAATAACGGTCATAAAATTTAAGAATTTTTTGACAAAATGAAGAAAACCAACCAAATATCTATAAAAATGATACAAATCACTATTATATGTGACTAAAGTAACAAGAATTAAATTTTAAAACTTTATCTTTGTGCTGAAATGATGGTCCGGATTCCATGTAAAAAACCGGGGCGGAATCGAAAAGCCAGACGAGTAGGTATTTTATTGTTTCTAAATTATGTGTTTTATGAAAAACTTATTAAAACTTTTTGTTGTAATTTTAGCTATTTCAGCTACTTCTACCCTTCAAGCCCAAGAGATTGGAATCAAAGGTGGAGTCAATTTTGCAAACATTCTTGCTAAAGACAATGATGAAACTTATAGTGATGATTTCAAATCATTGTTAGGTTTTCATGCTGGTGTAACAGTTGATTTCCCATTTACTGACATGCTTGCCTTTCAGACTGGAGCCTTACTATCTCAAAAAGGTTATAAATTCGAAGAATCCGAGGGTGGTTTTTTCATTAAGAATAAAACAACTATCAATTATGTAGATATTCCATTGCATTTGAAAGCATCATTTGGTGTAGGCGGCTTGAATATTTATGCTTTGGCAGGACCATATGTAGGCATTGGCCTTAGTGGAAAATCAAAATATGAATATAATTTTGGAGGACAAACTGAAAAAGAAGAAGAAGACATTTCATTTGGATCTGGTGATGATGACGATATCAAAAGGTTGGATTATGGTCTTTCAGTTGGTGCAGGTGTAGAAATCAACAACCAAGTTTCTTTAGGTGCAACCTACAATTTAGGTCTTGCTAACCTAAGTAACTATACAGATAATGGCAGTAAAATCAATAACCGTGTATTCCAAATTTCAGTAGGATACAAATTTTAATATTGTAGTGATTGCATCCACAACCTATTCATTAATACCAATGGATGTTTAAGGTTGAAATAAGCAGCCACAATTTTACTTACAATATATAGTGCGTAGCGAATCCTTTAGATTTGTTACGCATTTTTTTTATTATATTATCCCTTTCCTAAAAACTTTTTATGCTGCAAACCCTCTAATGGTTTTTCAAATCCAGCAATTCAATTTTTATCCATATCTTAGTACCTTCCATTAAAAAATAGCTCTAAAACAAAGCATTAAAAAAACGTTAAAACACTTACCGTTAGTTCTGTAATTACCGAACAAAGCGTAATTTTGCGCAAATATTGATAAATTGCATGGACGATATTTTTAAAGATTTGATTGAAAGTTATGCCAATTACTTTGAAGCACATCATAATTTCGCACCCTTAACCAGTAAAATATATTCGTATCTATTCTTGGATTACAAAGAAGAAGGGATTACTTTCGACGAACTTGTTGAGGTATTTAACGCTAGTAAAAGTTCGGTATCCAATAGCCTTACTGTCCTCACTCAATTGAGATACATTGAGTATTCTACCAAAATAGACCATCGAAAAAGATTATATCGAGTTGCTCCCAATGCTACCCTAATTCGTTTAGAGAAAATCCAACATTTGCTACAGCTAGAAAAAAATCTATCAGAAAGATACCGTAGTTTTATCTTAGATAGAAGTAAAAATGCTGAAGACCATAGAATCACCAAATCTGATATTTACATCGATCACTTATCAAACACAGTTAAACAATTAGCCTTTACCATTCAAAAATTAAAAGCAGTACATAATTAATCATGAATATAATCCAATTAAAACCATTAATCATTATCTTAATGACTGGAACGATTCTTTCTGCCATCTCATGTAAGAATCAACCCGCGCAACCCCAAAGAGGAGCTTCCGCAATACCGGTATCGGTCATTGAAGTAGTTACAAAAGATATTACGGGTCATCAATCTTTTCCTGTAAATATAGAAGGAAAAATCAATAACGAAGTTAGAGCCAAAATCTCCGGCTACATCAAAGAAGTATATGTAGATGAAGGCCAACATGTGACAAAAGGGCAACCTTTATTTCGATTAGAGACCGATGTACAATCCCAAAACGCCCAAGCTGCAAGTGCTGGTATCCGTGCCGCCGAGGCTACGATTACCGCTGCCCGAGCTAGTGTACAATCAGCCCAAGTAGAGGTGGATAAACTTATTCCGTTGGTTGAGAAAAACATCATAAGCCCTGTCCAACTTGAAACAGCCAAAGCAAACCTTGCTCGTGCCGAAGGCCAACTTGAGCAGGCAAAAGCTTCTAAGGTACAAGCTGAAGCCAATCTCAGCGGTATCCGTGCCAATATCGATTTTGCGACCGTCAGAAGCCCTATTACCGGTGTTATCGGATCTATCAATTTTAGAGAAGGTAGCCTTGTAGGTCCAAGTGACCCCATGCCAATAACTATGGTTTCGGAAACTAGCGAGGTATATGCCTATTTTTCGATGAACGAAGCCGAATATCTCGACTTCCTGAATAATACCTCGGGCAAAACGGTAAAAGACAAATTAAACAACCTTCCACTCGTCGATCTCAAACTAGCGAATGGACAGATTTTTAATGAAAAAGGTAAAATCCAAACTGTAACCGGCCTTATAGATGCGCAAACCGGTAGTATTAAATTTAGAGCTATCTTTAAAAACCCTGCGGGATTACTCAGCAGTGGAAATAGTGGCTTTGTGCTTATCCCTAAATCCTACAAAGACGCATTGGTCATCCCTGAAAGTGCAACTTACGAACAACAAGGCATCGTTTACGCCTATACTGTAAAAGCAGATACTGTATTCAATACGCCCGTAGAGGTTGAGGACCGTATTAACCGCTTGGCATTGATTAAATCGGGATTAAAGAAAGGAGATATTATAGCAGCTAAAGGCATAGGAAAACTTAGAAATGGCGTTCCAATTCAACCGATTCCTACCCAATTAGATTCCATCGTCAATGCTGTAAAGCCCATCATGTAAAAATAAGAAAATATGCTAAAAACATTTATAGAAAGACCCGTACTTTCGACGGTTATTTCAATTATCATCGTTATTCTAGGTGTTTTAGGTCTCGTAACTTTACCCGTAACGCAGTACCCTGAAATTGCACCAGCAACCGTTCAGATTACCGCCAATTACCCGGGAGCCAACGCTCAAACCGTTTTAGAGAGCGTCATTATTCCCATTGAAGAGCAAGTCAATGGCGTGGAAAACATGGATTTTATCACTTCCACAGCCACCAATAACGGTAGTGCATCGATTCAAGTCGTATTCAAACAGGGTGTGGATCCGGATATCGCAGCCGTAAACGTACAAAATCGTGTAGCTCGAGCTGCGCCACTTCTACCGTCAGAAGTTAACCGTTCAGGTGTTGTAACTCAAAAGCAGCAGACCAGTTCTCTCATGTTCGTTTCCTTTTATACTGAAAAACCTGAGATAGACCGTACTTTTATTCAGAACTACATGAACATCAATGTTGTTCCCGAGCTAAAAAGGGTGAGTGGCGTAGGAGATGCTACGGTATTTGGTATGAGAAATTACTCCATGAGGGTATGGCTTGATCCCATCAAAATGGCCAATTACGGCCTCGTACCATCGGATATAAGTGCTGCTATCAACGAACAAAGTCTAGAAGCAGCAGCAGGACAATTTGGCGAAAACAATGGAGAGTCTTTCCAATATGTCATCCGATATAGCGGAAAATATAGAACCCAAGAACAATACGAAAACATCGTCATCAAATCCCTCAGCCAAGGTCAAATTTTATACCTCAAAGATGTAGCCACTATCGAAATGGGTGCACAGAGTTATACTGGAGTTTCCAAGATGAACGGTAAACAAGCCGTAGCTATGGCTATTTATCAAACACCGGGCTCGAACGCTCAAGAAATCGTCTTAGACCTTAGAAGTAAACTTGAAGAATTATCAGCAAGCTTTCCAGATGGCATGAAATATACCATCATGTTTGACACCAATGAGTTCTTGGATGCTTCCATTACCAAGGTTTTGCATACCTTGATTGAGGCCTTTATCTTGGTATTTATCGTGGTATTTATCTTTTTACAAGATTTTCGTTCCACATTGGTACCGATGATTGCAGTACCTGTATCCATCATCGGAACCTTCTTCTTCCTAAATCTTTTTGGGTTTTCCATGAACCTACTGACGTTGTTTGCCTTAGTTTTGGCAATCGGGATCGTAGTGGATGACGCCATCGTTGTAGTCGAGGCCGTGCATGCCAAAATGGAAAAGACACATCTATTAGGCAAAGAAGCCTCCTTGAGTGCCATGCGGGAAATAGCCGGTGCCATCATTTCCATCACCTTGGTCATGGCAGCTGTATTCGTTCCGGTCACCTTCATCCAAGGCCCAACCGGTGTATTTTATAAGCAATTTGGAGTAACGTTGATTATTGCCATCCTCATTTCGGCAATCAATGCGCTGACATTAAGTCCTGCCTTATGTGCATTGCTCCTCAAAGAGCACAAAGATGACGCCGAAAATACAAGTTTTCTCCAAAGGTTTTTCAAATCATTCAATGTCGGTTTTAATGCCGTGACGCGCAAATATGTCGAGAGTTTCGGGTTTCTACTGAGACACAAATGGATTACCTTCATCATCCTCTTGCTTTGCGGTGTAGGGATTTATTACGCAAATCACACCATGCCTGCAGGATTTGTACCTAATGAGGATAGAGCCTTTATCATGGGAAATTTCGAATTACCTCCGGGAGCATCCTCGGACAGAGTTGCGAGCCTTCAAGACGAATTTTATCAACAAGCATCTAAAATTCCAGGTGTCAACAATATCACACTCGTATCTGGATTTAGCTTTGTATCTGGCCAAGGATCTAATTTTGGTATGGCCATGATTGGATTAGATGAATTTGAAAAGCGCAAAGACAAAAGTATGTCCACAGATGCTGTTGTTGGTAGGTTATTTGGTATTGCTGCTTCTATGCCGGAAGCGAATATGATCTTTTTCTCGCCACCAAGCGTGCCTGGGTTCGGTGTTTCTTCGGGATTTGACCTTAAATTATTGGATAAATCAGGAGGTGACCTCAACGAATTTAATCAGACGGTTCAGGAATACATCGGCGAATTAATGAAAAGACCCGAAATCTTATTTGCACAGTCTTCATTCAACACCAATTATGCGCAATATGAAATTGAACTGAACGTACCACGCGCCAAACAATCTGGCGTATCCGTTAGCTCTATTTTTAGCGCCTTACAAGGGTATATCGGCGGTATCTATGCGGCTGACTTCACAAGATATGGCAAGCAATTTAGGGTTATGATTCAAGCCTTACCCGAAGACCGAATTAGTGAAAATGACTTGCAAAAAATCTTTGTAAGAACGGCGCAAGGTGATATGGCTCCCATCACTCAGTTTATGTCTTTAAATCGAGTATATGGTCCTCAAAACATCACGAGATTCAACTTGTTTACCAATGCCGGTATCACAGGTGCAAGTAGTCCGGGATATAGTACAGGTGACGCCATCCATGCCGTGCAAGAAGTATCTAAAACCAGTCTTTCTTCCAATTATGGGATTGAATTTGCCGGTTTATCAAGAGAAGAAATTAAAGCCGGAAATCAGACCGCAATTATCTTTATTTTGTCATTGATTTTTGTATATTTCTTCCTTTCTGCGCAGTATGAAAGTTATTTGTTGCCGCTTTCCGTCATCTTATCGCTTCCGGGTGGTATCATGGGCGCTTATTGGGCACAAAAACTTGCAGGCCTTGAAAACAACATTTACTTCCAAATTGCACTCATCATGCTGGTCGGACTCTTAGCTAAAAACGCAATCTTAATAGTAGAATTTGCCATACAGAGACGACGTCATGGCGAGTCTATTGCAACATCAGCACTCAATGGTGCCAAGGCGCGACTTAGACCGATTCTGATGACCTCTCTCGCCTTTGTATTTGGAATGATGCCTTTGGTTTTTGCATCCGGCGTAGGATATGTTGGTAATCGATCTATAGCAACAGGTGCTGCATTTGGGCTTTTGGTCGGTACGCTTACCGGTATTTTTAATGTTCCGGTACTCTACGCTGTGTTCCAATGGTTACAAGAAAAGATAAGCCCTGTTAAGTTTCTGAATAAAGATAACAGTATTTAAAATGAAACATTCAAAAATGAAGATTAACAAAAGTAAATATTTGGGATTATTCGTCCTCGCACTCAGTTTGCAATCTTGCTTTGTGGCTAAAAACTACGTTAGACCTGCAATAGACGATGTTCAGGATGCATATTTCCGTACAGATATGCTAGATCAAGATAGCCTTAGCATGGCCAACCTTTCATGGAAGTCTGTCTTTGCAGACCAGAAGTTGCGCCAATATATCGACTTAGCGCTTAACAATAACATGGATATTCGCATGGCCATCCAAAATATCGCTATCGCTGAGGCTTACCTCAAACAAGGCAAAGCTTCTTTTCTACCTACAATCAATGGGAATGCCTCCTATACGTATTTAGACCCTTCTCTCAATGGTTCTTCAGGTATAAATTTGGAGGAACGGACATCCTTGAACCAGTACGAAATCTCTGCCGGCCTTTCGTGGGAAGCTGATATTTGGGGCAAGATCCGAAGTAATTACCGTTCGTATAATGCCAGTTACTTACAGAGTATCGCAGCCCACCAAACGGTTAAATCTAGATTGGTTGAATCCTTGGCTTCTACCTACTATCAATTGCTCGCGCTGGATAATCAACAAAAGATAACAGCCGAGACTGTAGGTCTTCGCGCATCCAGCACAACGACGATGAAAGCGTTGAAAGACGCTGGGCAAGTTACGGAAGTAGCTGTTCAACAAGCGGAAGCACAACTCTTAAGTGCACAAGCCTTGTTGCTAGATATTGATCATCAAATCAAGCTCGTGGAAAATGCCTTTTGTTTACTTCTAGGAGAAACGCCACATGCTGTCGAACGCAATACGTTGGAAGAGCAACAAATAGATAGCGTTTTTAATGTTGGCCTACCAATTCAGTTACTGAGTAATCGTCCGGATATCATGGCTGCGGAATATGGATTAATCCAAGCCTTTGAACTGACCAATGTGGCTAGAAGCAACTTTTATCCCGCTATTCGCCTCACGGCTAATGGCGGTGTTCAAAGCTTAAATTTTAGCGATTTATTCAATACCAATTCCCTTTTTGCCAGTTTAGTCGCTTCTTTGACACAACCTATATTGAACGGTCGCCAAGTCCGTACCCAATACGAAATCCGACAAGCCCAACAAGAATCTGCCTTGATCAATTATAAAAAATCGATCATCAACGCTAGTCGGGAAGTGTCCGATGCCTTGTATGCCTACCGTATGAATACCGATAAAATAGTGCTTAAACAGCAAGAATATGCAGCTTATCAAAAAGCAACAACAGATTCTGAAGAACTTCTAATCAATGGCTATGCCAATTATCTGGAAGTACTCACGGCACAGCAAAATGCTCTAAATGCACAATTGAATGTCATCAATTCCGAATATAGCAGGCTCGCCGCTATGGTCAAATTATATGCTGCAACCGGTGGTGGTTGGAGATAATATATCGAATTAAAACTCCGCACTACCCGGGAATCTTGGGAATGGGATCACGTCACGGATATTGGTCATACCTGTGACAAAGAGCACCAATCGCTCAAAACCCAATCCAAACCCGGCGTGTGGAACACTTCCGTATTTTCGAGTATCTAAAAACCAAGACATCTCGTCCTTAGGGATATGCATCTCTTCCATGCGCTGCATCAATTTGTCAAGCCGTTCTTCTCTTTGAGATCCACCGATGATTTCTCCGATTCCCGGAAATAAAACGTCCATGGCTCGAACCGTCTTGCCATCTTCGTCCATTCGCATATAGAATGCTTTAATCTCCTTAGGATAATTGGTCAGGATTACTGGTTTTTTGAAATGTTTCTCTACTAGATACCGCTCATGCTCAGATTGTAAATCGGCACCCCATGCTTTGATTGGGTATTGAAATTTACCCTTCTTATTCGGTGTTGAATTTTTCAAAATATCGATAGCTTCGGTATAAGTCAACCTTTCAAAAGGATGCTCTAAACAGAATTTCAACTTCTCGATGAGCGTCATTTCAGAACGATCGGCCTGTGGTTTTTGCTTCTCTTCATCGAGTAACCTTTGCTCTAGAAAAGCCAAATCCTCAGCACAATGATCCAATGCATATTGAATGAGATACTTGAGCATATCTTCTGCCAAATCCATATTATCATCCAAATCATTGAACGCAACTTCCGGTTCAATCATCCAAAACTCGGCTAAATGTCGAGTTGTATTGGAATTTTCAGCACGGAATGTCGGGCCAAAAGTATAAACCTCACTCAATGCCAACGCAGCCAATTCGGCTTCTAGCTGCCCTGATACCGTAAGATTCGTATGTTTCTCGAAAAAATCTTCTTTATAATTGATACTGCCATCTTCATTTCTAGGCGGATTATTCAAATCTAAGGTAGTTACCTGGAACATTTCGCCTGCACCTTCTGCATCACTTGCCGTGATAATCGGACTATGAATATAAAAAAATCCTCTATCATTAAAAAACTTATGAATCGCAAATGCCAAGGCATGACGTACTCTAAATATCGCACTGAATGCATTGGTACGGAAACGCAAGTGGGCAATCTCTCTGAGATATTCTAAACTCGGTCTATTTTTAAGTTGAATAGGATATGTCTCTGCATCACAATCGCCAAGGATCTCTACCCGGTCAGCCACGATTTCGACCGTTTGTCCCTTACCTTGAGACTCGATGAGCGTACCTTGAATACTGATACCAGCACCAGATGTAATTCTTTTGATAACATCCTCTCCAATTTGATCACTATTTATCACTACCTGAATATTCGCAAGACAAGAACCGTCATTTACGGAAATAAACTGATTGTTTCTAAAAGTTCGCACCCAACCCATAATGGTATAGGCCTGATTGACTGGTGCAGAGAAAATGTCTTTAATTTTTATCCTTTTTGACATGATGATTTTTCCTATTTTATGATATTTGGACGCAAAAATAAGCATACTTCCATTATAAACCCGAATTAAGCATTAGAAAATCTATAACACCCCAAAATAGCCGCAATTCTGCCGCTTCCATGGACTTACGCATTTGAAGCTCCTAACGAATCCTAGTGCTCTGTCTATAAAAAGAATTCAATAATAATGGAAGTTATTTTTTTAAAGATCAAGGCAAAAAACACAGGCATAGTGGTAACTATGACAAGTATTTTTAACGATGAGATTTGAAAAAAGAACAACATTTCATTAAGATTTTTTTGTAATCAGAGCATAGTGCTTAATGAGATAGACTTAAAAATAAAAAAATACGATTATTCAAGAAAACTCCTATCTCGTATTTATCACACCAATCACTACGATTAAGCATCAAACTTGTCTTACAAAAGCGCCAATCTTTCCTGCCCGAATGGATGGCAATAGAGCTGAAATATAACCAATCAACAATACTGTGAGCGTCACGATAAGGAAGTCTCCCACACGGATTTCGATAGGATAGGCGTCAATCATAAATCCTTCCGGAATACTAATCAAGCCGTAGTTTTTTTGCATCCAATAAAGAATCAACCCGATGACATATCCTAAACCCATACCTATGGCGGATACCAATAATCCCAATGATAAAAATATCCATTGTATGCCCTTCGTCGTAAATCCCATAGATTTAAGGATGGCAATGTCCTTTTTCTTTTCTAAAACAATCATCCAAAGCGATCCTACAAGGTTAAAAGCAATGATCAATAGCGTAAGACAGGCAATAAGGTAACTTACCCATTTTTCAATATTCATGATTTTAAGGAAGTTTTCATCTTGTTGGTATCGATTGTTCACCTTAAATCCCGATCCTAAAACTTGTTCAATCTCCAAGGCTAATTTTTGATCGTTAACACCCGGTTTCTTCTTAATTTCGATAGCAGAAAAGTTATCCTCTAATCCTAGAAGATGATTGACACCATCAAAATTAACGAGAATATATTGCATGTCCACATCACTGCCGACAGAAAAAATACCGGAAGCATAAAACGAATAACTATTAAATTCCTTCGAAAGTGGGCCTTTAGACACTCGCAAAGGCATATATGCTGTCACAGGCGTAAATCCATCGGATGGATTGATAGACAACTTCGTATTCATGCCGGCACCGACAATGCCATATTCAGTGGTTTTTCCGAATTGTGCTGCACCGTACAACATCGCCGTATCTAATCCCGTAACTTTTAGGTATTTTTCATCTACGCCCTTGATGATACCGACTTCTTGCGAACCTTTATAATCAAAAAAAGATGTTTCTTCTATAGTAAAAGCGTAGGCTTCGATACCCTTAATTTGGCCTAATTTGACAGTGTCGATTTCCTCTAAAGGCATGTATTTACCCGTTGTCAGCGTCACTTTGATGTCGGGATTAAAGTTACTCAGCATCCCGGATAAGATACTCTCGAATCCATTAAAAACCGATAAGATCAGAATCAAAGCCGCTGTTCCAATAGCCATTCCAACGATAGAAATCCATGTTATGATATGGATGGCATTGGTAGATTTTTTACCAAATAAATACCGGAATGCGATCTTGAGATATAAATTCATGATGCAAAAATATAAATTTTTAGCTGTTGAAGCTATTCAAAGAGACAACGATTACATAAATCTGGTTAAAGTTATATTAAAGTCATATTTTGAATAATAAAATGCAACCCTTTTTCTGTTTTACCCATAATGATGTTTTTAAACAATGAATAATTTTATTTGAAAATGAAACGCTTATTTAATGATTCAAAGATTAAATGGATTGCCTCAACGGTTGCAATCGTCGCAGTTTTATTGATAACCAAAAATGCTTGGGCAGATTACAAGCTACATCACCCGGACGATCTTCTAGCAACGGATCAACCGCAGACATCCTATCTTGCTCAACCCATAGATACCTTACCTCAAACCGGGGAAGTCATCCATATTCAAAAACAGACCAACGACAAGTCCATTAAGTTATCTATAGAAAACGGTGTCGTCACGAACCTTGAAATCGACGGTAAAAAAATAGATAAAAAGGATTATGACCAATACCAAGAGATCATCGATGAAGCAAGTCCCAAGAGCAGTCAACAAGGCAATAAATCATTCTTTTTCTTTGGAGACGATCCTAGTGGCAGGATGGGTTTAGGTGGCATAAACATTTTCAGCGACTCCATCTCTTCGATGTTTAATCAGGATTTTTTCAAGGGTTTTCAATCCATCGATATGGGTGATTTTGACCAGATGATGGCAGAATTAAACAAACATTTTGAAAAATTGGGTTTCGGAGGTTTCCAAGATAGTATGTGGCTAGATATGAAAGAATATGACGGCAATAATTTCAATTTTTCATTTCCCAATCATCGCAATTTTCATAGAGACGGAGGGATTTGGATGAATGATTTAGATACGACAGAATCTTCCACAGACATGCCCAAGGATGCCAACTTGTCTGCCATCTTAGGACATGCTCTGAATAGTGACGGAATCCTAGTCCCTAATAAAATCAACAAAGTAGAGTTGACAGGCAAGTACCTCAAAATTAACGGAGAAAAGCAGCCTAATAATCTCTATGAGAAATATAGAAGAATCCTTGAGGATGAATCTGGGATTGTACTCAACAAGAATTCAAAACTCAAATTCGATATTGAAGGTATCGCGCCTAAAAGAAAATACAGATCATTTTAAGGTACTTTATACGGGAGTATTTATTCTCTTTTACCGCGTTTATGGATAATCAACCCATCGAGGAAGTTGCGGAGGATTTGATCTCCCGCTTCCTTATAATTGGGATGATCGTCCTTGCGGAATAAATCATTTAAAGCACCTTTCGTGATATTAAAATCTTTGAGCTTAAGGATCTCAATGATATCTTCATCCCTGAGTTGCAGTGCAACCCTGAGTTTTTTCAATATGTCATTATTAGTAAGCATCGTTCTTTTGTTTAAGCTGATATAAATAAATCAATCGGATACCTTCAAGCGTGAGCATTCTATTTTTGTGATCAAAAATCTCATCTAATGGCTGCAATATCGTTGACAATCCTCCCGTAGCAATCACTTGATAGTCATCCGATAATTGGGATTTGATGCGAGCTACAATCTCCTTGATTAGTCCAACATAGCCACATAAAACACCCGCTTGAATCGCTGAAACTGTATCGTGGCCAAGTATGTTTCCAGGAACCTCCATGGGTACAATGGGTAGTTGCGCTGTCTTGGTAAATAAAGCATACAACGCCGTCTTAATACCTGGAGCAATCGTAACACCTAAGATACCTTGTGACTTCTCGACCGCTGTAAAAGTCAAGGCCGTTCCAAAATCCACGACGATACATTTGTCGTGATATTGATGTATAGCTGCATACGCATTGGCAACTAAGTCACTACCTATTTCGTAAGGAAGTGGAACATAGAGATTTAAGTTTTTAAGTACTTCCGGATTAATCAATAAAGCATAGATACCGGTCACATGATGCACCGCATGGACGATACCCTCGTTTATATCCGGCACTACACTACTGATGACACAATGACGGATATCAAATGGGTGCATATTCCACTCTAAGAGGATATTGCGCAAAGCATGCTCATAATAAAAATCCGGCTGAATAGCTTTTGTTTCATAGGCAAAGGTATTCGACCATACCCCATTTTGATATAAGGCAATAACAATATTGGAATTACCTATATCAATGACCAGTATTGGATGATTATCAGCTTGCATAAGGAGGCAAATGTATCTTAATTTTATTAATCCCTAGGCATAAATACGGTTATTTTTTTTAAATAGCCCGATATGCACCAAGTGCAGACTGGGCAAATAACAAGGTTGATACCTCAAAAGATTATTAAACCTATATAGGTTCATCACAATGTTTCAAAAGCTAATTTGCAAGGAGAACTCTATCCAACAAACTAACATAAGAAAGAATCATACACTTTCATGATAATATTAACTTAACAATTCATTTAGATTAGGAACTACACTCAAACATCAAATTCAATGAAAAACTCCTATAAGGTCTTTATCATGATTTTACCCAACATTTTATGCTATATGAAAAGATGGTTTTAAAGCCTACTTTGTTTTTGATACAATTATAGATTTGTCTTATCTTCAAAAGTACATTTAACCTTCAATTTTTACATTACAATTCATGAATTTCCCTTTCTATTAACCGATACTTGTCCTTTACATCCTCTCCAGAATAGAAATCTAGTAAATCTTTTTTAGTTAATGTTCCTTGACTTAGGAAGTGTCTTAAATATTCCTGATTAAATTCCATGAGAAGAATTGACTTTTCAAGTTGTTTTAGAATTGCTTTGTTGTTGTCAATATTGTTGTGAACTAAAGATTTTATTGACAGAATTTCATTAATGTCTTTAATGATACGGTTTACTATCATTGCTAAAATATCTTTGTCGAGTTCGATTTCTTTAGCATTTAAAGCAATATCACGAGCCAACATATATGCAATGGCTAAATTACTATAATCTCCTTTTTGTGAATTGATAATAGCAATAAAACCAACACTAGGAATGTAACCCACATTTTCACAATTCTTTAAAATCGAGTTTTCGACTAAGGAAATATCAAATACAATCAAACTTACTTTGCTATCTCTGTTTGCTTGAGCTTCTATCAACTGACTCCAAGCGGTATCAGATTTACGAGTAAAAATGTCTTTGCTTTCAATGTTACCTAAACGAACGCTTTTATCAAACTTACACTCAATGACAATTTTTAAATCAGGCATTCCATTAACTTCGCAAATAATATCACCTGTTTTATTTTTAGGTAATTTGCCTGCGGTATTACCCGTTAAAAATGCTCTGTCTTTTAGTTTTTTGTCTGCAAAATACTGGTTTAAAAATTCTACAATTTCATCCTCAGCTAAAGTTCCTTTGATGGTTGATTTGTAGAAAAGCTCTTTCTTCATTTCAAAAATCATCTTCAAACTTTCGAGTTCTGTTCCTAACTCATTTGATGTTTTTGAAAGGAATGAAGAAATACGGTCTTCCATTAGTGCCAATACACCAATGTAAATTGCCCTAAGTAATTTATCATCCCTTTCATTTGCTGGAAGTTTGTCAAAGTAGTTGAATACGATTTGATTTTCGATTTCAAATTCTTTGATTTCAATTCTTTTGAGTTGTTGATTTATTTTAAGCATTTCTAAACCTTTGAATATCTATAAACTCCTTTGATGTTTTGTGCCAAATGCTTACCGTGAGAATCAGCATTCATTAATACTTGATAGATATGCTGTGGCACGTCAAAATACTGGTAAATTGAATTGTTTAAAAATTCAATTTCTAAAGTTGAAGTTGCTTCATCATAGCCAACAGAAGCTATGTTTGATGAATTTACTGTTTGTCTGTTCATAATTATTTATTTTAAAATTATAAAATTATTTTCCTCTATTTAATCACCTTGCCGACAATTTTTTACAACTCCTATCAACCAATTTTATTTCCTCCTATGTTTAAATTTATCCTTGACCTCATTCATAAAATAAGCACTCGGTGAAGGTGAACTCATTAACTCTTCGAATATTTTTCTTGACACGTCAAAATACTGATAAACAGCTCCGTGGTGGAATCTTATTTCCAAAATGCATTCATTTCCGTCATATCCAACAGAGGCTATATTTGAAGACTCTACCGGAATTCTTTTAATTCCTGAATTTTGATCCCCTGAAACTATTAGGAGCAATTTTTTACCTAAATCAGTTGTGTAGTACTTTTGATCTCTACTCGTAATTTTATTGGGTATCGTGTAGTTTAACCAACCAAAATCAATCAAAGGTTTTATATGGTTTTGAAAGTTTTTTGTGTTTTTATAGAGCCCTATTTTCTCAAATAGCTCATCTCTTGATTTTGGTTTTGTACAATAGTTCAAAACCATTTTAGTTATATCGTTAATTTCGCTTTTAATGGCTTCTCTATCTCTGTCTCCAATTTCAGGGACAGAGAGACTGAGATAGGTGTTTATCTCACTCAAGTCATTGAATCCCTTGACAGTATCTTTGGCTTTATCAATGGCTCTTTCGTTTTGAATAGTGAGGGTTAAAGGATGAATGGGAAGAATACACAAAAAATAGGCATTGTTTTCATCCGTTTCAAAAATTGGTGGCGGTGAGCCGTTTTCTTCCATGCTGCTGTGAATGATAGGTAATCCTGTTCCTCTACCTTCTGTAAGCTTCAACTCCTTTAAAAACCCACCTATTTTACGGTTTCTATAATCTCGTGCTACAACCCTTTGCTTTTTCAGCATAGCTTGATTAATAGGTGGCATAGGTCCGGGGAAACTCAATATTTCAATTTTATCTTTATGTATTTGAATCTCCACCGGATTTTCCCGCTCATAGCTCTTATGATAAACGGCATTGACAACAGCTTCCTCTATAGCCTGAAAAGGATAATTGAAGAAACGTATAGATTCTGCTTGTCTTGCTGATTTAACGACCAATTCTTCAACAATATTTGATTTAAAATACTGTAAAACATCCCTAATCTGCTGAACAATAGAACCTGTAAATATTTTTTCGATGTAGTCTTTCCCAACTTCATTTTTATGAATAACGAGATCAATCTTTGCACCTGAAAAGAATTTATCCGGGTTTTCATTAAACAAGAGCAATCCTGCATTTGTTGGGCGTAAAAATTCATCAGAACCTTTGGCTATCATTAAATGCCTACACAATTCAGCGAATGGAATTTTCGTACTTTCTTCATATAAAGAACTCATAACTTCTTTCAAATGGTTTTGAATCAAACGCAAATTTAAATCATCTAACTTTGCGGATTGGTTGATTCTGTCATCAAAAGGGATACGAGCTGTGAGTTCAATAAGTCGTCTTTCATCCTCAGAACCATCTCTAACCCTTACCGTTTTTGAACCTCGTTTGATGAACATTGCTCTTTCTGTTCTTTTTTCACTTAAACTAACAGGAGCTTTGTAGGGTCTGTTGTCTTCGGCAGGGGCAGATACAATCAGTATGTGCTTTCCATTCATTAAGTAGGGTTGAAAAACAGGGATATAAACAGGACTTATCTTATGAGACAATTCAATCAGTCTTTTCTGAATGGCATCCAAATCCTGAACTTGTAAACCAATAGGGGGCAACTTGGCTTTCCCATTTTCTTCTTCAACTCCAATAATGACATAACCCCCATCCCAATTGTTAATATCATTGGCGTATGCACATAAAGTATGAATGATATCCTCAGGATTCCATCCTTTTTTTAGTTCAATCCGATCCCATTCAACAGTATTGCCGTGCAGTAATTTATCTATGTTTATGGGTAATGTCATAGTGTGTATTATACAAGAATAAATTCCATAGCTAAACCATTCGGAAGTTTCTCGTCAAACCAATGCCAAATATCAAAACGATATGTTCCCTTTTCCCAATGATAAAAGTCTTGTTCAATTTCATCATTATCGTCTATTGGAATGTCTGCAAATTCATTCCACATTGTTTCTATTTTTGTCATTCTTTCTTTTCTTAGAATTTAATTTCATCTTGTTTTACATTCCGACTTTTTAGATAATTGACCTTTTCTTCTGCTACAATTAAGGTTTCTGTTGAGCAATTATATTGATAAATCTTTTTTGCAAATTGGTCTGCAAAATATTCAGTCTTTAATTCTTCTATGTCAAGGTTAAAAGCATTTGCCAATCTTTCTAAACGTTTTTCGTCAAATTCGCGTTTCCCAGTTTCGATTTTACTCAAATTTGCTGAATCAAGTTTGAGTAATGCGGCAAGTTCAGTCAAAGTAAAACCTTTGTCTGTCCGTAATTGTCTGATATATTCTCCAAACGTTGTTTTCATTTGCTTGTAAATTTATACTTGTCAATCAATGACAAAATTACATAAATATTTTGGTTATACAAAGTTTTTGTTGATTTTTTATCATGTTGATAAATTTGAACCTTTTGGATATTTGCAATGAAAGCTTAACTGATTGTAAATTAATTTATGTTCATTCAGTCAAGCGACATCACATGCCTCTTTAGCTTAATACCGTCCTAGTGCTCTGTCTATAAAAAGACTTAAATTATAATGGAAGTTATTTTTTTTAAA
>JAIXKS010000041.1:88135-93547 GCA_026928325.1 Chitinophagales bacterium | reverse complement strand
TTAGAATTCTACTAAATTTAGATGTTACAACTCGGGAGCACTAGCTTTGATAACCGATTCGAATCTTCTCCTCTATAATCGTTAAGATGATAAAGTGGAAATAATCCGCATGTAGCCAAAATAAAAGGTACAAATCAGAAAAAAATGCAACTTGTGCAAAAATTATATAAAAAAAATTATTTGGGCAACCAATAAAGGGACACAATTCTTTATTTTTCTAGGCGTGTGTAAAAATGGGTTATACAAGATATAATTTTATACTATTGATATATAAAAAATATTTAACGACATATATACAAAAATGATTAGTGAAAAATTAATAAAATATTTGAAAATAAGAAAACATCATTTTATATTTGAGCATCAAAAGTGAGATAGATAATTTTTATTTGAAAATATAAAAAGCAGTATCTGAACCAGAGCTCGAAGTGTGCCTCAATAGATAAGCGATACATCAGCAGGTAGTCATGATATTCGCCGGATCATACGCTGTGCTGAGCGAAATATGACAGAACCGGACTGCTCTCTGGCGTGCAGGCATCAGCACACAGCTTGTACCAGACCCGAGCCACCGATCAGGATATCGCTGACTAAGCCGGTCTGCAAAGATTGAGATACTGAAGAGAAGAGGGAAAGAAAATGAAGGCTATGAGCATGGCAAAGGATAGGTATATATATAATTGAAAAACGTATAAAAAAAGATAAAAAAATAAAAAAAGCGCAATAAAAGAGCAATTTAGTTGCGCCTAAAAACAAGTTAGCATGGATTAATATAAAAGCCGGAAGATTGTAGCTCGTGTGGCTATAATGTAAAATATGGATAAGGGCAATCCAATTAATTTTTATCTGACTTGTTTTAATCATTATTATTTAATTTTTAAAACAGTTTTATTATGAAAAAAGTATTTTTTTATTTAGCAATTTTAAGCATTTTAGCTTTTGTTATTTATTCTTGTGCTAAAGAGCCTAATGTCAACGAAGAAGCTTCTGTTAAAAGTCAGGCGATTGAGTTACGGGGCGATGATGATGTCAATCCATTGGATTGTGGGCCAGAAGAAGATAAGACATGTTTTCATGCGAGTTATACAGATACGATTCCTACTATTTTGGGATGTAATGCTATCGTTAATTATGATGTACAAATATGTCCTACTAAATCTGCGCCTATCCGGGTAGATGTTATGAATATCTATAATGTAAATATCCAATCTGATTATGGAAGTTGTACTGTATTTTTAGATTCTATCAATTACTATGTAAATCATGGAAATCAAGCCCGTGCCAGCTATCTTCTAAACCTTCGTAATGGAATGGCTGCTAATGCTATTGAAGCCTTAACATTAGATAGATTTCTTAATTACTATGGTGGGGCTAATTATGATTGCAATTTAAGTTCTTTAGTTAATGTTAATTTTTTCGCATCAAAGTGTTATCAATTTTGTCAAAAAGATAAAATCGACTATTATTGTGGTTTAGGTTGTTGTAAACGTTCGACAGCTTATTGTATTATTGATGGAGAAATCATAATATCCGGATCTTCAGTTTCTCAATCAAAGGCATGCAAACCAGTTAAAACCGAGTGCGATATTAGAAGAGCACCTTGTCAAAGTAGCGCTTGTGGAATGCTGACAGTTATACCTTTAGGACCTGCTAATGACATGTAGTGGCTTAAATACCAAGTTAAAATTTATTGCAATAATTATTATTTTATAAAACCAAAATTCAATCTTATGAAATATATATCAGCAACTTTCATATTACTACTACTTTCCTCCCTTGTTATTGGACAGAAATGGAAAAAAGAACCTCCCAGAGCACCATTTGAAAGACTTGAATTTAAGGATTTCGAGCCGAAATGGATGGTTGATGTATTTGACTCTGCTTTAGTCAGATTAGACACTTTCAATGGGCATAACTCTATAAGAAATCTTAGGATAATATCTGGAGTATCCAAAAATGACAATAAGATATACAGATGTAATAACATAGAAGAATATGATTATATTGGATTTATAGTTACCTGTATAGACGATCATACAGGAGATGTCGTTTGGTCTAAAATTATCGACACCAGTCATTATAGCCGGCAGATGAGCCCTATCTATCAAAACTTTGACAACAATGGCAATTTAGTTATAATAGGATTCAGGAAGATTGTTCCTTACAGTAGCAAGGATATGGCATGGGTCGGTAATAATCTATGTAAATTATTTAAACTCGTCCTTGATGGTCAGGATGGCCGTATCCTTTCTTATCACTCGCCTGAATCCAATCAAAATATCATATTTAATCCATTTCAAGGAAACACTTTTTTAGATTTTTTTAATTATAAGCCTAATGGAGAAATCGATTTTTTATATAACAAGCCCAATCCAAGCCCATTAGCCAACATTTATGTCATTAGCGGCAGAATTGACAGCTTAGGTTCCATGGTGTTTTTGGATAGTTTAGAGTACCATCCTAAAGGCACTTCCATTTACAGAACCAATTATGCCCAAAAAGATGACCACTTCTTCTTTATGGAAGAAGATTTAAAGCAGCGTACCATACATTTCATTGAGATGGATGCAAATTTGAAAGAAATCAAACGGTTTCAACCCCCTAATTTTATTTTCAACTTACAATTACCATATCTATTGAGATATACGGATGATTATATGCTTTTTATTCAAATTAATGACAATAGTAATAAAGAAGGATATTATTTATACATTTACGATTATAACGGCCGATTACTTAAATTTTATGATGTGGAAAATCAATTCATATCCCAGTATCTCAGTAATTCATTTATCTTTGATTACGATGATATATCCGGCAAGTTATTAATCTATAGCTGTATATCTGATAAAGATTATGACACTAAAACGACGCAATGGTATATGGATATAACCTTATATGATGGCGAGACCTATGACTTGTGTAAAAGGATAGAGGTAAAAAATAAAAACAGGACGATATGGCCTGAATTTTATCCGCGTTATCACGATGAGGAAAATATATACCTAAGCACGCATGTCGGTCTGTCATATTATAGAGATGACGGGCAGTCATTTCCGGGGTTCGCAACTTCCCAAGCTGATTTTTCCGTCTCAATATTGAAGATGTCCCGGGCGTCTCTCGGACTTGGTACTACTAAAACTACAGACTTAGCCACACAAAACTGTCTCAAACTTTATCCTAACCCTACCACAGGCTTAGTATCTATCGAAAACTTAGAAGCGTTAGCTAAAGTCGATATCTATGACCTCAATGGCAGTTTAGTACAAACTAATGATAATGTAACATCAGAAGTGAATATTGAAAACCTTAAATCAGGCATTTACATCTTAAATATAAAGAACAACCAGATAAATGAACGACATAAAATCATAAAAATAGAATAACCCGTACTAACAATATATAAGCGATAGAGCCGCCTATCGGCATGCTCCAATCGCTTATATGGAGGACGTTAGCATGGATTAAAAAAAAGTAAATTTGAAAGCCAAGAGATACCGGACAATATTAGCTCCACAGATATTACGAGCAAATCTTAGGGAGAATCCAGTCGTCAATCAACCGCTATCGGGTAAGTAAAATACGCTTTTAGTTTTTAGGCTATGCTAGCGGGGAAATAACCGAAATCACTCGCCTTTAAATATGGAAGTAGGGCTATTTCTTAATTTTATTAATTTCAAATCATGATCATTAATATTTTTAAAACCAAATTACTACCAAGCATATTATTGGCATTAGTATGCCATATTGCCTTTAGTCAACAAGTTGGGCATTACACGCCGCTTGAATTTAAAGGAATGCAACCTTTGTGGGCTTCTGTTGTAGTTGACAGTTCGATTATTGGGCATAAAATCGAAAACCCCAGAGAGATTGATCAGGGATTTGATGGTTACAGCCATGTTTATTATCATTCTACCATTGCCAAAACACCCATCATCAAAGACGGTTATTATTACAGAATTGTCAGGACCGCTTATGATACAGACCTTGCAGGTGGTATCGTTGAAAAAGTAGATTTGTCCAATGGTGATGTCGTATGGAAAAATGTTTTTGACCTCAGGACAAATGACAAACGAGAATTTGTCAAAAAGGCAGAGATATATAATGACCGTTTAGTCCTCTACAATATAGAGATTACCGATAAAGATTTAGATATACCTATACCTATTGTTTTTTTCTTTCAGGCTAAAGGTTTATTGAAAATCAGAGAATATGACCTTGATACAGGAGATTTAACAAGGATAATTAAAGCGGATTCGTCATCACAGTATAATCGTATTTTGACTTCAGATATTGTGGACAGAATACAAATCAACAGAATCGACGAATCAAGCATCGAAATACTCGAACATGTTATGAAAGACATCAACGGTGCTATGTTGCTTATTGATACTATTTCATTGAATGGTCAGTATCTAAATAACACCGACACTATCAAGTCTGAACATCAGATACATGACTGGGGAGATTCCCATTGGTCCAGTAGTTTAAAAATGATAAGAGACAAAGATGGTCTCCTACATTGGATAGATTTCTTCATACCTGGGACAAATAATCCGGATACCCATAAATTGCGCATAAGGACTTTTTCAGGCAATATTGAGTTACCTGAAATCAACCTTGACACCCTCAATACAGATGACCATGTTGATAATTGGAAACTTCTGGATGTCAATGATCATTATTTTTTACTTTTTAGCGCGAATTTTGATAGGTCAAGTGAATATTTTATTATCGACAGGTCTGGAAAACTTATCAATAGATTCAGCTATGTGGATAATAATGATGGTTATTACTTACCTGCTATAGGTGCAAACGGCTCCTTGATAAAGTTAAAAAATGGTAAAAATCAGCAGGGAGAGAATTTTATCAGATTTTTTAAGACAGACAATGAATCGTTTAAGGCAATTTCAACTATTTACACATCCAATCCAAAGCATGAAGTTTGGCCTTTAAACTTATACAGATTGGATAATGGTGATTTTCTATTAAATGTTATGCATTCCGATGAAGTAGGAATCGATACAGAAGGTAGATTTACGACGACCTTTAGGATAAATCTATCACAGATAGGAATCATATCAGGTATAAAAGAAACAGAAAATATTGCCAAAACTATCGTATATCCTAATCCTGCATATAGTACCATCAGAATTCAGGATTTAGGCAATTTTGATGAAATAAGGATATTCAATAGTCAAGGGATAGAATCAGGAAGAATTAAAAATCCGGATGAAGAAATTGATATTTCAAATTTGCCGACTGATATGTATTACTGTACTATCTTTGACAAAGGTATTTTAGTAGCAAAAGCAAAATTCATAAAAATAGAGGCTGATAAATAACCGATGCTAACAATATATAAGCGATAGAGCAGCCTGCCGGCTTGCTCTATCGCTTATATGGTAGCAG
>JAIXKS010000041.1:80391-87953 GCA_026928325.1 Chitinophagales bacterium | reverse complement strand
TGTTAAATATCACTATCAATATATTATACATAATTTATATATGATATAATGTTGATTAATTGATGCAATTACCACAAAGGACTAATAATGAATGACAAATACAACATATACCTCTTTGAAATAGCCTTAGTGGTAAAAGGATGATTGACCAAAATTCTCTACCACTAAGGACACTTAGTAAAACACTAAGAAACACAAAGAAAACTTAAGAGGATCTTAGTGAAGTTCTGAGTCCTTTTAGTGGTATAAAAAGATTTAAATAATAATGGAAGTTATTTTTTTTAAAGATCAAGGCAAAAAACGGAGGCATAGTGGTAACTATGACGAGTATTTTTAACGATGAGATTTGAAAAAAGAACGACATTTCATTAAGATATTTTTGTGGGCAGAGCACTAGACTAAGCTCAGACCGTTTTAAATTTTAACGTTTTTATTCCAGATTTTTTAACGGATAATTCGCTAACGCTGGTTTTTATCCGGAGATACGAATGATTAAAATGAATAATATATTGTTTAATCGGGAAGTTTCATTAGTGATTAGAATTCTACTAAATTTAGATGTTACAACTCGGGAGCACTAGCTTTGATAACCTATTCGAATCTTCTCCTCTATAATCGTTAAGATGATAAAGTGGAAATAAATATCCGATACGGGTTATGGCTTTTCAGCAATGATACCGTAGGCAGCCATATATGTTTCGTGTTGTTCGAAAACTTTTCGCATTTCCAAGATTCTTCCGCGAGCTTGGCCATGCGTTAGTATGTTAAACCCGATTTTAAGGGTTCGCCAGATGCCTTCATCCGATAGGACTCGTGAAGCTCGCAGAAGGTGCATAGGCGACGTATGAATAGTTTTGATGACAAATCCTTCTTGCTCTAATAGATGGCACCATTCTTTTTGTGTCAAAGGCCTGGCGTTGACTTTTATCGTTTGAGCCAGACTACGTTGTATCGTATGCTTGGTTTCTTCCGAAATGTTGTCCGGTTTAAGCCCAAGTTCGTGGATGCCATATAAGCCACCTTTTTTTAGAATTCTAAAAGCTTCTCGAATGATTTCCGACTTTCTATTATCTGCTTGCATGGTTAGCATGGCTTCGCCCATTACAATGTCAGTACACGCCGTTTCTAAACCCGTCTCTGATGCCGACCGATTATAAATGATGGCGTTGGACTTTTTATTTACTTTTTGGGTTAGATTTTGAGCGGCCTCTTCATTGAGCTCAATGCCGGTGTATTGATATGGATTTTTGTCTAGTAAAATATCGGCTGTATAGCCAATCCCAGGTGCAAATTCGACAACGGTATCTTTAGATTGTATATTTAATGAATGGATAATTTGTTCTGTTAGCGCTTTTCCTCCTGGTCGGAGTACGCGTTTACCCATTTTCGCTAGAATCCAATGTCCTTGTTCGGTGTTTATGGTTTTATTACTCATTAGAAATATCTATTGTCCTTATTTAGAATAATTCAAATTAACGATTATTGTTTAGAATATGAGCTATTTTTGACAAAAAAGTATTAAATTAATATTTCTTGCTTCTTTTTATGGGTTCAATTTGCAAAAACCTTAGCTTGAAAATTTTAATTATTTTTGAAGATTTTTTTGTTGACAGAGTAGTACAAATTAGTTTAAATCTGTCTTAATTCCAACAAAAATGATTTATTTGTTGTCATTTGCTCATACAATATTGGATAATTATTTATCTTGGCTCTTAAAGATATTTTATATGGATCATTCAAACTTAGGATAACCATTAAAACAGGTAGAATTTCCTATTAAGTGATTCATTGAACATTATAAAAACCATTGGACATGCATAAGTTTCGTATTATTTCGTGTTTTATTTTATTAACGACTTCCCAATTGTTGGTAGCTCAATTTAGAGGGCAGCAACCTAAGGATAAAAAGTTGGATCCGATTGTTGAACAATTCGTAGAAGAAGCGATGAACCATTCCCAATTGGAAGATATGGCTTTTGAGCTATTGGATGTCATTGGTCCGAGATTAGTAGGGTCTTCAGCCATGGAACAAGCCAATGACTGGACGATTCAAAAATTTAATACATGGGGTATCGCTGCCGAAAAACAACAATTTGGCCAGTGGGATGCTTGGGATCGAGGTATCACTGAGGCTGTAATGACTTACCCACGGATAAAGACATTAGAAGCAATTCAATTAGCGTGGTGTCCCAGTACGCCTAAACCCGTAGAAGCAGAAGTCGTCACATTACCCGAAATCAAGGATAAGGAAGCCTTTGAAGCGTGGTTAAAAACCATCAAAGGAAAGATGGTTCTGATCGACCAATATCAGCGATGGGGTAGAGGAGATTATCAAATCAAAGAGTTTGCAACGCCAGAAGCCTACGAGAAGATAAAAGAACAACGAGTACGAGATACCGATGCTTATAATGAATTAATTAAAAATACAGGATATACCAAGAAGGAACTGCCAGAGATATTAGAAAAGGCAGGTGCGGTTGGTATTATTAGTTCTTACTGGACAGGGATTCAAGGCGCCAATCGGATTTTTGGCACGACAACTCAAACCATTCCGACGATAGATTTGGCCATGGAGGATTATGGCATGCTCTTTAGGCTGGCCACAAAGGGAAAAAAGCCAAGAATCAAGGTAAACACCCAATCTACAAAGCAGGGAAAAAGAAAATCTTTTAATACAATAGCGACCATTCCAGGAAAGGAGAAACCCAACGAATATGTCGTTTTATCGGCACATCTCGACTCTTGGGACGGTGGCCAAGGAGCTACCGATAATGGTACAGGTGTATTGACCATGATGGAAGCAGCACGCATCCTAAAGAAGTATTATCTCAATAATAAACGCACGATCATCATAGGACTGTGGGGTAGTGAAGAGCAAGGATTGAACGGATCCAGAGGTTTTGTTATGGACAATCCACAAATCACCAAAAATATACAAGTTGCTTTCAATCAAGATAATGGTACAGGTCGCATTGCAAACGTAGCCGGTCAAGGTTTTTTACATGCCTATGATTATATAGGTCGCTGGCTCGAAGCCTTGCCAAGTGAACAACGCCGACATATAGAAACATCATTTCCGGGTATGCCGAGCGGTGGTGGTTCGGATAATGCTTCCTTTACGGCAGCTGGCGTTCCGGGTATTAGCCTGAGTAGTCTCAATTGGGGATATTTTGGCTATACATGGCACACGCAACGGGACACCTACGATAAGATCATGTTTGATGAAGTCATCAATAATGTTATCGTCACAACGGTCATGGCTTATATGGCGTCAGAAGAACCGGAAATGGTATCTAGAGAAAAACGAGTTTTACCGGAAGGATCGACTTGGCCTGAAATGCGGGAACCCAAGCGAGATGGTAATTAGTAGCTTACAAGCAAAGCCTCCATTTTATTGAAATAATCCGATGTGTACTTTGTAAGGACGTGTACTTAGTTAAATCATGCTGAATTGGCATTTGGTCCATCGGGAAAGGATATAATAATATGGGTTAAGCAAGTCTTTAGCCTTAAAAAAATACGGAAAGGATGGCCATCTATACCAACAACAAACAGCAAAAGGGCAATCACTTGCGTGATACCCTTAATATATTTTAAGCATACTTATATATGGTTAAAGCTTACTCGCCTTGAGTTCCAAATTTAGCTTGTCTGTATGCAGCTGAAAGTCTTTCATTTCTTTTGACAACAGAAGGCTTAACAAAATGCTTTCTGCTTCTCAATTCCTTAATTAAACCTACAGACTGAAATTTTCTTTTGTATTTTTTCAGTGCTCTGTCAATTGATTCTTCTTCTTTGATGTTGATTATAAGCATATAAACTTAACGATTTAATATATTTTCTTAAAAAGACTGCAAAGATACAATGTTTTTAATAAATAAAAACAAAAATGAATGAATTAATTTTAGAATTATCTGATTCTAATCTTTGCTTATAGGTAGAATCTGACGAACTATCCTTTTACCTTTGTTGAAAGTTAGAAAAAACTAAATGAATAATACAGCAGATTATAATTCCTTACGAAGTCTTGCTACTGGTATATTGAGCTGTTCACGATATTTAGCTATGGTCCTTCTAGCGATATTATAACCTTTATCTAAGAGGATTTCCATTAATTTTTCATCAGACAAAGGTTTCTTTTTGTTTTCTCTGGCGATTTCATCCGTAAGAATCGTCTTAACTTCCAAGGTTGAGACTTCTGTGCCGTCTTGAGCCTGCATACTTTCAGAGAAGAAATCTTTTAATTTCTTCGTCCCAAATTCTGTTTGCACAAACTTGCTGTTGGCTACGCGGCTTACAGTCGAAATATCTAATCCAGTGACATCCGCCAAGTCCTTTAGAATCATCGGCTTAATACGACGTTCATCTCCAGTGATGAAGTAATCATATTGATATTGCATGATCGCATACATCGTCCGATATAGGGTGTCTTGTCGTTGCTTGATTGCATCAATAAACCACTTAGCAGAGTCTATCTTTTGCTTGATAAATAAGACGGCTTCTTTCTCTGATCGGGTTGCGCGCCTTCCAGAAGTTGTTTCTCTGTATCCCTTCAACATTTCCATGTATTGATCATTGATCCGCAAGTCTGGCGCATTTTTGCTGTTGAGGACAAGTTCGAGTTCTCCGTCTCTATTGTGTATAATGAAATCCGGAATGATATAATTGTTGAGCATGTTGTTGCCTTCGATTATACCAGCCGGTTTAGGATTTAGTTTTATGATTTCATCAATGGCATCTTTGAGTTCCGCATCTGATAGATTCAATATTTTTTTGAGCTTCAGATAGTGCTTTTTAGTGAACTCTTCAAAATAATCACTCAAAATCTTAAGAGCCAATTTCCTTTCCGTAAAGTTATATTCGGGTTCTTTTTCGACTTTGTCTTCAAGTTGTAGAATAAGACTTTCTTGCAAGGTTCGCGCACCAATACCTGCCGGTTCAAATTTTTGAACAATCCGAATCAATCTATTTACGGTATCTTCATTTGTATCGATATTGTGGGCAAAAAGCAAATCATCGACGATAGAAGAAGACTCTCTTCTCAGGTAGCCGTCATCGTCGATCGAACCGATAATTTGATGTAAAATCAGCGCATCTAGGTCTGAAACGTTGAGCAATCCGATTTGTCGAACAAGACTTTCGTGAAAGGTATTCTCAACTGGTACAGGCATCTTACGCTCTTCGGCATTTAGATATTCATCACCCTTCATTTTGTACATGGAAGGATCGTCATCGAGATACTCATTGAGATAATCATCGAATTCGAATTCTCCGTCATCATTACGGTCTTTGTCTTGCTCTTGGCTGTCATGCGTATGCGTGCTAAACTCGTCTTCTTCCAAATCAAAGACGTCAGCCTGATCTTCACCTTCTTCTAATGCCGGATTCACCTCCAACTCTTCTTGAATTCTCTCTTCAAGATTTGCGGTAGGTATTTGAAGTAACTTCATAAGCTGTATCTGCTGAGGAGATAGCTTTTGAAGCATTTTTTGACTGAGTGTTTGTTTAATCATGCGAGCACTGTATTATCTGATTCACAATAACTACTATATTTACTAACAAATGAAATTTTTATTAGGTTTCTTATTATCCTGAAATATTTCATTGTATCTTTACGGTGCAAATATACAACAATTTTATTCATATTATAAATAATTATAACATTTATATTATTTATTTGTAAATATTAATACATTATCATTAAATATAATACCAATGAATGTCAATCAGAAACTCCAGCTTTTGAGAGCGGAAATGCGATCTAACAATATTGATGCGGTTATCATTCCTTCCAGCGATCCTCACCAAAGTGAGTATGTGAGCAATCACTGGCAGGAGCGTGCTTGGATTTCCGGGTTTACGGGATCAGCAGGTACAGTAGTTGTAACCCTAGATCATGCAGGATTATGGACGGATAGCAGATATTTTCTTCAGGGTGAGATGGAACTAGCAGGAAGTGAGTTCGTTTTGCATAAAATGACCAATCAGTTTGGCAATCCTTATGTTACATTTCTCGTGGATCATCTGCCTTCGGGTGCTGTTGTTGGTATCAATGGTTGGATGTTTGCTCGAGGAAGTGTTCAAGACATTAAGGATACTTTGGCACCATCTAATATCTCACTCAATCACCGTTGTGATTTAATCTCTGCCATTTGGGCGGATCGACCGGCACTATCTAATGATGAAGTGACCGCACACGAAGTAACCTATGCCGGAAAATCAGTATCGGAAAAATTGAGCGTTGTGCGGGCAGCAATGGCTGATGCAGGAGCGGATTACTATCTCTTGACTACCTTGGATGACATTGGATGGACATTAAATATCAGAGGAACGGATGTGGACTACAATCCGGTGGCTATTTCTTATGCTTTAATCGGCCGAGAAAATGCGCATCTTTTTATTCATCCAGGAAAGTTAAATACAGACGCTAGTCAGCAGTTGGCAGCAAATGCGATTACTGAACATCCCTATGATGCAATCAAAAGTTTCTTAAATCAATTGGATGAAAATCAAAGTGTCTTACTGGATCCGACTTCTTGTAGCCAAGCGCTTTACGAAGCGGTCAATGCCCGAGTGATTCACGGTGCTTCTATACCAAAAATGCTTAAAGCAGTTAAAAACGATGTTGAAATCGCACATATTCGTACAGTCATGATGAAAGACGGAGCTGCCTTAGCCCATGCTTTCTATTGGATGGAAGGTATGCTCGATGGACAGGAATCATTCACGGAAGTGGATTTAGTCAAAAAACTGGCTTCTTGCCGCAGTGCGCAAGATTTATATCAAAATGAAAGTTTCGGTGCTATCGTTGGCTATCGAAGTAATGGCGCAATCATCCATTATCATCCGATGCCGGAGACTTGTAAAGCAATCAAGCCGGAAGGCATTTTGCTCGTGGATAGCGGCGGACAATATCGGGATGGCACCACTGATATCACCAGAACGTTTACGTTGAGCACACCGTCTCAAGAAGAGAAAACCAATTATACGCTAGTCCTTCAAGGGATGATTGCATTATCGATGGCTAAATTTCCGGAAGGCACGACGGGTGTACAATTAGATATCTTGGCACGACAATTTTTATGGCATGAAGGTTTGAATTATGGCCATGGAACCGGTCACGGTGTTGGATTTTTTATGAATGTTCACGAACCACCACAAGGCTTTGTCAATAACTTCTCCGAGCGTGGTAAAACGGTACATGTTCCGGGAATGCTCACGAGTAATGAGCCGGGCTTTTATAAGGAAGGCAGCTATGGTATGCGGATTGAAAATCTCGTGCTCTGTGTTCCAGCTCAACAAAGTGGATTTCTCGAATTTGAAACCGTAACGCTATATCCTTTTGACTTGAATCTCATCGATCGAAATCGCCTTTCCGCCAAGGAAATCGCTTGGATTAACCAATATCATGACCATGTTTATAAGCATGTGTCGCCATATATTCAAGACGATGCGGTCAGAGTTTGGTTTAAGGAAAAGTGCGCTTCAATCTAGTGCTAAGTCCATAAAAAAGATTTCAATCATAATGGAAGTTATTTTTTTTAAAGATCAAGGCAAAAAAC
>JAIXKS010000041.1:70235-80205 GCA_026928325.1 Chitinophagales bacterium | reverse complement strand
GTATTTTTAACGATGAGATTTGAAAAAAGAACAACATTTCATTAAGATTTTTTTGTTGACAGAGCACTAGAACTCACTAGTAAAGTGAAACTCGATTTCCGGGTGATTCTCTTCGGCCATTTTTAGGGACCATTGGGATTCTGCCAAAAAGACCAGTTTGTTATCGGTATCTCTCGCAATATCTTTTTTGCGGCGGGAGATAAATTCCTTCATGGCTTGCGGGTCTTTAGATGCAATCCAACAAGCCTTGTATAAATGGACTGGCTCGTAATCACAGGAAGCACCATATTCGTGTTTTAAGCGGTATTGGATGATGTCAAACTGTAAGGCACCTACTGTACCAATGATTTTTCTATTATTATCTTCTTTTGTAAATAGTTGCGCTACACCTTCGTCCATCAGCTGATCGAGACCCTTATTGAGTTGCTTGGTTTTCATAGGATCTGTATTATTGACAAATCGGAATTGTTCCGGAGAAAAACTTGGAATTCCTTTAAAATGGAGTTGTTCTCCTTCCGTCAGGGCATCTCCGATTTTGAAATTGCCCGAATCATAAAGACCGATAATATCTCCCGGATACGCTTCATCAATCACTGATTTTTTCGATGCCATGAAGGCGGTTGGATTCGAAAATTTCAGGTTTTTACCTTGTCTAACATGCAAATAGTTGGTGTTGCGTTCAAACTTTCCGGAACAAATGCGCAAAAAGGCAATTCTATCTCTATGTTTTGGGTCCATATTCGCATGAATCTTGAATACAAATCCTGAAAATTTATCTTCTTCGGGTGCTACTATGCGTTCTTCAGTTTCTCGAGGCAGTGGTTGTGGTGCGATATCTACAAAGCAGTCAAGGAGCTCTCTTACACCAAAATTATTAACCGCACTCCCGAAAAATACTGGCGAAATGGCACCTTTGAGGTAGGCTTCTTGGGAGAATTCGGGATATACGGATTGGATGGTATGAATCTCATCTCTCAACTCTGAAGCGAGTGCCGATCCGATTTGTTGATCTAACGCCTGGTCTTGCAAATCGGTGATTTTCTGGACGTTGTCTTCTTCTTGTTTTTCATGGGCTCGGAAGAGGATAAGATTGTTTTCGTACAAGCTATACACACCTTTGAAGCGCTGTCCCATACCTGCCGGCCAACTTAAAGGCGTTACATGTAAATGGAGTTTAGCTTCGATTTCATCCAAGAGATCAAAGCCATCTTTTCCTTCTCTGTCGAGTTTGTTGATGAAGACGATGATGGGCGTATTTCGCATTCGGCAAACTTCTACGAGCTTTTCGGTTTGCTCTTCGACACCTTTTGCCACGTCAATGACCACTATGACGCTGTCCACGGCTGTAAGCGTACGATAGGTATCTTCAGCAAAATCCTTGTGACCCGGTGTATCCAAAATGTTTATCTGTTTGTCTCGATATTCAAACGCCATGACGGACGTAGCAACCGAGATTCCACGCTGTTTCTCTATCTCCATGAAGTCAGAGGTGGCGTGTTTTTTTATTTTATTGGATTTTACAGCACCGGCTTCTTGGATAGCACCTCCAAAAAGCAAGAGTTTTTCCGTAAGTGTTGTCTTTCCGGCATCCGGGTGGGCAATAATGGCAAAGGTTTTTCGCTTTTGTAATTCATCCAAAAAACTCATGAAAATCAGATTTTGTTAAAATGGCCGCAAAGATACTAAAAATGATTTTATAAGCGTAGCAGATTGGATTTGAAGGCATACAAATGTCATTAAACCATATTTTATGATTGCAATAAAAAATGATAAAAATGCCTTTATCCCTGAGTTACAATTTAAAAAACTTCTGAACTACTAAAGTTTTGGCATTTACTAAAAATTCAATAAAATAAAGTCCGGATTGATAGGAGGCAATATCCTTTGTAAATTGAACTTCGCCATGATGATGTTCTACCATGCCTTGAGTCACCAATTTTCCGTGGGTATCTACCATTTTGTACGTCAATGTTCCACTTTCTATAGCATCTATTTTTAGGTCAATATGAAGGATGTCTTCCGTAGGATTAGGATAACAATGGATCCGCTGAACTACCAATGGTTGATCTTTTGTTGTGGTTGCTTTTGGGTATTCGATGTATGCGCTGTCTATGATGCCAAGCCCAAGATTATAATAAGATCCCGAAGGATTGGTTTCGAGTTTACTAGGTCGCACCATATAGTATTTATAACCATCTGTGCCCGTTGTGTCTAAATATTGCAGACCATCGACCAATTCCGAGATCGGCTTATAGGCATCCCATGGGCTATCGGATCGATACACATAATATCCCAACACATCAGTATCTTCAGAAGCTTGCCATTGAATGGTAGCGCCTCGGTTGGGTTGTGCTATGATTTTTAAATCCCTAGCTGGTCGAAGATAGTCCGAACGTAAGGTCAAATCACCTAAAAGCGCAACGTGGACACCTCCGGGCAAGTAACCTTGAGGCAGAAAGTTGACGTTTTGCGCTGTGTAATTATTTTGCGTGAGTAAAAGCCCTGTGCCGATATGCTCGCCAAGTGCCATTGGATGAAAATACCAATGAGGTCGCCCCGCCCAAAACGAAATTAGCGCCGGCTCGTCACTACATAAAGGCGCTCTCAGGATATTATTGTTACTATTCCAATCGCCGAAATAACTGCCAAATAAAATTGTGAAAATACCTTTTTGGCTTTTGGTGGCAAAATCAGCCGTTTTTCCAATGCCACTACAGCTGGTATAGGATCCGCCACCACAACCATACGCCCATTGATAAGGCGAAGCATTTAAAGAAGTAATAAAATCTTGTTCCAGGATATTGGCTCGTCCAAGTAGCGGCGCAAAGTTTCTCCATGCTGTAGATGCAAAGGCTTCGCCGTTAAATCCACCAAAGTTGTCATCGACAATGCCTTGTTTTATAATATCTAAGCTACCCGTTTTATAGAGGTGCAATTTGTTTAAATATTGTCTCATCAGTTGAACTTCGCTTTTTCCGAATTGAGGCATACTATGAAAATCGATCCGGCTCACTTGGAGCTCTACTTTAGATGGAACCGTTGATTGATCCCATTTTCCGTCATTAGGGATATTTTTGTTCTCTTCTCTCGAAGCAACCGTGTTATTGACTGCATTGTCTGTCCACAACCCATCCATATCACCATAATAGATATCTGCCGGCCATGCACCTTGATGATCGGTGTGGCCATCGGGGTATATGTTGCCGCTATATGGAACAGCCACATGCCCAAGGATTAAAACTGCCTTGGTTTCTTTATCTTGGTTATAATACTGTTTAATCGCTGTTTTTATGGTTTTGTCGGGAACGGATCTATTGAAATCCAACCGCTTGACAGCCCATCCATCGGCACGGATATCATCCATGAGGGTAGCAATTTCGATCGAACAAGAATCTCTAAATAGAGTATCCACAACCAATATCAATGTTCCTCGATGGTGAATGGGCGCTGCTTCATGGCCACAATAGATATAGCCATAAGCCTTGGTTGTCCCTGTGGCTTCGATTTTGTATTCATAAGCTAGTGATTTAGAAATATCCGAATCCTGATAAAAAGTATCTTGGATGGTTTGTAGGAGTTTCCAAGTATTATTTTGAGTATTTCTTTTATAGACGGCGTAAGTCTCCATCGCAGGTATTTTTACCCAATGGAGTGTAACACTTGAAGTTTGATCGTCAAAGGAAGCCTCGACCTGTACGGCATAATCTTTAGCTGCTTGAGCGTGCAAGTTAAGCAGGTTTCCAAAGCAAATTATGATAAAAAATAGTAATTTGGAGTTCATGATCGCTACTGTTTTAATATTAAAAGAAATGTGCCTTTGGTTAGAAGTAAAATTTTGTTTAAAAATCTACTATGCAAATTTAATTATATTTCTAATAATATTTAGTGGTTTCCCTATAAATAGTTGATTTGATCCACAATAATATACTATTAATCAATTTTATACATTCTTGAATGACCGTAGGTGATTATTTTACAAATGCACGCTTCTTATGGTAAGTTTGGTCGAATGTTAAAAGAATACCGTTCGTTTTGCGATATCATTATCGGATATATCGTATTCCTGCCAATATCGCTGCAATGGCAGCAACATTAGAAAGTTCCTTCATCCATGCTTGATATGCGGATAAATTCAAAAGCGATGCAGGCATTTTTATAGACGAGATGTAGGAGATGTGATTATCCGTATATAGTCCGAAAATAAACGAGATTATTCCTATAGAAATCATGACAACACCTACGGTTTTATAAGTAGGTCGTAGGTTGTTAAGCTGAATGGCGATGCCTTGACCTGCAAACATGGCAATAGAAAAAGTTGCGATAAAAAATATATTGATTTGCATCGTGAAAAAGAAGCCGCAACTGATCGTTATTAGCAAAGTTAGGACAAACAACCAACCTTTTTTGACGAAATAGGTTGGTATCTCTGGTATAAATACTCGAAGTAAGAATAAGAATACTAGAGTCAAAGGTAGCGTCAATTGCGTGATCAAGGATTGGCTTGTATCCGGAAGCAGCAAGGCCGCAACAAATAAAGATATTTCGAGAGAGAGAAGCAAGGTTAATATTGTTAATTCAAAATATTTTGAGCTATTCATGCCTTCTTTGGCTTCGATTTGGTCTTTTGTGTATAAGTCAGCAGGTTGTATTTTGCCAACTAAAACCGAAGATAATAATAGAATGACGACCATCGTGATACTGATGGCGAGGTGCAGCCCATCATGATTGAACTGTAGGAATTTCGATATAAAATAGATCGCGGTGCTTAGGGCTAGTACTAAACTGAAGCTCGACATACCCCAATAAAGATAGAGGTTGGCGCTGGAACGGATCATCAAGCCTAGGAGATATCCTTGAAATGCCATAAGCATCCAAAATACGAATGAGCTTGGGTAGAAGAAGAAAGCGACCACAGCGATCAGATTGAATGCTAAAGCTAGTAAAAACTTTCTTTTATCAGGGATGAGTCGAAAAAATGCCATCAAGCCTGCAACGATACAAATAACCGCCATCCCAAAGCCTGCTTGAGTCAATGAATGAGCACTATCAGGAAACCAGGGTATATGGCTGTATCCTCCGTGCCATAAGGCCAGATACCACCCTAAAAGTGCTATTAAAATCTTTTTCGATTTCATGTATTCCACCTACGCTTTATATTCAATAGCTTCGTTTTTGAAAGTGGAAAAGAATACAATCAATACGACCGCTGCAAATCCTGCCGGATAAAGCCAAATCGTTTGCCAGTCGCCATGGTATGCATCTGTAATCATTCCAGCGACCCAAAACCCGATCAACATACCTACCCCATAAGTAGCCAGCGTAATCAATCCTTGGGCAGCACTTTTGATGGTTTCATCGGCTTTGGCATCTGTGTAAATTTGACCACTTACAAAGAAAAAGTCATAACAAATGCCGTGTAATCCAATCCCTATTAAAAGCATATATGTATGGCTGCCTGCATCACCATAAGCAAAAAGAATATATCGAACGACCCAAGCCAGCATACCTACAAGTATGGTGTTTTTGAAGCCGTATCGCTTGAAAAAGAACGGGAGCAACAACATAAAAAAAGCTTCGGACATTTGGCCAATGGTCATTTTAGCGGTTGCGTTTTTCATGCCGATATCTACCAAAAAAGGATTGGCATTGCTATAATAAAAAGCTAATGGGATACAGATAAGAATCGCAGAGACAAAAAATATGAGATAATTTCGGTTGGCTAATAGCTTGATCGCATCCAAACCAAGGGTTGAAGCAATACTTGTTTGTTGCGTTCCTTTTCCTTTAGGTGGCGTGGCAGGTAGCAAAAAGCTAAATATACCTAACGCTGCAGAAACTACAGACGCCAAAAGAAAGGTGTTTTTTAAGGCTCCGGCAGCTATGTTCTGATTGTCATCCCATCTAAATAAGAAGCTGATCATCAATCCGGCTAAGATCCACCCTATGGTTCCCCAAACCCGGATATTGGAAAACTCCTTGGCTGGGTCTTTCATTTGATTGAACGAAACGCTATTGACCAAGGCCAATGTTGGCATATAGACAATCATGTATCCCAAAACATAGGGATAAAATGTAGTGAATTCGGTGGATTGTGCCATGAGATACATCAATCCTGCGCCTATGAGATGAAGTACGCCAAGTATTTTTTCAGCATTAAAATAGCGATCCGCAATCATCCCTATAATAAAAGGTGCGACGATCGCACCCCAGGATTGCGTGCCAAAAGCAGCGCCTATTTGGCTTCCTGAAGCACCCATATTGTGACCTAAAAATGTACCTAACGTTACAAACCATGCGCCCCAAATAAAAAATTGGAGAAACATCATCAAGGAAAGTTGGATCTGTATGGATTTATTCATGGCTCAAAATTGAATGTGCTTCTTGATAGGATACTATTGGCAATCGCCTTCAGCATCCAATTATTAAAAAATTATCAAAAACAAAGATAAATACTATTCAGAACTTTAATATTAGAAAGTCATTTAATTTTCTCATTAAAATTTTGCACATAAGCTAAATTATACTTTTAAAATGTGGGCTATTCCCAAAATATTAGCTCGATTTCGAGTCGTATTTGGGCTAAATTGTGGTATATGTAACCTAGGTTACGCAAAATATACATCGTTTGTCATTAAATTTGTAGTTTAACATTCAATAAATCAAATCTAAAAATGGCAAACAAATTACCTAAAATACTTATTATCGGTGCCGGAACAGGTGGCATCATGGTTGCCTCTCGACTTAAAGTCCTCAAGGCAAATGTGGATATTACAATTATTGACCCTGCTACGACCCATTGGTATCAACCGGCTTGGACTTTGGTGGGCGCGGGTACTTATGATATGAAAAAGACTGCTAAACCCATAGCTGATCTAATCCCTAAAGGTGTGAACTGGATAAAAGATGAAGTCACTGGCTTTAAACCAGAGGACAATAAAGTTACGACTAAAGCAAGTGGTGATATCGATTATGATTATTTGGTTGTATCTCCGGGTCTGGTAATGGATACTTCACTCATGCCGGGACTGACAGAAGCATTGGACCACGATGTTGTTTGTTCTAATTACACGAATCCTGAACACATGTGGGAAGTACTTCGCAATTTCAAAGGTGGAAATGCGATTTTTACGCAACCGACTACACCTATTAAATGTGGCGGTGCTCCTCAAAAAATTGCTTATTTAGCGGCGGACTATATTCATAAAAATGGACTTGCTGATAAAACAAAACTTACCTTTGCTACACCGGGAACTGTGATTTTTGGCGTGCCTCAAGTGGCGGAAACCTTACATAAAGTGTTGGATCGCTATAATATGGACTTTATTCCATATTTTGCACCCATAAGTATTGATGGTCCTAATCGTAAAATTACATTTAAAAATATTCGACCTAAAGACGGTTCCGAACTGGACAATCGTCCGGACGAAGTGACTATGGACTATGATTTATTACATTTAGCACCACCGCAAGCTGCTCCTGAGTTTGTTAGAAAATCAGTTTTGGCGAATGAAGGTGGCTGGCTCGATGTCAATATCAATACCTTGCAACACAATAAATACAAAAATATCTTTGGACTCGGTGATGTTGCAGCATTACCTACAGCCAAAACCGGCGCAGCCATTCGTAAACAAATGCCTGTTGTCATTGATAATATCCTGCATATGATTCAAAATGATACGCTTGGCAGTAAGAGTTATGAAGGATACTCTTCATGTCCATTGGTGACAGGATATGGCAAAATGGTCCTTGCCGAATTTAATTATAAAAATGAATTTACGCCGGATCCTAAATTAAAGATGATGTTAGTCTTTGACAGTTATCGCGAGCATTGGCGTTTATGGATGCTTAAAAAGTATGGCCTTCCGTATTTGTACTGGAATAAGATGATGAAAGGTCAGGATGTATAGTACCATTTATACCCTTAAAATGGCCTGCTTTAGCTGAGAGATGATGTCATTTGTGCTATTCCGAATGTGATTTTAGCTTCAAATGGCGGCTTTTTGTGGAATGAAGCTCAGGATTGTTTTAGGTATAATTGGCTAAAAAGATGAATGTACCATATTTGAAAAAAGCGTTTGAGATTTGTCTCAAACGCTTTTGCTTTTTTGCCTCATGGCATATTGTTGGGTAATCAAAAGACCGTATCCTAAATGGAGCCAATCATCTTTTCAGGTCTTACCCAAGCTTCAAATTCTTCTGCTGTAAGGTAACCAAGCGCAATAGCAGCTTGCTGCAACGTGGTTCCTTCTTTATGGGCTTTTTTCGCTATTTCAGCGGCTTTATCGTAACCTATTTTTGTATTTAATGCCGTTACGAGCATCAAGGAATTGTCGAGATTGTACTTGATTCTTGCCTCATTGGCTTCGATGCCTATCGCACAATGGTCATTGAAACTCACACAAGCGTCTCCAATTAGATTGGCAGAGATGAGAAAATTGTAAATCATCATAGGCTTGAAGACGTTGAGTTCGAATTGACCATTCATACCTCCGATATTGATGGCCACATCATTACCCATAACTTGAGCCATAGCCATCGTCAAAGCTTCGGATTGTGTAGGATTGACCTTACCGGGCATGATTGAAGATCCTGGTTCATTTTCCGGGATAGTAATCTCTCCAATACCACATCTCGGTCCTGATGCTAACATACGGATGTCATTACCGATTTTCATCAAGGAAACAGCAACAGTCTTGAGCGCACCATGAGATTCAACGATGGCGTCATGAGCTGCAAGACCTTCAAATTTATTGCTTCCGGTAATAAAAGGTAATCCGGTAATTTCTGCGATTTTTTTAGCCACGAGTTCAGCATAACCTTTAGGTGTGTTGAGTCCAGTACCTACGGCTGTCCCTCCTAAAGCAACCTCAGCAAGATGTGGGAGCGTGTTTTTAATAGCACGAATACCGAAATCTAGCTGAGCGGCATATCCCGATAATTCTTGCCCTAATGTCAATGGCGTCGCATCCATGAAGTGGGTTCGCCCTATTTTTACAATGGGCATAAATTTTTCTGCCTTGGCTTTCAAGGTATCACGCAGCTGCTCCAGACCTGGTATGGTAACATCAATGAGCGTTTTGTACGCTGCAATGTGCATCGCTGTCGGGAAAGTATCATTGGAAGATTGGGATTTATTGACGTCGTCGTTAGGGTGGAGCGCTTTTTTCTCGTCTTCAAGTTTTCCGCCCTGGATTACGTGGCCTCTATTGGCGATGACCTCATTAAAATTCATGTTGGATTGCGTTCCGGATCCGGTTTGCCAGACAACTAGCGGAAACTGGTCGTTGAGTTTCCCATCCATGATTTCATGACAAACCTGTTCTATTAATGTTTTCTTTTCTAGCGGTAAAACGCCAAGATCATGATTGGCTCGAGCCGCTGCCATCTTCAATACTGCAAAGGCATGGATAATCTCCTTGGGCATTTTCTGACCTCCGATTTTAAAGTTTTCAGAAGAGCGCTGAGTTTGTGCTGCCCAATATTTATCTGCGGGAACATTAATGAATCCCATACTGTCTTTTTCCTTTCTATACTGACTCATAATATTTTGATTGAATTTTTAAATATAAAATTTAAGGGCAAATTTACAGAATTTTAAAGCCATTTTATAATTATCTCTACATTCAATTGTCAAAATGATGGCTCATTGCTTTGTTTTTTTTGTTGACTACTTTAGAATTGTGTTAAACTGTGTTAAATACATCTTTTTAGACTGTTAATCTGGATTGAGTATATCTATTTTTTAGAAATTCCAACGTTTTTAATTCAATTTGCGTCTATAATGAACACTTGATGAAAGTAAGACGCATTTTAGGATTTTGATCCTTGGTAGCTCATAAAATATACACTGAATTTGTTTTGTTAAGAAGGGAATATCCGATTGGGTATTCCCATTTTTTTAATTGTGCTCTGACTAAAAAAGAACAACATTTCATTAAGATTTTTTTGTGGACAGAGCACAGTGCTCTGT
>JAIXKS010000041.1:45583-70137 GCA_026928325.1 Chitinophagales bacterium | reverse complement strand
GAGATTTGAAAAAAGAACAACATTTCATTAAGATTTTTTTGTGGACAGAGCACTACCATGCCTTGTGCAAGCGCTTAAAAATAGAATTCTACATTTTTATAGGCTTAAATTTGGGAGAATTAAAAATGTCGGTTATATTTGCGCTAATTATAATTAGTCTAAATAAACCAATGAAACAGATTCATTTCAATTCTTTACCGAAAGAAGAACAAAAAGTTCAGCAAGTGACTTGTGAAGTGTCCGATTCGTTTTTTGCTTTAAATATTGTTTTTAATTCGTTCGTTTATCCTTATGAAATGAAAAAGTGCTGTAAAAAATACAAAAAGGGTAAGCGGTGTAAAAAATGCCCTGATAATTAATATTGCACTAAATCATTTTCAAAGGTGCGGCCATCATGCTTTAATCCTATGTATTATTAAAGTGCATTTTGCCATTCCACCAATTTGTCTCTAAAATAGCGTTATTCTTCCGATAAAACTCATGCGCGGATTCATTCCAATCCAAGACTTGCCACTTAGCCATTCGGGCACCCGATCGTTGGGTTGCATCCAAATACGCATCAAATAGTTGTTGGCCGATACCAAGTTTCCTATATTCGGGAAGGACAAAAAAATCTTCCAAATACATGCACTTGCCTTTCCAAGTCGAAAATGTCATGTAGTACAATACCATGCCTATGATTTTAGAACCATCAACAGCTACCATGACCTCAAAAATTCCTTTTTTGAAGGCCTCTTTATAATCGTTGGTCGTTGCGATGACAGCTTCTGGCTCCTTTTCGTAAATAGCTAGGGCGATGACCAATTGTCGGACATCTTCCATATCATGGATCGTGGCTTTTCGTATTTGAATATTCATATATATATATTTATCAGATGGTGTAAAGATACGGCTAAGAATCGATAATTTACGGAATTGAAATCTTAATTTCCTAAATGCGACAACTGTAAGGTTTGCCTTGATTAGCGATTTTGAATAAAAAGCACTTTGGCGATTTCATTAAAAGCCTAATGAGCTAAAAGATATGACATTAACACCATCGTTTCTGGTAAAACTAATGCCTGTACCTGTGATGATATTGAGAGATTTTGGCGGTTTTGTCTTTTTAGTATCGATGTTGTTAGCAAATTTTAGAAGTTTTTTTGCTGCATCTTCGATCTGTCCAATTCCTAATTTGATTTCACATGCCAACCAATCTCCGTTATGTTTTTGAATGATGGCATCGACTTCTTCGTTATAGGAATCTCGATAGTGAAATACTTGAGCGCCATTTGCTTGTGCATATACGCGTAGATCATGGATGACCATAGATTCAAATAAAAATCCGGTAAAATTGAGATCGTTTAACAATGCACTTTGATCCAATCCCAGAATAGCAACAGCCAAACTAACATCTGTAAAGTGTCGTTTGGGATTTTTCCTTAGCGATGCCGCAGAACGAATATGAGGATTCCAAGCAGGTTGATCTTCGATAATCATGAGACGCTGCAACGCATCTATATAGTCATAAACGGTAGGTCGAGTGATATCCGACTTTTCATGTTCTAAAATGTCTTTTGTTAATGTAGTGATATCTACTTGTGTTGCCGTATTGCGTGCTAAAGCGCGTAAAAGGCTTCTGATCTTGATAGGATTCCGCTTGATATTAGAAACACGACTCATATCCACTTCTGCCAGTAAGTCAACGTAAGCTTGGTTTAAATCCACAGCTTGAGCTACCTTTTTACCTATTAATGCCGGAAAACCACCAATGATGATTCTATCTACGATCATCTCCAATTCGGTGGTTGTATCATAAATATCAATTTTATGACCTGAGAATAATGCTTGCAGACTGATTTTTCCGGTAGAATATCCGAGTTCTTGCCATGACATGGTGCGCATATCCACCATCGTAAATCTACCTGCACCGGAGTGCATTTTGATACTTTCTTCCGGATTGGCAGAGCCGGTTAGAATGAATTGACCTGGTGATTTTCTGCGATCTATCTCATGACGGACGAGGTTCCAAAGTTTGGGTTCTTCCTGCCATTCATCAATGAGGCGTGGAGTATCTCCAAGGAGTAACCGTCCTGGTGAAGTACCCATTAATAACGGTACTTGCGGATCTTGATCTACTTGCAAGATACTTTTGGAAAATTGACGGGCTGATTCGGTTTTACCGCAAGCTTTTGGTCCTCGGATCAAAACGCCACCAGAGATATCTAACTTTCTCATTAACTCTGCATCGCTTATTCTGGCTGAGTATTTCATGCGTTATCATGCTATATTTGGCACAAATATACAATCATTTTACACTTTGTAGGTATTTTACTTTACACTTTGTAGGTGTTTTGTTTTACACTTTGTAAGTATTTTACTTTACACTTTGTAGGTGTTTTGTTTTACACTTTGTAGAATTTTCATTTTACACTTTGTAGGATTTATAAACAAATTAGTAATACTCTTTGATGTATGTGAATCTGTTTACGTCATAATGATATGGTTTGGCTAAAACCATAGTCCCATCACTCTCCAAGCAAATGCTGCACAAAAAACTTCCATCGCTTGTTTCTGATGTATGGATAGTAAGCTTTCGGTACAGGATGGCGCATACTCGGGACGATAAACATATCGAAGTCTTTGCCGGCTTTAATCAAGGCTTCGCTAAATTTGAAGGTGGCGGATGGATTGACATTTTCGTCTATGCCGCCGTGGATGAGTAGGAGTTTGCCTTTGAGTTTGTCGGCCATCGTGACGTTAGAGTGATCGTGGTAGTAGTCATCTACCGGCCATCCTACATACATTTCAGGCCACCAAGCTTTCTCCATACGCCAGTCGTGGTCGGCAGACTCCGAGATAGCAACTTTGTAGGTATCATTAAAGGCAAGAAGTGCGTGTGCTGCGTCATATCCTCCGGCTGAATGCCCGAAGATCCCGACACGGTCGCCATCTATCCAAGGATACTTATCCGGTAATTGCTTTATGGCGAGCGTATGGTCTAAGAGATTATTGCCCATATTTTTGTAGGAAACATTGTGGAATGCTTTGGATCTACCGGCACTACCCATACCGTCGATTTGTACGACAATGAAGCCCAGTTCAGCAAGCGCTTGAGCTGAATTATAAAGGCCGTACAATCCTTTTCTAAAGTTGCTCGGGAAAACATTCATGTGTGGTCCCGTATAGCTATAGTCGATAATGGGATAACGTTTTTCTGGATCAAAATGCGTCGGTTTCCACATGGCGCCATAAATAAGGGTTGCATTATCCTGACCTATAGCAGTAAAAACTTCCGGGTAATTCCATCCTTTTTCTTGAAGGTTTCGAACATCGGCTTTCTCTAAAACACATACTTGTTTTCCGTCTTTTACACGGCGCAATATTGAAAAAGTCGGGAAATCTACCGCTGACATCATGTCAATAAAATGTGTTTTATCAGGCGAAAAAATGGCCTCGTGGTTGAGTTTTTCCGGCGTGAGTAATTGCATATCTTTACCATCAAAATTAACCCGATATATTAAATCAAAGTAGGGATTGAATCCCGATTCTTTTCCCGCGGCTGTAAAATAGACGATTTTATTTTTAGTGTCAATAGCTTTGATGTCCTTGACCACAAACTCGCCTTGCGTGATAGCTTGAGCTGTTGCCGTTTCAAAATCGATGAGATAAAGCTGTTTCCATCCCGACTTTTCTGAAGTGATTAACGCTTGATTGGCACCATCGATGTACATAAACCGGGTTAGATAATCGATATTTGTATCGCTATGATCGGAAAACAAGGTCTTGACGCTTCCATTTTCCGCATCAATCTGTATCACATCCTTTTGCTGATATCCACGGTGGTTGTAAGTAGCGTATAGGTATCGGCTGTCAGCAGTCCATTTTAGTCCATATCCGGCCAAATCATCCATGAAGTGAGGCTCCGGGGGCAAATTGATTTTCGTCGCTTTTCCGGTTTTTACATCATAAATATGATAGATATAATAAACAATTGCCGTATCGCCAGGCGAACCTCGATAGTAGGAAAGTAATTCAGGCCTATAGAGCGAGTCGATTGAATAATCCAACATATACATTTTTTTGGCATGGCGAGCATCCATAATTTGCGTGAGAAATCTACTGCCATCTGGAGACCATTTGATGTCTAAATTAGGTCTTGGTGGCGTGTTTTCTCCTTTCATCAATTGATCCCAGCCATAATTACTACCATAGATGTAGGATGCATTGCCATCTTGGGACAGGGCGATTTCTTCATGAGTCGCTTTGTTGCGTAGCATGAGGTTGTAGTTTTGTATCCATACTTCATGGGTTCCATTTGGCGAAACGGAGATATATTTATTATAATCTGATTCTGAGCGGTTGATGGTCTTTAATTTGTAATTTTTTAAATTAATTTCATACCATTTGCTATCGTACTCGAATGTAAACAACAAGCTGTTTTTCCATTCCATATTGGCCAATTTTAGGTCTTTGGCAGCAATCGTTTGACCGGTTGTTTTCTTTAAGGCTGCAATGAGTTTATTCGTATCAAATGCCGGTCTTTTCTTGTAGTCCTTAAAGGATATTTTATAATATGTATGACCTTCTCTTCCTAAGGTGTGGTAGGCAACACCTAGGTTATCCTCAAACCATATTGGGCTTATCGCCATGTGGTACACTTGATTGTACAAACTGTCCCAATCAAAGCTTTCGGCACGTTTGTAATCTACTTCATTGGGTATTGATGGCCTTTGACCATAGTGGACGTTATATAAAAAACAAATATGAATCAATATCAGGTAGCAACGTCTTAAAGTGGTCATGGTCGTATCGTTTTTTTGAATGATCATTGTTCGTGTTAATGTTACGCCCGCTATAAAGATAGTGGCTATGCTGCAAATATAATTGATATTTATAAAACGGAAAATCTATGCGATGGAAATGCAGCTATAAATCTCAAAAAGATCTGTAGCTACTGCGAATCTTGAGCCATAATCACGCATGGATTTCTTTTTGGGTGAAAAAGCGTAACTATTCCTGAATTAGTCCAATTTTATGCATTTGATTTTATAAAAGATTTTCTAATGTGTTATTATGGTTAAAGTATGAGAAATGTTTTATGAGTAATTATGAACTTTTTAGATATTCAACGTACATTTTTAAACTATCTTGTAAAATATGCATAGCGATATTCCTATCAAAAAATTCTTCAACCACAACTGTTTTGTTCTCTAATTTTTTATAATCTTCAAAAAAACTCCGAAGTTCGCTGATGAAGTGTAGAGGTAGTTCGGATATATCATTGATATGGTTGATGCTAGGATCTCCTTCCGCAACAGCAATAATTTTATCATCAGCTTCTCCATTATCCAACATGCGCATTACGCCGATGATTTTAGCGGGCACAATACAAAGTGGTACTACGTCTATTTGCGTTAGGATTAGGATGTCCAATGGATCTTTATCGTCACAATAAGTTTGTGGAATAAAGCCATAATTTGCTGGATAATGAACCGAAGAATAGATAACTCTGTCAAGTATTAACAATCCACTTTCTTTATCTAATTCATACTTTGCTCTTGTTCCTTTAGGTATTTCAATAATACCATTTACGATATTTGGAATGTTATTTCCTAGGCTTACATGGTGCCATGGATTAAAAAATGGTTTTGTTTTCATTGTTGTTTATTATTTTAGATTTATTTTAAATGATTTTATTTATCCAAAAATTGTTTTTACCATAATGATTCCACCATATACAGCAAGTAAACCGATTGTGTAGCTTCCTATACTGTAAGTTGCAAAAGCTAGATATTGCTCGGATTGTAACAGTTTTAGATTTTCAAAGGCAAAGGTCGAAAAGGTAGTAAATCCACCGCAAATTCCGACAATAAAGAATACACGCCAAGTTGGCGCTAGGTCAAAATGTGTCGAAAGTCCATAAAAAAAGCCTATTAAAAAACAACCAAGGCTGTTGACCATAAAGGTGCCTATTGGAAACGGAAATGTGAAGATTTTCGCACAATAAATTGAAATAAGATATCGAGCCAAACTGCCGATTGCGCCTCCTACTGATACTAAAAAAAGAATCCTACTCATATAACATGATTTGTTATTGGTTAAGTAGGCGTCATCAGCATGGTTTGCGGTTGGGTAGGGAAGAACACCATTTCCCTTTTAATAATGTACAAAGATAGACAACAATTTTTAAATGGCATGTTTTTTTATAAAAACAAAAAGACACCATGCTTCATTGTTGGAATGGTGTCTTTTGTCTTAGTAGGATTTGCTACGATTTATGGATCAGAAATGCAGCAGAAAATCCTATTTCAGCAAGGATTCTACTAATTCCGGTACGCCTTCAGTCGCCTTTTTAGCGATGATTCTGACGTTTTTAAGGTGCTTAAGTTCATTAGAAATATTGGGTTTTGGATCGATGTAGTAAATATGGGCTCCTTTTTTAGCATATCCTACAATTCCTGCTGCGGGATAAACATTCATAGAGGTGCCAATGATGATAATGATATCGGCATTCTCACAAATGGTAATTGCGGGTTCGAGCATAGGTACCATTTCGCCAAACCACACAATATGCGGGCGCAATTGACGACCATGTTCGCAAGTATCTCCGATGTTTAAGTCTCCTTCCCAATCATAAATTAAATTCGGGTATTCGGTGCTTCTAACCTTATTCAATTCGCCGTGGAGATGGATGATGCTGGACGAAGCTGCTCGTTCATGAAGGTTGTCAACATTTTGAGTGACGATGGTCACTTTGTATTTTTCTTCAAGTCGCTTGAGCGCAACATGTGCCGCATTGGGTTGAACTGTTTTCAATTGTCGCCGACGTTGATTGTAAAAATCTAAGACCAATTCCGGATTTTTGTCCCAACCTTTGGGGCTGGCTACTTCATTGACGTCATGATTTTCCCAAAGACCATTGGCATCTCTAAAAGTGCTGATTCCGCTTTCTGCGCTGATGCCAGCACCTGTTAAAACCGCTATTTTTTGCATATTTGTATGATTGAGGTGATAAAAATTTGAACGCTATTCAAAGGATTTGTTGATATCGAAAAGCTGCTTTATGCTACATCTATGATTTTTTTAGATAACAAGGTATCCCTTCGGTAAAACACCGCATTTGGTTACATTTTTTGATAAAAAAACACGTGTATTATGTGCGAATGATTACCTACAAAAGTAAGAAAAATTCTAGATATATCCAAGGAAATGGAGTGTTGTTTTTAAATATTTTTTGGCTGGAAATGGGATGGGATATCGAATGGAATCTCTTGAGATGTAATGAAATAAGCTTCTCTATGTTAGAGCGTCACACTTCCAATTTTTCAAAATCTTTTTGTAAAACGAGCTTGGAGAGTGCAAGTAGATCTTGATGTGTGATGGAAGTATAGGCGTAGTCCTGATTGATTTTCATCAAATGATGAATTTGAGATTTTAAAGCGGATAAGGTTATATCTCCTGTTTTGTAGGAAGCGAGGGCGGACATCCATGGAATCGAAGAGGAATAAATGATGTTGTGCTTGTTATGTTCATCTCTAGATAATAGTCGAAAATTGGATGTGGTTTTTAAAACTCCGTGGTAGTTTTTATTAGTCAGCATGGCTTTAAGATAGGCCGTAAAAAACAAATGCCAGCGATGCTCGATGATCTCCTTTTTATAAGCCATCAGAAATACAAAGGCTTGGTTTTCGGCTTGAGCAGACTTATTTGTATCTGTCAGGGCGAATATACTATAAGCTGCATGACCTATTTTGTTGTGCATATTGAGCGTTTCTTTGGCATGACCGGCGGAAGCTCTTAGGATCGTTACTGCTTCTTCTGAGCGCTTAGAACGCAGTAGTACGGCAGCTAGATTGTTGACATAGTAAAGATAGTCGTTGTTTTTCTCTTTGATGGAGAGATAACCGCATTGTATTGCTTGTTCGAAATTCTGACCAGAAGCGTAATACAAGAGATATTGACTGTAAAAATTGGTAACTATACGCCTTGAATACAATTTTCCGGACGTGACCAATTTTTCAAAATGGGTAAACATATCCGTCAATAGTTCATATCTCCGCGTATTATGTGCGATAAAAACAAGCCGTATCCATGCTAAACATCGATTATACCCATCTAAGTTTTCGTTGTAAAAAAGGGCGGACAACCACTTGATGGATTCGTCGTAATCCACGGTTTTTTTCTGTGAGTAATCCGAAATAATCTCACTCGTAGCTTCGTGAAGCTTATCATTGACTAATTTTGAAAACTCGTAATCCGTTCGATGCTTATTAAGGAAGAGATGGATGAGATTATAATCTTTATGTCTGAGGCGAATTTGCAGATAATGCCGATAAAACCGGGCAATATCATAAATCTTAATAAAATTAAAATCCGAAGCTTCGGATTTTTGAATGAGTCGAATGAGTGCTTTATCATCGGAGACAGAAAGGCTATCGGTCAGTATTTGTTGTTCCCAATTTAAGATTTTTTCCAAATTATAGTCCACGTCAAGGCTGGCGAGTATTTTCTCACACCAGGCCTTGACATAACTATATTTTCTTTTATCGATGGCGGTGTCAAAGACAACTTTTTTTTCAGGATATCTGGCTTGCTCAATGATCTGATTGAGAATATAAATCTTCTCTTCGTCTTCAAACCGATGGGATTGAAGTAAAAAGTCTGCTTCAAGCGGAAGTACTTGACTTGCGAAGTCAGAAAACCGAACCAGCTTCTTTTTCACGCCTGCGTTATTTATAGGGTGATTCCACCATCTACACTGATGACAGCGCCATTGATATAGTTGGCCTCATCAGACGCTAGGAAGGCATTGATATTCGCAATATCTTCAGGCTTACCCAGTCTTTGAAGTGGAACCTTGGCTTTCATTTTGTCGAGCACTTCCTCAGGCATGGCATCGAGGATTTCAGTATGCATAAATCCCGGAGCTACTGCATTGGCATTGATACCTTTACGTCCGAGTTCTTTAGCCCAAGTTTGGGTCATGGCGATGACGCCGGCCTTTGCTGCTGCATAATTGGTTTGCCCAAAGTTGCCATAAAGTCCTACCACGGAAGAAATGCTAATGATTCTTCCAAATCCATTGGCTACCATATGAGGTGCAACGGCTCTAGTGCAGTTGAAAACACCGGATAAATTGATATTGATGACTTGTTGCCATTGTTCTTCGGTCATTTTTACCAACGTCGAATCACGAGTTATACCGGCATTATTGACTAAAATATCAATCTTTCCATATTTTGAAATGATATCATCTGTAGCCGCTTGTACTGAGGATAGGTCTCCAGTATTGACATTGTAAAATGCCGACTGATGACCATTATTAATTAATTCATCTCGTAGATTTTCGCCACGTTCGGTGTTGATGTCCCAATTGACAACGATGGCGCCCAAACTAGCAAATTTCAAAAGCGTAGCCTTACCAAGGCCTGAAGAAGCACCTGTGACGATGGCTACTTTTCCTTCTAATGTTCTCATATCTAAAATTTTTTATATTTTATTTATTATACCACAAAGTACAAAAGTAGCCACTTACATAGACTATTCTTCATAAATCGTCGTTTAAATACTAAAAATACACATTTAGACCTATTTGATAATATTATTACAAAATACTATTAATCAATTATATATAAAAAATTATATAAAATAGTCACAATAAAATAATACTAAATTAATGTAGTTCGTACGATAATTATAACTGATATTAGCATGAAAATTCAGATAAAACCCTAATCCATGAATTTAGCACAAGCCACCATACTTACCTTGATAGCCTATGCTATTCTAACCTTATTTATAGTATATAAAGGTGCAAAAAAGACCAAAGATATCAAAGATTTTACTTTGGGTACGGGGTTTTCACCTACGGTGGTCGGGTTGTCTTTGGCGGCAAGTATCACGAGTGCAGCTACGTTTATTATTAATCCTGGGTTTGTTGCGCTCTACGGATGGAGTGCTTTTTTGGCGATGTCGATTATTCTTCCTATTGCCTTGTATATCTCTCTCGTGGTTCTAAGCAAAAGTTTTAGAAAATACGGAACCAGCCAGCAGGCGATGACGATGGCTCAATGGATTGGAACCCGATTTAATAGTAAGGCTTTTTCCTTTTTTATGGTTGGTGCTTCTATGCTGCTTATAACTTTTATCGTGTTGATTTGCGTGGGACTTACCAAGGTTATTGCAGGTGCTTTAGGTACTAGTGAGTTATGGGTATTAATCGTTTTGGTCATTTTTGTTTTTGGATACACGATGTTTGGCGGTGCCAATTCGATGATTTATACCAATACGATTCAGGCTGTATTGATGATAGTAGTAGCATTAATTCTATTGACTTCGGGAGGAGCATACCTAACCAATGGCATTGATGCATTTTGGGATCAATTGGCAGCCTTAGACCCTAAATTAGTGGGTTCGTATAATGATAGCAGTCCATTATTTAGAGACTGGTTTGAGGTGATTTTTTGTAATTTCGTTGTGGGTATCGCCATAGTTTGCCAACCGCACATCATAACCAAGTCCTTGATGTTGAAATCAGATCAAGACGTCAATAAGTTTTTGATTGTCACGATTATTGTTGAGACGTTGTTCTTTATGGTGTTATTTGCCGGCTTTTATGCTCGGTTGATGTTTCCGGATCTCATGATGGACGGCGAACCGATGAAGATGGATGGCATTTTGACGGCTTATGTGGTCAAGCGTTTTGCGACCGGCGTGGGTTTGATTGTTGTATTGGGACTCATCGCTGCCGGCTTATCGACTTTGGAGGGATTAGTGCAATCCGTATCTGCAAGTATTACCAATGATTTGATCGTTCCGCTGAAGAAGTGGGAAGGAAAAACAAGTGTGATTAATGCAACCAATAAAATTGTTATCGTCGTTTTGGCATTGATTACCATTGTCGTGAGCTACCAACAATTAGTTCACCCGAATCTGAGTGTAGGTATTCTAGCTCAGAATGGTGTTTATGCTTATTTTTCGATGGCCTTTGTTCCGGTGTTATTTGGTATTTTCTTAAAAAATACGCCAAAGGAAGCCGCTTTTGGAGCAGCAATCACGGCATTTATCGTACACTTTTCTGTTTACTACGGCTCTTTGACGCCATATACTTCCGGCCCTGTCAAAAATCCGGCAGTAGCAGCAGCTTTAGCGATATTGTCAGCGTTATTAGTGGGTATGATCTTATACAAAATATATCAGAAAAAGATATCTTTAGTAAATTAAATGATTCGTAAAAATATTTTAGATAATGAGTAAAAGAAATGCAGTCATTCTATCATCTGGATCTTACGCTCCCGAAAGAGTGGTTCCTAATAGTTACTTCAATGAACTTTTAGGCAAAGATGTAGATACTTGGTTGAAAGAATTTGTGCAGATTTATGAACGTAGATGGTGCTCTGAGGGAGAAACAACGGTGGATCTCGTAGAGAAAGCTTGTGTGCAGGCAATGGACCGTGCAGGTGTAAAAGCCGAGGACATTGATTTGTTGATTATTGCTACAGATACACCGGAGTATATCTCTCCATCAACAGCATCCGTTATACAAGATAGATTGCAGTTGGTCAATGCCGGAACTTTTGATATCAATACGGCTTGTGCAGGTTTTGTAACGGCATTAGATGTTGCCACGAAGTACATTCAAGCCGATGAAAATTACAAATATGTATTGGTCGTAGGTGCTTACACGATGAGCAAATATCTCAACTTGAAAGATAAAAAAACGGTGACACTCTTTGCGGATGGAGCCGGTGCTGTCGTCGTGGGTGCAACTAATGAAGATAAAGGTGCGTTACAGAGTAAGCTGTTAACCAAAGGAGAATACAATAGTTGGATGGGTATCTATGGCGGTGGAAGTTATATGCCGATGACGGAAGAAGTCATGGCCAACCATGATCATCAGCTTAAATTTGTACAGAAAATACCCGGAAATGTCAATCCAGACACATGGAGTGCGATGATCCTAGACTTGTGCAGGAAGCAAAATATTTCTGTACATGATATCAATCATTTTTTTATGACGCAAATTAACATAAATTCGATCTTTCAAACGCTTGATATGCTCGGTGTCGATAGAAGTAAGGCGGCAACGATCATGCATTACTACGGTTATACTGGTTCAGCGTGTATTCCGATGGCCTTTGACGAATGGATGAAAAAGGATCTTGTCAAGCCGGGAGAAATCATTTGCTTTATCGGTTCAGGAGGAGGATTGGCGTTTGGAGCTTCATTGTTTAAAATGTAAAATGAAATGCTGATATGAAGGTTTGGCAACAAGATTGGATAGCTAAATGGGCGATTTACAGCCCAAATAAAATTGCGCTTCAAGAACATGAGACCGGTAAGACCATAACCTATGCCGAGCTTCATCGCAAAGCCAATGGCATCGCCAATTATCTCAAAGACCATTACTCCATTCAAAAGGGAGATAGAATCGTTGTTCTCGCCGAATTTTCTATAGATTTTGTAGCACTATTTTCAGCGGCTCAGAAAGCAGGTTTTATCATTGTTCCGGTTAATTATCGGTTGGCAGCTGCTGAGGTAACTCAAATCGTTAGTGATGCAGATCCCATATTGACCCTTTATGATGCATCCTATGTTCATCTTCTGCCGCAAACTGGTGTAGCGATGAAATTGAGTGAAATGGCTGAGCAAGCAGGAAGTGCAGATACCACGGTTATCCATCCAGTCAATGAAGACGATTCGATTTTTATCATCTATACTTCTGGAACGACCGGCAAGCCTAAAGGCGTGAGATATACCCATAAAATGGCTTTTTGGAATAGTATTAATACAGCAATTTCCTTGATCGTGAATACAGAAAGCCGCACTGTCAATGTCATGCCGCCATTTCATACAGGAGGATGGAATGTCCTTTTGCTTCCGTTTTTACATCATGGAGGATTTACGTATCTTTGCCGAAAGTTTGAAGCCAATACGGTGTTGAATCTTTTACACAACCAGCGATGTACGTTGTTTATGGGTGTGCCGACGATGTTGACGATGATGGCGCTAGATTCGGACTTTGAAAAGACCGATTTTAGCAACATGAATTACATCATTGTAGGTGGTGAGTCCATGCCGATACCGATGATCGAAAAATATGCGGAAAAAGGTGTGGCGATACGTCAAGGATATGGTATGACCGAAGTAGGTCCTAACCTGACTTCCTTACATCAAGATGATGCCATTCATAAAAAAGGTAGTATTGGTAGAACGAATTTTTATGTACAACATCGGATTGTTATGGAAAATGGTGAAGACGCAGGCCCTGACGAATCCGGAGAATTGTGGTTACAAGGCCCGATGGTTACACCGGGATATTGGCATAATGACGTAGCGACCCGAGAAGCTTTTTCAGAAGATGGACTTTGGTTTAAAACAGGGGATATCGTAAGAGAAGACCAAGACCATTATATCTATATCGTGGACAGACTAAAAAACATGTTCATCAGTGGCGCAGAAAATGTATATCCGGCAGAAATCGAGGCAGTTTTAAGGCAATTGCCATTCGTGAGAGCTTGTGCGGTCATCGGTGTAAAAGACGAAAAATGGGGCGAAGTCGGAAAGGCATTTGTCGAAGTGGATCAGGATGTTACCGAGCTGGATTTAAGAAACCATTGCATCGCCAATTTAGCAAAATTTAAGGTACCTAAATATTTTGTGTTTTTAGAAGAGATTCCTAAATCGGATAGTGGTAAAATTGACAGGAAATTATTAAAATCGTTATAATATTATTATTTATCAATTTATTAAAATTCTTTAAAATGAAATCATTTAAATTATTTGGATTTATGATGCTATTTGCATCACTTTTGGTTGTTGGTTGTAGCAAGGAAGATGAAAAAGGTACTTGCTTTGACGGCATTCAAAATCAAGACGAAACCGGTGTGGACTGTGGTGGTGTTTGTACCGCTTGTTTAGAAGGAGCACAAGGAAAATGGAAATCATTTCCGGTAGCTCCGATTTTAGCAACTTTTGCTGACTCTATCATTGCAGAATTCAAAACGAACAATACGTATGAAGTATTCCAGTGGAAAGATGGCGCAAAAATCGAATTGACAGGTACTTATATTCAAACTAAATCTGGCGTTGGTAATATCTATACTATCAAGTTAAATCAGACAAGTCCAACAGCAATTACTGCCGAAGGAATTTTTGAAGTGTCGGAAGATAATGAGAGTATGAAGTATGAAATCATCCAAACAGAACCTTCATTAGGTGTTGCGCCTCCAACTGCTGCAGATGGCTTTGGAAGTTCAGGAGGTGGTGCTTTCGGTACGATCAATATTCAAGAATACAAAAGAGTAAAATAAGCTTTTAATTCAATCAGGCAGCAGAACGATTTTCGTTTTGTTGCCTATTTTTTAACTTTAGTAATTGACAGAGATGAGTAAATCATTAGGAATATTTATGCTTTTCATGCTACCGTTGATTTTGGTAGCTCAAGAAGGTAGCCAAGCAGGTTTTCAGGGATTTGACAAAGTCGTTCCCACTAAAGCTAATAAGGATTTTCAGGCATTCGTGTATTTTTATCAACAAAATGTTGCGATGAATATAGCACCTGAAAATGATTTTCTTAAAGGGCAGATTGTAGGGCGTCTCTTTGGAGGGAATACAACGAAAACTTCCAATGATTTTACGGCAATGTATGCGGAACAAAGGATTATTCCATTCTTTGTTTATTCGCCGAAACTCTTCGATGGCAAAGCTACGTTGCGTACTTCTTTTGAGATTGACTGGACTTGGGGTGATGTTTCCTACGGTACCGGTGGTAATCAAGGCTCTGCCATTTCTGCCGACCAAGTCAATATTCAAACCCAAAATGTCGAAATCGAATTAGTGCCTCATAAAAATTGGACGATTAATTTGGGATTGCAGCGCATGTTTGATACACCGCATGATTTATATCGAACTACAGTTGACAAGTTTACCAATACCGCTTATCGGTTAGCTTATTTTGGAACGGATGGCGTCGGCGTTAGTGTGAGAAGACAAACGGATTATAACAAAACAAAACTAGGTTACTACAAGCTCTATGAAAACAACGTTGAACTCAATGATGATGTAACGCTGATGGAATTTAGTCATCAAATCAATGTCGCTCCTACTTGGAACATTGGTGGTTCTGTCTATTGGGTAAAAGATAACTCATCCGGCAAGGGCGGTGTAAGTATTTTGGGCCAGGGATATGCAAGCCCGCTGGCCAATTATAATGGTACTTTCCGTTTTCCTATCGGAGCCGATCCATACCAATCAGATGTCGTGTGGTTGGGAACATATTTCTCTAAAAATGAAGATATGATGATGGGCCGATGGTTTATGTCGGGCTTCTTAAACTACAACTTAGGTTCTATTCGACAAAAGTCGGCAGGAGCAGACAATTATACAAAAACCGTATCCATAGGTGGCTTAGGCGCAAATCTTCGCGGTGGATATCGGTATGGTCAGACAACAGGTGATGCAATTACTGCCGATCTTCTTTATACTTCAGGAGATAATAACGGCATCAATGATAAAAAATATAGCGGCGTCATGACTGCGAATACATGGGGTAGTCCAGGCGGTATTTTTATTGGCCACGGTGGTTATTTGCTATTTCCGCATGGTAATGTCGTAAACAGATTTGTGGCTGCGGTAACAGATATTTCCAATATGGGTTATGGTATCGCAGGAGGTACATTGAACTTAGCTAGAGATTTGATTCCTAATAAGCTACATTCTAAAATCGGAGGTGCAACCGGATTTGCATCTGTGGCTCCTGTAGGAGGTGGTAATTTTATGGGTTGGGAAGTCAATGGAAAGCTGGGATATGATTTTGGCGCATTTCTAACGGTCGAAGCTCATGCAGCCTACATGGGATTGGGTGATTTTTACGATAGCACCTTAACAAATGGTGGCGTTCAAGAAAGACCAGTCAACCCATGGTTGGGTTTTGTGTGTATCAAATGGCTCATCTTCTAATTTTAAGTTGAATCCTATTATAAAAATATAAGAAAAATATATCATCATGAGATTATCAATTTTAACATTGCTCTTATCTATGGTTATGCTCAATGTACAAGCTCAGTTGAAAGTAGCACATATGTCAGAAGTAGATTACGGCGTCCAAACCCAAACCATATCCTTAGGAGATGATGTTACCCTCGCTTATACAGATCAAGGGAAAGGTGCAGAAACGATAATATTTATCCACGGCTTGGCGTCATACATTCCTGCATGGAAGAAAAATATCGAAGACTTAAAATCGGATTATCGATGTATAGCCATAGATTTACCCGGATATGGTAAGTCATCTAAAGGCAATTATAAGGTATCTATGGACTTTTTTGCAGATAAGATCCACGAATTTTGCCAGAAGTTGGGATTGAAACAAGTGATCCTTGCCGGTCATTCTATGGGCGGTCAGATAGCGATTTCGACGGCATTAAAATATCCGGAATTTGTCTCTAAACTTATTTTAATCGCTCCTGCAGGCTTCGAAACCTTCAATAAGGGCGAACGCCAATGGTTTAGAGATGCCATGACCGTAGATGGCGTTAAACTCACTACTGTGGAGCAAATCAGGGTAAACTATGCGTATAATTTTTATAATATGCCGAAAGATGCGGAATTTATGGTCGATGATCGAATCGCTATTCGCCATGCTTCTGACTTTCAAGATTATTGTTACCACGTGACCCAAGGTGTCCAAGCGATGGTTGACAGCCCGGTTTTTGATTTTTTGCCCAATGTAAAGCAGAAAACCCTTTGTGTTTTTGGCGAAAATGACAATCTAATACCGAATCGTTATTTGAATGGTGGCCCAACAAAAAAATATGCAAAAATGGGCGCGGAAAGGATGCCAAATTGTGATTTGAAAATGATCAACAAGGCCGGCCACTTTGTAATGTTTGAAAAGGCGGAAGAGGTTAACATGATGATAAGGTCCTTCCTTAAATAAGGTTGTTGAAGGTGTTTTTAGGGCGTTTTGTTGAATGTTCAACTTGTACATGATTTACAGGAAAATGTCTTAAAATAAAGGGTTTTACAATAGGATTCAATATTTGTCTCCTACTGAAATAGTTGAAATATTACCAGTATTTAACTACCTTTGCACCCGGTAAATGTTCTTTCTTTAATTTTTATCAAACTGGGATAGGTTTTACTTAATTGTGAATTAAAAGGGAATTGTGTGCAAATCACAAACTGTCCCGCAACTGTAAGTAATACACCAAAAGTTTTGCCAGATATGTCCACTATGAAAATGGGAAGGACGGCACAACTGTTACAAGTCAGGAGACCTGCCTGTTCCGAATTGACAATGCTTTCGTGGATTGAAGCAACAGTCAGATGTGATACTTTGAACGTAAAATATTGTGTTCTCTTATCTTTCTGTAAATCTCTTTCTGTACAGCATTGCGAAATTAACAAAAGAGCTTTTAGCTTATGATAATTTTTTAAAATAATACAATGCAAAAAGCAATTAACATTCGTTTCAGTCTGTTGTGCGTAATCATTTTGTTAGCGGCTTTCAGCCGTATCATTCCGCATGTGCCCAACTTTTCGCCGCTTGGCGTGATTGGCTTGTTTGGTGCGGCATATTTTACAAAAAAATGGCAGGCATTTTTAATTCCGGTTGCCGCAACCTGGTTGAGCGATTTATTTATCAACAACGTAATTTACGCAAAATATTACCTGGAATTTACCTGGTTTTACCAGGGCTTTTATTGGCAATACGGCAGTTATCTTTTGATTGTACTTGCAGGAATTTTCATTTTCAATAAAATAAATCCGCAAAAAGTAATTGCAGGCGCTTTGACATCTACCTCCATTTTCTTTTTAGTTTCAAACTTTGGCTGCTGGATTGGCAGCACAATCTATCCGCAAAACTTTGGTGGTTTAATGACTTGCTATGCGGCAGGTATTCCGTTTCTGAAAGGAACACTCTCCGGCGACTTGTTTTATTCGGCTGTACTGTTCGGTTCATTTGCTTTGGCTCAAAGGCAGTTTCCTGTTTTGCGTGTAAAATATGTATAAAGGAGAAGAAAAATATTGCCCGCGATGCAGCACCGCATTTGAATGTAATGCCGGTTCAATTCACTTGTACCGGTGTACTACCGTAACGTTGAATAAAGATGAAACCGGTTATATCCGGGTCAAATACGATGATTGCCTTTGTTCTTCATGTATGCAGGAAACAAAAGCAGAATATAACAGCATTGGGCAAAATAACAGCGTTAAAGAAAATGTTCAGCAATTTTTGAAAGCACAGAAAAAAATATGTGCTAACAATACAGCACCATCCAAAAGAGATTTGGTTGAGGAAGAAGATTATTACATCGACGAAAAAGGACAATGGGTATTCACGGAATTGTATCACTTAAAACGTGGCTATTGCTGTAATAACGGATGTAAACATTGCCCTTACGGCAAACGAAAAGACAAATAAAAATGAACGAAGATTATTTTCCGAAACGCATAGTCTGCCTGACAGAAGAACCGACTGAAACGCTTTATTTATTGGGCGAACAGGAAAGAATTGTCGGGATTTCGGGCTTTACGGTTCGTCCTGCACAGGCGCGAAAAGAAAAACCGAAAGTATCTGCGTTTACGTTTGCAAACATTGATAAAATCACAGCATTAAAACCCGATTTGGTTATCGGTTTTTCTGACATACAGGCCGATATTGCCCGGGCATTGATAGCACAGGGAATTACCGTTTGGATAAACAATCACCGGAGCGTAGAGGACATTTACAAAATGATGATTCAGCTTGGCAGCATGGTAGGCAAAAGTGATAACGCTATTACATTAGTTAATCAATTCCGTGCAAACATGGAGAAAATAAGCACCGGCAATCAGAACATAACCATAAAACCGAAGGTGTATTTTGAAGAATGGTATGACCCGTTGATTACAGGTATTCGCTGGGTAAGTGAGCTGATAGAGCTGGCAGGCGGTATTGATATTTTCAGCGAACGGAAAGATGCTTCATTAGCAAAAGACAGGATTATTGCCGACAATAATGAAGTTGTTGAACGAAATCCGGATATTATTATTGCTTCATGGTGCGGTAAAAAGTTTAAAAAAGAGCGGCTGATTTCCCGCAAAAACTGGAATACAATCAATGCGGTGAAAAATGACTTTGTATTTGAAATAAAGTCCGAAATTATTTTGCAGCCTGGGCCCGCAGCTATTAGTGAAGGTATTGAAAAAATATCTGAAATTATTACCCGATGGCACACTTTTCAGGAACATAAAAATTATATTTGAATAATGACAAGAGAGCAGAAGATTCAGCAATCAGAAACACGCATTTTCAAAGCAGTGTTTCCTAATACCACCAACCATTACGACACCTTATTTGGCGGAACAGCAATGCAGCTCATGGACGAAGTTGCTTTTATTGCAGCAACACGATACAGCCGGCAAAGAATGGTAACGGTCAGCAGCGACCGCATTGACTTCAAAAGGCCAATTCCTGCGGGAACAATCGTTGAGCTTGTCGGGAAAGTAACTTATACGGGAAATACAAGCCTGAAAGTTCGTGTGGACATTTTCATAGAGCAAATGTATTCTGATGAACGGGAAAAAGCTGTGAGTGGAGAGTTTACCTTTGTAGCTATTGATGAGGATAAAAAACCAATAAAGATATGCTGATAATGTAACAACATTATGAACTACTATGTATTTATTTTGAGATCGCTCACTGTGTTGCGAGAGATGACAATCCTGACAGAACATGTTGTCATTGGCAGTAAGCGATGAATCTTTAAAATTTTATCGGACAACAATGGTTTTAACCTATTAAATGAAAGTGATTTTGCCGCATTTCTTCACATCATTTCAAAAACTATCATAAAAAAATGCAATTTACGCAAACTTCATAATATACAGATTATTAATAATATACACATAACACAAAAAAATATTTAAAAATATTTCATTTTTTTGCAGCGTTTTGGGTATGTAAATGTGTATTATATATATACACTTTATTTTTTTGAAGAAAAACAAGCATCTTTAAAAATGTTAATTTTCTTGATTATAGTTAGAAAAATCAAGTGTAAGTTGGTAACATTGCAGTTAGAGATTGGAAGTCAATATGCTAAGCCTGTATGATAGTAAAATTGCAACATTTTAGTGTGGATAATTGACTTGTTCGAATCAATAATTTGTAAAATATTATAGTGGGTTTACACTATTGTATAAGATATTAACATTGAAATTTATTTATTAACCATTTAAAATTTAAAAAAATGAAAAAGTATGTATTTTTCTTTTCAATTCTTTTATCAGGAATCACTTTTACTTATATCGGATGTAGCGATGACGCTACAACAAAAGTCGATAATACTGCCATTACAGATGATGTCATAGAAGCTCGTCAAAAGAGCTTTTATGAGACGATTGCGAAAATCAGAGAAATGTATCCGCAGGATAATACTACGGAACTACGGAATCCAACCATTCCAACCAATGGAGAATGTGGACCTGATGGAGACCCAACGGTAAATTGTCCACCAGCGGCTTCTCTTCTGATTACAATGGTCGTTCCTGCCACAGGTACTGTGTATCACCCTTTACTGCCCCCAATGGGCTGTGACTTAAAAATCAGGATGAAACTCAGGTTCTGTACATCAGCAAATCCGATGCCACCTCCACCAACTAATAGTGTAATTATTTTCGAAGATTTTGAAATATTAGGATATGTTAACCCTTTATCATCTCCATGTCTTTCATGGGGATTGTCGTTATATTATAATTTAACTTCCGCTGAGCAGAATGATGTTTTCAGAGCATTTTTAGATGATTATCAGGCAGCATTTGAGTATCAGTTTATGTCTTTATGGGCAGCAAGTCATCTGAATGAATTTAAAAAATGCCCACCGGAAAATGCACCATGTCCATTATCAGGTCATGCTGTACAAGCGAAATATTATAGAGCGAGTTGTAGTAAGGTGTGTTTGGTATTTGAAACTGAATGTACTGACCCATGGTATTTCTTATGCAGAAAGACGGTACCATGCTACACTGACGGTTGCTGTAAAAAAGAGACGACTTATTGCCTCAACGGCTCAACAAATGAGGTTGAAGTTTGTCACCAGGCTTACTATTTGTTGGGTAGCTGTACCAAACCTGCAAGTGGAGAAGACTGTGTGATAGAACTTGAAGAATGTAGTGATATCCCGAGATGTCCACAGGAGGGATAATTATTTCAGAGAGGAATGCCTTAGCTGGCATTTCCTCTTTTTATTAAATTTATTAAAATTTTATACAAATGAAATATTTTTTTTATACGTTTATAACATTATTTCTTGCTACAAATATTATAGCCCAGGACAATCAAGGTCTAATACCGCGTAAATACAATTTAGATTATAAAACGCCAGAATTTCTGAGCGGTGCACCCGATTGGCATTACAGAGTATATGACCCTACCAATATCGGATACCCTATTGATTATACTACAAATAATTATACAGATGGATATAATTCAATATATTACATTAAATTCGGTGCTGAAAAGCCATTAGTCACAGAGGGAGATTATGTATATAGTTACAGTACATCTGTTGGAACAACCCAAAGCATCTTTGGAGCAGTAGTTTATAAATTGAATATCAAAACAGGCGAGCCGGAATGGACAACAGTTTTTGACAACCGGCACAGTGACCGGCAGGAATGGGTACAATCCATAAAAATACATGATGATACGCTTGAACTTGTTACCATGCGGCGATATGACAGTCATACTGTGGATTTTGTTCCTTTCTTTTACAATGACTTTGGTGGTTATTCTTATGCCTGTACCAGGAAATATGACAAAAATACGGGTAATCTTTTAGATTATCAGTGTTGGGATAAAGAAGACGCTAATGTTTTTCAGGTAGCACCTCATTCAGCAGCAGCCAGATTATTTGAAAAACGACCGGACGGCAGCTATATTTATGTTGTTAATAATATGAATGATAAAAATATCATATTCCGAAAGCTGAGTCAAGACGGGCATCTGATTTATGAGCGGACGGATACCATGTACTACCCAAAAGAGAAATATGATGATTTTACAAAATTAGACCATAGTAATCCAAGAGGCAGGATGTATTTTTTAGACAATGACACCTTATTGATTAGTTATACTTATGACTACTATGACGACGGAAATATCAGAAAGTTAGAGCCGGATCTGGCATATATACAAATGTATAACAAAGAACTTGAACCAACCAAAAGAATCGATATCGGCAAATTTGTTGAAAAGTATTATGGAAGTATTTTTGGTATATATATTAACAATGCTACACCAGAACATATCGTACTTGGAATTGACCAACAAGTATCAAAAGATGGGACGTATGTAGTTATAGATTATGACGGAAATATCATCAGTAGTTCTATCGATACATCTCCGGATGAAGATAACAGAGAAAGGATAGGTTATAGTGGGATTTTGCGTTACTCACAGAAACCATATTTCATAACCATGTCGAGGAAAAATACGTATCCGCAAGCTATGCCACAAACGCTCAGATACTATATCTTCGAAAATGGTAAGTGGGAATTAAAGCATACTATGGAACCGATAGAAAATCAGTGGATAGACCAAATTCGCTATTTAACTGAAACTCCGGAACACGATATACTTTTTGTTGCAGACTATGGCACTTATTACAAAGAGATAGATGCCGCTTCCACCAATACAAGCGATATGTGGATGCTCATAGACGGTACTAAGTTGGGTATCAAGACATCAACCAAAGACGAGCATATCGCTAACAAACTTACGCTGTACCCAAATCCGACTACCAACACCGTTACCATAGCAAACTTAGACGCACCTGCAAAGGTCGATGTCTATAACCTCAACGGTGCGCTTGTCAGCACTTATGACAACGTAACATCGGAAGTGCATATCGGGCAGTTGCCTGCGGGTATGTATATCTTTGATATCAGCAATCGGAATGTCAGTGAGAAGCATAAGGTAATAAGGTTGGAGTAACTTTTTATTGTTGATTTGCGGAATTGTTGGATTTGTGGAGTTGTTGGATTTGTGGAGTTGTTATATTAGTTTAAAGGTTCACCCTGTTGGATATTTATTATCCCACAGGGTGAATTTGTGGAGTTGTTATTAGTTTAAGTGGTTATGGGTGTAAAGGTGTAAGTTTTGTTGTTGAATTGTTGAATCGTCGGATTTGTTGATTTGTTAGATTTTTTTGGTTTGTTGATTGGCGGATTGGATGAGACTGTTCAAAAACCTGTGTCAAGAGAATAATTAAAAAATAAATTATAAATTTGACATATGAAACAGAAAAAAGAAGATCCATTATTCGGACATAAACTAGAGGAGGTTATTCCAGATGCAGATATTCGTCAAAAATTTATAGACGAGTTATACAAAGGAGGGAGTATTTTTGGAGCAGGCAGTATATTTAGGGATTTACTTCAGGGATTTGTAAATAAAGCGCTAGAAGGCGAGATAGAAGCTCATTTAACAAACGAAAAACCAAATGGTATTAAAAATCGTAAAAACGGAGTAAAATCAAAGAAGATACGGACTGAATCAGGTGAGATAGAAATAAGAACACCTAGAGATAGGAAGGGAGAATACGAACCTAAATTAGTTAAGAATTGGGAACGAGAACTCAATAGTGGTTTAGATAAGATTATATTAAGTTTTTACGCACAGGGTCAATCGATAGAAGATATACGTATCCAATTATCTAGTATCTATGGTTTAGAGGTCAGTTCAGGCACTATCAGTGCAATAACAGAAAAAGTATGGGTAGAAATTAATGATTGGCATAATAGAGCTCTTAAATCGTGTTATCCAATTATTTACTTAGATGCCATTCATTTTAAAGTCAGAGAATCAGGAACAATAATAAGTAAAGCTATATATACTTGTTACGGTGTTGATAGCGATGGAGAGCGAGATATATTGGGACTTTATGTAGATAATGCTGAAGGTGCCAGATATTGGGGTCTTATACTAGAAGACCTTCAAAGAAGAGGAATAGAAGATGTATTTATATTTTGTGTAGATGGATTAAAAGGCTTTAAAGAAGTAATTAACCAAGTGTATCCACAAGCCAATGTGCAACGATGTATCGTACATATGATACGTCAATCGACACGTTTTGTGGCATGGTCAGACGCTCGAAAATTAAATAGTGACTTACGAGCAGTTTATACAGCAAGTAATGAAACAGGTGCAAGAATAGCCATGAATGCATTTGAATCCAAGTGGAATGAGAAATATCCAGAAGTAGCAAAATCATGGAATAATAACTGGGAGGAATTAATGCATTTTATGAATTATTCACAGCATATCAGAAGGATGATATATACTACTAATCCTGTAGAAGCAGTTCATAGATTAATGCGCAAAACAACAAAGTCTAAAGGAGCATGGACATCAGAAAAAGCACTTATTAAACAGCTATACTTAACATTAACCCATAACGATAAAAGTTGGAAAAGGAAATCATTAAGATGGTCTTCAATACAACGGGAATTAATAAATATGTATGGAGATCGATATAAAAAACATCTTTAAAATTAAAAAATGACACAGGTTTTTGAACACTTCC
>JAIXKS010000041.1:34734-45573 GCA_026928325.1 Chitinophagales bacterium | reverse complement strand
GATATAAAAAACATCTTTAAAATTAAAAAATGACACAGGTTTTTGAACACTTCCCCGTTACATTTAGCCTACATTCATAACTCATCATTCATAACTCATAATTTCACTTTCAACACTTCGACAAGCTCAGTACATCGCTTTCAACTTTCAACTCTCAACTAACTTTGTTGGATTTGCGGAGTTGATTACCTTGTTGAGCAATGTAATATTTCAGCAATAAATATTACATTGCTCAATTTTACCAGAACAAAACCTATTTTTTCCTTTTCTTTTCAAAAAAACGGGTCATCAGTTGGGCGCATGCATCGTGTTTGATGCCGTATTCTAGTTTGGTTGATGGATGTAGTAGTTCTTTACCATATCGCATAAAGCCTCTTTTCTCATCGCTGGCGCCATAGACGATTCTTGATATTTGTGACCAATAGAGGGCACCGGCACACATGACACAAGGTTCTAAAGTAATATACATCGTGCACTCGGTTAGGTATTTGCTGCCAAGATAAGATGCGGCGGAAGTGATAGCAATCATTTCGGCATGAGCGGATACATCTTGCAGGACCTCGGTTTGATTGTGGGCACGTGCTATGATTTTATTTTGGCATACGATGATGGCTCCTACAGGTATTTCGTCGGCTTCAGCACCTTTTTGTGCTTCAAGGATGGCTTGTTGCATAAAATAATCATCGGTATAGATTGAAAGCATTTTTTAAGATTTTTTTAGGTTGTAGGGTATAAATGAAATGTTTTTATGGCCATTTTAGGGACAAATCTATAAAATTTTTAAAAGTTCTCCTTTGTCTTTTGGTAAAATGTCAAATAGTAATAACTTTGCACATGGAAAATCAAAATAATCATATAATAGAGGAGGCTTTGACCTTCGACGATGTACTTCTGGTTCCTGCTTATTCAGAAGTTTTGCCACGAGAAGTGGATATTTCTACTCAATTGACCACTGATATTCGACTTAATGTTCCGATTGTATCTGCAGCGATGGATACGATTACGGAATATCGTTTGGCTATATCAATGGCTCGAGAAGGTGGAATCGGGATTATTCATAAAAACATGTCGATTGAAGAGCAGGCGAAGCAAGTTCGCTCGGTCAAAAGATCAGAAAGTGGTATGATCCTAGATCCGGTTACGCTTACTAAAGATGCTAAAGTCAAAGATGCTTTGCATTTGATGCAAATCAATAAAATTGGAGGTATTCCGGTGATTGATAATCAGGGCAAGCTTGTAGGTATTCTGACAAATCGGGATTTGAGGTTCGAAACGCAGATGGAGCGAAATGTAACAGAAGTGATGACCCGAGATCGATTGATTACGGCACCTAAGGGCACGACGCTAGCTGAGGCAAAAGATATTTTGCAAAAATATAAGATTGAAAAGTTGCCAGTAGTAGATGAGCATGGCGTTTTGGTTGGATTGATAACCTATAAGGATATTATGAAAATCGAAAATTTTCCGAATTCTGCCAAAGACAACCATGGTCGATTGCTCGTTGGTGCGGCAGTAGGTGTCAGTAGAGATTTATTTGACAGAGTCGAAGCTTTAGTATCCGTTGGTGTTGATCTCATCTGCATTGATACGGCGCATGGTCATTCAAGAGGAGTGTTGGATGCGGTCGCTGAAGTTCGTTCAAAATATAGAGACTTGCAGATTGTGGGAGGTAATGTCGCCACAGCGGAAGGTGCACAAGCTCTAGTCAAAGCTGGTGTAAATGCCGTTAAAGTCGGTGTCGGACCTGGAAGTATTTGCACAACCCGTATCGTTGCCGGTGTGGGTGTTCCTCAACTATATGCCATAAAAAATGCGGCAAGAGGACTGGCAGGCACGGGTATTCCGATTATTGGTGATGGTGGAATTCGTTATACAGGTGATATCGCCAAGGCGATTGCTGCGGGTGCGAGTACAATCATGGCCGGGTCATTATTTGCAGGTACTGAGGAGGCACCCGGAGAGACCATCTTATTTGAAGGTAGAAAGTTTAAGGTGTATCGAGGTATGGGATCTTTAGGTGCCATGGAGTTAGGTAGCAAGGATCGATATTTTCAAGATGTAGAAGATGATGTCAAAAAACTGGTTCCTGAAGGTATCGAAGGTCGTGTCCCATATAAGGGTTCGGTTTCAGAGGTTATGGTGCAGTATATCGGTGGATTGAGAGCAAGTATGGGGTATTGCGGTGCCAGTGATGTTGCAAAGCTCCAACACGCCAAAATGGTTCGAATTACAGGATCGGGTATCTTAGAAAGCCATCCGCATAATATTACCATTACCAGAGAGTCTCCTAATTATAGCAAGAAGAGTTAGTAAGGGTTTCAGCCGTATAAAACATTGAAAGGGAACAATTAACATATTTGTTTTAGATGTATTAATTTTTTTTAAATGTTTTAAAACTTTTTTAGATAATTAGAGTTAATAATAGTTGTGAATTTAGATTTAGGTCTTATCTTTGCAGTATCCAAAGCCAATCTGAGAAATAGACACATAATATTGCTTTGGGATTTTTGAGAATGAAAGGCTGTTTTTAGCCTGAAGATATAAAGGTTTTTCACCTGTAAGATGTAGTTTTCTTATTTTGAGACCTTAGTCGAAAGAGCCCTAGTATGCAAGTTACGTGGGCTCTTCGCATTTTAAAGCGAATGGTCACCCAAAATTGACCAATCATGGAGGTTAGGAAAGTTTTTTGCATCAATAAACCACACCAAATTTAGCGTTTCTATCTACGTTTTCTCCTTGTTCTACACCATTTTACCAATCCAAGCTACAGTCTGCTTTAAAAATCATTGTGGTATAAGTGGTCTAGTGCTCTGTCTATAAAAAGACTTAAATAATAATGGAAGTTATTTTTTTAAAGATCAAGACAAAAAACGCAGGCATAGTGGTAACTATGACGAGTATTTTTAACGATGAGATTTGAAAAAAGAACGACATTTCATTAAGATTTTTTTGTTGACGGAGCACTAGATACTTCTTTTCAATTAATATTATTAACTTTGTCAATGATATTTTACGCTTTAGGCGTTATAAGTGTCAAAGGAGCGAAAAATCCAGTAAAACGGCTGATTCGAAGCAATTTTGGTGCGTTATAGGTTTTCTAATCCTTAATTTGGGATTATGCTAAGTTGAGTCACCTTTGGTGGAATTCACTTGATATTTTGATAATTAAATGAATAAAGAATAACAGATGAAGATAAGTAATTGGATATGGAGTATAATCGCTGTGTTGTCTTTAAATGTGTGCAATTTAAATGCTTCCACAGTGCAGCCAGATAAAAATCTAGGTATTATTCCTCAGCCGACGCAGGTGACATTAAAAAATGCAAATGCAAGTATGCAAATGCTGAAGGTATATATCCCCGCTCAATGGTATTCCTCTTATTACTCGACATTGTTTGCGGAGGTCAATGCGGTGCAATTAAGTACGCAAAAAGAAGCGAATGTAGTCTTGATTGAGCATCCCAACTTGCTACCCGAACATTATCAGCTCGATATTAATCAAGATCGAGTCATTATCAAGGCTTCCAATGCCAAGGGATTTCAATATGGATTGGTGAGCTTGGCGCAAATGGTGCAGTACCTTGGTTTTCCATTGCCTCAAGTGAGCATAGAAGATGCGCCTAAGTTTGGATATCGAGGGATGCATCTAGATGTATCTCGTCATTTTTTTACAATCGATGAAGTCAAACAGCACTTAGATTATCTAGCATATTACAAGTTCAATCGCTTTCATTGGCATCTTACCGATGATCAAGGTTGGCGGATTGAAATCAAAAAATATCCCAAACTTCAAGAAATAGCAGCTTATAGAGATGAAACCTTGATTGGACATTATAGTGATCAACCTCACCAATTTGATGGTGTCCGATATGGTGGGTATTATACCCAAGAGATGATTAAGGATATTGTACGATATGCGGCAGATAGAAACATCGAAGTGATACCTGAGGTGGATATTCCCGGCCATTCGCAGGCGACTTTATCGGCTTATCCGGAGTTTGGATGTGAAAACAAAGCGTATAAGGCCGCAACGCTATGGGGCGTTTTTGAAGATGTCCTTTGCCCTAATGAGGCTACTTTTAAATTTTTAGAAGATGTTATGGATGAATTAATGGCCTTATTTCCTGGAAAATATATCCATATTGGTGGCGATGAATGCCCGAAAGTTGCTTGGAAAAACAGTGCATTTTGCCAGGAATTGATTAAGAGAGAAAACTTAGGTAATGAAGAAGGGCTTCAGAGCTATTTTATCAGGAGAGTTGCGGCCTACATTCAATCTAAAGGTCGTGAAATCATAGGTTGGGATGAAATCCTAGAAGGCGGACTAGCGCAAGGCGCAGTGGTGATGTCTTGGCGTGGTGTGGATGGTGGTCTTGAAGCTGCCGCCCAAAATCATGACGTTATCATGACACCCAATTCTCATTGCTACTTCGATTACTATCAGTCTGAAGCACCTGGCGAACCCATTTCGATTGGTGGATTTATCCCAATAGAGAAAGTATATGATTGGGATCCGATACCTTCTGAGTTGGCCGTAGAAAAGCGAAAGTATATTTTAGGTGGACAAGCCAATTTATGGACAGAATATATCAAGACTTATAGTCATGTTCAGTATATGTCCTATGCCCGAGGTATGGCACTTTCCGAAACGCTTTGGTCATCAGATAAGGATTATAGACGTTTTTTAAATAAATTTGAGCAACACTATAACCATTGGAAAAAGAAAGGCGCCAATGTGGCTTTTCATATTTATGATTTGAAGTACCACGTACAGACGAAGATGGGTATGCCTGTCCAATTGTATTTTGACGCTCCGGAACAAGCATCTATTTATTATAACCTAGATGACCAAGTGTATAATCTTATGGATGGTAAGGACACGATGACTATTGAGAAGCCTGGAAAATACACCTTTGTAGCCTCGAAAAACAATCAACGCGGTCGGCCGATGACCTTAGATTTTAACCTGCATAAAGGTACTCGAGCTCAAATACAACTTGAAACCTTGCCATCAAGCAGATATGCTGGGCGTGGACCGTATAGTTTGATCAATGGTTTATATGGCCCTGATTCTAAATACGGAGGTAGCGAATGGTTGGGTTTTAGCGGCGATGATTGTATCGGTACGATCGAACTGCCCGAATTGACTTCTTTGCAACAAGTGGCTTTTAGATTTTTTAAAGGTGAAGGGCAGTGGATTTACTTGCCTTCAGAAGTGGAAGTGTTGATTTCTGAAGATGGAAAAAATTTTAAATCTATTCACAAGACCAAGGATATCCAAACGAATACGAAGGTAGCAAGCCTTCCATTTTCATTTAATGGTGAAAAGGCGAAGTTTATCAAGTTTGTCATCAAGAACCATGGTATTATCGAAGCAGGTCGCCAAGGTGCCGGTTATAAAGCTTGGTTGTTTGTCGATGAGATCACGATAGAATAATTTTTGCAAATGTGATTTGCTTCTTTGGTACATCTTTATTGGAAGATTGAGCAAAGATGAATAAGTGGTATGGTAGGATTCAAAAATCTTTTTAGGGTTAAATAGCTACAATAAAAAAAGCCCATGAAAATTCACGGGCTTTCGAATATTTTCAGGTATGCTTTCCTGACTTAATTTTTATGGATTATTCTTCAGTTGCAGCTTCTTCATCTTCAGCTGGTGCACTTTCTTGCATATCCCTAAGAGTCTCATCCTGAGCTTCAGTTGGAGCAACATTTACATCTTCAGTTTCAACTGGAGCAGCTTCTTCAGAAGTAGCTTCAGCATTTTTACAAGCAACGATAGAAAGAACTGCGAATAATCCTAGAACAAAAAACTTTTTCATTTTCAATTTTATTTAAATAGGTAATTAGAAAAATAACACTGCAAGTTTAAGACAATTTTTGAATACATAATTAACCGTTAAACTATCATTAACAAATCTTAAATTGTAGTTTACTAAATCCACCTCTATTTTGTTGAAATTGACAAAAAATGGATAAAAATCTTGATTTTTATACTGATATTAATTGGATTTATAATATAAATTGATGATGTAAATGACAAGATAAAAATGGACTCTAAAGCATGCGTTTGGCTCGTAATTTTAATGATATTTTTGGTGAAAGGCAGGCTCTAATTTGCTGTTTTTATGAACCCTGTGTTTTTGCAGATTTGATGGTTAAAGAAAACCTGTTAAAGTGCGTTAATGCAAACGTTAAAATCCGTTAAAATGGATGTATTTTCGTGATGGTTATCGTTATCACTTTAATCAAAAGGTAAAATATTTATGAGAACATTGCTTATCATGATCGCCATTACAGGAATGATGTCTTGCGCGCCTACATTGAAGTATTACACAAAAGACATGCAAGATATGTCCGGTTGGAATACTTCGGATTTACACAATATCCAATTTTATTTGTCTAATGATATTGTATTATGGAGAGAATTAGGGAAGGAACAAGTGACCATTTCAAACGGAAAAATTAAAATGACCGATGGTAGAAGGGTTGAAGAGGTCGTCATTAAAAAGGGTACGCCCGGTGTATTCGTTTTTTCACCCAAAGACCAACAGTATGCCGTGAGTTTTGATAGTAAAGACGATTCGAAGTATTTGGTATTCGGACCATCGGAAAAACGCAATAATCGATATGTCCTTTTGGCTAAAAAATGGGATAATCAATATGGGCAAGTTACCTATGGAGAAGATGTATTTTACACACCGTCAGAAAGTGCTTATGCGCATTTGATGGTGGACATGAAGAAAGTTAAAAATATCAGCAAAAAGCGTGAAACAGCTTCAGGTAGAAGAGTGAATTAATGTTTATAAAATGAGGGATTCAGGCTATCTGCTAGGTAGCCTGAATATACTTCTCTTTTAAATAAAGAATGGCGTCCTTATATCCTGCAAGTCCATTACCGACGATACTATGAACGACAGCATCCTTGATATAGTTGTTGTGTCTATATTGTTCACGTTCGTAGATATTAGTCAAATGCACTTCTATGACCGGTGTAGTGATGGCTCGGATGGCATCGGCAATGGCTACAGAAGTATGGGTATAGCCTCCTGCATTAAGTATAATGCCATCATATCTAAATCCCACAGCATGAAGCTTGTCAAGAATGTCACCTTCATGATTGGACTGAAAGTAATGGAGATTATAGGCTTTAAATTCTTTTTCCAAGACTGTAAAATACTCCTCAAAAGATTGGTGACCATAAATCTCCGGTTGGCGTTTTCCAAGCAGATTTAGATTGGGACCGTTAATAATTATTATTTGGATCATAAATACCGAGCTTAATTGGCGATTTCAGATATAAATTTAATTCTCGTCAACAATACTTCCTCTTCGCTAATGTCATCTTCTTGAAGTTTTCTGATAGCGGAATCTATCGAATCCGTACTCGCTCCTTTAAAGTAGTCGAAGATTTCTTCAATGACTTCCTCATCTACTTTGTCTTTGATGTAGTAATTGATATTGAGTTTCGTACCGGCATCCACAATGCTATTGAGTTCATAGAGCAATTCATCATGGGTCATTTCTACATTTCGAGCTATATCTTCAATAGGCATTTTTCTATCTATAGACTGAATGATGATAACTTTATTTCGAGATTTATTGGCTACTTGTTTGATGACCACTTCTGTAGGCCGATCAATTTCATTTTCTTCAACGTACTTGCTGATAAGATTTATAAAAGGCCTACCAAATTTTACAGCTTTACCTTGGCTTACACCTGATATTTTTTCCAACTCTTCCATCGTAATCGGGTAGTAGGTTGCCATATCCTGTAAGGAAGGTTCAGAGAAAATAATCCAAGGTTGTGTCTTGAGTCTAGCAGCTTCAGATTTTCTTAAATCTTTAAGCATTTCGACGAGTATGGTGTCTAAGGCTGCTCCTTGTCCGCCACCTATATCGGTTTCATCATCTGATTTGACCGTGTAATCTCTATCGATTGGAACCAAAAGAGAGGATGGTTTTTTCATAAAGGCCTTTCCTGATTCTGTAAGTTTTAAGATTCCGTATTGTTCGACTTCTTTGACAAGTAGGTCGTTTAGGACGGCTTGTCGGAAGATGGTATGCCAAAACAATTCATCTTTTTCGGATCCTATTCCGAATAAAGGAAGTTTGTCAAATTTAAAATCCTTCATTTCTTTGGACATCTTTCCGGTGATAAACTCAACTAATATTTTTATTGTATAATTTTCGTTGAGTTGTTTGACAACTTCAAGCGCCATTTTCATTTCATTTTGAATCTCAACCTTTTCTTTAGGATTTTTGCAGTTGTCACACATATTATTGCAATCCTCCACTTTAAACTCTTCCCCAAAGTAATGAAGTAAGAATTTTCTTCGACAAGTGTTGGATTCTGTATAAGCGATCACCTCGTCCATGAGTTGCGTACTGAGTTCTCGCTCTGCTACGGGCTTATCTCTCAAGAATTTCTCGAGTTTCAAGATGTCTTTATAAGAATAAAAAGCTAGACAATGGCCTTTAATGCCATCTCTACCTCCTCGACCAGTTTCCTGATAATAGTTTTCTATACTTTTAGGGATATCGTAGTGGATCACAAATCTGACATCGGGCTTGTCTATACCCATGCCAAAGGCGATGGTAGCAACGATGACTTCGATATCTTCCATCAAAAATGCATCTTGCACAAAAGTTCTAGTTTTTGGATCCAGTCCTGCGTGGTATGCGGCCGCTTTGATTCCATTTACATTTAGAATTTTGGCGATTTCTTCAGTCGATTTTCTCGCTTGAACATAGATGATACCCGAATTACCTTTAGATGTTTTTATAAATTGGATAATGCTTTTGATGGTTTTATCCTTATTGGTTTTAGGTCGAATTTCATAAAACAAGTTATCCCTATTGAATGATGATATAAATATATTGGTATCATTCATTTCTAGACTTTTGACAATATCCGTTTGAACTTTAGGTGTAGCAGTAGCTGTCAGTGCAATGATAGGAATGTCGTCACCAATCGCAGATATCATGGTTCGTATCCTTCTATATTCCGGTCTAAAATCGTGACCCCATTCGGAGATACAGTGAGCTTCATCTACAGCGACGAAAGAAATATTTGATTTTTGAAAAAATTCAATATTTTCATCTTTTGTCAAGGTTTCAGGTGCTATAAATAGCATTTTGGTTTTACCGGATGCGATTTCATTTTTCACCTCATTCATCTGTGTTTTATTCAATGATGAGTTGAGAAAACTAGCAATATTGTCTTCTTGACTATATCCTCGTATGGAGTCAACTTGATTTTTCATTAATGCAATCAATGGAGATATGATGATTGCTGTGCCTTCCATCATCATGGCAGGCAATTGGTAACAGAGGGATTTTCCACCACCAGTTGGCATGATTACAAAAGTATTTTGCCTATTGAGCACACTTTTTACTATTTCCTTCTGTTCTCCTTTAAAAGTTTCAAATCCAAAATATTTTTTAAGAGATGAGAAGATGTCTTGATCAGTAAAATTCATATATTTCTTTAATGTGTGTTTTTGATTTTGGTTACTCAGGTTATATCTTTTTACGGATTCATTAACCGCAAAATTTTGCCTGTTCTAAAATAAAATAATATCAATAAATGTTTAAACGCTCTAAAGGTAATCAATATTTATTGAATCACCAAAAATAAATAAAAATCTTTATTTCTCAAACTTTTGTTTAGAGTTTGTCTATTTTGTATGTTTGAGGTCTGATTTAAAGATGATTTCTATTTGATAATCAAAAATACAAATTTAGGTTTGGAAAATCAAAGACTTATTCAAGAAAATTTAAAAAAAACTATTGAGCTGGAAGCAATGGCCTTGGCCAACCTTAGTAATTGTATAACCGAGGATATGGTTCGTGCTGTATTTGCAGTGTACCAAGGTCGAGGAAGATTAATCGTCACCGGTATAGGTAAAAGTGCTATCGTAGCTCAAAAACTCGTAGCTACCTTCAATTCTACGGGAACGTCGGCTGTGTTTATGCACGCGGCTGATGCCATCCATGGAGATTTGGGCATGATTCAATCGGAAGATATCGTTCTTTGCATCTCTAAAAGTGGAGATACTCCGGAGATCAAGGTTTTAGTACCATTAATTAAGGGATTCGGAAATCCATTGATAGGAATGGTCAGCAATCCTTTGTCATACCTAGCGCAAAAATCTGATTTTGTCTTATTGCTACCGCTCGAGTCGGAAGCGGATCCCAATAATCTGGCACCTACGACCAGCACCACTTTGCAGATGGCTATGGGTGATGCCATGGCAGTTGCTTTGCTATCTATGCGAGGCTTTTCTCCCGAGCACTTTGCAAAGTATCATCCCGGAGGTAGCCTGGGTAAGCAATTGTACCTCAAGGTGGGAGATGTAGTCAATAATCAATTAAAGCCCAAAGTCTATCGCAATGACAATCTAAAACAGGTGATTATTCAGATTTCTTCCGGAAGACTAGGTGCTACGGCGGTCATGGATGACAATGAAAATCTTATCGGTGTTATCACTGACGGAGATCTTCGTCGGATGCTTGAAGTTAATGATGATGTCGCCCACATCACTGCTGAACAAATCATGACTCAAAAACCTAAAGTCGTTGCTCCTGATATGATGGCTGTGGAAGCATTTAGTATGATGCGCATTTTTTCGATTACCCAATTGCTTGTCATGGAAGGTAATAGATATAAGGGTATTATTCACATCCATGATCTTATTAATGAGGGTATTATCTAGTGCTCTATCAACAAAAATAACTTAATAGAATGTTGTTCTTTTTTCAAATCTCATCGTTAAAAATACTCGTCATAGTTACCACTATGCCTGCGTTTTTTGCCTTGATCTTTAAAAAAATAAC
>JAIXKS010000041.1:7436-34724 GCA_026928325.1 Chitinophagales bacterium | reverse complement strand
TCGTCATAGTTACCACTATGCCTGCGTTTTTTGCCTTGATCTTTAAAAAAATAACGGCCATTATAATTTAAGTCTTTTTATATAGTCTATGATTTAGGAGAGAAGATAAAAAAAGACCTATCTAATTAAAGACAGGCCCTTTTCATTTTCTTAATTTACAATCGTATTAGAAAGTATATCTAGCTGCAAGTGCTCCATATCCTGCACCAAACCCGTTACCGTATCCGTTGAGGAAGAAAGTTGGTATCCAGTCAGCACTCACGTTAAGCGGAATGTCCGCAAATTTATAGTCAAGACCTAAAACACCGGAGATTCCAAAAGAAGTATTACTACCTGAATCTAAAAAGGCAGAATCCCATGACCAAAAATAGATGTTTGCACCACCACCATAGTACCATCTAAGTCCGCTAACATTTGGAATGTCGTTGTGTACTTGGTAGTAAGCACCAATGTTGACCCAAGAATAATACGTATAGCTTCTGAAACCTACAACGCCTTCAAACGCACCTTTGTCAGAAAGGAAAGTTTTGTAAGAAACAGAAAGTGGAGAACCTAATCGCAATCCAATTGCAGACTTATAGTCTTGAGCATTGCTAGTCAACGCAAACATAAATACGAAAGCTAAAACGGTTAAAAATTTTGTTTTCATTTTTTAATAAGTTTTAAAAGTTTTGAAAAAATATTAGATAAATAAATTATTGATTTTGTTATTGAATTTTTAATTTACGTTAAAACATAAAGCCCAATGCCAAAGTGAATTTGGGTAAGGGAAAACTATAACTTGATAGGAGACTTTCGTCTTTTTCAAGCTCTACATTATACCCATAACCTAAACCGATATCGGTCAAAACACGGTTGCTACTCGTCCATTGATATCCAATTGTTGCTCCTAGGTTCAGATATGAAAAATTGCCTTGGATGTTACTGGTCTTACTAACGTATGTTTTATTGAAAGCCAATCCCATACTCGGTGCAATATATATTCCTTTTAGAGCTTCGCTATAGTAATATCGGTAGGCTCCATCAACACCATAACCCGTAGTAGCAACGCCAAATAATTTAAAATCATAATAATTGGCACCTACTTGGAATGAAGTATTGGCTTGGAGCCCTCGCTCGTAACGCAAATTGTAAACACCTATGAGAAAACCTAACGGGCCTGCTTTGAATGCCTGAGGGGTCTGAGCCTTAATTCCTAAAGTAACAGTAAGCAGTGAAACCATCGTAATCATGCCGCCTCTCATATAAATCGCATTCGATACTAAATAATTAGCAAATATATTATTATTTTTGATTACTTGTTAATTTTTTGCAAATAATCTTTCTAAATATTTTTTCAATAAGGCTTCTTTTTTTATCCACATAGTTTATCTAAAAAACTATTACCAACAATATCCTACACCTAAGGCAACCCAATAAGGTGAAATTCGGACTTCTTTAAAGTCGATTATTGGCGTAAGGCCTAGTTTCCACATGACACCACCATTTACAGGTTGAGAACGATAAGCAAAACTTAAGGTTCCAATAATTGAAGAAAGTTCATAATCGAATAGATCTGAAGAACTTTTGATGTACGTCAAGCCGCCACCTACTTCAAAGTATTTTCCATCTTTTCCGAGCATGAAATTACCTAAAACCGGAACGCTCAAAATGCCTGATTTTATAGAACCAACATATCCGATTCCGGCGCGTATGCCAAATTTTTCTGATGTTCGATAGTCATAATTGGCAGAATACAACAGACCATTTCCGAATAATTCAAGGTAGAAGGTGTTTTTAGATGTTGATTCTTGACCCTTTATTTCGGAAATCCCGCTAAAAAAAATTCCAAACATAGCACATAGAACAATAATTATATTTTTCATTGCAATTGAATTGACGATAATTGAAAGAGCAAATATATATAATTGTGATGGAAGTAGCGGTATATAAAAGTATAATTACAGGTTGGAACAGTTGGTACATGCTTTATAAGCAAAAATAAAAAACGCCGAATATCCTATAGGTTATTCGGCGTCGATATTTTGTCGAAAAGAATTTTTTATTCTTCAACTCCCTGAACTAATAAGGATACATCGTTTTTAAGCACTTCAACAAATCCTTTTTTTATGGTAAAGACCTTGTTGACACCTAAGATATCAATGATTCTAATCCGTCCATTGCCTAGTGCGGCAACGATAGGAGCGTGGTTGTTTAGTATTTCAAATCCGCCATTAATACCGGGTACTTGAACAGACTTTACTTCTCCTTTATAGATTTCCCTTTCAGGTGTTAATACAGTCAACTTCATGATCTTTGTTTGTGATGTTTATTAAATATTAGGCGTTGGCTTCAGCTTCTTTAAGCATCTTATCTCCTGCCGCAATCACATCTTCGATGCTTCCTTTTAAGTTAAATGCTGCCTCTGGATATTTGTCTAAAACACCGTCCATGATCATGTTAAATCCTTTGATAGTGTCTTCAATAGGAACTAATACTCCCGGGATACCTGTAAATTGCTCTGCAACGTGGAATGGTTGAGATAAAAATCGCTGAACCTTTCTTGCACGGAATACGACAAGTTTATCTTCTTCTGAAAGTTCTTCCATACCCAAGATGGCGATGATATCTTGAAGTTCGTTATAACGTTGAAGCAACATTTTTACTCTCTGTGCGCAATTGTAATGCTCATCCCCGATGATAGCCGGGTCAAGAATTCTAGAAGTAGAATCCAATGGATCCACTGCCGGATAAATACCGAGAGAAGCAATCTTTCTACTCAATACGGTAGTCGCATCCAAGTGGGCAAAGGTTGTAGCCGGCGCTGGGTCAGTCAAGTCGTCCGCAGGCACATATACTGCTTGTACAGAGGTAATAGAACCTCGTTTTGTTGAGGTAATACGCTCTTGCATGAGTCCCATCTCCGTAGCTAGGGTTGGTTGATATCCTACCGCCGATGGCATACGACCTAATAGGGCGGATACCTCAGATCCTGCCTGTGTAAATCGGAAGATATTGTCGATAAAGAAAAGGATGTCTTTTCCACCATTTGGATCGGATAAGTCTCCATCTCTATAGTATTCTGCTAATGTTAACCCGGAAAGTGCAACTCTCGCTCTTGCTCCGGGTGGCTCGTTCATCTGACCGAAAACGAAGGTTGCTTTTGAATCATTGAGTTTGGATTTGCTTACTTTACTCAAGTCCCATCCTCCTTTCTCCATAGATTCTAGAAACTCCTCACCGTAGCTGATAATGTTAGATTCCAACATTTCTCGCATCAAGTCATTTCCTTCTCTGGTACGCTCACCGACACCGGCAAATACTGAGATTCCGTCATATCCCTTAGCGATATTGTTGATCAGTTCTTGGATCAATACGGTTTTACCTACTCCGGCACCACCGAAAAGACCAATTTTTCCTCCTTTTGAGTAAGGCTCAATTAAGTCGATTACCTTGATCCCTGTATATAAAACCTCAGTTTCTGTAGATAAATCTTCGAATCTAGGTGGTTTGTTGTGGATGCTTCTCGTTTGAGAACGATCTAAAGCTCCTAAACCATCGATAGGCTCACCGACTACATTAAATACTCGACCTTTGATTTGGTCACCTATAGGCATAGAGATCGCTGTACCTAAATCGACCACTTCCATACCTCTAGTCAAACCGTCCGTAGAGTCCATCGAAACAGCTCTTACACTGTCTTCTCCAAGGTGCTGCTGCACTTCAAGGATAAGTTCTTCTCCATTCGCTCTTTTGATGGATAGAGCATTGAGGATTTCAGGTAGTTTGCTATTTTCTCCTGCAAAACTAACGTCGATAACCGGTCCGATAATTTGTTTAATGTGTCCAATATTTGCCATAATTCAAATCGAAATTTTATATGATTTTTTACTATTTTATCAAATTTGCCGCAAAGATACGCTTAATAATCCTTATTATAGTTATATTATGTCATTTTTATTTCAGAAATAGCACGAATATCAAAGATAGAAAATCTGAGGTGTCGATGATCCATAAAAACCTCAAAAATCAGCTAAAATCCTGCGTTTCTTCCCATCCAACGCATGCATAATCACCCTCATTTTTAAAAACACCTCGTTTTTTTTACAAAATTGTGATTATTGTTTTTTAGTTTTGAGCTGAATGGTCATTTTAGTTTAAAAAGAAAACCTCAATTATCTTGATTTTATTCAACAATCTCAGCTACAACATGCTCTTGACTTTCGTCAAATTGAATTAACCTGACTTGTCCAATCGTATTAATTAGCGTTTCCACCTTAGGAAGCATGACCTTGATGTAATTATCCGTATATCCGGACATCATACCGGGTTCGGTGGTGTTTTCAAACAAAACTGGTCTAATCGTTCCTAAAAACGGCTGTGTAAAAGCGACCTTTTTTTTGTGAGAAAGGATGCGGAGCATTTCATTGCGTTGTCTTCTGACATCTGTTGGTACTTTTCCTTCCATGGATTCTGCTGGTGTATTGGCGCGTTCGGAATAGGTAAAGACGTGCAAGTAAGATATATCCAATTCATTAAGGAAGCGATAGGTTTCGAGAAAATCTTCTTCTGTCTCTCCAGGAAATCCGACGATGACATCAACGCCTATGCAACAATGCGGCATATGAGATTTGATCCAGTCCACGCGATCTTTGTATAATTGGCTGAGATAACGGCGACGCATGAGTTTAAGAATGCGGTCACTTCCCGATTGTAACGGTATGTGAAAGTGCGGAACGAACTTGTCGGAATTGGTTACAAATTCTACGATTTCTTCGGTTAATAAATTGGGTTCGATTGATGATATCCTGAATCTTCGGATTCCATCTACTTGATCCAATTCCTTGATTAAGTCAAAAAACAACGCTTCTTTTTTGGGTTTAGCACCTTCTATGACTTCGGTGCCATTGCCAAAATCACCGAGATTTACACCGGTAAGGACGATTTCTTTGACACCTTCTTCTGCTATTTGATGTACATTTTGAAGTACATTTTCTATAGTATCGCTTCTACTATTTCCTCTTGCTTGCGGAATGGTACAGAAGGTGCATTTGTAATCACATCCATCCTGAACCTTGAGAAATGATCTCGTTCGATCTCCAAATGAGAACGCATCAATAAAAGAATTTGCTTGTTTGACATCTCCTGCTACGACCATGCCTTTGCCGGATGACTTGGAGATACCCTCGATATAGTTGAGGATACTAAATTTTTCTGCTGCACCCAAGACGAGATCCACTCCGGGAATATCTGCAATCTCGGCAGGCTTGAGTTGGGCATAACAGCCGATTACGATGACTTTGGCTTGTGGCGAATATTTGAGTGCTCGCCGAACTTCATAGCGACATTTTTTATCTGCAAATTCTGTTACGGAACAAGTGTTTAATATATAAATATCAGCGCCGTCTTCAAAATCTACGGTTAGATAACCATGGTTTTCAAAATTGCGGCGAATACTGGAAGTTTCCGAAAAATTAAGCTTACAACCCAAGGTATGATAAGCTACTGTCAGTGGTGTTGCCATTTTTATAATTAATATTACCTATAGTATAAATCGTATTTTGAGGTTTTGGTTTTAAGTGAATCTTGGATTTATTCCTCTTTTTTATCTTTTGACTTATTATGGTCTTCTTTTGTAGCATCCAAATGCTTGCCTTTTTGTCCGTCATTGGTTGGTCCTTCCGTTTCGTTTTCATCCTCTTCATGCATGGCATTTAATTCTTCTTCAAAGGACTCAGGAAATAGTGTCATGGCGATTTCTTTCAACCCTTTAAATCCTGTGGTGATCAAAGAATCTTTGAGTATCGAATCCTGCATGATAGAATAATATAATTCGGGTTCAAACCCAATCCTCAATGGGCAATTCATTTCGGCATTTAATTTCTCAATAGCAACAAATTTTTTGCGCGTGATAGCTGCGAAATCCCCGTCAAGGGACAAATTATACCAAAACTGCCCCACGATTGGAAGCGCTAGCTTGGCGCCACTACCATAAGCCATACTTCTAAATCGCACTGCCGGACTTTTGCCTCCAACCCAAGCGCCTGTCACTAACTCTGGATTGTATCCTATAAACCATCCATCCGCATAATTTTGCGTGGTACCGGTTTTTCCACCAAAATCGCAATGTTGACAATATTGAGATCTAAAAGCATTACCCGTACCATAGATGATGACATTTTGCAACATTTTAGAGACCATATAGGCGGCAGAAGAATCGATGACTTGAGGCCTTGACTCGGCTTCAATGGTTTTTTCGTAATCATAGATGACATTTCCATATCGGTCTTCGATTTTTAAAACGGCGATAGGATTTACTTTTTTTCCTCCATTGGCAATGGTAGCATAGACCTTCATCATTTCGTAGAGCGGTACTTCAGTAGCTCCTAGGCTTATTCCAAATTCGCGTGGTAAATCTGTGGTAATGCCGAGCTTGGCCGCCATATCCAGTGTATTTTGGATACCTACTTTTTCGATGACGCGAGCCGCTATTACATTTTCTGAATAGGCTAATCCTCCGGTCAAAGTGTAATATCCACCGTAGTGCCCACTAGCATTTTTAGGCGACCAATCTTGAATATTGACTTCTTGGTTGGGAATAAAGGTACATGGCTTAATGCCGTTTTGAACCGCAGCTGCATACACGATGGGCTTAAACGTTGATCCGGCTTGTCGCTTGCTGAGGATGTGGTCATATTTGAAATAGAGAAAATCAATACCACCTACCCAAGCTTGGATGTAGCCATTGGCGTGATTCATGGCCATAAATCCGGTGTTCAGCAAGGTGAAATAATATCTTACGGAATCTAAAGGAGACAGTAAGGTATCTTTCTCTATCGGTTTGTCCTTCCATGCAAAGATGGTCATGGGTGCCGGTATATTAAATATAGAATCAATGGCCTCAGCGCTAAAACCTTGTTCTGTCAATGAATGATATCGTGCACTCTTCTTTACTTCGTTTTCTATCCACTTGTCATCACCCCAAGGTTTTTCATCTTTGACACCTTTCCAATGTTGATAAAATTCTTTTTGCAGGTAGGACATGTGCTTATAAACCGCAGCATCGGCATGTTCTTGCATCCTACTGTCTAAGGTTGTATATATTTTGAGCCCATCCGTATAAATATTGTATTCATTGCCATCATCTTTGGCTAGATGTTTTAGAATTTTAGGGAGTTCTTTGGTTCTTAAAAATTCTCTAAAATAGGTGCCGGTTCCATCATTGTTTCCGATGTCTTCATGGACAGAAGCACCGACGGGTTTTTGGATATATTCTTCGTATTCTGCTTCTGATATCGCACCTGAATTGATCATGGCTGCTATGGTTGCCATTTCTTTAGAATCAAATCGGAAGTCTTTATTTTTTAGCATCTGACTTAATACTAGATTTCGTCTAGCTTCAGAATTTTTAGGATTTCGCGTTGGATCTAGGGCTGTTGTGGCTTTTAGCATGCCGATTAAGGTAGCGGACTCAGCCGGATTGAGCATATTGGGCCTTTTGCCGTAAAAATACCTTGCAGCTTCTTGAATACCATACCTGTTTCCACCGAATGGTACGGTGTTGAGGTACATGATTAATAATTCTTCTTTGTTATAGATTTTTTCGAGCTTAATGGAGATGATGTTTTCTTTTATTTTGTTGATAAATAAACTCATACCTGGGATATTGTGCTTCTTTCTAGGGAATAGGTTTTTAGCCAATTGTTGACTTAGTGTTGATCCTCCACCTAGTGAGGAATTATTGGTTGCTAATCCCTTGAAAACACGGAGCCAAGACCGTAAGTCTATACCGCTATGTTCGAAAAATCGTTTATCTTCAATGGCTAGTAATGCGGTCACAAGGTAAGGTGATATGCTGTCTAATGCTATTGTCGTTCGATTTTCTGTATAATATTTACCGATGAGTTTTCCGTCTGAACTATACACTTCCGAAGCATTGGCCGTTTCGATTTGCTGGATCTCTTCTTGACTGGGAATTGAGCCAAAAACGCCAATTAGTGTGAGAAAAACGAAAAATCCAATAAAGCCTACGCCAAGGCCGATAAGCCTACTCGTCCAGATGATGATTTTAGTTTCAATCGGAAAACGCTTTTTATAATTTTGCCAACTTTCCGTAATGGGTGAAGTGACCTGCTTCCACTTGTTGATTGCCGGAGAAAATATGGGCTCCAAAGGCTTGAAGATTTGGTTTACCTGATCCTTTATGGACTGAATAATACTATTTCGATTTTCTTTATTAGCGTTCATTGTTGAAAAATTGATGCAAAACTACTATATTTTGACTACTTGCAATCGAAAAAGTAACGATAGTGAAGATTTTAGAAATGATTTTTCGTTGAAAACTTATTCCATTTAATAATATATAGCGCTATTGTTTATAGATTTATTCGAATAAATAGATAGGTACGCACGTAATGCATTTAGGATTATCATAAATTTATTGTAATTTTGTTTTCTAAAATTCAAATTAAGATGAAAAAGTGGCAAATTTTAATCCCTTTAGCCTTAGGAATTGTTTTAATTGCATGTAAAACCAATACAGATACAACGCATATGAATGAAAGATTAAACCCATTTTTTGAAGAGAGTACGCTTCCTTTTCAGGCGATACCGTTTGACAAAATCATGGACGATGATTATGCTCCGGCTTTTGAGAAGGGCATTGTAGAGCATAGTGCAGAAGTGATGCAAATCGCAGAGAATCCCGAAGAACCCACTTTTGAGAATACTTTTGTGGCTCTTGAAAAGTCAGGTCGTCTCTTATCACGCGTTTCTTTGGCTTTTGGAGTAGTGTCCGGTGCAAATACGAATCCTCAATTTCAAGCCTTGCAAGAAACATTGGCGCCTAAATTGGCTGCGCATCAAGATGAGATGTACCTCAATGATCACTTGTTTGAGCGAATCAATACTTTATATCAAAAGCGAGCATCTTTGAATTTAGATGCAGAAAGTTTGCGATTGGTAGAATACTATTATCAGCGTTTTGTTTTGGCAGGAGCGTTGCTTTCTACTGAAGATAAGGCAACGATGAAAAAACTCAATGAAGAAGAGGCAGCCCTGAGTGCTAAATTTAATAATCAATTATTAGACGGTACCAAAGATGCTGCATTGATTATTGAAGATGCGACCCAGCTTGAAGGGCTGACTGATGGAGACATAGAAGCTGCTGCAGAGGCTGCTACCGCCAATAATTTGACAGGAAAGTGGTATTTCCCACTTCAAAATACGACACAACAACCGCTTTTGGCAGCGTTAAACGATCGTGCTACTAGAGCAGTTTTATTCGACGCCTCATGGAATCGGTCTTCTAGAAATGATAAAAATGATACGCGGCAGACCATCGCTCGAATTGCACAAATCCGGGCGGAACAAGCTAAATTATTGGGTTTTGATAATTTCGCGGCTTGGAATCTCCAAGATCAAATGGTTAGAAATCCGGAAGAAGTTGATCGGTTTTTTGCGCAATTGGTTCCTGCGGCCACCGCTAAGGCACGTGCAGAAGCTAAAGATATCCAGACCTTGATAAACAATCAGCAAGGAGGCTTTGAACTCGAAGCGTGGGATTGGGATTATTATGCAGAACAAGTTCGCAAGGAGCGATATGATTTGGACGAAAGTCTGATCAAACCTTACTTTGAACTAAATTCCGTCTTGAAAAACGGTATTTTTTATGCAGCAAACCAACTCTATGGCATCACTTTTTCAGAACGACACGACCTGCCTGTATATCATCCGGATGTGAGCGTATATACGGTACTTGAAGAAAACGGTGATACTTTGGGTTTGTTTTATTGTGACTTTTATAAAAGAGATAATAAAAATGGAGGTGCTTGGATGAGCAATATGGTCGAACAATCCAAATTACTCGGTACAAAACCCGTCATTTACAATGTTTGTAACTATCAGAAGCCATCGCCAGGACAACCTTCGTTGATCAGTTACGACGATGTCATAACGACTTTTCATGAGTTTGGACACGCCTTACATGGCTTATTTGCCAATCAAACGTATCCAAGTTTGTCCGGTACGAATGTTCCAAGAGACTTTGTGGAGTTTCCTTCACAGATTAATGAACATTGGGCCTTATATCCAGAAGTTTTAAAAAATTATGCAAAGCATTATAAAACGGGAGCTGTCATTCCAGATGATCTCGTAGCTCGACTAAAAAAATCGGCCACCTTTAATCAAGGTTATGCGCTTACCGAATTACTAGCGGCTGCACAATTGGATATGGAGTGGCATAAACTTTCCGCAGATCAAGGTCTTCAAGATGTTGATCAGTTTGAAGAAGCAGCATTGAAGCGAACCAATTTATGGCTAAAGCAAGTGCCACCAAGATATCGCTCTAGTTATTTTCTACATATCTGGGCAAATGGCTACCAAGCCGGATATTATGCCTATTTGTGGACAGAAGTGTTAGAGCACGATGCATACCAATGGTTTGAAGAGCATGGAGGCATGACTCGTACAAATGGCCAGCGACTTCGGGATATGGTGTTATCTCAAGGTAATTCGCAGGATTTAGAAAAGATGTATGAAGCTTTTCGAGGGAAGAAACCCAATATCGAACCGATGCTGGTTGCGAGAGGTCTGAAGTAGTTGAAATATTAACTGGTGCTCCGTCTATAAAAGGACTTAAATTGTAATGGAAGTTATTTTTTTAACGATGAGCTTTGGAAAAAGAACAACATTTTATTAATTTCTATATGTTGGCGGAGCACTACGTTGATTACAGACATAATAAAACAAAGGGAGGCTTCAATCTAATTGAGTCTCCCAAGTGTTTTACTTTGATTTTTTCGTTTTTTTATCCAATCAAATCGCCATAGGCCGCAGCATCTAAAAGCTCGTCCAATTGGCTCATATCGGATATCTTAACTTTGATAATCCATCCGTCTCCATAAGGATCTTCATTGATTAGTCCCGGATTGTCGCCATCTGCTTCGTCGAGCAATGGATTAAATTCGATGACTTCTCCTGTTATTGGCATGAATAGTTCTGAAGTGGTTTTTACCGCTTCAACAGTGCCGAAGATCTCGTCTTTATCAACCACTTGTCCTACAGTGTCGATTTCGATATAGACAAGTTCTCCGAGTTCAGATTGTGCAAAATCGGTAATTCCGATATAGGCATGATCACCTTCTACGCGCACCCATTCGTGCTCCTTGGAATATCTGAGATTTTCAGGTATGTTCATTTGCTTTGATATATTTTAAAAGTTAATTAATTATTGATTTTTAAGAAAATCGGATAGCCACTCTGTGGTTATAGATTTTGGTCTTTCAAGCGGTAATCCTAGGGCTCTATCCCAACATAAACCTGCGGAAACGCCTAAGGCTCGCGAAACACCAAATAAAACAGTATAGTAATTGTATTGATTCATACCATAGTGTACCAATAAGGATCCCGAGTGTGCATCCACATTCGGCCATGGATTTTTTACTTTTCCTAATCCTCCTAAGACCTCAGGTACGATTTCAAATAAATCCCATACGATCTGAACGATAGGATCGTCTTTGATATTGTCTTGTGCAAAACGCATTTGTGCCATAAATCGAGGATCCGGTTGTCTAAGTACTGCATGGCCGTATCCTGGGACGACTTTGCCCGAATCTAAAGTATCGAGGATGTATTGTCTGATTTGGTCTTTGGACGGCTTATTGGTACCGAGTTTTTCGACCATCTCAAATATCCACTTTATCACCTCTTGATTAGCCAAGCCATGTAAAGGACCTGCCAAGGCATTCATCGAACCACTAAAGGAATAATATACATCACTTAACGTTGAACCAATTAAGTGCATGGTATGTGCAGAAGCATTACCGCCTTCGTGGTCAGCATGGATTGTCAGATATAAACGCATTAACGCTAAAAAGTCGCGATTGTCATAACCCAACATTTTAGCGAAGTTTCCGGCCCAGTCGGTAGCTGGGTCTGGAGCATGAATGTCGTCTTGGAAGTAAGTATGACGGAAAATGAATGCGGCTATTTTAGGAAGCTTAGCAATCATGTTCATGGAGTCTTCATACATGGGATCCCAATAGTCATTTTTATTCATGCCTTCCTCGTATTTTTTTGCGAAAATACTTTCATTTTGTAGGGCTAGAATAGCGATGCTAAATTGCGTCATGGGGTGTGTATCCTTCGGGAGGTTTCTCAATGTATCATAAACATAGGAAGGCACTTCACTTCTTCTAAACCATTCGGCAGAAAGCCATCTCACGTTTTCCTCAGTGGGAATTTCTCCGGTCATCATCAGCCAAAATAAGCCTTCAGGTAGTGGCTCTTTACCACCGGGAACTCTTGGCAGTAATTCACGTAATTGAGGAATATTATAACCTCTAAAACGGATACCTTCTTCAGGGTCAAGTGAAGATGTATCCCAAAGCATACTTTTTACGCTTCGCATGCCTCCTATAAGTTGCTCTACCTTGACTTCATCTACTTTTTTAGAACCATGGTCTTTAAGTATTTCTCTAATCTGAGCTTTGGCAGTTTGTGATTTTTGATAAAATTTTTCTTTTAATAAATCCATTTTTTAAGTATGGTTTAGATATGTTTATGATATAATCATCTGAAAATCAATATTCTTTGACATTATAACACAAAAAAACACCAAAGTGATCTCCAAAATCTGCGCTAAATTAATAATATTGTGTTAATTATTAATCATAGATGACCAAAATCAATGTTTTATAATTTATGTTTTTTCTTTTTTGGACAAAATACTTCTATGATTACGCATTAGGTTTCGTTATAAGCGTCAAAAGAGCAATAAATTCAGTAAAACGTCTGATTTGAAGCTATTTTGGGCGTAATAGATTTTCTAATGCGTAATTTAGGTTTAAGCATGAATCACTTTTTCGAAGTGATCAACTGCTGTTTTTATCCTTTGAGCTGATTCTTTTCCACCCAAAAGTGCCATGGATTCTATCAAATCCGGGCCTTGCATATTGCCACTTATTGCGATCCTGATTATCGGCATAAACTCGCCCAATTTGAGTTGATTATCTTGTACATAGCCTTTGACTGCGGATTCGATAGACGCTTGGTCTGCTGTCATGAGTTGGTCAGCGATGTTCAAAAGATGCTGCTTGTTTTCAGCCTTATATTTTTTAATAATGGTGGCATCATCGTAGGTCGTCGGTGCTGAAAAGAAAAACATCCCTTTGGAGACGATCTCGTGGGTGCGGTGCACGCGTTCTTTCATCAATCGGCATACCTCACTCAGATATGCAGCATCTGCTTGATATCCTAAGGTTGCTACCTGTTTAGAGATGAGGCTCGCTAACCGATGATTATCTGCTTTGATGATGTATTGCTGATTGAACCACAAAGCTTTGTCGATGTCGAATCTAGCGCCTGATTTTACGATTTTATCGAGGCTAAATCTTGGGATCATGGTCTCGATGTCTAAGATTTCTTCGTCATCGCCTGGACTCCATCCGAGTAATGCTAGGAAATTGCCCAAGGCTTCAGGCAAATAGCCATCTTCTCTAAATCCTATAAAGCTATCTTCTTCATTTTCAGCAATCCAAGAAAGTGGAAAAACGGGGAAGCCAAATTTTGCGCCATCTCTTTTGCTAAGTTTTCCTTGACCTGTAGGTTTTAAAATGAGTGGCAAATGCGCAAATTCGGGTGCTTGCCATCCAAAACTTCGATACATGATGACGTGATGCGGTGTACTACTTAGCCATTCTTCACCGCGGATGACGTGACTGATTTTCATCAAATGATCATCTACAATATTGGCTAAATGGTAGGTCGGCATGCCATCGCCCTTAAGGATGACTTTATCATCCAATTCATTGCTATCAAACGACACATGACCGCGTATATGATCCGTAAATTCGATAATTTCATCAGCCGGAATTTTTAATCTTACAGTTATGTGTTCTCCTTGCGCCAACAATCGCTGCACCTCATCTGGAGATAGAGATAAGCTATTTTTTAACGAATTTCTGGTTTTTACACCGTATTTGAATTCTGGATCTTGTTTTCTTAAAGTGTCGAGTTCGTCGGGCGTATCAAATGCATAATAGGCGTGACCAAGTTCGATCAATTGATCCGCATATTGCTTATAGATATCTTTGCGTTCCGATTGGCGATAAGGGCCATAATTTCCACCTTTTAGCGGGCTTTCTTCAGGTTCGAATCCAATCCAATGCAAGGCTTCTGCGATGTATTGTTCTGCGCCTTCGACATATCTGGTTTGGTCTGTGTCTTCTATCCGTAAGATAAAAGTTCCCTGATGTTTTTTGGCAAAAAGATAATTATATAATGCAGTGCGGACACCTCCGATGTGCAAGGCTCCAGTTGGGCTGGGTGCGAATCTGACTCTTACGTCTGTCATATTAAATTTTATTTTATTCTAGTGCTCTGTCCACAAAAAATCTTAATAAAATGTTGTTCTTTTTTCAAATCTCATCGTTAAAAATACTCGCCATAGTTAACACTATGCCTGCGTTTTTTGCTTTGATCTTTAAAAAATAACTTCCATTATAATTTAAGTCTTTTTATAGACAGAGCACTCGTTTGATTGTTAATGATATTCAAAACATTATTTTATGAAACAGCATTTTACAACAAATTGCTGTTTATATAATTAAAAAGAAGTGCTTTTGGTTTAAGTCCTTAAGCTTAATCTTGCATAAAATATAAAAATTAAATCAAAAGCCGGCTTAAATTGTATCCATTATGTATCTGGTAAAAACGCCACCACTGATAAAAACTATATTTAATGACTTCCTCTGGGAAGTAGAAACACAAGAAAATGAAGTATTCCTTACTTTTGATGATGGCCCGATTCCTGAAGTAACACCTTGGGTGTTGGATCAGCTCAATACTTATGGATTTAAGGCTACTTTCTTTTGTGTAGGAGAAAATGTCGTGCGATATCCGGATATTTATCAGCGGATCATTGATGAAGGCCATACCGTAGGCAATCATACGTACAATCATCTCAATGGTTGGTTGACGGATAATGAAACTTACCTCGACAATATCAAAAAATGTGATCCTATCTTTGAGACTCATTTTTTTAGACCGCCTTATGGCAAAATCAAAAAAGCGCAGTTATCCGTTTTGAGATTGATGAAATCAGTTGTTATGTGGGATATTTTAAGTGGTGATTTTGATCAAGAGATTACCAAGGAGAAATGTCTCTCAAATGTGATTAATCAATACAAACCTGGTTCTATCATCGTTTTTCACGACAGTATCAAGGCTCAGGAGAAACTTACTTATGTGTTGCCAAGGGTTTTAAAACATCTTGCAGATAATGGATTTTGCTCTGAATCGCTAGATTATGCGATGGCGCAGAGCGAAATGGTTTAAATGAGGTGAACAATGTCGTTCTTTTTTATTTGCACAGGAAAACGACATAAGCATTTGCCGGATCAAAACCCGAAGATACAGCAGCTTTTATGTCTTTACAGGCTTGCTTCGAATTTTGAAGGTTAGAGTAAATATTAGCTCGATTGAAATAAGCTTCTCCAAAATCCTTTTTGATAGAAATCGCCTGATTATAATCGGATAGGGCTTTATCATAATGCTGGGAAGCTAAGAAGCAATTGCCTCGCTGAAGGTATAAATCCGCATTTTTGCTATCCTTTGTGATGAGGTTTGATAAGTCCATTACGGCTTCATCGTATTTTTTGAGACTAACGGTGGTGATGGCTTTATTTTTAAGTGCCTGAATATGATTGGGCGAAAGCTGAAGGCAAATACCGAAATCAAAATCAGCACCATTCAAATCCTGCATCATCAATTTGGCATAACCTCTACAAAAATACAAATCGGAAGAAGCCGGTTTTTTTGCTAGAGCTAAAGAGGCGTCTGCGATGGCTTCTGGCCACATTTCCAAATCCATAAGTACCCACACTCGCTCAGCTACGGGACCATATTCATTGGGTTTTAGGTCGCTGGCAGCTCTAAAATCATTTAAGGCACCGACCTTATCCAATACTTTTACTCGACATAGACCGCGATTGAGATAATTGGAATAATTAGGTGCGCTATGTAAAATCGCTTGATCAAAGTCGGCTATTGCTTCGAGATAGAGGCCAGATTTCATATAGGCTGTACCGCGGTATTGAAAGGCTTTAATCTGCGTTGGATCATTTTGAATCAATTGCGTGAGCGTTTGAATACTCCTTTGAAATTCGTTGATGTTGAGCAAGGTATATCCTTTGTGCAGCAGTGCTTTTTTAAAATTGGGATCGATACTGATTGCTTGATCGTAAGCCTGAATGGCTTCATTGTATTTTTTGATATTATGGGCGCTATTTCCGAGATAATACCAACTTTTGGCCTCTTCCGGATTAGCGACCGTACAGGCCTGGTAGGCAGAATACGCTAATTCGAAGTTTTTAGCATTGAAATATTCTGATGCTTTAAGGCATGGATTTTCGGCGATATTCATGGATTGGCTAAAGCCATAAACATACAAACATAATCCGAAGCATATAGTAAGTAAAACTCTCATTTTAAAGGTATCGGTTTAAGCCAATAAAACTATGATTATAAAAAACTATCTGGGGGAATATGTTTATGGGACAAATATGAGTAAATTATACATATATTTACTACTTTTGACCTAACTTTTTTTAATAATCATTCAGAGTTCGATGGGAAAGGCGGAAAATGGTAATTTTTCAGGTGACGAAATAGATGCGTCAGGACGCAAAAAGGACCATATAGATTTGGCTTTTTTGGCTCGTGCAGCGGCGGCGGATATTGATGGTAGATTTGATTACGAACCACTTTTGGCAGCACATCCGATGGATTATGCTAGTCTTGCGACAAGTTTTGCAGCAAAGGCTATGCAAGCTCCTATTTGGGTTTCGAGCATGACCGGAGGTACCGAAAAAGCATCTATTATCAATCGCAATCTCGCTAAGGCTTGTGGCGCATTTAAGTTGGGCATGGGACTTGGTTCTTGTCGCCAACTTTTATACAGCGACGAATATCTCAAGGATTTTCAGATGCGGTCATGGATAGGAGACCAACCCTTTTATGCAAATCTTGGCATTGCACAAGTCGAATCGCTCGTAGAAGCCGGAAGAGTCGATAAAATCGTCGAATTATTAAAAAAATTGGATGCAGATGGATTGATTATACATATTAATCCATTACAAGAATGGCTACAACCTGAAGGTGATCGATTTAAAAATCCACCTATAAAGACAATTTCTGAAGTCCTAGAAAAGTTAGATATCAATATTATTGTGAAGGAAGTCGGTCAAGGCATGGGACCTCGAAGTATGGAGGCATTGATGCGTTTGCCTTTGACAGCTATAGAATTTGCAGCAAGTGGTGGTACTAATTTTGCGTTGATGGAGATTATGAGAACGGATCCAAAAGTAGGTAAAGACTATTATCCCTTGGTCAATATAGGACACAGCGCCTTAGAAATGGTACAAATGTCCAATAGGCTTGTAAAAGACTTGGGTTCAAAATGTTTGACGCAGCAAGTCATTATTTCAGGTGGAATTACCGACTTTTTGGATGGTTATTATTTGATGGAACAATCAGATTTACCGGCTATTTACGGGCAAGCATCCGGATTTTTAAAGTTTGCTATGGTTGATTACGAGACGCTGGAAGCGTATATTGTGAAGCAATTGGATGGCTTGTCTTTAGCAAAAGCTTTTTTAAAAATAAAATCTTAGTTTATTAATATCATGTCGAGGCGCATATCAGGTTTTTCAAAATTGAGTAAAGCAGAAAAACTTTCATGGTTGGATGCATATTATGGTGAATCTCCGGATTATCATGGAGCAGTTATGAAAAAATTCTGGATTCAAGATGCGGATGTTCAGAAGGTCTTGGATGGCTTCAGTGAAAACACGGTAAGCAATTTTATGATTCCTTATGGACTTGCGCCCAATTTTTTGATTGATGGTCAGGTTTATTGTATCCCAATGGTCATTGAAGAGAGTTCTGTAGTAGCAGCAGCTTCTTCGGCAGCCAAATATTGGATGGATCGAGGTGGATTTAAAACGACCATATTGGGAATGGTAAAAGTAGGGCAAATCCATTTTAAATGGAGTGGACCGAAGGATTTTATCTTCAATATATTTGAAAAAATCAAAGCAAAGCTCCTTGAAGGTGTGCAAGACATGGTTCGTAATATGGAAAAGCGAGGAGGAGGAATTACTAAGATAGAGTTGATTGATTTTACCGACTTAGAACCCGAATTATACCAAATAAGAGTACATTTTGATACCAAGGACTCCATGGGTGCTAATTTTATCAATTCGGTATTGGAAAATTTCGCTGCTTCGTTGGAATATTTCTTTGTCCATCACGTTGACATCCCGGATAACTATCGCGATATTGACATCATTATGTCCATTTTATCCAATAATACGCCCGAATGTACCGTAAGAGCAGAAGTATCTTGCAAGGTTTCGGAATTAGGTACTTTTGAAAATGGGATGTTGGCAGAGCAGCTGGCAGAAAAATTTAGGATGGCGGTGCGCATAGCGGAAATTGACCCATTTCGAGCAACGACACACAATAAAGGTATCTACAACGGCATTGATGCCGTAATCTTAGCAACGGGCAATGATTTTAGAGCGGTAGAAGCAGCCGGTCATGCCTTTGCAGCTCGGGATGGCCAATATCGGAGTTTAAGTAAATGCGAGATAAAAGAGGGTATTTTTAGGTTTTGGTTGGATGTGCCACTTGCTATTGGTACGGTTGGCGGTCTTACGGCCTTACATCCTTTAGCTAAGAAATCGTTAGAGATATTAGGTAATCCATCCGCTGAAGACTTGATGCGAATCGTAGCTTCTATGGGATTGGCTCAAAATTTTGCAGCGCTTAAATCCCTAGTTACGACCGGTATCCAAAAAGGACACATGAAAATGCACATGATGAATATCCTCAATCATCTGGAAGCTAACGAAGATGAAGTTCAAGAAGCCCTTCAATATTTTGAAGACAAGACGGTTTCTTTTTCCGCAGTCCGGGATTTTGTTGATTCGCTAAAAAGGAATTAGTTTTTCAAAGAAAACGGGAGGCTTTGCTAGGAAAATACTGGACTGAACTGTTTCGGTAATTCCATTTTGCTTTAGAGCGATAATCCAAGATTATATGAATTACCGCCCTAAAGCTTGGGTTTTATCTTAGCATCGATAGTTGCTCTGCTTAGTTCATCACGGGAAGAAAGGCGTATTTTTTGCCGTATTCGAGCATCTGATCATAGAAAGAAACCGGAATGTCGATTTTAATATCTGTGATTTTACCATTTTCTTCGATAGGTGTCAGTACTGGTTGGATAAATCCTTTGTAAGGTTTGACATTGAGTTTGGCGTATCTGTCTAGGACTTCTTTGTGGAGTTCGGGATTGACTTTTACACCATAATCTTCTACGAGTTTTTTGCCTGCTTCATAATCGCCTTCAGATTTTATACGTTGAATTTCTCTCAATAAGTCGCCAAAAAGGACTCTGAGTTTGTCGTAATCATTGACCTGAACAAAAGTTTTGCCATCGCGTTGGATCATCTGCACTACGTTTTCTTTAGCACCTTTTTCTAGTGCCCAATAAGCGATCAATGCACGATTTCTCATATGTGCTTCTTCGATATTGTCTCCGGGTTTGATACGTACTAATTGCGTCATCAGACCATTCATCATATAGCTATCGTATTCTGCCTTGCCTACTTCGATGGATTCCATAACTCCTATATCGATAAGTTTTTGATCTGTGACATAGTAAAGCGCAACTAAGTCGGCTCTTGCTTCTTCTAGGGTAGAAGCATAGTTTTTCAATGTTTTATCGGGAGTGCCTACGCCCGGGTTGATCTGTCCAGAGGCATGACCAATACATTCATGCATATCGGTGTGCAAGTCAGAAGCAAGGCTTCCGTGTTTTTTGATTCTGGCTTTTACTTCGTCATTAACGCCAAATTCATCGGTCATGCCACTACCTGCACTATTATTGTAAGCACTGATGATATTGCCTAAAGATACGGACTTGGAGCCATGTTCTTTTCTGAGCCAGTCAGAGTTGGGCAAGTTGATACCAATGGGTGTGCTAGGAGAAGCATCTCCGGCCTCAGTGACGACATTGATTACTTTAGCGTTGATACCCTTGACATTTTTCTTTTTATGTTCCGGCATTAGCGGCGAATTGTCTTCAAACCATTGTGCTTCTTTGGCTATGGCTTCGATACGTCGTGAAGATTCAAAGTCTTTGATAGATACAATGGATTCATAAGAGCCTTTTTTGCCGATGGCATCGCCATACACTTCAATAAAGCCATTGGTAAAGTCAACAACGGTATTGGTGTTTTGTGTCCATGCAATAGCGTATTCATCCCATTTGTGTAGATCTCCTGTTTTGTAATATTCTACAAGTAGCGTTAATGCCTTTTTTTGCTGATCATTTTCCGATAGCGGAATTGCTTTTTCGAGCCAGTAAATCATTTTGTCAATGGCAGCACCATACATACCGCCAGATTTCCATACTTTTTCGGTGATTTTTCCATTTTCCTTGACGACTTTACTATTTAGACCCCATTCTGGTTCGCGATCGCTTTTCGGAAATGTTGCGTAAAAAGCATCTACTTCTGCTTGAGTTACGCCTTCATAAAAATTATTGGAAGAAGCTACGATATGATCTATTCCCGGGCTAAAGTCGGCCATCTTTGGCGCAAAATCTTTATCGAAAATAACTTTGCCTAGTCGTTCTACGAGAGCATCTGCAGTTTCCCCTGAAGATAAGGGCAATAGGCTTGCGTCGCTATTTTTAACGATTTCGGCAAAATAAGCTGCGTCGAATGCCGGTATGAGTTTGTCATTGCCATAATGATGATAAATTCCATTGCTGAACCAGACCTGACCTGCCCATGTCTTAAATTTTTCCCAGTTTTCACCCGATTTTTCTCCGGAATACGTGGCGTAAACGGCTTCAATTACCTTTCTAATGGTCAAATTGTATTTGCCGCGTTGATCCCAAATGATGTCTCTACCTGCAAGGGATGCTTCAGAAAGATAGTAAATAAATTCCTTTTGTTGTAGAGAAAGTTCGTCCCATCCCGGCACTTGATATCGAAGGATCTGCAAATCCGCAAATGACTCCGCATTGTATTGAAAATCACCTGATTCAGTGGAAGTAGGTGTGGGATCTTGAGATGTTTTGTTGCTTTCATTACAAGCTGTGATCAGGATTGAACTTATAAGTAAGGCCATCGCTAATTTGATATTTGACATGGATAAATCATTAAAAATGTTGAACAAATAAAAATGAAATGTAAAATTACATTATTTATGATATTTTGAAGCGATATTTTTTTAAAAATCTTGTTAGGTGGTGGATCGGAGGATGTATGATCGGGATAGTTGTCATATATATTATCATTTTGATATTGATCTTATAAAATTATGCCTTGGATATTGATTTTTTTATAAAATATTGCATTTTTAGATTAGTTTTGCTTGATGTTTTGAAAAATTTTGTAAATGATTATTAATTATAATCTACCGGATTTATTATTTAAAGAACTCTCATCTGGGTGTAAATTTGAAGAAAATTTTAAAAAGCCAAGTGATAGTAAAGTAGCGTTTGTATTAGTTTCTACCTTGAGTCTTCAAGAAAGAATAATTTTGAGGCGATTGATGAGCGAGAGGATACATATTGTTATTGTTTCTTCTTTACAGGAAGCCGCAATTTTTGGGTGGAAGATAGGCGCTTTTTACTATTTAGAATATCCATTTAGTAATGATCAATTCAGTATCTTGATACAAAAAATGGAAGTTTTAAAGTCTGGAGTTTATAGTAATAGTAAGCGGATTAAACTTTCATACACGGGTGGATTTGATATCATAAATTTAAATGACATCAATTTAATTAATGGTTTGGGAGATTATTGCCAGATCTATTTTCAAGATCAAGAGTCAAAGACTTATACATATCGGCTTAAAAAATTTGAATCTGTTTTAGATAATCATATAAATTTTTTAAAGCTTTCTAGATCCGTTATTATCAATATAAATAATGTGGCTCAGATCAAAGGGAATAAGGTGAAATTTAGTAAATCTCCCAATTTAAATGTTGAATTAAGTACTAGAGTAATTAAGCGCTTAAAAGAAAATATGTTTTGGTTGAATATATAAAGGTATAGCATATGACAGTGAAAGTAGGAAATGCAAGTAATCATGCAAATCACATCAAAATCCATGATGACAGTGTAAGTAGGGAACATCTCCAGATCGAAAAACTAGACAATGAAACGCTATTAATAACTGATTTGAACAGCACCAATGGGACATTCATAGACGATATTCAAATAAGGGAAAGTAGGTTTCAAAGGCATCAAACCATTCGAATTGGGCATCAAAAATTTACGGGAGACCAACTTTTTGATAAATTAAGGATGCATTTTTTAGATTCTAAAGTAATTTGGGTCGATGAGTTTTCACGGTTAAAAAATAAATTTTCTGATTATGAAAAGGAAAAGGCAAAAATAATTCAATCCTATCAAACTAAACTTGTGGTGATCCGTGCTGTGGTATTAATTATGATTTGGATAGTATTGTTTTTTATAGGTGGAGAGATTGGTATTCAGGCCGAATTCAGGCACGTAGTGAGTATTATTGGTGGAGTTTTGGCTATGCTTATTATACCTAAACTACTTCCAAATGAGCGTAGAACAGAAGAACTTTCGCAATTAAGAAAAAAGTATTCTAAGATGCTTGCCTGTCCTCGTTGTTCAAGAGATCTATCTGCCCAACCTTACACTTATTGGATTGAGCAAAGGAGTTGTCAACAATGTCATGCAGTATGGGCAAATTAATCTTTATGGAATAGATTGAACAGTTGATGTATTCTTCGTGTATTTTAAAAAATTAATCTTTATATTTGTTGTGATTATTATATTAATGTTCAAACAAAGTTAAATAATGGATAATTTTAAAACTGACATTGAAAATGTGTCTAGAGCAGAGAGATTATTTGCCCGAAAGGAGAGAAAACTTAAATTTTCTAATCTTACAACCAAGCAAAAAAACATCATGAAGGCTGCTAGTGTCGGAGGTGCCGGTATCTCATTCGGGGTGGTAGCTGCTACACTTATGGGTACACCGGAGTACGTAGCTGGTGAAGAAATAACTGCACCAGATTCTGAACCTATGCCTGAGGCGTGCGAAGAAATTGAAGTAGATGTTGAAGCAGATGCTCCTTTTTCTAATCATGTAAACGACTCTATGAGTTTTGATGAAGCGTTTCGAACTGCAAGGGTTGAACTCGGTGCAGGCGGGATATTTGAATGGCGCGGTAATATTTATAATACCTTCATTAAAGAAGAATGGGATGAAATGTCTGCGCAAGACAAAGCAGATTTTTTCAATTCCATAGACAAAAATTTTATTCCCGGAGATGAAAATAGAGAAGAAGAACTTTTAAATGTGCTCAATGATGTTGATGCTTATGAAGATATTGATATCGTAATTATTGATGATGAAGATAATTATGAGGTCGGAGAAATTGTGTTAGATAGTGCGGATGCCGGGTCTTTGGATGATGATGATTTTATTGTTATAGAAGATGATATCGAAGATGAAGCTTGGGTCGATCATGGATCAGGTGATGAAGGAGACGATTTAAGTGATGATATTATTATTGTGGAAGACGTTTAAAATAGAGTTATCTTATGAGCATTATTAATATAATCTGTCAATATTGTCTTAGAGATTTTGAAATGAAAAGGCTTACTTTGAGCCAATATTGGGGTAAAACCGTAAAAATTAAATGCAAACATTGTCGAAATTTAAATACAGTTACGATCAATGCTGAATTGATGTCTGGTGCAGTAAAGCAACCATATTCTGGAGATGAAAAGGATAGTACAAAAGTACTTGGTATAGGATCAATAAGTCATTATGTGTTGGCTAAGGTTCGAGTGGTGCGTAATGAATTTAATGACCAACAGGATTTTAATCTACAAGAAGGAGATAATATTATAGGACGAAGTGATATAGGGCAAGCTAGTACGGGAGCACATAGAATTGCTATCATGACTAAAGACACTAGGATGTCAAGAAAACATTGTAAGATCACTGTGTCAAAACTTCCAGATGGTGCATACGAATACGTTTTGGCCGATTTAGGAAGTACAAATGGTACTTTTTTTATGCGTGGTGAAAGTAGGAAGCATTTAGATAGCTATGACAAAATAATGCTGAAAATGGATGATAAAATAGGACTTGGCTTAAGAAGTGAAATTATTATCAAACCCAAATAATGGAGTTCTTATGTATTGATGGGTTTCAAAATGGTTTTGTGGCAATAGATGACTACTTAAGCAATTGACCGAAATTTTAGCATATTTGCAGTTTTAATAAAGGATTCAATATTGCCGAACTGATACATATATTATTAAAAAATGATAGGATAAAAAAATCATAAGTAAACGGGAAAACTCGAAAATTATTAATTTTTAAACAGCAATGAAATGACAAGTAATAAAATATTTTTAATATTTTCAATCCTTATTTTAGGCGGATTTTCGACTTACGGCCAGCATCGTACCGGATTGAGAGCAATGACAGCGGAAGAGCAAAAAAAAGTAGTTTCGTTTTTGAATGACTTTTATGGTTCTAATGCAGAGGTCTATTTGAAAAGTACAAATCAGATTGCTGCCAGTAATATTCCTGCAAGATATGATATGAGGGAGCATAACCTATTAGGGCCTATAAAAGATCAAGGAGATTGCGGTGCTTGTTGGGCATTCACAGCGGCTACAAGTTTTGAAAGCAATTTTGCTAAGAAAAATAACAGAATCATAGATATTTCCGAACAAGTAGTTTTAAATTGCACTTCTAAGGATTTAGATTGTATATCCGGAGGGTTGCCAGTTTTGGCTTTTTTGTCATGGGTAGAGTTAGATCAACCAATAATAAGCGAAGAAGGCGAGCCTTATATAGAGCGACAAGGTTCTTGTTATAATTATATACCAGAATATCGTGCTACAAATTTCGGCTTCGTTTCGTCTAATTATATCAATCCGTTACTTTCCATACCTTCCAACGAAGAATTAAAAATGTCGATCTTAAGTTATGGCGCAGTCTCATGCGGTGTTTACTCGGGAACAGCTTTTTTAAACTACAAAGGTGGTGTTTTTGAAGAGCAAGGATATGGAAAAGCACCAAATCATGCCGTCAATATCGTGGGTTGGGATGACAGTAAAGGTGCTTGGTTAATTAGAAATTCTTGGGGTGCAAGCTGGGGCGAAAATGGATATATGTGGCTAAAATATAATACCAATGGCATAGGTTTTACAGCTTCTTGGGTAGAAGCAAAAAGGGATTTAAAAGTGAATGATCCCATCAATGATTCAAAAATTTATGCAGAAGGTAGCGTGCAATTGGGTCTGTTGTCTCAAGTAAATCCAAAGCAAGAATATGAGGAGTTTTTGTTGTTGGTAGGTGATAAGACATACAATTGGAGTATCACCCAAGATATGCCTAAAGTTTTGCGAAGAATAACGTTAGAAAAGGGTACCCATAATTATAGATTATTAGTGAAGTCTATTGCTCATACAAAATCAGGAAGAAAAATGGTCATAGGCACAAGTACTGGAAGCTTAACCATAGAAAAAGATCAGGATTTAGAGGTGAAATGGAAGAAAAAAATCAAAAATAATGTGTATAAAATTAGTTTTGAAAAGGTTAAAGTTAAATAAGTGATGTATTAATGGGTATTTCAAGATTGAATTATAAAATATTAAATAGGTAAGGATGGAGCTAAAGCAAATCGTTTATCACCAACATCAGGGCAGACGCGAATATCAAGAAGATAGTTATGCCCATGGCGCAGATTTTATTATGGTCTCAGATGGTGTAGGTGGTCAAGCCAAAGGAGAAGTGGCATCAGATATCGTTTCAAGTATATGGAGGGAAGCAGCCATCCAACATGTTTTTGTTAGTGATAATTTAGAAGAGAAAATACAAGAAGTTGTAGCCAAAACGATAGAAACTTTAAAAGGCTATGTTGTCGAAAACCCAGATGGTGAAGGTATGGGTGCAACATTAGCTTATGCGGGGATAGTAGGTGATAACCTTGTCGCCATCCATATAGGTGATAGTCGTATCTATCATTTTGGTAGTGATGGTAGGATAAAATGGCGCACTAAAGACCACTCTTTAGTGCAAGAGCTTGTAGATGGAGGTATCATTGCGCCGGAAGCAGCTGCAACGCACCCACGACGCAATATAATTACCCGTGTTTTGCAGGCCAAGGAAGGTGCTTTGGTGAAGGCAGATTTTCATTTGCTTACTGATATTGAAGAAGGCGATATCATCATGGTTTGCTCTGATGGTATCATGGAGTCCTGGAGTGATGAAGGGTTGGAAAGTGTGATTCATGGAAAAAAAACAATAGAGGATAGTATAAAAGAAATCGGTGATCATAGTGCTGAAATGTCCAATGACAATAATACAGCAGTGATGGCCTTAGTCGCAGTGTCAATCGATGATGCTCCTATCGAAACGGTAAAAGACGGATCATCCACTACGTCTGAGGTTACTACGGATGTAAAAAAAGAAGTCAATGAGTCAAAAGACAATATAATCCAGGAAGAAAGCCCAGAAAATATAGAAAGTCCACATCCTGATAATGACAAACAAAAAAAGCCTGGCATATCAGATAAAATGATACAATATGGTAAACCTAAAATATTCCAAAGCAAGAAATGGAAAAGAAGTAAAGTTTTATTCATCGGCATTGTCGTAATAGGCATACTTTATCTCTTATGTAAGCTAATGGGATGGATCAAATAATAATCGAAAACTTAAAAATCGAATCATATAAATGCAACTCGAAAATATGAAACTCAATGGCTATACCTTGAAATACCTACTCGGCAAAGGCGGCATGGCAGAAGTATGGTATGCTGAAAACAATCTTGGTAAACCGGCAGCCATAAAAATCATGTTGTCTAAATTTATAGGAGAAGAGCAGGTTGTAAAGCGTTTTGAATCAGAAGCAAAAGCCATTGTACAATTGAATCACCCGAATATCCGACAGGTTGTGGATTACGGTGATTTTGAAAACCGCCCTTTTATCATCATGGAGTACTTAGAGGGAGAAGATTTAGGCAAATTGATGCAAAAAGGAGAGCGGTTTTCAGATGAAGTATTAAAAAAATGGTGGAAACAATGTGTTTCCGCACTTGAACATACCCACAGTAAAGGGATTATTCATCGGGATATTAAACCATCCAATCTTTTTTTAGACAAAAGTGGAAATATCAAAATCCTTGATTTTGGTATTGCTAAAGTGAGGGATGAAATGTCCATGAC
>JAIXKS010000041.1:0-7426 GCA_026928325.1 Chitinophagales bacterium | reverse complement strand
ATATCAAAATCCTTGATTTTGGTATTGCTAAAGTGAGGGATGAAATGTCCATGACCCAAACCGGTCAAGGCTTGGGTACGGTGATGTTCATGAGTCCTGAACAAATTAACGATGCAAAAAAGGTGGGTAAAGAGACTGATTATTATTCTTTAGGAATGACTTTTGCCCATATACTCATGGGCAAATCACTGTTGAATGTTACAAAAAACGACTCGGCTTATGCGATTCAGACGAAAATCATCAATGGAGATTTGAATCTGTCAGAATTGCCAAAGTCGTGGAAAAATATCATTGAGGCTGCCGTCTGCTTAAATCCAGAAGAGCGATCCTTGGAAACATCTTTTTTAGATTGCGCCGGAGAAAGAATAGATAAAGATCGAACGATTATTGATTGTACCGATGATAGCAGTGCTATACCAAAAGATGACACTACACTCAAAGGTGGATCTACCAATAGTGTTTTTTTTCAAGGTTATAGATTCTTCATAATCTTATGTTTGTTGGCGGGATTAGTATTATTGATGGTCGGCAGAAAATATGTATCTGTCAATCATGAAAAGGATGGATTGACAGGGAAAGCCTTTGATGTCACAGGTTCTAAGGCTGCGTTTGTTTATACATTGAGTTCCGGTTACGAATTGGTAAATGCTAAGGTTGGCGGGCTTGAAAATCAATTGATAGATTTCATTACAGATGGTCATAAATCCGCTAACGAAAAACTATGGTTTGGATTTGATCAACTGTATTTTGAACCTAGATCTTCAGTACTAAAGCCTGAAAGTCATGTACAATTAACTAATGTCGTTGAGATATTAAAGTCATTTTCTAATGTCCAGATTGAAGTCGCAGGATTTTCATTATTAGAGTCGGACTCATTCGACATGCACCTTTGTTCATATCGGGCAATTACGGTTATGAATACCATAGGCGAGCTCGGGATTTGGCAACATAGACTTTCAAATGCGTGTTACTCTTATAGATATGATGAGGTTGAAAATAGTGCTAAAATTGAAAATATATTATTTAGAATATATAAAGGTTATGTTAAACAAGAAGAAAATATAACCTATGATCAATTTTTAAGAAAAACAGCAAAAGATAAGTATGTTAGAGATCTTGTATATGGTACATTAATAGGTAACAACATAATTAAAGATGGAGATCAGGATGCTTTTAAAGCATTACATTCTGCTGAAGTAGATAGATTTCTAACTAATAAGAGTACTCATAATATTGATGTCGTTTTTCCTTATTCCTTATCGGATAGTCAAATGGCTTTGCAGGTTGTGCAAAAATAGACATGACTAAGGTTCAGCTCCCTGACAACATTTAGGGTAGGGACTTTTTTGAAACGATTTTGTTAATATTATAATAAAATATATACAATGAATACAGAAGGAAATTCAACTCTCTTTGCAAGTTATTATGACCCTAAAGGTAAACTTCAGAAAATAACGATGTCGGAGATGTCGGAATTGATATCAAATGAGGAAAATAAAGCGAAAATAGCCGATTGGGTTTACCATAGATTATATGACCGATTTCTAAAGCCATTCTTTTTTGATGAAGATCCTGAATTTAAAAAACATAAAGAACTTGTCACAATATTTAAACAACAGTATAAGCACGGCTTTGCAATAATGACAAATTGCTGTTTGTTGGTTGAGACATTAGCTGCGTTTTTAGAAGGTAGTAATAGGACTACCCAAGGTGGTAAGAATTCATATATTTCAGTTTTTGACAAAGCGAAAATCTATAATAATGATTTGGAAGTGTTCAGAGATACAGCTATATATAGTGCTATTAGATGTGGTCTTTTACACCAAGCTGAAACTTATGAGAATTTTATTATAAGACGAGGAGGTGCTATTCTTTATGTTGACGGAAAGACAATTAACGCAACTTTATTTGCAAAAGCATTTAAGAAGTTTTTAGAGTCCTATAAAAATGAGTTAACTGAGGAGAAATGGGACAGCGAATTATGGGATAATTGTAGAAAAAAAATTAGACATATAATTTCGAACTCAAAGAAAAAAACATAAAAAATGAAAATAGCAATTTTAGGATGGGGTTCATTGATATGGGATCCCAGAAATTTAAAGTTTGATAAAGATATTGGATGGAATGAGAAAGGACCCTTATTGCCTATTGAGTTTTCAAGGATTTCAAAAGATGGTAGGTTGACGTTGGTAATAGATCCGAATGCCGAAGAAATACAAACCTTATATGCTATTTCATCTTATGAGAGTTTGGATGAATCCATTTTGGATTTGGCAGTAAGGGAAGGAACAGGTCGCAAAAGTATAGGTTGTTATGACAAGACGAAAGATGATTTTTCGCCCACAAGTTTTGAATTTAGAGAAAATATAAAATCATGGATAGATACAACTGAATGTGATGCTGTGATTTGGACAAATCTAAGTGAAAAATGGGAAACGAAAAACGATAATGGTGATGATGTAACTATAAAACCTAATGAACGGATATCCTATTTGCGTAGTCTAGTAGGTCATAAAAGTGTATTAGCCGAAGAATATATTCGTAAAGCACCACGACAAATTAATACTCCAATAAGACGAGAAATAGAAGGTAAATTGGGTTGGGCTTATATAGATTTTTGTTAGTACTAAATATTCCACTTGATATCTAATCCATTTTGGTAAATACATATAAAATACCAGCTTAATGAAAAACAAAACACTCAACAGCTACACCCTAAAACACCTACTCGGCAAAGGCGGCATGGCAGAAGTGTGGTATGCTGAAAACAACATCGGAAGACCAGCAGCGATAAAAATCATGCTTGATAGATATATCGGGCAAAGTGCTGTAATAAAAAGATTTGAAGCCGAAGCTAAGGCGATGATCAATCTCAACCACCCAAATATCAGCCAAATCTATGACTTTGGAGATTATGATGGTCGCCCTTTTATCGTCATGGAGTATCTCGAAGGCAAGGACTTGAATCAGTTGATACAAGAAAGACACTACTTTAATGACGAACTACTCAAATCCTACTGGAGACAATGTGTATCGGCACTCGAATACACACACAGTCGTGACATCATCCACCGTGACATAAAGCCGTCCAATATCTTTGTAGAAAAGAGCGGTAATATCAAAATCTTAGATTTTGGCATAGCCAAAGTATGGGATGAACTAACCATGACAAGTACCGGGCAAAATCTCGGTACAGCGATGTACATGAGTCCCGAGCAAGTCATAGATCCAAAAAGAGTAACAAAAGCTACGGATTACTACTCTTTAGGGATGACCTTTGCACATATACTCAAAGGTTCTTCTCTCTTAAATGTCACAAAGGATGACTCAGCATACGTGGTGCAGCATAAAATAGTGAAAGGTGATCTGGATTTTAGTGGGATATATGGCGATTGGAAGGATGTCATATGTGCTGCCACGGATACGAAACATGAGAATCGAAAGTTGTTGACAAGTTTTAATAGTGGGTATGGTCAAACTCCTATCGGTAATCAAGGTGGAACTACTGTAGTCGGAGAAGGTAAGACCATTGTGGATGTGCCTGATGTGCCAACGCAAGGAATTAAAGTTGATAGTAAATCAAAGACTTTTTGGGAAAATTTTTATCCAATTTTGATTTTAGGGATTATATTAATACTGATTTTAATTATTTATGAAAGCAATAATTAATCGATGGGAATCAAAATCTTATTTGAAAGATTATCAGGGTGCAATTTATGACTAAAGCAATTCTATTGAATTCAATCTAAAAGTTATAGATGCATATCATAATCAAATTATCGTAAGAGAAAAAATTGGAGATATAAAAGGATCAGAAGAAGATAGAATGATATATGAAAAATTGAGTAAAAAGTGAGGAGTGTCGCTATTTGAGTATAAATTTAAAAAACCTTAATGAAAAACAAAACATTAAACAGTTACACACTAAAACACCTACTCGGCAAAGGCGGCATGGCAGAAGTATGGTATGCCGAAAACAATCTTGGTAAACCAGCAGCCATAAAAATCATGTTGTCTAAATTTATAGGAGAAGAGCAGGTTGTAAAGCGTTTTGAATCAGAAGCAAAAGCCATTGTACAATTGAATCACCCGAATATCCGACAGGTTGTGGATTACGGTGATTTTGAAAACCGCCCTTTTATCATCATGGAGTACTTAGAGGGAGAAGATTTAGGCAAATTGATGCAAAAAGGAGAGCGGTTTTCAGATGAAGTATTAAAAAAATGGTGGAAACAATGTGTTTCCGCACTTGAACATACCCACAGTAAAGGGATTATTCATCGGGATATTAAACCATCCAATCTTTTTTTAGACAAAAGTGGAAATATCAAAATCCTTGATTTTGGTATTGCTAAAGTGAGGGATGAAATGTCCATGACACAAACTGGTCAAGGCTTGGGTACGGTGATGTTCATGAGTCCTGAACAAATTAACGACCCAAAAAGAGTAACATTTGCCACAGATATTTATTCTTTAGGAATGGTCTTTGCTCACCTTCTCATGGGTAAATCACCCTTGAGTATTATAGGGAATGACTCAGATTTTACGATTCAGACTAAAATAGTCAATGGTGATTTGGATTTGACAGATGTACCCAATAATTGGGTCACTGCAATACAGTCTGCAGTCGGAACAACACCTGAAGAAAGGATATTGATTCTTGATAGTGAGGAAGATGATAAGACTATAATAGATATTAAAGTTGAACCCAAAAAACCAAAAAAAACTGATGGCGATAACAGTAAAAGGAGGATGCTAAGTATTACAATTGGTTTGATCCTTGTTGTGTTTTCATTTTTAGTGTGGAATGATAGTCAATATATAAAAGGATTTGAAGATTATAAAAGTTTAAGAGGAGATGTCTTTGCTGTTAAGCTAAATGATAAATGGGCTTTGGTAAATGAAAATTTTAAAAGGCAATCTTCTTTCAAATATGATGAAATCAATAGATTCTCAAAAGGATTAGCTATTGTTAAATTGAAAGGTAAGTGGGGTTTTATTAATAATTTAGGTCACGAGGTTATTCCTTTCAAATATGATGAAATTAATTATTTCTATGAAGGATTAGCTGGTGTTAAGTTGAAAGATAAGTGGGGTTTTATTGATAGTTTAGGTCGTGAGATTACACCATTTAAATATGATGAAATCAATAGATTCTCAAAAGGATTAGCTATTGTTAAATTGAAAGGTAAGTGGGGTTTTATTAATAATTTAGGTCACGAGGTTATTCCTTTCAAATATGATGAAATTAATTATTTCTATGAAGGATTAGCTGGTGTTAAGTTGAAAGATAAGTGGGGTTTTATTGATAGTTTAGGTCGTGAGATTACACCATTTAAATATGATGAAATCAATAGATTCTCAAAAGGATTAGCTATTGTTAAATTGAAAGGTAAGTGGGGTTTTATTAATAATTTAGGTCACGAGGTTATTCCTTTCAAATATGATGAAATTAATTATTTCTATGAAGGATTAGCTGGTGTTAAGTTGAAAGATAAGTGGGGTTTTATTGATAGTTTAGGTCGTGAGATTACACCATTTAAATATGATGAAATTAATGGTTTTAAAGAAGGATTAGCTGGTGTTAAGTTGAAAGATAAGTGGGGTTTTATTGATTATTTAGGTCACGAGATTACACCATTTAAATATGATAATACCGCTTTGTTTTATTTTAATAACTTAGTTGCGGTTCAATTGAATGGTAAATGGGGCTTTATTAATAATTTGGGTCAAGAAGTTATTTCTTTTAAATATGATGACACCTACTGGACTTTTTTTGATAACTTATTTGCGGCCCAATTGAATGGTAAATGGGGTTTAATTGACAATACAAATCGAGAGATTATTCCATTTAAATATGATTGGATAGATGTTTTTTCAGAAAATAAGATTTTGGTCGAATTGGATGGTGAGCTATATTTTATAAATAAAAAAGAAAAGCGAATAAGCAGAAAGGTGCAGAGACTTAAAAGTATAGATGAAGAATAAAACATTACAAGGTTACACATTACAACGCTTACTCGGCAAAGGCGGCATGGCAGAAGTGTGGTATGCCGAAAATAATCTTGGCAAACCAGCAGCCATAAAACTCATGTTGCCTAAATTTATTGGTGAAGAGCAGGTTGTGAAGCGTTTCGAATCAGAAGCCAGAGCCATCGTACAACTGAATCACCCGAATATCCGACAGGTTGTGGATTTCGGTGATTTTGAAAACCGTCCTTTTATCATCATGGAGTACTTAGTTGGAGATGATTTAGGGAAATTGATGCAAAAAGGAGAGCGATTTTCAGATGAAGCATTAAAAAAATGGTGGAAACAATGTGTTTCCGCACTTAAACATACCCACAGTAAAGGGGTTATTCATCGGGATATAAAGCCGTCCAATATTTTTGTAACTAAGGACGGAAATGTCAAAATTCTTGATTTTGGTATTGCAAAAGTCAGAGATGAAATATCAATGACACAAACTGGGCAAGGATTGGGAACGGTGAAGTATATGAGTCCTGAGCAGATTAATGATCCTAAAAGGGTAGGTAAAGAGACCGATTATTATTCCTTAGGAATGACTTTTGCACATATAATAAAAGGATCCTTTCCCTTGAATATCACAAAGGATGATTCAGCTTTTGCAGTACAGTCTAAAATAGTCAATGGAGATTTGGATCTTAGTGGGATACTGGATGATTGGAAAGAGACTATCCAAGTAGCAGTTTCAACTGATTCTGAAAACAGAAAATTGATATCTAACAATGATATTGATAGGACAATTGTTGAGAAAATAAATTTGAGGCCGAATGAGAAAAGGGCCAAAAATGCAATTACTCTTATATGGATAGTTTTAACACTGGATATTTTATGGTTTATGTCAAGCTATTGGCAATATCACTTACTTCAAACTATTAATGACGGTAGTTATGTTTCAGATAAGACTTGGGATTTGAGTAGTACTATAGACAGTATAATATCAGCCCTATATTTGGTAGTTAGTGTTATTTCTGGAGTTACGTTTATTAAATGGTTTAGGAGATCATATTTTAATTTGCATTTAAAAGTAGATGGCTTGTTATATTCTGAGGGTTGGGCTGCTGGCAGTTGGTTTGTGCCAATTTTGAATTTGTTCAGACCATACAGAATAATGAAGGAATTGTATATCAAAACTAAAGATTTATTAATAAATAACAACATTAGTTATCATCAAAATATCAATACAAGCTATCTTGGCTGGTGGTGGGTTTTATGGAATGTAGAGAAATGGATAGTGAATTGGCTACCTAGCTTTATTCTGAAAGACGAAACAATAAGCGAGTTGATAACAAGTTCTATTATTTATATGATTTCAAATAGTATAAATGTTTTATTAGCTATAATTACAATTCTTGAGTTCAACTAATAAATGCAACTTTTGGTAGGAAAGAAATAAGGGATA
>JAIXKS010000074.1 GCA_026928325.1 Chitinophagales bacterium | reverse complement strand
ACATGCAGTAAATCCTCTGAATCCTTTAAACGTGTCGTTGTCAAACCACGCACTTCCTTTCAACCACATCCAAATCTTCTATATAGGTTTTTGAAATTGAAAAGCTTTTATTTTGTTACTCATCAAATTTTTCGCATATTTCGGGATTTATCACTTTCCTTATCTTCAAAACTCTCCAACTCCTTATTCACTTCTTCCAATAATTGTTGCTCGGTCGGTAGATATAATTCATATTGGCTTGCGATGATTTGTTGTTGATTTTCGGGTAGTGTGAATTTTACTACTCCATCATTTTTATTGGCACATAGCAAAATACCTATGGTCGGGTTTTCGTGTGGCAGTTTTTCTATTCTGTCATAATAGTTTACATACATCTGCAATTGCCCGATGTCTTGATGTGTTAGTTTAGTGGTTTTGATTTCAATAATGACAAAGCATTGCAAAATGCGGTTGTAAAATACCAAGTCCACAAAAAACTCATCGCCCTCAATGTGTATTCTTTTCTGTCTTGCTACAAAAGAAAATCCATTACCCAACTCCAATAAGAACTCCTGTAAGTGTGTGATAATGGCACTTTCCAAATCTCTTTCGTAATATGATGCTTCACGCTTCAACCCCAAAAACTCCAAATACATTGGGTCTTTGATTATTTCTTTGGCATCGGACGGTTGTTTTTCGTTTTTGGCGACCGCCAAAACTCTTTCTTTATCATTGCTTAACAAAAGACGTTCGTACAAACTGCTATAAATCTGTCTTTCCAACTGCCTTACCGTCCAATTATTTTTTACGGTTTCGGCAATGTAAAAATCTATTTTGTCTTGATTATCAAGCCTTACAAGTAATTTGTATTGACTCCAACTTAATTGCGAATACAGTGTATTCGTAATTGGGAAAGTACGGTAAAACTGCCGAAAAAGTTCAATTTGCCTTACTGAAAACCCACTTCCGTATTCGGGTTCTAATTCCTTTGCAATGAATTGGGTTAGGTATTTTCCATAATCTGCACGTTCTTTTCCCTCTTGTTCTTCTTCAAAGATACGTTTGCCAATATGCCAATACATCAGCGTTCGCTGATGGTCAACGGAACGAATTGCATTTTCTCTTGATTGAGCAATGATAGCTTTGATTTCTACTATTATGTTGTGGTTTACAAGCATTGTTCTATAAATATTTTGTCTATTGAGGGCACAAATGACAAAGATACAAAAATGCTTCTTTTGTGGTAATGGAGTGCAAACAAAAAAAAGTCTTACACACTACACATCCATAAAACCTTTCATTGCACTTATCCATTCTGTCACAAAAAACATGGTATCTATCCCAGATGCTATTATATATTATCCGAGACGCATTATCTTTGAAGCGATAATGAAGCAAAGCATGAGGTATGCAGTTATAGTGTGGTTTGTATTATTGGGCGTCAGTCTCAAAGGACAGGCTCATACCATGACAGATCAAGTCAGGCGATTAGATAGTTTGGTGTTTTATCAGATGAATGTTCAGGCCGAACTATTGGCTGACTCTATACTTCTTATACTCAATGATCATCAAGAAGAAAACAACTGGTTTGTGGCTGCTTTTTATAAAGCGGAATTGTTAGGCCGAGCCGACGAAAACGATAAAGCACTTGAACTCATGCTCCATATCAAGGATCAAGCTAATCGGCAAAAAATCCCGAAGTTCATGATGAAATCGGAATTATTTCTGGAATTAATCTATGAAATATTTGAAAATTGGGAGTTAAGCAAAGTACATTTGGACAGAGCATATTCCTTGTATCAAACATACCAATTAGACTCACTATTTAGTACATATTGTATAAGAAAGTCCTCCTATTTTAGATTCACAGATAACCGATCACATGCCTTACAATTTGCAGAAGATGCACTTATATATGCTAAACGATTTAACAATTATCGCGATATTACAGATGCTTATTTATTACTTGGCTTATTATTCCAAAAAGAAAACTCAAATCAAGCCATTGACTACCTTAAACAAGCCGCTCACTTAGCTAAATCCCGAAATGACTATAATGGTTATGCCCTTTTTTGTAAGAATGTATCAAAACTTTATTTGGAAAATGGGCAATATGATCAAAGCTTAGCTTATAGTGATTCTTCTATGTCATATTTAG
>JAIXKS010000003.1 GCA_026928325.1 Chitinophagales bacterium | reverse complement strand
TTGCCTTGAGCTTTAAAAAAATTACTTCCATTATATTTTAAGTCTTTTTATAGACTTAGAACTAACCGTATAACTTTTGCACAAAATAGCACCAAAAACATATTACAACAAAGTTTTATATGTTCAATGCGGTGAGGTAAATCATGATACCGAAAAAGAAATGAAGAAAATTTATTAACATTTTTATTCTTTTAATATGTTAAATTCCATTATATAATCTTCATATAATCAAATAGGAATATAAATAAATTTATGAATAATTGCCTATTAATAACTTATGTATAATAGAAATGACATATAAATCTAAATTTATATTTTTTATTTCGTTAATTTGTCATACCTTTACATCTCCAAATGCGACAATAAAGATTGTCAAATTGGAAACCGATTTTTTCAAACCCAAACCCGATTATATGAATATAGAGCATTACACGCCTGTTCGCCTACCGAAGAAGCATCTTCAGGTATCGCACATTTTTAAGGTCCATATTGAACCATTTTTACTAAGTCTTTTGGTCTTAGCAGGTATTATTGGTTCAATTTATTTATTTGGCCAAAAAATCATCATTTCCAATAGTACCGCTACAGTTCCTGAAAGCAATGGTAGTCCTATGGTCTCTTCGATGGCTGCTTTAGCGATAAGTGAAGAGGAAGCACCGGCAAATTCATTTGACAAGTTTGTCAAAATGGAAAGCAAAATAGCTGCCGGACAAGCCATAGGCATCCGTTTTCTACAAGATGAAAAGGCAACGCGCTACGTCATGGAAATGGGTGATGGTGTTCGTTTGATTGTAACTCAAAAGGAATTGTTTTATGTTTACGAACAACCCGGCAAGTATGTCATTGAGCTTAAAGAAATCAAAGATGGCCTTTTGCATATCATTGGCACCAAAAAGATAAAAGTGAAATAACCCATAAGCATCTTTTAAAAAAGCCATTCCTAATATCTTAGTGAATGGCTTTTTTTATTTTCGGCTAATCCATTTACGATTATAACCTATATATCTAATTTGGAATAAATTCGAAGATATGCCTTACATAAATCCTTGTTCTCGCATCCAATCATCATTATAAAGCTTACCGATATAGCGGCTACCATGATCATGAAAGAGTACGACCACTACATCTTCAGGTTTTAATTGATCTTTCATCTGGCGCAAACCTGCCAAGGCTGAACCTGCACTATAACCAAGCAAGAGTCCTTCTTCTTGTGCCAGTCTTCGTGCCGCCAAAGCTCCATCTTTATCAGTGACCTTTTCAAAATGGTCAATTAGCGCAAAATCTACATTTTTGGGTAAGATATCCTCTCCTATTCCTTCTGTGATATAAGAATGGATTTCATTTTCGTCAAAAATACCCGTTTCGTGATATTTTTTAAACACAGACCCATAGGTATCGATGCCCCAAATCTTGATATTGGGATTTTGTTCTTTAAGATACTTCGCAACACCGGATACGGTTCCTCCTGTACCTACGCCCACCACGAAATGCGTGATTTTACCGGCGGTCTGCTGCCATATTTCTGGGCCTGTAGATTCGTAATGCGCCTGACGATTGGATAGATTATCATATTGATTGAGCCAAACAGATCCCGGTATTTCTTGACTCAGTCGCTCTGCAACTGAATAATACGATTGTGGATCTTCCGGAGTTACATTCGTCGGACAAACGATGACTTCCGCACCTAAAGCTTTCAACATATCCACTTTTTCTTTAGATTGCTTATCACTGGTCGTAAAAATACATTTATAACCTTTGATGGTTGCCGCCAATGCTATACCCATGCCTGTATTGCCCGAGGTACATTCGATAATCGTTCCTCCCGGCTTTAGTTTTCCTGCCTTTTCTGCATCTTCAACCATTTTGAGCGCCATGCGATCTTTGACAGAATGTCCCGGATTAAAAGTTTCTATTTTTCCCAGCACCAAACAAGGCAAATCTGCAACGACTTTATTTAATTTGACCATTGGTGTATTGCCTATCGTCTCTAGTATATTATTTTTATAATCCATGAAATATTTATAAGCTTTTGATAAATTAAGAACACAAAGGTACAAAATATTGATCAATAATAAACGAAAGCAGTTAGATGGTGCCAAGGATAATCCCTAGATGGTACAGGAAGCCATTTATTGCTTATTATACTTACTATAATTATACTAGTGCTCCGTCCACAAAAATATCTTAATGAAATGTTGTTCTTTTTTCAAATCTCATCGTTAAAAATACTCGTCATAGTTACCACTATGCCT
>JAIXKS010000060.1 GCA_026928325.1 Chitinophagales bacterium | reverse complement strand
TTCTTGGAAACCTGAGAGATCACAAAGGGATTTATTACATAATCTGCTTCGAAAGCTGCACATATCGGCCAGTAACCATACAATACAATTCTAACATCAAATTTTGTTATATAATCAGGTGGAGGAGTACATTCTTTATATTCATAAATTACATAAAACGTACATCCAGGATATAGGTCAATTATAACTCCAGTAAGCGTATCCTTTTTCCAAGGATTTGTGAAAGGGCAATTACCAATTGCATTTTCACAAGGAGGGTCTTCTCTTAGCTCTGTTTCTAAGTCATTCGATACTACATCTTTTGTCACATTTTCTTTAGTACAGGAATACCAAAAAGCTAAAGTAAAAACTAAAAATACTGCTGAAAAAAAATTTAAAATTTTCATACGATTAAGATTTAAAATGATTAAAAAATATTATTGCTTGATAAATTTTTGAGTATGAATGACCTGTCCGTTTTGTGATAATGAAGCGAAGTAAATACCTGATATAAAATGACGTACATCTACTTCAACGGCATCTGAAATTATTCTATTTTTTAAAACGATTTTTCCGGTGTTATCTGTTATTATCACCAAGGCATCATCTATCAAGCCATGGGTGCGGATGACGAGTTTGTCAGATGTCGGATTAGGATAAAGACTTAGTATCTGATCGTCAAAAACAGTCTGTTCGCTACTTGTGGTAGTGTTTTTGTTTTCCCGTTTAGGGTATTTTACAACCCAGCCCTGTCTTTGTGGAATGTCTGGGTTGTTAAAGTATCCGGAAACATAAACACTACCGGTTGGAGATAAATCTATGGATACACAATTGTCTGCAACAGCATTTCCGATCGGATTTAGCATGATCGAATCTACTGAAATCCACTCCATTTTTCCATTAGAGTTTATCTTGGTAACCTCTAATACTTCTGAACTCCATTGTTCCCAAAGAACAACGCGTTCAAGATATTGTAAAATTACCGCATATATATTTCCCTCGCTATCCATAGTAGATTTATAAGGACTATCCGTTCTATAAGGTCTTGGTGGTTCATAATAAGGTCTGATTCCAAACCATGTTCTATTCTTTACTTTGAATTCGGAATCGTACCAAACTACAATCGGGAAAAAATTCGTTTGATTTTCATTAAATGCGTCGCCTACAGCTACATAACCATCCGAATTTGGGTCTTTAAACACATTATATACATAAAGAACAGTCTCGTCATGATATGTTTTAATTCTTTTACCTGTGTAGGTATTGAATGTTACATAATAAACACCCGGTTTGTTGTTATCTTTACCATAACTTACTAAGGTTGTATCCGAGTCTAAGGATATGTCGGTATAAATATCATTTCCACTAATAGTCCAAAGTAATTGCGTTCCGGAATCATCGGTTTTTATAATAAAATTTCTTGTATCAGAACCTTGTCCACTAATTAAAAAACCATCTTTCACACGAACGATTTTACTGATCTGATTTACACCACTTGTAGGAAGACCGACAAGCTTTTCAATCCATTGATGTTTACCATTGACATCTGATTTAAATAACATAAAATCATCCTTTTGTTTCATAACTCCATAGAGTTCGTCATGGGCTTCATCGTATTTGAATAAAATGATATCACTTTCTGGTTCAAAAGTATTTTGGTCATCATTGAAACCCGGAAGAATGTCCCAGTTGCCAAGTGTGTCCATGCCTAATACATTGTAAGGCCAAACATTGTTTTGTTTAGATGGCTTGCCCAATATCAATAAGCTATCCTTAGTAAATGCCGATGTTCTTATCTCAAAATGGTCGGCACTATCAGGTTTTATTATTCTGATAAATTCGGGTTTTACTATTTTAACATTAGACCAATCCCAATCTTGCGCAAATAACACATTCGTCATTAAAATGACTAAAATTGTAAATAAAAAATTACTTTTCATGATTTATAAACTTTAGTACCTATTAAATAGGTCGTGTTAAGAAATAATATCGAATGTTAAATTTTATTTGTTTCATTTTAAAATGACGCTATATAAACAAACCTCCTATATACATATATACTGCTTTTTTGACCCTAAACGTTGCCTGACATTAGAATATTTATTAAATATATTTTTATACAATGTATTGTATGTTGATTATAAGTATATTGTGGAAAATAAAAATTTATAAATTTTTTATAAATTCTAAGACGTTCCTGTAAAAGTCTATTTTTAAGCTGACTACTAATATTCAAGGATAATGTGACCACTTCGTGTTTGTACGCTTATCATACGTATATTTGGAAACATTCAGGATTCATGAT
>JAIXKS010000048.1:6308-15896 GCA_026928325.1 Chitinophagales bacterium | reverse complement strand
AATACTAAATTCAAATAATTCACTTTTTAGACTTTTGGCTTAAAATCTATTCATAAGTGACATTTTTAGTCTCTCTTTTCTTTTGTCTTGACACAAAAGAAACAAAAGGTCAAGGCTGTACCGGCATTTACCCGAGGATATGCATGATTTATGATTTGATCAAAAAGTAGTATAGGTCGTTTGCAGTAGGGTTTACTTCAAAATATCATGATAAAATGAAGTTGTATTGCAGATTATCATGATATTTTGCAATGGTGTAATTGTTTAACCCATCAAATATCCATCCCAAAGGTGATATAAATAAAAGACCTTATCATGGTAGCGTATGGATACCGTCCACCATACTATAATTGCCCATTAAAAACACAAAAAGCCCGATAAATATCAGGCTTTTGTGTTTTTAATTTTATATATTGCGTATCCTATGCCTTTTCTACAAAGACCCTTAAAGAGACCGTATCGGTGATTTCGACTACTTCTCCGGCTTCTGCTTCATCCATTGTAATATCAACAGCTAATACTTCCGATTTGATATAGTCGCTAAATTTGCCAATCGCATCATGGATGATATCATGGGCTTCAATATGAACTCGGATTTTGTCCGTTACATCAAATTCCTTAATCTTACGAATATTTTGAATTCTATTGACCAACTCTCGGGCGATACCTTCTGCGATTAAATCATCTGTCAAACTAATGTCAAGGGCAACAACAATATCTCTATCTGTTGCAACCTGCCAACCCGGTACTTCATCAAAGAAAATCTCGATATCTTCAGGGATTAAAGTATATTTTTCACCTTCAATCTCAATATCAAACTGTTCATTTTTCTCTAAACTTCTAATGGCAGTTTGATCCATTTCTTGAATCAATCGCGCACCTTCTTTCATGTGTTTTCCAAGTCGCTTACCCAAAGTTTTGAAATTAGCTTTTGCCTTTTTGCTGATAAACCCATCTGTATCCGTAATATATTCGATCTCCTTAACATTGACCTCAGACAGTATCAATTCCTTAACACTGTCTATTTGGTTAATAAACTCCGTGTCTAAGATGGGCAACATGATCTTGGACAATGGCTGGCGTACTCGAAGATTTTCTTTCTTTCTAATCGATAAGACAAGGGAAGAAATGCGCTGTGCATAATCCATTCTTTGTTCTAAAGCCTTATCAATACTTGCCGGATCAGCCTTAGGAAAATCGACCAGGTGTACGGATTCCTGTGGTTCCAATTGTGTTCCACCATTTAAAGACTGATACAACCAATCCGTGAACATCGGTGCTATCGGTGCTGAAAGCTTAGCGATGGTATTTAGACAATCATATAAGGTTTGATAAGCTGCAACTTTGTCCTGAGAATACTCACCCTTCCAGAATCGCCGGCGACACAAGCGTACATACCAGTTAGAAAGGTGTTCATCGACAAAGGTCATGATTTTTCTCGATGCATTGGTTGGCTCGTAATCGCTATATTCTGCTTCGACTTCTTTGACTAAAGTATTGAGTAATGAGATAATCCAGCGATCGATTTCTTGCCTTTCGGCCAATGGCACCGGTTTTTCTTGATAAGCGAATGCATCAATATTCGCATATAGCGCAAAAAACGAATACGTATTGAATAATGTTCCAAAAAACTTTCTTCGCACTTCGTCGATACCATCTACATTAAATTTCAGGTTGTCCCAAGGTTGTGCATTGGAAATCATATACCACCGCGTAGCATCTGCGCCATAAGTCTCAATGGTTTCAAATGGATCTACGACATTATTCCATCTCTTAGACATCTTGGCGCCTTCTTTATCCAGTACCAAGCCGTTAGAAATAACATTTTTGAACGCTACACTTCCGAAAACCATGCTTGCGATGGCATGGAGTGTAAAGAACCATCCTCGCGTTTGGTCCACACCTTCTGCTATAAAATCGGCTGGAAACGACAAGCCCTTGTCTATGTTATCTCGATTTTCCATCGGATAATGCCACTGCGCATACGGCATCGATCCCGAATCAAACCAAACATCTATCACATCTTTTTCGCGGTACATCGCTACTCCAGAGTCGGACACTAAAACGACATCGTCAATATATGGCCGATGCAGGTCTTCAGGTACCGATTGGGACAATCCGAGTTTTTCATTAGCTTTTGCGACCTCTGCTTTTAAATGGGCTACTGATTCTATACACAATTCTTCCGTAGTGTCTTCTGTCCGCCATATAGGCAACGGAATACCCCAATATCGAGATCTTGATAAATTCCAATCATTGAGGTTTTCAAGCCAATTACCAAAGCGTTTTTCACCAGTATGGGCAGGCTTCCAGTTGATGGTCTTGTTGAGTTCGATCATCTTATCCTTCATCGCTGTGGATTGAATAAACCAACTGTCTAAAGGATAGTACAATACTGGCTTATCTGTTCGCCAGCAATGCGGATAGTTGTGTACATATTTTTCGACGTTAAACGCCTTATTTTCTTCTTTGAGTTTGATGGAAATCTCCACATCTACGGATCGCTCTGGTGCTTCATTGGCTTTATAATACTCATTTTTGACGTATTTGCCGCCGATATCCTTTAAGTCTGCCCTAAATCGACCTTGCAAGTCAACTAAAGGAACAGGATTGCCATTTTCATCCAATACCAACATCGGCGGAACTTCAGGTACTGCTTCACGGGCGACTTTGGCGTCATCAGCTCCAAAAGTCGGTGCCGTATGAACAATCCCCGTACCATCTTCGGTCGTCACAAAAGCTCCACCAATGACTCTAAACGCATTTTCGGGATGTTGATAAGGCAAGGCATAAGGCAACAATTGCTCATATCGGATACCAATCAAGGCTTCCCCTTTGAATTCTTGTAAGACACTGTAAGGAATCTTCTTATCGGTAGATTGATAACTCAACAAATCTTCTTCGGATTCAGCGTGTCTAAATCTTTTCTCCGTAAACTGTGCTCCTACCAAGCTTTTTGCCAGAATTACCTGTATGGCCTTAAAGGTATAAGGGTTATAGGTTTTGACCAATACATAATCTATTTTAGGACCTACGGTTAGCGCTGTATTCGAAGGCAAGGTCCAAGGCGTCGTCGTCCAAGCCAACAAATGAATATCGCCCAAGCCCTGTAAAAATGTCGGAAGGGAATCGGGTTTTGCTAAAAATTGAGCTACTACCGTCGTATCCGTTACATCCTTATAACAACCCGGTTGATTCAATTCATGCGAACTCAATCCCGTACCCGCAGCCGGAGAATACGGCTGAATCGTATATCCCTTATACAGTAACTGCTTCTTGTACAATTGTCCCAACAACCACCAAACCGATTCAATATATTCGTTATTAAACGTAATATAAGGATGCTCTAAATCGACCCAATAACCCATTTTGCGGGTAATGTCATCCCATATATCCTTGTATTGCATGACCGTTTTACGGCACATACGATTGTATTCATCTACCGAAATTTTGATACCGATGTCTTCCTTGGTAATACCCAATTCTTTTTCAACAGATAATTCTATCGGCAATCCATGCGTATCCCAACCGCCTTTTCGCTCGACACGCTTTCCCTGCATCGTATGAAACCGACAAAAAATATCCTTAACCGTTCGTCCCATCACGTGATGGATGCCCGGTTTTCCATTGGCAGAAGGCGGACCTTCAAAGAAAACAAAACTATTGCTCTTCGGCCGTTGGTCAACACTCTTTTTAAAAATATCCCTTTCTTCCCAAAATTGGCGAATCAGGTTATCTATATGAGGTAAATCAAGCTGTTTTAAATCAACATTATATTTGGACATAATACCCGTGTTTTATATTCAAGATGTTATTTGCAAATCATGAGATACTACAATGATCCTCAAATCGGCTCAAAGATTTAGTTTGCAAAATATCGAGCTTCGTAGTGCGCAACGCAAACATAGCCATTGATTTAGCGATGATTTCCTACAAAGCAAGCGGTTTTTACACACTAAAGATTGGGCTTTTAACCCAAATTACCCATTAGAAAAATCTATTATGAGTCCAATGTAACATTCAGGTTTATGATTTCACTTTAGCATCAAGCCTTTATCAAAAAGAACCGCAAAGGTAAATCTTTTTTAAGATATTATCTATATTCCCTTAATGGTAGTGTATCAAAAAATCCTAATTAACCGGCTAAGGGCGAAGATATAAATCAAAATAGTCACTAATCTTCTGCATCAGGTGAACTCTGTCTTTGCCTCTGACGTTATGCTCATATCCGGGATAAATGAAATAGTCAACCTGAACGCCATTAGCAACGGCATTTCTTAAAAAGTTGACAGAATGTTGCCAAACGACGACATTATCTTGAGCTCCGTGTATGAGGAGGAGTTTTCCTTTCAGATTTTTGGTTTTGTCCATGAGGAGATTTTCGGCATATCCCTCGGGATTGCTTTCAGGTGTGTCCATATATCGCTCTCCATACATGATTTCGTACATTTTCCAATCTAAAACAGGACCACCGGCAACGCCAACTTGAAACACGTCGGGTTGTCTAAGCATAAAAGAAGTCGTCATAAATCCACCATAACTCCAACCGTGGATACCCATGCGATTACCATCAACAAATGGAAGCGATTTTAGGTATTCGACGCCTTTCATTTGATCTTCCATTTCGTACTTACCCAATTGCCTGAAAATCGATTGTTCAAACTTCAGACCTCGGTTACTACTACCACGGCCATCCATAACCCATACGACATAACCACGTTGTGCCATATAGTCATACCAAAGATTGCCACTGGCCGGAAAACGATTTAAATTCATCTGAGCATGTGGTCCATTGTACAGATAAACGATAACCGGATGCTTTTGAGTCGTATCCATATCTGGAGGCGTGATTAACTTACCAAATAGTTCCGTACCATCATCAGCAAAAAGCGTTACATTGCGTACATCCGGCATGTTGAAAGCCTGAAGCGGATTAGATGCCGTTAGCAAATTTCGCTTATATTTTTGATCTATAGACAGGATATCAATCTTTCTCGGGGTATCGGCATTAGTCCAAGTATCAACTACATAATTGCCCGAAGTACTCGCTTTAAACACATGGTACCCGGGATCCGTATCTATTCTGCGGATTTGACCATTGGTCCAATTGACCGCATATAGGTGTTTTTCCATGGCTCCATCCTTTGTGGCTGTAATCAGGAGTTCTTTATTTTTATCATGGCGGCCTACAATTTCATTAACCAGCCAATCGCCTTTCGTTATTTGGTTTAACAATTTCCCATCCTGATTGTACCGATATAAATGCATCCAACCATCCCGCTGGCTCCAAAAAACAAATGCTTTGTCTCCCGGCAAAAAATACAATTCATGCTGTGGTTCTACATATTTATCATCGCGCTCTTCAAACAAGGTTCGAACAAACACACCGGTAGCCGCATCATACGCATTGAGTTGCATGTGATTTTGGTCTCGGTTCAGAACTTGGATGTAAATCAATTTTTCGTCGGGAGCCCAAGTTACATTCGTCAAAAACTGATCTTTGGGCATTCCTGTTTGGAGAAAAATCGTCTTTTTTGTCTTGGGATGATAAACTCCGACCGTTACCTCATGGGAAGTACGCCCGGCAAATGGATACTTAATGTTTTTATTGACCGCTGGTGTTACCGACCAATCGACAATCGGATAATCTTCTACCATAGATTGATCCATCCGGTAAAAAGCGAGATAATTGCCTTTCGGCGAAAAGAAAATGCCGTGATTAATACCAAATTCCTCTCGATGTACTGATCGACCATTGACGATTTCGTAGTTTCCATCGTGGGTAATCCGATGTACTTGTCCATCACGAGTCATCAAATACAAATCATGATCCAAAACATAAGCTACCGATCGTGTATCTAGGGCTGTATAAATCTCCTCAGCATTTGCCGGAAGGCTAACCCAAGGCGTTATTTGACCGGTTTTTCTATTCCAATACATATAGGTGCTATCCTTACGGAAATAGGCAGTTTGCGGATCAATCCAGTTTAACCGTGGAACAAATTTCTGTCCGTCTATGTCTGTAGAACGCATGATCGTATCCGTCTTCAAATCCGGAAGTGTTCTTACTATCAAGGCATTGCCATACGAAGTGGTAACAGTCTCTGTATAGGCTTCCTGATTGGGAATCCAGTCCAAAGGTGCCAAATTATCTACACGCAGATTAGAAAACAGCCCTAAAACGGCATCATTCATAGTCAATTGTTGTCCGTTACTACGTCCAAACAAGCCAATTAGGCAAATTATGATAAACAATTTATTTTTCATGATAGACTTTTTGAATCCATAAAAATAAGATTTAATATCCTTGAAAAATGCGCTATCCGACACCGTTCACATCTAATAAGATGAGGAAAGGTCGTTCACTATTTTGATAATCAACATTCACTCATGGATTTGCTCCACGCCCCATATCGAGACGAAATGCTATTCCTTAAACAACCCAATGCTGCCTCCTACCCAATCCTTGTCGCGGTTGTACTTGACACCGATCATCTTGCCTTTAGAAAGGCGTACCAGATTATTGACAGGAAACGCTTTAGGCGCACCTTTAGGCCAGACCATCATCATGCGAATCTCGACTTTTACCGGCTCATCCGGTGATTTTAGCACGGGCTCGTATGTTACTTTGCGCTGTAAGATATAATTGGATTTATCTTCAATTTGATCGATATCTTCTCGGGTAACATCGATGATAACACCGGCACCGGCAAAAGAAAACAGTGGTTTCAACACATAATTTTCTAAGTCTTCAGGGATAGATCTGAGTTGGTCTAAAAAATGTGTTTCCGGCACGTATTTACTCTCCATATAAGGTAGTAAATACTTGCTAATTCTGTAAAACCAATTCGGATGCCCTATCCATTCCACATCGAGGTCATCGGTAAAACTAAAATTCAACTGCAAATCCGGGCGTTGCTCCAATTCATCAAAGATGACCCTATTGTATATTTTTTTAATCTCCTGATTTTGTCCGGCATCATCCTTATAATAAAGCTTTCTACCCTGCTTTTCTACCTTGGTCAGGCAAAGCACTTTCAAGCCTAATTCCTTAGCTGTTGCAGCCATATCGATATAGGTCGTTTGCTTTTCAGGCTCGATTTCTAGGAGCACAACTTCTTTAGGGTCACTGTCACCTATGATAATCGACTGCATCAATGCTTTATAGGCGTCTCTGTCTCTACCTCCAAAATAACAGGTATAATCCTCAGAGATGCCGTAGGCTTCGTGATATACCTTAGACACGAGATATTGAAAAAAATAAACAGATGGGAAGCCCTGAACTTCGATTAACATCGGCATTGGATCTCCGTTTTTATCGATGGTTACGCCAAAGTCCATCTGCAAGAAAGTTGAATGTGCATCTTCATGCTTGACAATCAAGGATTCATCATACAAGGCACCTTGGGTAATCTCGAGGATATCCGACCGCAATATCGTTTGGTTGATGGTTTCACACGCTTCCAGCAATCGCTCCTTGAGTATGTCAGGAATAAAAAATGGAGATTCCGCTACTCTAAATATGGGTTTGACGTGATAGGCCGCCTCGACAGTGTCCAGCACTTGCTGATATTTTTCTTGCGAAAACCGACGATTAAAATCATCTCTTAATTCCTGAATCATACTAAAACTGAATTTCGTTCTCGAATTTTTTCTACTGCATTTTCAATAAACTTGGGTAAGACCGTATCATGGGTCAAGGCTAATTTGTCCGGGTCGTCAATCTGCTCCATCATGGTGTCATACTTCTTCTGTCCAAAGTTTTTAATAACATTTTCACGAATTTCGGCTTTTTGAAAATGAATCTTCATACCGAGCGGATCAGCTTCAGGATGAAATTGTGTCCCTACAAACTCCTCAGAAAACCGTACTGCCATGATGGCTCGTTCGTACTCGACGTGGTTGCGGATTTTTTCTAATGCCAAAATCTTCGAACCATTCATCCGAAACACTTCCAAGTCTGGCTGAATCAATTGATAATCACGGCTATCAACGGCATACATCGGATCCGGCAAATGTCCGAAAATCTCATCATTTTCTCCGAAACGCGTCAAGTGTACCGGCATGATGCCAAAAGAAGTCGATTTGCGAGGCGCCAAGGTTCCCAACTCAAAATAATTACAAGCCATCTGAAAAGAGTGGCAAATAAAAAACATGTACTTCTTGTCGTGTTGATTGACCTTATTGTGCTGCCAAAGGGTCTCGACTAAATCATACCATGACTTATCCCAGACTCCGTCGCCTTCCATGGGATTACCTGGTCCTCCACTAGATATATACACGTCATAACTCTTGTCTGGTATTTCGTGTTTCGTTCGAACATCAAATTCGTCAATGTCAAAGATATGACTATACATGGCTGCAATGTCCCGAATACCACGCATACCCTGATTGGGTCTGCCTTCATTCAAGTCCAAAATAGCCATTTTTAATTTATCCTCCATCCGTAATATTACACCCTTTAACTATCAGCGGAATGCTGTTGAATTATTTGGTTTTTTTAGCCACCTGTTTTTTAGGTGCTTCTGTAAAAATATTGCTAATAAACTTACCCCAAGTTAAGTTCATTTGCCCTTCTTTGTGATTTAAAGCCTTATCAATGGCCATTTGAGCGGCATTTTCTACAATCCATTCAAAATTTTGCTCGCCTACTGAATTTACATCCGCATCCGGTGCTGGATTACAGAAGTCAATCGCGATAGGAACACCATCTCGTACCGCAAACTCAACAGTATTAAAGTCATAACCTAACCCTTGGCATAAAGCCTTCGTATAGGCCTCTACCTTTGCCAATAAAGCCTTGTCTTTAGTCGGATTATCGACTACATATCTCAAGTGGTGTGGATTGCGTGGCTCATAAGGCATGATATGCACACGATCACCAGCCAAATAATAGCATCTGAAATAATGGTCAAAGACGATTTCTTCTTGCAGCAACATCACCAATTGATCTGTCTCTGCGTGTTTTTGCCACAAATCCTCTGGGCTTGTTACTTTATAAACACTCTTCCATCCACCTCCTGAATGTGGCTTCATATAGGCAGGAAATTTGATATAATTGAAGATGCGATCCCAATCTGTCGGAAACTTCAAGTTGCGGAAAGACTGCTCTGTTGTATCATCCGGCCGATTGTAAGAAGGCAAAATAACCGTATTGGGAACAGGAACTCCAATCGTTTTGGCAAGACAGTTATTGAAAAACTTCTCATCAGCACTCCACCAAAATGGATTATTGACAACAGCTGTTCCCATCAAAGCCGCATTTTTGAGATAGGCTCTGTAAAAAGGAACATCTTGAGAAATCCGATCGACAATAACAGCATAAGCGGTTGGATCTGCTTGTTGCACAACATCCACCTGAACGGCCTCAGCGACAACGCCCTTTATATTTTTTGAATTGATTCGATCAACAAAAGCTTGCGGAAAGGTATTTTCCATTCCAAACAAAATTCCTATCTTCTTCATTTTATCTTCTAATTTATGGTGATTGGTTTAATAATAATTACACTAAAATGCAAATATTGGATATTGTTATCAAATTTCCTATTTATTTAAATAAAAAAATTACAAACTTATGAATAAATCGTC
>JAIXKS010000048.1:0-6298 GCA_026928325.1 Chitinophagales bacterium | reverse complement strand
ATCAAATTTCCTATTTATTTAAATAAAAAAATTACAAACTTATGAATAAATCGTCTATTGACGTGACACTTCGTTGGTATTTGGCTATTTTTTGAATGCGTTTCATGAGCTTGAAATGCTAAGAGTCGCGACTTTGAAAAGGAGTGGATTTTTAACACGAAACTCCAACCGTAGAAGAATTTTCAAATTTACAAAAAAAAAGTATGATACCAAGCCCTTAATCCACTCTCATGCAAAACCATTATTACTGGATGATATGGTGTTCTGTTCGTTTATAAAAATCGTATTTGTAGGTTCAGTTTGAAGTATAATTGTCCGTCTTGTTCGTAAACCGTCCCAAATTCGTGTCGGGTACTACTTGCAGTTTCGAGTTTGGTATTAGTAAATAAATAATCTTCAAATTCGTTTCGGTTGTAAATGTGGTAACACAATATTTCTCCGTCATCTTTTACGACTAAATAACCGCCCGTTGCATCAAGTTCGCCTGTCCAAACTTTTGACGGCATCATTCCTAATGCAATGTCAGTTAGGAATCGTTTGATTTTGTAAGTGTAAAAAGGGTGATTGTTTTCCAAGTTATAACTGAGTGGGTTTTTTGCTGAAATTTCATTTACCAAGTCCAAAGTTTTTGAAAGGTTAGAAGTAAAAAATAAAAATACTATCTCTGAAATAATTATCGGTAAAGCACTATCAATTAAAACCAAATTGTTTTCAAATACTGAACTTTCGGGTTTGTTAAAATTAAATTCCCCATTAAGTTTTTGCAATTCTTCTATACGATCTTTTATTTTACTTCTTGTATCAATTGCGTTAATACATTCAACTTGTTTGGTAGTTAAATTCAACTTATTTACTTTGTAAATAAAGTTTGTTGTTTTACCTGCGTTCAGTAATGTGGATGCTCCACCAAGTTGAGATTTGATACTAAAACCAAGTTCGGGATTTGTTCCTGTCCGTTGGTCGTGAATGACAATTCTAATATCACTTTTTACTGTAGATTTTGCTTTTAAAGTTTGACTATTAAAAGAGTTTATAAAACTTTGTATTTCTGGAATTGAAAAGGTTCCATTGGTTTTTTCTTTGAGTTTTGTAAGCAAGAAATGAGCTTGCTTTTGGAATTCGTTTACACCTATTCTAATCTCTGCATCGTTATTTTTTACAATTACTAAATCTTTATTGTAGCTAAACTCAAACGTTCCGTTACTCTCATCACGTAACACTTTAATAATTGGGAAAATCAGATTTTCAATTTTATTTAGGTGTCTATCTCCCGCAAAAAGTCGTTTATCTGCAATTACTTTTAGAAGCGTATAAATTTCACTCCATTCCCCTTTATTCCCCGTTATCATTAGTTTTGGTAATGTTGATTAGTAGTTTTAAAATCTCATTTGCAGTAGCTTGTATTGCAGGCACTGCAACAGAGTTGCCAAACTGTTTATAAGCGGAAGCGTCAGCAACTGGAATTAAATAATTGTCAGGAAATCCTTGCAGTCTTGCCCATTCTCGTGGTGTCATTTTTCTAATTCCTTCTCGATTTACTGTTCCTTTAATATGAGTTGTTGGTGTAAAGTCCGTAATTCTATGGTCTAAAACTAAATTTCTCTCTCGACCCATTCCTCCACAAACTACAGCGTTTGCAATTTCATTATCTGCAATGATCTGATAACCAAAACCATTGCCTTTACTTTCGTGCCTTGCTTTATGATTTTCTAATGTTTGCATATATTGAGTTGATAAATAGTATTTAGTTGCAGGAACTTCTTTTTCTTTGATATCTGCAAAAGATGTTCTTATATCTAAAGGTTTAGGATAAGAAAACTCATTAACTCCTGTACTTGAATGAAATCCAACAATGTAAATTCTTTCTCTATTTTGCGGAACTCCAAAATCTTTTGCATTTACAATTTGAGGTTCTGGTACAAAATACCCCAAATCATTTCGTAAAACATTCAAGATTGTTGCTAATGTTCTTCCTCCGTTATGATTTCGTAAACCTTTTACGTTCTCCAAAAATATTGCTTTTGGTTGTTTACGTTTTATAATTTCTGCAACGTCAAAAAAGAGTGTTCCTCTTGTATCTTCAAAACCTCCTCTTTTTCCTGCGATTGAAAATGCTTGGCAAGGAAAACCAGCACAAAGTATGTCAAAACCGTCTGGAATATATGATTTCGTTTTCTCTTTTGTTATATCACCAAATGGAGTTTCACCAAAGTTAGCTTTATAAGTTCGTTTTGCTTCTTTATCCCATTCGCTTGTAAACACACATTTTCCTCCAAGATTTTGCAATGCTAAACGAAAGCCACCAATGCCTGCAAACAAATCTATAAACTTAAATTTTGGATTATCGTTTGGCGGAAAAGGAACTTCGAATGTATCAAAAATTCCGTACTGTAGAGCCTCTTCGGCAACTTTTAAAGTTACATTTTCTTCAGGATATTTGAACTCTAGAATTTCTTTGGTAAATGCAATTGCATCTTTTTTATAAAAATGGGAAATTCCGTTTTTTGAGTTGTGCAAATAATGTGTCAATACGGCCTCAATGTAGTTTTCAGGTTCTGAAATACGAATTTTGAACTGTTTGTCGTCCAAAGTTTCAAGCGATATTTTTTCTTCTAACTTCATTTTTTGCTACTCAAATTCATCTATACCCAAAGTAACATTTTTTTTATTATTTAGTTGCTCTAAAAATACAAACTTTTCAACATCCTTTTCACAGTCAGTTTATCAAAATTTAGAAAATAGACAGTTTTCAATCTGAAAGTTTGATTTTTGCATTATTACTATGCTTTCTTGTAACAATAATATGGGCTCAAACTGAAGTCATGATTGGATTATAATGCTAGAAGACTTATATCTCATCTTTGAATGCTGCACGACGCAAGCGATCATTGATAGCGATACCCAAGTCCCGTTCTGGTATCAACTCGGCATAGATGACATCAATATCACAATTATCAAGGTAGCGCATCCCTGCAAAAAGGTTAAAGGCTGCCTCTCCAAAACTCGATGTTCCCGAAAGCACAATCTGGTGTTTCGTCGGAATATTCGGTAAAAAACGATTAAAAGAGATGATACCTGTACGTGCAGGATCGCCCGTCGCAGACAAAGCATCGATATCGCCCAAAATCATCGGCACTCGTGGTGCATAATGACTTGACAACATCCCGGGAGCCGTAGGATTAGAGGTAGAAGTTTCTTTAACAATCACAGGTCCGATTTCTTCCTCGATACGCTCCACAGACAAACCACCTTTTCGCAAGACTTCAACTTGACCTTCAGCATTTAAGCCGACAATAGTGCTTTCGACGCCGACTTCTGACGCTCCGCCATCGAGGATATAGTAAATCTTATCACCTAACTGATCCGCCACATGTTGCGCTGTCGTAGGGCTAATATAGCCAAATGGGTTGGCACTTGGTGCTGCCAAAGGAAAGTCAATCAGGTTGAGTAAATGGCGCGTTACCGGATGCGAAGGAATACGAACCGCTACAAAAGGCGATCCAGACGTCACTAAGTCAGGAATATTCTGTTTTTTGCGCAATAGAAAAGTCAAAGGTCCCGGCGTAAATTTTTCGGCGAGCTTCTTAAAAATCTTTGGAACCTCAAGCACATAGTCATCCGCCCGAGATAAATCCGAAAAATGAATAATTAAGGGATCAAAAGTAGGTCGTTGCTTAATAGTAAAAATTTTGGTTACCGCTTTCACATCGAGGGCATTGGCCGCAAGGCCGTAAACGGTTTCTGTAGGAATAGCGACTGCCTCACCACGAATGAGTAATTTAGCTGCGATTCCTACATCGGTTCCGATAAACGGAGTATAATCTATATGGTCTTTCATCTTGAGCTGTCAGAAATACATTATTTTATTTCACCTGCATAATAATGTAAATGTAAAAAATTTCATTTTGTTTTATAGAGATCCACAATTTAAAGATTTGTTGGTTTTTTATTTACGAAATTGACTATCCTATGAGCCGGATCTTTATAAAAAATTGCAATTGGGCATTAGAAATACACGATATCACATTCAACGAAAGTTTTTAGCCTCGGATAGAATGATCAATTCCGTTTCAAACGGCTATAAACAAAAAAAACGACCCAATCGCTTGAAGTCGTTTTTTTATTAACTAACAAATCACCTTTTAAAAATGAAGTAACTTTTTTCAATTTACTTCTAATCTAACAACTATAAAACATAACGCAAAGGTATTCCCTTTTGTTTCAATCTACAAGTTATTAACGCTTTTTTAACGAAATAAAATTTTTATTAAGTTAATATTTAAGTCTTTTTTATGAATTTAATTTTAGCAATAAGCCTTTCCTTAAATTTTAATTGCGAATCCGCATTTTCGCCGAACATCATTATTAGGCGATTTATTGCACTGATAATGTGTAAATAAAATACGACTCATTTTTATAATTTAACGCATCAAATTTTTGCCACAATACAGCCGATGGAAAACGTCCGGCATCAATCGGGCTTGAAGACAGTAAAATGATACCACCAACACCCTTAAACTTTCCAAATAACTGTAATTCAGGTTCGGTAGGAACATAAATTTTATCAACCCATCGGAAGAAACTAAAAGGCACGCCATCCGGCAATTCGTAAAATTTGCGGCCACTATATCCTATAACGGGCGTAGCATCAAATTTATTTAAAGCCACCACCGGAACTTTTTCAGGTACCTTCGCCTTGATAAACAAACCCGCAGCTTTTGCATTGGTAAAGGGAATGCGGTAATCCTCCCTGACCGCTTTAAATGCATAAACCATATTAAACACGCAGAAAACCGCAACGATACCCGCCACGACCTTGTCTTTATCCCACACCCATCCACGGACCGCCAACATGGCTACAAAAAACACAAAACCCATACCCCATTGGCGAATACCTCCGGTAAATATCAACGCACTAAAAGCAATGACAGCCAATAAAAACATCGCCATCGTCAGCAATAGCGCCTTATCCTTACGGAAAATATAATACATCGCCACTAAAATCAACACCGCCAATATCAATCCTAACGCCGTACTTCCATACGTAAATGTATCCAAAGTCGCACCAGGCATATACGTATTGGTGAGATTGCCCTGGATGGCCACCAAAAGCTTCTGTGACCACGTCCACGTCTGCGGCGAAGTACGCCCGATATGTCCCCATTCGCGCGGAAATACCGAGATTACAAACACACCCAATCCAAGGATCAAACCCCATATCGGTTTAGAAAGTAACTTTTGTCCCGAGGTATATTGTTGGTGCAGCAAATAAAATCCCAAGGCTATCGCCATCAAAACACCATAAACCTCCGTTTGGCACAGTAGAAACAGCACCACCGCCAACATCTGTGCGTTATATTCCTTTTTAGAAAGCAAATAGGCCGCCCAAAACACAAAGACAATCACCAGATAATAGCCTCTATTGACGATTCCATATTCGAACAACAAAAAATAAGACAAGGCAACCATCACTTTGACCAATAGCGGCAACCTCAATCGGATAAACAACAAGTATAAACCACCGGCGACCGTCAATAAATGGGCTACATTTAGCAAGAGTAAATCATTGCTACCATTTGCAAAAATCGAAAAAACTTTAAGATATACATACCACAAAGCTGGGTGTCCCTCGTAGTAAAGGAAGGACAACATATCACCGATACTTTTATCCTTAGCTACAAACCAAGCTTGCCATTCGTCTTTCCACAATTCGTGATGTTGCCATTTAAACCAGGCAATAAACGCCAAAAACAACAACGCAAAACCATAATTCAGATACTGTATGGGCAACTTCGACTTCATCATGCCGTATAATTAATTAGAACGAAGAATCTGAAGTTGGACAGCCTCGACTCCATCAAGCGACGCCATCCTAGAAAACTGTTTTAAAACCAATCGATAGCTTCCCGGCACCTGAAAATAAGCCTTACTCGCCATAGTTATCTCGGCATTGCAAGTATGCCCGCTACATTTTCCGACCCATTGACCCTGTTGATCCGCCAACTCCAGCGATACGGGATTGACCACAATCCGGCCATCTGGAAAAGATGTCGATGCCTGAATATAAAGATTTTCATAAGCATAAGCGTCACTATGTCGCACCAAAAGTTTCAAATCATAAGGTGTCAGCGTATCCTCAATGCGATAATCAAACACCAACGAATCTGCATAAGTCCAAACGCCATCCAAGGTATAAGTATGACTATATACCTCCTTATCATGGCAAGAAGCCAGCATCAGCATGGCGGCAAACAAATAAAGATACTTCAAAGCTTAAAATTTAGGGCAAAAATACGGA
>JAIXKS010000037.1 GCA_026928325.1 Chitinophagales bacterium | reverse complement strand
CGAGTGATACAGATGACGAGATCATAGCAACTGGAGATGTTACCGTGATTCGATAGAATATTATTGATTATTGATAAAAGGAGGGAGAATTTATGATGATTCTCCCTTTTTTTGTCTATAAATATAAAAAAATATATAATATATCTGAATTAATGATGCAATGAATCATATTTTTAATTATTTTTGTAATAATTATTAGATCTTTTTGGTTTTAATATTGATAAAAAAGTAAGGGAATTGGGACGTTTAGTCAGAATTATTATTTATGCGGTAGCTATTATGCTTGTATATTTTTTGGTAGTGAATACCATGGATACCTATACGAGTAAAACAAAAATGGATGTCAAAGAAGTTGTGCCTATGGATAGTATCATAGATGCACCTTCAGATGTTGTTGTAGATACAATAGATGTCGGCAATGAGTTTATAAGTGATGCCGATATTGTAAATGGAGATTTTGACTATGAGGGCTTAGATGAAAAAGTCTTAGAATTGGAAAAGACAAAACAAGATCCAGAGCCACCAAAGAAGTCGGGTATTCCAAGTAATCCTCCTCCAAAAAAGGATAAGCCCGTTACTCAAGCAGATAAACCGGTTCAGTCAATCGAGACGATTGATCAATCTAATCCCGAAGGCAAATATTTAGTGATGGCTGGTAGTTTCTTGCTTAAGGAAAATGCAGAGTCCCTAGTTGCAAAGTTGCATAAATTAGGTTATAAAGATGCTCGGATTGTGATATTTCAATCTTCTCAATATCACTCTGTATTAGCTGCAAAATATGATTCTGAGGATAAAGCTCGTAATGTTTCTGCCCAACTTAAACAAAAGGGAATTGACAACTATGTTAAAACGGCACAGTAATGTGTGGTCGTTTTTCATTGACTAAAACCAAGAAAGAATTAGAGCAAAGATATAAATCATCGTTTTGTAATACGGATTTAGATCAAACGTTGATACTTCCTAACTTTAATGTAGCTCCTACGCATTATTTTCCTATATGTCTTAATAAAGACGGTTTTCAATTGAGTTTTTTAAGATGGGGTCTCATTCCCTCTTGGAGTAAGGATATGCGTATTGGGTCTAAATTGATTAATGCTAGGGCAGAGACGCTGGGAGAAAAACCGGCTTTTAAGCATCTTTTGGCCTCGCATCGATGCCTGATTCCAATGGACGGATTTTATGAATGGGAGAAACGAGGCGCTACTAAAGTTCCATATAGAATTATGTTGAAATCCCTTGAAATATTTAGCGTAGCAGGAATATGGGATACATGGATAGATAGCGACAATAATGAGCCAATAGATACTTTTACCATCATAACGGTGGAAGCCAATGCATTTATGAGTCCGTTGCATCATCGGATGCCTGCCATTGTAGAACCTAATCATGAATTCCTTTGGCTTGATCAAACGATCTCTGAAAGCGAAGCGCTCAAGTTATTGGTATCTTATGATTCGGATGCCATGGAATCTTATCGGGTTTCTTCGGATATTAACAGCGTTTATGCCAATGACAAAGATTTGATATTGCCTATACAAGATGATGACCAAAAGGCAAATGAAGGCCAGCAATTGAGTTTATTTTAGAATCTTTAGTTTTGGATGGGCTTCAAAATGTAAATCACAGAACTAGCGTGATCCACTGATTTTAGACCAGTAAAATAAGCTTTCAATCCATTCCAAAAGCCACTAATTAGCCCAAACTGGTTGTTTTTATATTTTTCACTTAAAATTGAATTATAAAATGGATCGAATGGCATCATATATTTTTGAGTTACCTTAAATCCATTATTTTGCGCAAAGCTACTTAGCGTTGATGGATTGAAGTGCCATAAGTGCCGCGGAACATCATAGGCTGCCCAATATGTATTGTATTTTTTTGCATCAAAACTCAGGTGATTGGGTAGGGCAATCACGAGTGTCCCATGAGTATCCAAAAGTTCTTTAAATATTTGCATGTACTTATTAGGGTTGTACAAATGCTCTAATACATGCCATAATGTGATGCAATCAAATTTCTGATGCTTTTCAATTTCGTCAATAGATTTTACGACATTAATTCCAAATTCATGGATACTGAATGTTCTGGCGCTATCGCTCATTTCTACGCCCTGTACTTGATAACCATTTGATTTTAAATGGTTCAAAAAATAACCCGTTCCAGAACCCACATCTAAAACTTTGGTGCCATTAGATATTTTAGTGAGTAGTTGATGCTTTCTACGAAGCATAATATAGCGCACCTGGTGATACAATTTTGCTACGATGCCTTTACTGGTATTGGAGTGGGAAATATATTTTTCATCTTGATAGTATTTGCCACATGCATCCTCTAAAGGAGGATTGGCGGTAAACCGAAATCCACAATGATCGCATTGGTGAATATGGAACGTTTCGTTGGAAATCGAATAATCAGAAACTTCGAGTATTGGGCTAATCTCGTTATGACCACAAACAAGGCATTGACTCATATAATATCACTAGATATAGAACTATTAAGAATTATCATCCCGACTGATGTACACGATTTTGTTAAAGTGGCAAAAGCGCAAAATATCATGGTTTTATTATCGAAAAACATAGTCCATCGCTAGAGTTTCGGCTAATAAGTCCGATAAACGGCTGATCTAATGCTATATTGACTCGTAATACATTTACTAATGCATCATTCGGATTATAGCTGTAAAGATACGAATAATTTGATGACTGCATATTATGCCGTTGATAATTTAATCATAGAGACTAGTATTTGGATGAGATATTAACATGGATTACGTCACCAAATCTGAATATGCAACCTGCTTTTACTTCAAATTGAGACTTTCTGATTTCTATTTTTTCTATTGTCGTTGAGTAGTTTATCTTATAAGCTAACATAATCATAATTTGAAATGGGCTAAAATAGTATACAGGAACGAACTCTTTAGTCCGCTCCTATATACAAAATCTATAACAATGTTTGAATATGAGAAGCTTGTTGAAAATGCCTATTTAGGCAATTGTTTTTATGACCCTTACTTTCCAATCATCCGGTCCTTTTTCCAAGTATTCCCATTTGAAGGGTTCCTTGCTTTCGGCTTCCATCTGATAATATAATGGTTTGGGGTCGTGATCATTTACAAATACAAATGCTTCACCGGGCTTTAAATCTGCGAATGCCTTATAAAACATTTCGTGTCGATCTGTGGGAGAGTAGGGACGAACGTCAAATTCATTGACAACTGCATATCCGTCGTCTCCTAAGCCACTGGCAGCTTTTTTTGTAATATGAACTACATATTCTTCAGGATCATTTTTCTTATAAATCCAAGTATGTTTACCATCAAATTTCTGAACAAATATTCCATGTATCGACTTAGGATCAAGGGCAGCAACTAACTCCATAGTGTCACCTTCTTCCATCATCCCATATCTATGAAATACAACGTGTTTCCAATCCTTTTCATCGACTTTTCTCAAATCAATGAGTGTAGAAATGTCTTTAAATTCCTTACTAACAGAATCTTCTGTTCTGGTTACTTTTACTTTCCATTCTCGACCACCCTTATTTAGATACTCCCAACCGACTACATCTCCATGTATAGAGCGGAACTCATAATATAATGGAAGTGGATCATGGTCATTGATAAAAATAAAACTTTGATTTACAGGCAAATCTTTAAATATTCTCAAAAGATTTTCGTGTCTTTTAATAGGAATTAAATCCCTTACATCTATTTCCTTCGATAAATCAAATTCAATGTTCATTATAATAAAGTGTAAATTTAATTATTATTTAAGACAAAATTATCTAAAAATATGTTTAAAAAAAAGCCCTGAAAATGCGGCCTTTTAATTTACTTGGCAAAGATACGAGTTATTTCTAATATAAAAAAATTTTCTACAATTTTACAATTTTTCTTTTGTGGCTATTTTGTTGGTGACGTTTCGAATTGGCTTTTGATTGGAGGAAAAAGGAAGTTTTGCCCATTTTTTATCCGAAGTGGGTAGGTTGTTAGGCGAAAGTGACTTTCATATAAGTCCATTTTCCATTAAAACAATGGATTCCTTTATTTGAAATCCTCGGGATTGTAAGGGCTTAATCTGTGTTTTTAGCCTTGAATTAAGATATTTTGTAGGGTAAATCTTTCGGCTGCTTCAAAAATTGCTTTCGTATTACTTATACATATCTAAATAAATTATATAATAAATTTTCAAGAATATTGCTTGCTTCTAACTTGTTATTGTTACTTTTGCTGATTGTATTGCATTCAGATAATAGTCAAATGCCTTAAATTTTTAATTTATGAGTTGGTTTAAGCGTCTTAAGGAAGGTATTCAAACTGCAACAAAAAATAAAAAAGAAACTCCGGATGGTCTCTGGCATAAATGTGTCAGATGTGGAGAAATGACGACCATAAAGGAGTTGAAAGAAAATCTTTATATTTGTCCTAAGTGTGAGTATCACACTAGAATAAACTCTACGGAATATTTTGATATCTTCTTTGATGGAAAATATATGCGGCTTTTTGATGAAATAAAATCCGTGGATATTCTTGAGTTTTCGGATATGAAATCTTATAAAAATCGCTTAGATGAGGCTTATAAAAAGACGAAACTCAACGATTCGATGTCGGTAGCGACCGGTAAGGTCAATCGACATTCGCTGACGATAGCTTGTATGGATTTTGGTTTTATTGGTGGTTCGATGGGTTCTGTAGTTGGTGAAAAGATTTCGCGTGCTATTGATTATTCGATTGAAAATCGCACACCTTTTATGATTATCTCTAAGTCTGGAGGTGCTCGTATGATGGAATCCGCATTTTCACTAATGCAAATGGCTAAAGCCTCTGCTAAGTTGACCTTATTAGCTAAGGAGGGTATTCCTTATCTTTCATTTATGACGGATCCGACTACAGGTGGCGTGACCGCTTCGTATGCGATGTTGGGTGATATTAATTTCTCCGAACCAGAAGCTTTAATAGGATTTGCTGGTCCGAGAGTCATTAAAGAGACCATCAAAAGAGATTTGCCCGAGGGATTTCAGACTGCGGAATATTTACTAGAACATGGTTTTTTGGATTTTATTGTCAATAGGAAGGATTTGAAAAATAGGGTAGGTGATTTACTTTCTTATTTCGATATCAAGAAAACTGACAGTGAAATCGTGGAGGCATCTTGATTGGGTGCCCATTCCGTTTTAAAATGATTAACTTAATTAATAATTAGTGTGTTTATGGTATTTGTATCATAAGCAACATTTTTGTTTTACATAAAGCTGGTATTCATGAACCTTGAAGATTTTAAATTTGGGATAGAAATCCAAATGCGATGGAAAGACCTCGATGCTTTAGGTCATGTCAATAATGCGACCTATCTTACATATCTAGAGATCGCGAGAAGCCAGTATATTATGGCTGCATGTCCGGAGTGGAATTGGCAAAAGGATATGTTTTTGATTGCAAACGTCAATTTGAACTTTATAAAGGAAATCAAATTGACGGATCAACATGTTAAGGTTTTGGTTCGGATGTCGTCGATGGGAAACAAGAGTTTTGTATTAGAATACGGTATTGTCTCTGAGTTAGAAGGGACTCAAGTTCAACATGCTTTTGGGACGACAACTCAAATCATGTTTGATATGAAGGAACGTAAATCGATCGCTATTCCGGACTGGATTCGCGAAATGCTTACCTCTTATGAGGCAATTAAATCATAAGATCTCGGTTTTATAGAAAACTTAGAGGCTAAAGGCACCGTTCTTATTATAGAATTAAATTCTTAAAAAAATAAACATGGAGAATTTTTGGGATATTCGCTACAATACGGATGAATTTGTTTATGGAAAATCACCCAATGTTTTTTATAAGCAAGTTATAGATACCTTATCACCAGGGAAGATATTGTTGCCCGCAGAAGGCGAAGGTCGAAATAGTGTATATGCCGCTCAAAAACAATGGGTGGCGGATGCTTTTGATCAAAGTGCTGCAGGAATCGAAAAGGCCAAACAGCTCGCTTCTGAGTTTGATGTATCTGTAAATTACGTGCAAGGTGATATGCGCCATAACCCATTTTCGGGAAATGATTATGACGCTGTGGCTTTGATTTTTGCACATTGGCTTGAAGCGGATAGAGCACAGTTCCATCAAAGTTTAGTGCAAGTATTAAAACCAGGCGGCGTAATAATTTTAGAAGGTTTTAGTAAAAAGAATCTTGAATATGCTTCGAAAAATCCACAAGTTGGAGGCCCTAAAGATGTTGCTATGTTATTTTCTAAGGAAGACATTCGCAAAGACTTCGAACAGCTTGAAATCATACATTTAGAAGAAACGGAAATAACCTTATCCGAAGGCGAACACCATAAGGGAATCGGTCATGTGGTTCGATTTGTTGGCCGAAAAACGAAGCCTTGATTTAAGCTAATAACCTTTTGAGCACTTCGATCGTATAAGCTACTTCTTCGAGGGTGTTGTTAGGAGAAAAGGAAAAACGAATCGCTTTGCGTTCCGTCGGATGCCCGATGGCTTGGAGCACATGAGAATCCTCTTCAATGCCTGAGCTGCAAGCACTACCCGAAGAAGTCGATATGCCTTCTATATCCAGATTCATTACCAAAAGATCGGCATGTAAAGAAGGTGGAAATGAAACGTTCAATACATGTGCCATAAAGCTATTGTTCTGGTCACCGTTATAACGTACGTCGTGAATATGTTGATTTAATAGCGATTTAAATCGTTCTCTTAAGCTAGTAACATACTGATGATTTTTATCCATATCTGACGTAGCGAGTTCAAGAGCCTTTGCAATACCGGTTATGCCTGCAATGTTTTCTGTGCCTGCTCGCATATTGCGTTCCTGAGCACCTCCTAAGATGTAAGGCGAGATAATATTGTCATTACTGATAAATACAAAGCCTATACCTTTAGGCCCATGAAATTTATGCCCACTTCCTGTTAGAAAATTGATGTTTGATTTTTGTACGTCAATGGCATATTTCCCAATCGTTTGCACAGCGTCACAATGGTATAATGCGCCGTGTTCATGACAAATTTGGCCAATGCGTGTGATATCATGCATGGTCCCAATTTCGTTGTTGCCGTGCATCAAGCTAACGAGTGTTTTTGTGTCGTCGTTTTCAAGGAGGTTGATGAGTGCCTCTTCCTGAATATGGCCTTCTTGATCTACTTGCAAATAAACAATATCGCAAAGATTTTTTGATTTCAAATAATCAAGGGTATGAAGGACGCAATGATGCTCGGTAGGAGAGGAAATGATGCGACGGACGCCAAGATCTTCTACCGCCATTTTTAATATCATATTGGTAGCCTCGGTGGCGCACGAGGTGAAAAATATTTCGCCAATAGACGCATTTAAGGCCTTCGCTACTGATTTTCTGGATTGCTCGATGAGGCTTTTAGCTTTTCTACCGTGCCAATGAATCGAAGAAGGATTGCCAAAGTCTTGGGCTAACACGTCATACATGTTACTTAACACTTCGGGATGCATGGGCGTCGTTGATGCATTGTCAAAGTAAATGTGCATGGTCTTGGATTTTAATAATTACCCGAATACCTTCGTACAAACCACTCTATAGTCAACAATCCCAGGATAACGAAAAACAACCATTTTAAATGAATAATACCGATGGTACTCCTAGTTTCGTACATGACGGGTTTGATGTTTTTATTTTCCACTAAAATACGCTGAAGTTCTGATATGTTCGAAGGGTACACCATCATTCCTCCATGCTGGTCGCTCATGCTTCTCAATAGACCATGTCGGGCTGTTAGGTCGAATAATTCTAATTGCAAGGATTCGCAATTGAATTGACCTGTAGCAGTGAGCGTTTTTCCATTTTGTTGAGTCGTAGCGGTATAGCTATAACTACCTTGTGGGAAAAGGCCTGCATTTAGGGTATAATAATTTAAAGTTTTTGAAAAGGTGAAAGGATATTCTTTGCCATTTTCATCTTTTATCGTGAGTTTTACGTCAGGATCATTAATCAATTCGTAGCTTTCATTATACAATTGGCCATCAAATTGGATGGGTTCATTGTCTTTGTACAGATTTTTTGATGTACTGACTCTAAATTTTCTTTTATCGGATTTTACGGAAGTTAAAAGCACTGTTTTATTGACTAGCTCTTTGACAAGGTCATAATTTTTGTGCTGTAAGTAATCCACCAATCGCCATCGCCATAAACCTTCACCGGCTATAATTGCAGTTTTTACATTGTTTTTTTCTTCAAAAGCAATCAGCGGATAATTCGTTTTAATCTTTTTTATATTTTGATACAAAAATACGGAAGCGGTATTACTCGCCCGATATTCGCCAAATGGCGTTTTTAAAGGCGGAAACATTTTTAGGTTGTTTTTTAATTCATCCGTAGTAGTAAATAGCGTAAATCCGGGATTGTAGTCTGCCTGTATTTCTTCGATATTTCTACTGTTTCCGATGATGTTGACCACGTCTTGGATTGCGTTAAGCTGTCCGATTGAGGTCTGCATACCAATAATGAATATTCTAGGAATACCAAGTTTATTCATCTGGGAAATAATCGGTGCAATGCCGTTGGTTTCAGAAGGCAGATTGTGAAAAATAACCATGTTGTAATTAGCAGGATTATCTTTGAAATCACTTATAAAACTAAGGGTAACCTCATAATTTTTGTTTTCGGTGATGATGTTTTTTATAGCGCCTAAATCGGGATGTGGTGCATTGCCGATAACCAAGATTTTTTGACGAGCATCGAGGATCTCAACAAAAAAATCCTTGGTGTTATTATGAATATTTTGTTCGCCATCTATGGTTGTGAGGTGCACTCTGTATCGATTCACACCGCTATTTAGGGCGTCAATGATAAAGGTTTTTGTCGTAAAGAAGTGCTTGGTGTCTAAATTGATGACTTCATCAGCGATTTTTCTTGTGCTGCTTCCGCTAATGGCTTCAAGGGACACGCGAGTAGTCTGTCCTTCGCCATTGAAGGCTGAGATGTCGATTTGAACCGGAAATTTGTCACCAAGATACGCGATGTTGTTATAAAGGACATTTTGTATATACAAGTCTTTTTTCTGCGTTGTATCGCCTAATGCAATCGTGTAGATAGGCGCAGCCGAACGATAAGACATATACAATGGATTGCTGCCTTCATTGTAGATACCATCCGTTCCGACTATGACGGCGCCAAGATTCTGATCGCCATAATTATCGTCTATATAGCGGAAAAGTTGACTGATATTGGTGCTTTTATCTAGGAGGCTGTCCTGCTTTTGAGGATAGACCTCCGTGGCAAAGTCCAGCGTTTTGACTTCATATTGGTTAGCAAGTGTTTTGCTTAAATTGCCAACCTCCTCGTTATAGCGTTTTAGGTTTTCAGGGCTTTCTACAGCCTCAATAGAAGCGGATCTATCGGAAGCAATGACGATCAAAGGTCGCTTAATGTCTTCTTGGATTGTTTTAATAAAAGGCGACAATAAAAGGAGGGCGATAAGAAATACACTAAGAGCTCTAAGAGTACCAAGGATTCTAGTAAACCATGGGCTTTGGTCTGAAAATCTTTTTTCTTTTAGGTACATGGCTAGCGCATAGCCTATTCCAGAAATTAGACAAAAAAAGAAAAACCACCAAGGGTATGGAAAACTAAATGTATTTATCACGTGTTAATTTCTATTACGGTGCAAATATTTAAAAAATTATACATTTATTTATTATAAATTAATGGATTAAGAAATTTTTAAATATTATTTGCAATCTTATGAATAGCATAAACGTTTTAAAATAAAAAAAGATTATAGTGAGGTTATTAATTGTATTTCTTTTGGGAATATTTTCAGTATTCCGGTTGGATGCGTCCTATATTCTTGTTCCGATGGAGCATGATAAACAAAAAGATCATCTGAAAGCTTATGGAATTACCTATTGGGTCATCGATCAAGGTATTGAAGCTTATTGGCTATTGAACTATCGCGGAGGCAGTTTTGCCTTTCCGTATGCCAATCGAATCGAAACAGAATTGAAGGTGCGTGGTGTTTCGTACAATGTGATTTCCGATGCTCAATGGATATCCATTCGAAATGAAATAGCAAATCCCGAACTCAATCAAGAAGCCGTAAAATTGGAGAAAGCACCTAAAATTGCGGTTTATACACCGGATTTCAATCCTCGCGGAGGTCGGATACAGCCTTGGGATGATGCGGTGACTTTGGTACTTACCTATGCCGAGATACCATTTGAACAAGTTTATGACCGCGAAGTGCTCGAGGGTAAACTTGCACAATACGATTGGTTGCACTTACACCACGAAGACTTTACGGGGCAATATGGTAAGTTTTATGCGAGTCAAGGAGGGACGGCTTGGTATAAACTAAATGAACAAAAGACCGAGCAATTGGCCAAAAGTCTAGGATTTAATAAGGTGTCTCAATTAAAATTGGCTGTAGCCAAAAAGATTAAAGAATACGTAGAAGGCGGTGGATTTATGTTTGCTATGTGTTCGGCTACGGATACTTATGATATAGCCCTTGCGGCAGAAGGTATCGATATCTGTGCCGATGTCTATGATAACGATGGCTATGATGTGGACGCCAATAGCAAATTGGATTTTAGTAAAACTTTTGCCTTTAGAAACTTTCAACTCAATTTGAATCCTATGATTTACGAACATTCAGAAATAGAGAATAAGGGTAGAAAGGTCAAACCAGAGTTAGATTACTTCAATCTTTTTGAATTTTCGGCAAAGTGGGATCCGATACCGACGATGCTCGTGCAGAATCATACCACTACGGTTAAAGGGTTTATGGGGCAGACCACAGCATTCAAAAAATCAACAATTAAACCGGATGTATTGATTCTCGGAGATAATAAATCAGCTGGAGAGGCACGGTATATTCATGGAACGAGAGGATTTGGGACATGGACATTTTACGGTGGGCATGATCCTGAAGATTACCAACATTTGGTGGGTGATCCGGAAACAGACCTTAGTTTGCATCCCAATAGTCCGGGATATCGATTGATTTTGAATAATATCCTTTTTCCTGCAGCTGAAAAAAAGAAGCGTAAGACGTAAAAGGTCATTCGCTTTTTATGATGGTTGCTACAATGGTTTGAGTATAAGAGATTTTAAATATTATAAGTGTGGGATTTTTTTTTAGGGATGTTTTAAGAGGTACGAAGGTTATGAACCCGTTTTTTGTCTTGTTTTCGTTGTTTTTTTTGACTACCGTTGCAATGGGGCAAGGAAATTTCTCCATCAGTGGTTATGTGAAAGATCAGGACAGCGGCGAAACCATGATCGGCGTGAGTATCGTGCTAGTTGGCGAGAAGACATTCACGACAGTGACCAATCATTATGGATTTTATTCTTTGACGATACCCAAGGGTGAATACCAATTGAGCGTTAGTTATGTCGGTTACGAACCATATGTCATTCCCGTAAGCATCAGTCAAAATCTGGCTAAAAATATTCAACTTTCAGAAGGTGTCGTTATCCAGGAAGTGATCATTTCGGCGGATCGGGAAGAGCGCCGTAAAAATGTAGAAAGTACGCAAATGGGCACCATCGAAGTGCCGATTGAGAATATTAAAAAGCTACCTGCTATTTTCGGTGAAATTGACGTGTTAAAATCGATTCAATTACTTCCTGGTGTGCTGTCATCGGGCGAAGGGAATGCCGGATTTTATGTGCGCGGTGGCGGACCAGACCAAAACCTAGTGTTATTAGATGAAGCCTTGGTATATAATTCCGGGCATATGCTGGGATTTTTTTCGGTGTTTAATTCCGATGCCTTGAAAAATACGACCTTGATCAAAGGAGGAATGCCAGCCAATTTTGGTGGTCGCTTATCGTCCGTTTTGGACATTCAAATGAAGGAAGGCAATGATCAAAGATATATTGTAGAAGGAGGTATTGGCTTAATATCTTCAAGACTTACGGTGCAAGGTCCCGTCGTAAAAAACAAAAGTTCCTTTATCATTTCGGGACGACGTACCTACATTTTGGATCTAGTACAACCCGCACTAAAAGGTGGGAAATTTGAAGGAACGAATTATTATTTTTATGACCTGAATACCAAATGGAATTATACATTTTCGGATAAAGATCGAATATTCTTCAGCGGATATTTTGGTGATGACATTTTGAAATTTAGGCAAGCAACGCGCAATTTTTATTTTGATATGCCTTATGGAAATAAAACGGCAACCTTGCGATGGAACCATCTGTTCAACCATAAAATGTTTATGAATGTTTCGGCCATTTACAATGATTATAGATTTACATTTACAGGTGGACAAGAAGATTTTGTTTTTAAATTGTTTTCAGGCGTTAAAGATTGGAATTTAAAGGCTGAAGTGGAGCATTATTATAATACGATCCATACCTTAAAGTATGGAGCAAACTACACCTACCACACGATGACACCCAATACAGCCCAAGCATCAAGTGGAGAAGTCGAGTTTAGTAGTAATCTCCAATCCAAATACGGTCACGAAACAGCGGTTTATTTTTTAGATGATATGAAACTTAGCAATAAATGGCATGTGAATGCAGGAATCCGCTTGAGTGCATTTCAGCAAACAGGTCCCTATACTTCGAAAATTGATTTTAAAGAATATGGTCGTTTAGAATCCGTAAAAACTTATGGTGGCTTAGAACCCAGATTATCGGTAAATTATAGAATAAATAAAGATCTAAGTTTTAAATCGGGTGTAGCAGCAACGACCCAATATGTACATTTGGTATCCAACTCTTCAAGTACCTTGCCTGCGGATGTATGGGTACCCAGCACAGAAACTGTGAAGCCTCAGCGAGGCATTCAGTATGCAGCGGGAATATTTAAAAATCTACAAAATGACATTTATGAAATATCTTTTGAGGTTTATTATAAAGACTTGAAAAACCAGATTGATTATGCCGATAATTACGTTGCGGACATCTCCAAGGATGTCGAAGATGCCTTCGTTTCAGGGATAGGGAGAGCGTATGGCGCAGAGTTTTTTATTAAAAAGTCAAAAGGCAAACTCAATGGTTGGATTGGATATACCTTGTCTAAGTCAGAACGCTCGTTTCCGGATATCGAATCGGGCAGGTGGTATCCGGCGGTATATGATCGTCCGCATGATTTGTCGATAGTAGCCAATTATAACTTGTCAAAAAAATGGGATTTTGGTGCGGTCTTTATTTATGGTACTGGAAAACTATATACGCCAGTAAGTGGTTTTTTTCTCATAGAGCAAAACTTAAATCTCTTTTATGGGCCTCGGAATAGTGCACGGCTCAATGATTATCACAGATTGGATATATCGGCTACTTATACGCCAAGACCGGATTCAAAAAGGAAATTTAAAGGAAGTTGGACTTTTTCTTTGTACAATACATATAACAGAAAAAACCCATTCTTCATCAATTACGAAACACAATCTGACTTCGAATCAGGAAAAACAAGTATTGATGCGACTCAAATCACTATTTTTCCATTAATACCAAGTATCACCTATAATTTTAAGTGGAATGATTAAGATCAAAAATACCGATATTTTGAAGTATTGGAGCTTCGTTTTGTTTGCGATGGTCGTGTTTGTATCGTGTGAAGAGCCATTTACACCAGATACATCCCTATATGAGCCGCAAATCGTGGTCGAAGGCTATGTTGAAACTGGGATTGGCTCGCTACCAGCTTACGTGTTTTTGACGAAGAGCATTCCTTTTATTGCCTCTATAGATGGGCAAGATTTTGGCGATTTATTTGTAAAAAATGCGGAGGTATCCGTGTTCGATGGCGATCAAACCGTACAATTTACAGCGTTGTGTTTGCAGGATCTACCGGACGACATCAAAAAGAAAGCTGGAGAGCTGCTCGGCATCAATACAGATTCATTGCAATCCAATATTTGTGTCTATATCGATCTGGCTGACCAGTTGATAAGAGCAGAAGGTCGGCGATACGATTTGACGGTGAAGGTTGATGATCAGATATTGACAGCTACGACAACGCTTCCTAGCGGTGTTGACTTATATGATTTCAAATGGGTCGAGCCGGCAGGATTAGCTATTGATACAATGGCTGAATTAAGGGTGATGGTTGAAGATCCGGCAGAAGAAGCTAATTTTTATCGATACTTGACGGCAACAGAACGAGACAGACAGTTTATACCACCACCTTTTGGGTCTGTGATTGACGATGCAATATTTAATGGCAAGGCTTTCGAGATACCTTTACAACGTGCCCAAAGGCGAAACGGAGACTTTGATCCGGACACTTTTGGTCTCTATGTACGAGGAGATAGTGCATACATCAAATGGTGTACGATAGACAAAGCCCATTTTGACTTTTGGAATACTCGAGATTATGCTGCTGCCAATAGTGGTTCCTTTTCGTCCTACACGAGAGTAACCTCCAATATTCAAGGAGGACTTGGGATTTGGGGTGGCTATACCGTTCGTGTATATCGCCTTTATTGTCCGCCGAAATAGTTAAAAAAAGGATTTCGTGCTTATATTTTTGGAGATCCTAGTGTTCTTTGAAAATAATTAGCAATCTTATCCGTCATACCAATGATAGCGGATTCTTCGTAACTTTTTGGGAGATTACCTCTTATAGAAATGACATTGACATTGCTATCCAACATATCCAAAATAACAAAATATTTGTTGGCCGGGCAGCTGGATGCTTTACAAACGACGAAATACAGAATTTCTCCGTCTTTATTAATCACAGATTCTTCGGTACGGCTTTCTACGAAATTTTGATATTCTCCTTTCAACATTTGCTCAATTCGGTTTTCCAAGTTGTATTTGCTGAAAAGGTCAACTTCAGACGGCTTTTTACCCACATATTGACCAGCATCGGCCATAGAGGGTTTATCATTAGAATTTGCTTCTACGGTTGGTGCCGCTTGCTCTGTTTGTACTTCATTGGAAACCGCTGGTTCGCTAGTAGTAGCGGGCGTGTTTTTACATGCAAATAATGTCAAGGCAAGACAAAATATAAGAAATTGCTTCATGTGCTTTATGTTTTTAGGTTTTAGAAATGCAAAATTAGAGTTTTATCTGAAAATCGTGACATTCAAGGCATGAATTTAACCCATTATTAGGAATAGAGCTGTTCGCATGTTGGATGACAGCATTTGCAAGGATGCCATTGGGTGAATTTAAACTTATGTGCAATTGAATAATTTCGGGATAATTATTGGGTTTAAATTGACATTAATATGACGAAAGTCATACAGATTTGATAAACAGGAATACCTTCGTTTTGTTAATAAGACAAAAATGTCTTAATTAGTAGTTGTTTTAAAAAAATATATTAGAAATATGCCAAAGAGATCATGGGCGGAGCCCTTTAAAATTAAGATGGTGGAATTGTTAAAGATGACGACACCAAAACAAAGGAAAGATGCGATAAAGAAGGCAGGATATAATACGTTTCTACTCAAATCAGAGGATGTTTATATTGATTTACTAACAGATAGTGGAACTTCGGCCATGAGTGACCGACAGTGGGCTGGAATGATGTTGGGAGACGAGGCCTACGCAGGTAGCAAAAACTTTTATACGCTAGAAAAAGCAGTGAAGAAGTACTATGGATTTAAATATATGATTCCGACTCACCAAGGTCGAGGTGCTGAAAATTTGCTTTCGCAGATTATGATCAAGCAAGGTGATATTGTACCTGGCAATATGTATTTTACGACGACGAGATTGCATCAAGAGATGGCTGGAGGTACCTTTTATGATGTGATCATCGACGAAGCCCATGACAGTACAAATCCACATCCGTTTAAAGGAAATATAGATCTAAACAAGTTGGATGATTTGGTTAAAAAGTTTGGTGCAGAAAAAATTCCATACGTTTGCGTAGCTACTACGGTCAATATGGCGGGCGGACAGCCAGTTTCGATGGAAAACTTAAAAGCATTGAGAGCCTATACCCACAAGCATGGCATCAAGGTGATGTTGGATATGACCCGCATAGCTGAAAATGCTTATTTTATTAAAGAGCGAGAAGCGGGATATAGCCGCAGAAGTATTGCATCCATCGTCAAAGAAATCTGCGATCAAACGGACGGTGCTACCTTTAGTGGTAAAAAGGATGCATTGGTGAATATTGGTGGTTTTTTAGCCCTTAATGATGAAAAGAAATATGAAGAAGCGAGCAATCTTGTGGTTGTATTTGAGGGATTGCATACCTATGGCGGTCTAGCAGGAAGAGACATGGAAGCGATGGCGATTGGTATCGAAGAGTCTGTCGATGAAAATCACATTCGAGCGAGAATCGGGCAGGTGATATACTTGGGAGAAGCGCTTTTGGATTTGAATATTCCGATAGTTACGCCGATAGGAGGACATGGGATTTTTATTGATGCAAAGAAGTTTTTACCGCATTTAGAACAGTTGCAATTTCCGGCTCAAGCCCTTGCTGCAGAGATATATGAGGACAGTGGCGTGCGAACTATGGAGCGTGGCATCGTATCAGCGGGAAGAAATGCCAAAACTGGAGATCATTATTACCCAGAATTAGAATTAGTGCGATTGACGATTCCACGTCGGGTTTATACGCAAGCCCACATGGATGTTATCGCCGAATCTGTAGAGCGCGTCTATAAAAAACGACATAAGATAACAGGGTTAGAGATGGTCTATGAACCGACCTACCTAAGATTTTTCCAAGCAAAATTCAAAAAATTGTAATAGAAAGTAGATCGCTATATCAAGAAAGGTAATAGAAAATATAACGAAGCGATTTTATGAAAGTGGCTAACCAGCATGTAAGCAGGTTGCCACTTTTTTTTGATTATATGTTTTTTTGGCTAGGGTCTGGCAGATTTTAGGGTATTTGTGCAAGTTTCGGAACGAAAAACTCCAGTTGAAATACAAAGTTCTAGTGTTTTAAGTCATTCTGCCAGATACAAAAACTTGGTATCGATTCGAGCTGTCTCGTTCTAAACTTTATTATTGACGTTGTTATGCTTTACTATCATATTTGTTCTATTTATTTAGAGACGATATTATCGCTCTGAAACTTTCCAATCCTGCTTCCAAATTTTCAATAATTTCTTCTGCCAATTCATCAGGGTCGGGAAGATTGTCCAAATCTGCTAAAGACTGGTCTTTGAGCCAAGAAATATCCAAACTTGTTTTATCTCTCGCTATGATTTCCTCATAAGTGAACCTTCTCCAACGCCCATCAGGATTGGTTTCCGGGTGATAGGTTTCTGTACGTTTGTTTCTGTTTTCGGCTTGGTAACATTCGATAAAATCTCTTAAAACTTCAATGTTCAACGGATTTTTCTTCAAGGTATGATGGATATTGGTTCGGTAATCATACACCCAAATCTCTTTTGTCCACGGGTCTTTGCTTGCCGGTTTGTTATCGAAGAAAATTACGTTTGCTTTTACACCTTGTGCATAAAATATACCTGTTGGTAAACGCAAAATGGTATGTAAATCGGTGGTTTCCAATAATTTTTTACGAACGGTTTCGCCGGCACCACCCTCAAACAAAACATTGTCTGGAACAACCACTGCCGCCATTCCGGTCGTTTTAAGCATCGAACGAATATGTTGCACAAAATTCAATTGTTTGTTACTTGTAGTCGCCCAAAAGTCTTGCCTGTTATAGGTTAAATCGTCTTTTTCCAACTCGCCTTCTTCATTGGTAAAGGTTTGCGAACTCTTTTTTCCAAATGGCGGATTAGCTAAAACATAATCATAAGTGATGGGCGAAGCAGCAATCAAGGCATCGGCAGGAGAAATAAAGTTATCGCTTTCGATGTCGCCGATGTTGTGTAAAAACAAATTCATTAAAGCCAATCGTCTGGTCCCGGCAACAATCTCATTTCCAAAAAACGTTTCCAATTTCAAAAATTGGTTTTGTTCTTTATTGAGTTTGTTGTTTTCGACAATATAATCATAAGCAGCCAAGAAGAAACCACCTGTTCCGCAAGCAGGGTCGGCAATGGTTTTCATCGGTTTTGGTTGAACACATTCCACCATCGCCCGAATCAAAGGTCGAGGCGTAAAATACTGTCCTGCACCACTTTTGACATCTTGTGCGTTTTGCTCCAAGAGTCTTTCATAAATATCGCCTTTCACATCAGCACCCAAAACTAGCCATTGTTCGCTGTCAATCATATCAATGATTTTTGCCAACATTGCAGGGTCTTGGATTTTGTTTTGACTTTTGGTAAATATTTGCCCCAAAATTCCTTTGGCATTACTCAATTCACGAAGCAAATGCACATAATGCAATTCCAATTCTGCCCCTTTTTTATTGGTCAAACTTTCCCAATTATATTCCTTTGGAATAGGCAGTTCTCGGTTGTGTGGCGGTTTGCTGTATTCATCTGCCATTTTCAGGAAAAGCAAATAAGTAAGTTGTTCCAAATAATCACCGTATCCTACGCCTACATCGCGTAGAGGATTACAGAAACTCCATACTTTACTGACGATTGAAGATGTATTGTTGCTCATATTTTTTATTTTATTCCGGTAATATCCGGTAATTTGTTTGTGTTATAAAAGCCTTGTTTTCATTGCTTTTTGTTTTTGTATCCGGTAAGTCTGGTAATTATTGTTTCAAATTTTTCTCAGCTTCATCTGTCAAATAATATTTACCAGTCTTTGGGGCACCTCTGAACTCTATTAAATCGAGTGTTCTCAAAAGTTGGATATATCGTTGCATTGTTCTGTGTGACTTGTTTATGTTTAAAGTCAGTTCATTTATGGATATTCCGTCTTCACTGATTTTTAGGGCTTTTATTATTTCAATTAGAACGTCATTTACTACGTCATTTACAGCGCCAATTATCCCTTTCTTTACAGCGTCATTTACTACGCCATTTACTACGCCATTTACTACGCCATCAATCGCCTGATCCTTTCTGTTGTGTTCTACACCCGGGAAAATTACAGTAGTAACATTATCGCTCTGCTTCCATACAGGAAGTTTAAACTTATTTTCTTTGCAATCTCTAATCATTCTTTGTGTACCTGTTCCAAGCATTTCTATATATTTCCTATAAAAACACATTTGGGCAATATCAGGATTGCGAAGAATAGAACTGTGCTCTGTTTTTAAATCAGCGATTGTAATGCCGTCAGGTAAAGCGCCATAATTACTGATTTCTGTTCGGTCGGAATAAATAGCTATTTGAAGGAAACCTTTCACGGAATTATAATCACGATGCACAATGGCGTTTAAGATACCTTCACGCATAGCTAACACCGGATAATTGGCTTTTTCAGTTCTTTCAAGACCTTTAACCAATAGGTTTTTACCGTAAACGATTTCTAAATAATCAAAGATTGAAGTGATATTTTTAAAAACATTTCCTTCAAATATCTTATCATCTAAAAACTGATCTCCGGAAATATTGGAAGGATAAATGGTGATTCTAATCCTTGATTGTGGGATAAAACGAGTTGGGTTTTTACCAAATAATAACATACAGGCATTGGTAATATTGCCATTTTGAAGCAGTCCAACCTGAATTAAAAAATCTTCAACATCTTCTATATTTGTATTATTTCTATATTCCTGATAGGATTTGATTGTTTTTTTAATTTCAACTTCATCCAAATCTTCTATCTCAGCTCCCAATACGGGCATTCGCTCCCAATGAAAATCAGCTTGCTTACGCTCTAAAATAAGTTGAGAAAGTTTGTCAGGACTTGTAGCTTTTGTTGTTTTTCCAATTCTATTGTAAATGGAGCCTTTGTATTGATAAGGTTTTTTTGCTCCCTCCCAAACACTGATTAAAATAACATCCTTTTTTTTGTAAGGGATTACCTGAATTGAAATGGGTGCAGTCGGTTTAATTGATTCCACCAAAATGTTTTGTATTTCAATGGATTGTTGTTGAGCATTTTCAACTCCTAACACATTTTTCTTGCCATCAATCCCAATAACTAAATCACCGCCTTCGGTATTAATAAATGAAGTAATGGATTTAGCAATGGAATCAATGTTTGGTTGTTCTATAAACTCCAAACGAACGCCTTCTTTCTGTTGCAACAGATTTTCTATGATAAAACTATTTTTCATCTTCGTTGATTTTAAAGTTTAAAATTTCATTAATGAAATCTTTGTCAGTAAATTGAGCATTGATATAAACCATCATCTCGTCCAAACGATAAAACTCTTGAGCCCAGTTGCCATTACGCAGTGTGACAGGAATGTGATTTTTTATAACATATTCATACATCTCAATCGAAAGTTTGTCAAACAATCGGTTATCAGTAAAAACCACTTCATCGCCACTTTTTAATTTCATTTTCCTTAAAAGCAGTCGGGTATAAACAACATCCCGATGAACCAAGAACCAATAAGGCTTTTTCAATCGGATTGCTTCTTTAATTTCCTCGAATGTGATATTCTTTTCTCCAATTTTGTCTGTCCCGCAATAAGGTCGAATAATACCCAAAAACAAATCACATTCAGCGACTGCTTTCAAACAATTTTCTAAATTAGATAAATTGGGATTAACCTTGATACTTCCGTGATGAGAATTCAGCACATCATATCCCAAGGTATTTAACTGAGCAACGATTTGAGACAACTGGTCTTCAAAGCCATACACGGTTGAGCCTACCATAATTTTCACCTTACGGTTGGACAGTATTGGGTTAATATTACTTTCTTTCTTAGCCATTATCTTTCAATTACGAATTTCCAATTTTTAACTTCCCCTCAAACGCTTGCTTCAAAATACTCTGCCGTAACGTTTCTGCTTTTTGCAAACTTTCGTGGATGTTTTCTGCTAATTTATCGGCTACACTCAGGCGACTTTCGATGGCTTGGACGATAAGGTGCTGTTCTGTGTGAGAGCAATATGGAATATTGAAATTTCTTAAAGAATTTAAAGCAACTGTTTTTTGAGCTGTTCCTGTAGCTGTTTCTTTTGCTTGTGCATATATTTGAGGACTTTGCAATAAATAATATAACCATTTTTGACTGATTTCAGGCAGAAGTCTTATTAACCCAATATGGCGCTGAAAACAAAAATCCTTTTCAAAGTCAATTATAATTGGTATTCCAAAAGAACCTGTAACAGTATATAAAACGTCTCCAATTTTCGGTTTTCGGTTTTCTTTTAAGTTCTTAAAGTATTCTACATTAACTTTGAAAGTATCGGAGAAATCAATTTTGCCTGTTATTTTGTTGACATTTGATATGGTAATAAATGGAATGCCTTCTACAGATTTCGGCGGTGCCTGATGGTCTCCGTCAGAAACATCACTTGAAATATCTTTCAATTTCTTCCATTCCCAGCCCTCCGGCAATTCTCCTTCTTTTTGATTTTTAATTTTTAATTCTTCATTTTTAATTGCCAAAAGTTTTCCTTCAAACGCCCATTTCAATACACTTTGTCGGTAGGTTTTGAGTTGTTCTTGTGCTTTTTTGAGTGCTGCAATGCCTTGGTCTAACTCACTGAATAGTTCTTCTATTTTGGAAACGATGGCTTGCTGCACCTTTTCATCTTCAGGAAATAAAAATGATTCTTTTTCTAATAATTGGAAATGTCGTGCATATCCTTTATTCTCAATTTTGATGGTGTGTAAAAGAAAATAAAGAAACTTTGGATTAACATTTTTCTTGGCTTTCAAGACTTTAACTCCATCAGCTCCTGCGATAAATTTAAAAGGAATAAATTTTTTAACTTTTGTGTGGTCTCCAAAAATAATATATGGAGGTTCATTAGGTACAAGCAAATCTTCATTATTAAAATAACCTCCAATTAATTCTTGTCCTTGGTCAATAACCGGATATTTTCCCTCAATCAAATATTCTTTTTGTTTAATCTTGATTTTATTGAGGGAAATTTTATCACAAACCTCTCCGAGTTTTTTAATTTTCCAGTTGTCCATTAATTTTTAATTCGTAATTTTTAATTGTCTTCCGGTTGTTCACTAATTTTTAATTCGTAATTGTTTCCTCCAGTCAAATAACCGTCAAATAAACATTTCATTGATAATGAGTGAATTACACTGTTTTTTGTGTTACAAAAAGATTTCCAGTCAAATAAAACTTTGAGAGAAGTTGCTTTTTTAGTTATAAAGTCGATACATAAAATTACGCTCCTATTTGTATTTGTTTTCTCGCTATTCATTTATTCTAAATTCGTCATTTATAATTTTTAATTGCTCTGTCGTTATTCTAATGAAGCAAAAACTAATTGATTATCAATAACTTAAATTCGTTGTCGTTTTTCTAATTAAGCAAAATACAGATTGAATACTATGAAATGAATATTTCGGCATTCTTTGTTTTTTTTCTGCTAGAAGCCACAGAATTGACAACTCTTTTATTTAATTCTTCGGAATACGGAAGATTTGGCGTGGGCTTAAATACTATTTCAAAGTCTCCATTGATATCAAATTTAGCTAATCCAATATTGTATTTCTCAAATAATTCTATGTTTGCCAAAGCATTTTGTAGGGTGTTTTCAGGAAGAACTACATAGGAGATGTTTGAAAAGTTTTTATATCTGAAGGCCTGTTTCGCAGCTCTTTTCCAATTCTTTAGTTTCAGTTCAAAAGAAATTATAGAAATTCCGCTTTCGTGCTTAATATAAAATAGAAAATCAGGCACACCAAACAATCCTTGATATTCCTTTATAAAAGTATTACCAAAGTTCAATTTGAGATACTTCTCAAATTGTTTAGACATATCTAATTCTGTATCAAACATAACTACTGACTAATTTCTTTTTTAAAAGTGTTAATTACATTTATCCAAGTTGGCAAATGTGATCCGTCACTGTTATCATCTAAAAAGACATCATCTTCTATTTTCTTAAACAAGCTTATTGCAGTTTTTATTGTGTTTTTAATAATTTCTATTCTTTCTTCTTGCGATTCTGGTAAGTTTTTCATTTGCTTGTCAAAAACATAAAAATAATGTTTGTAAGGTTCTGGTTTTGCAAAATGCCACTTAAATTCTGGCGTAAACATTAAAGGTTTATACTCCGAATCGTCAAAATAATCACTATAATCAGCTATCAAACTTCTCATTGCTTGAATATATTCATAATCAATCCACTGCAAGAGTTTTGAACTATACAATCTGGCATTTGGAGACTTCATTGGGCTTTTTTCCAAATCCTGAAATCTTTTAATGCCAAATGACCTTAAGTTCTCATAAGACCCCACTGTTACAGAATCTGGCATAGCAATACTATACAAAAGAGCCTCATTGTTTGTATAACCTAAATGAACTTCCAACTCATTATTTTTTAGAATTGTAATGAACCTTAAAACATTTAATAGGTATTCAAAATCTTTAATCTGTTTACTGGTAAAATTATTTTCAAATATCAGGTAAACGCCATCTATATCCAAATGTCCTGTAATCCAGTTTAATATTTCGTTTCTTTTTTCTTCATCGGTTAGCATTATTGGTTTCACAATCACCGATAAAAGGACTTTTTTATCAATTGTGTTTTCTTTAATGTAGTCGCAGAATGGTGTTACAAAATAATCCGAACTTTGTACAAAAAAATTAGTTGGATTATCTGCATAATATCTGGTGGGAATCACTAAATATTCAAATTCATTTCCTATTTGGTAATCAACACAAAGTTTAGCCAATTGCAAATGGCTATTATCTAAATCAGGTGTTGTGAAATCGGGTTTTAAATTTCCTGGGAAATATGGGTAGGTGTCTAAAGTTCCTTTAGCTTCATTTAATAAATACAATTGAGGGTCAAGGAAACCTGTTTTTTTAAGTTCTGTTTCTAAAGCCAATAATTTATCAGCATCAATATTTATTGGAGAAAAAATGAGACCATCTCCAACACCTGAAGAATAACTTTCGATATTCCATTTATCCCGAAATCCTGTTTGATGATATACTTTCATAATTAAATATTTTTAGCGATGAATTCATTTAAAATTTTAAAATTCCGAAACCTGTTGAAAGGTTGAGTTTGTAGTGTTTTTTTAGCAAATGCTTTTAACTTTTCATCACTTTTCACGGTTGGTATTTCAGTAATATAATTATTTTGCATTATGTTTTCCACTATTGAAAATTTGTTTCTAACATAATTGGGATCAAAAGGATGAACTCCCAAAAATAATTCAAGAGCCATAATTCCTAAACTAAAAAAATCTGTTCGTTGGTCAATTATGTTTTTATTGTTTGTCAACTGTTCGGGAGAAGCATAAATCGGAGTGCAAGGTCCCATAGGCGAAATGGTTTTGGTCAAAGCCTCCAAATCTAAAAATCTTGCTATTCCCAAATCCAAAATACAGGGCAGACCATTTGGTTTAATAATGATATTTTCAGGCTTCAAATCTCTGTGAACAATATTTCTTCCCCAAATAATTGAAAGTCCGTTTATCAATTCCGAAATCAACCTTAAAATACTTTCAGTATCATTAAACTCCGTCATTGAGTCACGAAGTGTTTTTCCTTCAATATATTGTTCAATGATATCAAACTTCATCGCTATCACATCTATATTAAAATAATACTGTTTCGGGTAATATTCTGAATCAAGCCCTGTAAGTAATTCTACTTCTCTTTTTATTCTTTCAAGTGAGGTAAAGCTTCTTATTTCTCCTATTTTTAAAACCACCTTGCCAACATCAGGGTGTTCAGCCAAAAATACTTTTTTTTGCCCACCTTCTGCTATTTCTTCAAGTATTTTACATTCTTTTATCATAATACAAAAATAAAAATTTACGCTGCTAATACTTCATTTAATTCATTAATAATTTCTTCTGTCTGTTCTCCAAACAACTGATAAAACCTCCCTAATCCGCCTTGTGCATTGAACGGATTCAAGTCAAAATCATCTTTTTCGATATGAAAACTGTTGATGACATAATCTTTAATCATTCGCAGCCATTGCATTTGCTCTTCGTTAAAAGCATTGTGTTGTCCGGCGTTTTTCTTAAAAATCCATTCTTGGAAATTCTTATCAACCGTTTTGTCATAACTCGTTAGAGTTGCATCTATATCGGTAATCTTACGAATCAGAGAAACAATGGCGGTCAATTCATTTTTGGGAGAACCGTTGCATTGGTCTAAGGTTTCGTAGGCTCGCCAAACATTCATAGGTGCTAATAAAGGTTTATCGGTTTGTAATTTTTCCAACACTTCTTTTATCATCGTGTAGGTCAATTCCCGTCTGCGGTAAGGTTGGTTGTAGAAAATTTGTAAAGCGGTTAATTCATCTTTATTTTCTAACATCCATTCTGCAAAACTACTGATTAACTCTTCCGCTTTTTGAGCATTGTCTTTGTCCCAACCCACTTGAATGACTTCATCGGGATTGGTTAAATCAATTTTTTGTTCGTGAGCTTTTCTTACATTTTCGATGTATGAATTTAATTCACCGGTAAAAACCTTTGCGGCTTCATTTTGCAACGCCTCTGTTTTTTCTTGAATCACTGCTTCAATTTCTACTGGTGCCGCACCCATCATTTCCGTTCTGACTTGGTGTTCAATATCTTCAAGGGTATCAGGATTATATGCATTCAACAAGTCTTTTACCACTTGTGAAACCGTTTTCCCATTGGCTTTTTCAGCAAATTGTTTTTTCTCTTTCTCGGAAATTTGTTTGTCTAATCGGGTTAGTCGGTTAGCTAAAGAAGTGAACAATTCTTCATCTCTCGCTCCCACAGCAATCGCTTGTAATAATTCTTTCAACGGAACACCCGGTTTTTTCTCCAACGGACGACTATCTGTTTTTAAACTTTTGGTAACGCCAATGGCATCTACAATCACAAAATGGTCTTTGGTAAACTTTGCCGTTGGTGTAACTTTTTGCAGACTATCTAAATCAATGGTGCGTGTTCCTCTACCTTTCATCTGTTCAAAGTAGTTTTTGCTTTTTACATCACGCATAAACAACAGACATTCCAATGGTTTTACATCGGTTCCAGTGGCAATCATATCCACCGTTACAGCGATGCGTGGATGATAATCGTTTCGGAATTGAGCCAACGTACTTTTGGGGTCCTCACTGTTATAAGTGATTTTTTTGCAAAACTTATTTTCTTCGTTAAATTCTTCTCTAACAATATCAATAATGTCGTTGGCGTGGCTGTCGGTTTTGGCGAAAATCAAGGTTTTAGGCACTTCAAAGTTTCCGTCTTTATCATATCGGTCTTTGAAAATACTCGGTAAATATTCTTTGAATGTGCGGATAATCGTTCGGATTTGATTCGGATTAACGACATCTTTATCCAGTTGTTGTTTGGAATAAGCTTCATCTTCATCCTGCATTTCCATTCGTTTTCTTCGGGTCAATCGTTCACGGTGTTCAATATATTCACCTTTCCATATCGTTGCACCTTGTTGGGTGACTTTGGTATCAATGATAAATACATCATACCCCACATTTACACCATCTGCTACTGCCATTTCGTGTGAATATTCACTCACCAAATTTTGGTCGAAATAACCAATCGTTCTTTTGTCGGGCGTGGCAGTTAACCCGATTTCAAACGCATCGTAATATTCCAAAACCTGTTTCCAAAGGTTGTAAATACTGCGGTGACATTCGTCAATAACGATAAAGTCAAAAAACTCAATCGGCATTTTAGGGTCGTATTCAATCGGTGGAATTTCCTTAGGCTGATATTTCCATTCGTTCGGATTTTCTTCTTCGGCGGTTTCTTCTAAATCTGTTCCTTTTAAAACAGAATATAACCGTTGAATAGTGCTGATGCAAACCTGACTATCACTAGCGATATAACTTGATTTTAGCCGTTGTACACTATATAATTCCGTAAATTTACGATTGTCATCATTCGGCACAAACGACATGAATTCTTGTTCAGCTTGTTCGCCTAAGTTTTTGGTATCCACTAAAAATAAGACTCGTTTAGCCTTTGCATATTTGAGCAAACGATAAATGGTGGTAATGGCAGTAAATGTTTTTCCTGAACCGGTTGCCATTTGAACCAACGCTCTCGGTCGGTTTTCTTTAAAAGATTTTTCAAGATTGGTGATGGCGTTGATTTGACAATCTCGCAATCCATCCGTATGCAAAATTGGTAAATCTAACAATCTTCTACGAAGTGATTTATCTTGTTTTAGCCATTCTCTCAAAGTTTCCGGTCTGTGAAAACTAAAAACTTCTCTGGCTCTTGGTTTTGGGTCAGTGAAGTTAGTGAATCGTGTTACTTCTCCCGTACTGATATACACAAAAGGCAAGGGTTCATTATTGAGATGCTTCAATTTAGCCTTAGCATAATCTTCTCCTTGTGCTTCGTGAACATTCATTCTGTGTCCTTCTTCTTCCCGTTTGGCTTCAATGATACCACAAGGTTTTCCGCCCACAAATAAAACATAATCGGCAGGACCGACATCTGTCAAATATTCTCTTACAGCAACTCCAATACCAGCATTCAAATTAATTTGTTTGATGCTTTGAATGATCCAGCCACAAGCAATCAACTGCTTGTCGATGTTGTCTCTTGCTATTTGTTCCGGGTTTTGGTTAGTCATTATATTAAACTGTAATCAATATTAGCCTGTTAAAATACGGAGTTCTGGTTTTAAAATTGTTATACGAGTTGTGTCGTTTTATATTTTACAAGGAAAGGTATAATTGTACGCTCATAACACGCAAATATAAGCAAACTCTTATAAATATTCAAATACTCTTCTTATAACCACCTGAAAGTATCCTTTATGAATCTTTCACCGTACTTAAAAGTATGCTTCGTATGCGTAATGACTTGTGCTCCGTCAACAAAAGGATCTTAATGAAATCTTGTTGTTTTTTAAATCTCATCGTTAAAAATACTCACCATAGTTACCACTATGCCTGCGTTTTTCGCCTTGATCTTTAAAAAAATAACTTCCATTATAATTTAAGTCTTTTTATGGACGCTACACTAGCTAGCTAACAAGAAGTTACTACCTGTCAATTTCACCCATTTATTTTTTCTTCTTTTTTTGACCTCTTGTCTTGGGCTTGCCGTATTTGGCCATCATTTTGTCTTTGTAGCGGATTTTTATATTTACTTTTTGGTTTTTAGATTTTTTCTCATGAAAGGCGCTGTTGTCTCCTACTTGTGGTAGTTTGATTAAGACGTTTTTCATTTTTATTTCCGGCTTTTCGGCCTCAATGAGTATATCCGATATTTCTAAGTTTTCGGGTAGTGGTTGCTGTGGGATAACATAGGACATAAAATCTTCGATAGCTGCGTGCTTTTCGGTGTCAAAGTCACTAATAAAAGTGATGGCTTCTCCTGTTTTATCGGCTCTTCCGGTTCTTCCGATTCTGTGAATATAATTTTGTGGTTCTTCGGGTAGGTCAAAATTGATCACATGGGATACGTCTTCTATATCTATACCACGGGCGACAATATCCGTTGCTATAAGCATTCGGTAGGAGCCGTTTTTAAAGCTATTTACGGCATTAAAACGATAATTTTGATCTTTATTGGAGTGGATGACTCCGATTTTTCCTTCGTGCTTTTCTTCCATCCGGTGAAATAATGCATCTGCGAGTGCCTTGGTCGATACGAACATCAATATTTTGGTCATTTCGGGATGGGCATCCAATAATATATCCAGCAAATTGAGTTTTGTATTGAAGTTAGGTATTCTGTAAGCGAGTTGATGGATATTGTCTAGCGGTGTTCCTGAAGGTGCGGCTTCGATACTTTCTGGATTGTTAAATTCATCTTCGAGCAATTGCGCTACATCGTCGGTCATCGTAGCAGAAAACATCAAGTTTTGGCGCTTCTCTGGTAGGAGGTCGAAAATGTGTTGCAATTGGCTTCTAAAACCTAGTGAAAGCATTTCATCCACTTCGTCAATAACCAGTTTTTTGATGGATTTTAAGTTTAAGGAACCGTGATATCCTAGATCCAACAATCTTCCTGGCGTTCCGACCAAGATATCGCAACCTTCGGCAAGTTCGTAAGCTTGTGTTTTTAAGTTGGTGCCACCATATACACCACGAACGACAACATTCATGTATTTTGCGAGCATTTCAGCAGTTTCGACAACTTGGATTACGAGTTCTCGGGTAGGTACGATGATCAGTACTGACGTGTGTCTGGTTTTGTTGAAATTCCATAATTTGAGCAACGGTAGGAGATAAGCCAGCGTTTTTCCTGTACCTGTTTGAGCTATTCCTAGAACATCTCGTCCGGACATAATCACCGGAAAGGTTTCTTTTTGAATATGTGTGGGTATAGAGATACCGGCGTCATCCAATGCGTTCCACAATGGATTGTTTAGATTAAATGCTTTAAAGGTCATCCAGCGATATTACGATATTAATGGCTACAAAGGTAAGGCTTTCCTGCGAAAATTCAGACAAAATGCGACAAAGACCTCATTGTGCTGATTATAAATGGTTTTTGAACGTCATTGATTTTTCGTTGATTCTGTGTATTTGATAAGGAAATGGGCGATAATTCCAATAGGATAGAAGGTGATAGAATCGATGAGCTATGTTGTTATTATATGATTAGTATGGAAGGTCGTCGGGCGATAAATCCAACGATGCTGGAGTCATCTTTCCATAAAATTCACCCAAACCCAAGGAGATATAAACCATAGAACCTGTATAGTATTCCGGATATTTTGTATTGACAATACCTTGTTTGACGCCCGCATTGATTCTCAAATAAGAATACTGAATGTCTTGACCATTAAGCAAGTAGCGCCTCCTAAAGAGCTGGAAGGGTTTTATGTTTATAAAGCCACCCAAGTTATAATATACTAGGGTCGGCTCGTTATTAGTGTTATCATTGGAGCTAGGAAAGGGCGAAGAAGTTAAAATGTTGAGACCCAGCCCTGCAACCGGACTAATCAAAAAGGTTCTATTATTCACAAGAGCATAGCCTACATTGCCGCCAAACATAAAATAATAATGCAGCCTTATTCTTTTTCCATTCGAGTTGATCAGGAAAGACGAAGGTTTGTCAAGCTGATCCAATGCCAATGTAATCATCAATTTGTGAGACTTGGGCCTTCAATGAAGAACCGACAGCAAGCCCGATAATTATCAATCCTAAAAGCTTTATTGGATGCATTCCATTCATTGATTTTAAAAGGTTCTTTGTTGAGTATTTTGTGGAGCGCATAATCATAGCATTGGGTTATTACTTGCAAATGTACCATTTTTAGGGAGTCAAAAGAAGGATGGATGTAAAGTAGCTTATACATTTACATGTTTAATCGAGCCGTTATTTACAAATGGAGGTGCATTTTTTAGGGTTAAATGGCTAATTATCCTTCTAATTTAAAGTGTTTCGCAGAAATTTGTGGTGATATACAACTAAAAGCCTATCTTTGACATAAGCTTAGAGATGGGCGCCTAGAATTCAATGTAATTGTATTAACCATTATAATAAAAATAAGTATATGAAGAGATTAAATCTTGTTGTATTATTTACCTTAGTTATTTCATGGCTTTCGGCGCAAGAAGCTAGGTTGCTTCGATTTCCAACGACCAATGGCAGTGAAGTTGTTTTTTCTTATGCTGGCGACCTTTATAAGGTGTCGATCGGTGGTGGTGCTGCGGTGCGATTGACATCCCATATTGGCTATGAGATGTTTCCGAAGTTTTCGCCAGATGGGAAAACCATTGCTTTTACCGGACAGTACGACGGAAATACGGAAGTATATACAGTGCCCGTCCAAGGTGGAGAACCCTTGAGATTGACCTATACTGCTACCAATAAGCGTGATGATATTGGTGATCGGATGGGGCCGAATAATATCGTCATGGGCTGGACGCCAAATGGTCAGAGCGTCATTTATCGCAATAGAATCACAAGTAGTTTTACCGGTAGATTATATCTGGTTGATAAAGAAGGCGGTTTGTCGGAAGGATTGCCATTGCCAGAAGGCGGTTTTTGCTCCTATGCTCCGGATGGTAAAAGATTGGCGTATAATCGTGTGATGCGTGAATTTAGAACTTGGAAATATTACCAAGGTGGTATGGCAGACGATATTTGGATTTATGATCCGAATGCCAAGTCTGTTCAAAATATCACTGAAAACAAAGCCCAAGATATCATGCCAATGTGGATCGGAGATAAGATTTATTTTATATCGGATAGAGACCGCATTATGAATCTATTTGTGTATGATACCAAGACCAAGCAAACGTCTAAAGTAACCAATTTTAAGGAGTACGATATTAAATTTCCAAGCCATCACGGCAATATCGTGGTTTTTGAAAATGGCGGATTTTTGTATAAATTGGATGTAACAAAAGGAAGTCCTGAGAAAATAAGTATAACACTAACTTCAGATAATATATATGCGCGAAACGAAATAAAAGATGGCAAGGATTACATAACCTATGCAAGTCTTTCTCCTGATGGCGAACGATTGGCCATCACAAGTAGAGGAGAAGTGTTTGATGTGCCAGCGAGTAAAGGCGTTACCAGAAATATTACACGAACTCCGGGAGCGCATGAACGTGGCGCGCAGTGGTCGCCAGATGGCAAGTATATTGCGTATATTTCGGACAAGAGCGGCGAGACAGAGTTATACACTTATGAAGTTGGAAACGGAGCGGTAGTTCAATTGACACAAAAAAATGATACCTATATTCGTGGATTTGATTGGAGTCCAGATTCGAAGTCTATCGTTTATACAGATCGAGAAAACAGGATCGCCCATGTAAACATAGCTTCCAAACAAAAGACCGTCTTACTACAAGAACCTTCGGATGAACCAAGAAGCGTTGCTTTCTCTCCGGATAGCAAATGGATAACTTATACCAGAAGAGCTTCCAATAACTTTAATGTAGTTTATGTGATGGAGTTGTCCTCAAAGAAAGAATATGCTATAACAGACAAATGGTATGAATCATATAGTCCAGTATTTAGTACCGACGGCAAGTATATTGTATTTTCATCGGCTAGAGATTTTAATCCGGTATATGGCAGTAAAGAATGGAACCACGTTTATACTTTTAACAATTCAAGTGCAGTATATCTAAGCCTATTGAAGAAGGATACACCATCTCCATTTTTAGGAAAAGATGCAGTTGTTAATGAAAAGAAGGTACCTGAAAAGAAAGACAGCACGGTCCAAGTGTCGTTTGATTTTGAAGGTATCACCGATCGTATCGTGCGCCTTCCTGTAGATGCCGGATCGTATCGTAATTTTTATATGGAAGGAGACAAAGTCTTCTATTCTAAGGGCGGTAACACCATGGTTTTTGATCTTCAGACATCCAAGGAGGAAACTGTAGTGGAAGGTGCTTCTATGCGGGTTGATTACGGAAGTAAGAAGGCTCTTTTTTCGAAGAGAGGACAATATTTTGTGATGAATATTCCAAAAGCAAAGGCAGATTTGAAAGAAGGTATCAATCTTTCTGATTTAAAGATTACGGTTGATTATTCGCAAGAGTGGCCACAAATATTTGACGAGGCTTGGCGCGTGTATCGAGATGGATTTTATGTTAGCAATATGCATGGCGTGGATTGGAAAGCGATGAAGCAAAAGTATGCGGTGATGTTGCCTTATGTTAAAAATCGATTAGATCTCAATTACTTGATAGGAGAGATGATCGGTGAGTTGAACAGCGGTCATGCTTATGTGAATCCAGGTGAAGCCAAAAGAGCCGACAGAGTAAAAATGGGCTTACTCGGAGCAGAAATATCAAGAGATAAAAGTGGATTTTTTAAAATTGAGAAAATCCTTGAAGGTGCTTCTTGGGATCCTGAACTTCGGTCACCATTGATGGAGCCTGGTGTTCAGGTCAAAAAAGGTGATTTTATCGTGTCTATTGATGGTGTGCCTACCAATACAGTCAAGGATATGTACGCACTTCTCGTAGGTAAAGCCAACGTAGCAACAGAACTAATGGTCAATAGCAAGGCTAAGTTAGAAGGTGCCGTTAAAATAGTAATCAAGCCGATAGAAAACGAAAGTGCTTTGTACCAATACGAATGGGTTCAGAATAATATCCGTAAAGTTGAGCAAGCGTCAGGCGGCAAAATCGGTTATATATACATTCCGGATATGGGTGTAGAAGGGTTGAATGAGTTTGCACGCTATTATTATCCACAGTTGGATAAGGAAGGCCTTATTATCGATGATCGTGCAAATGGTGGTGGCAATGTTTCGCCGATGATTCTCGAAAGATTGTCGAGAGAACCCTATAGGTTGACCATGGGACGAGGTACCAATAGAATCGGAACTATTCCCAATGGAACACAGGTTGGTCCTAAGGTTTGTCTTATCAATAAATACTCAGCTTCAGATGGAGATTTGTTCCCATGGGGATTCAAAACCCTAGGCTTGGGTAAGCTGATTGGTACGCGCACTTGGGGCGGTATTATAGGTATTTCGGGTTCTATGCCATATATGGATGGTACTGATATTCGCGTGCCTTTCTTTACCAGCTATGATGCTAAAACAGGAGAATGGATTATAGAAAATCATGGCGTAGATCCGGATATTGAAATCGACAACGACCCGATTAAAGAGTGGAATGGCGAGGACGAACAGTTGAATAAGGCGATAGAAGAAGTCATGAAGGAATTGAAAAATAGGCAACCATTAAAACCGGTTCCTGCTCCTAGGATTTGGAATAAATAATATGATAAACAAATGACAATTAATGACTTAATATGCATTAAGAAAAATAATTGTCTTCTATTTAGTGCTCTGTCAACAAAAAAATTACCTCCGTGCAATACGGATATAATCACCTTAAGCCGGGCTTTTATCGGGTAAAAGTCCGGCTTTTTATATGGGGAGCTTTGAGCTAGATTTTTAATATGTGGTTAATAGACAAAAATGGGTCTAAAAAACGCTGTAGCTTATGTATTTACTAGCTTTGAGTCAAATGAAAATAGTCCATATCAATGACAGATAATTTATAAAAATCGAACGATGAAGTATATTCGAATATATTTTTACCCATGGATTATTTACCTCGAAATAAATCGGGTTGATATAGTCTTACAATCCAACTATTTGGTAGGGCACTGTGGTCATATGTCACACAAAACAATCAAGATACTATTTTTCTATTGAGCAGCTGTTCGAGAGATGCCTTGTATAAGGACATAAGTTGTATAAATGAATAAGACAATAGCCAGTAAAATCATGTAAAAGCCGGTTTCTTCTTGCTGCTCTATGCTAAATGCACTACAAAGCAATAAATTAAAAACTCGTAGTGTTACACCGACAGCCATCAATTTAGCAGCAATCATACCTAGCAGAAAGATCTTGAGTTCGAAAATGGTGTCTTTTAACACCGATGTGGTTAACCATCCTACAATAAAGATGTGAATATTCATGATTTTGTTGAAACTAGGAGAAAGTGCAGCAAGATCCACGGATTTGGGTAGCATCCAAAATATCAAGGAAAACATGATGAAAATAATCATAGAAACTGCAATGTACGAGTCTTTAGCGGATAATTTCCAGATATACCGGCCGGTAAAAATACCGCAAAAGAAGATTAAAGGTATCTCTATAAGCTGATGGCGTAGCATGGTCTTCGCCAGCCATTCGTTCATGGGGAAAGCTATGACTACCAAGACGATGGCTGTAAAAAATAATAAGAGCAATTTTATGCTTTTTGAATCCATCCCAAAGTTTTGTTGATGATTTCTGAATTATCTTCTCTGGCAGGATCAAAAACAGCAATTACTTGATTATCAGGCGAGAGCAAAAACAAGTAAACCGAGTGGTTGATGATGCCGGTTTGATTGGCCGGTTTTGCCCAAATCCCTACATCGAGGAGATACTGCTCAAAAGAAGTATGTGCCTCTGTACTTGGGATGGCGAAAGTCCATCCATGGATATCTTCCGTAAACCGGGCTCTATAGTTTTTTATCTTTTGAATATTATCGTATTTTAAGTCAAAGCTAATGGTGATTAATTCCAATTGCGCAGGAATGATCGAATCACTTACCGAGTGGTAGATATCTTCAAGCCGATTGTTGACCTTGTGGCAAACAAGTGGACAATTGAGATAAACGTAATTAACGAGCTTGAATTTTTTTTTATCTCCGATTTTAAAATGAACACTATCTTGACTAATAAGTTCGATGTCAGGAAAAGTACGAGGTAAACTGCCGGCTTTATGCAAGGTATCCGAAAATACCGTAAACGCACTAAAACCGGCAGTCCAGTTATAAACAATAAAAACACATAATATGAATGTTGATATGGGAATGATTACCTTTTTCATCTTGATGTATTTTTATGGTATGTTCCAATAAATGGATTTTTTATGCTTGAAATTTAAGACTTTGCAATAATTTTTTGATTAAGGTACTATACATACTTGCAAGACCAATTAAAATAAAAGTTATAAAAACGACAGCTATTTTTGCTAAGAGCGCCCCAGTTTCGTGAATGACTTGGGTATCTATTCCGGCATAGTCAGAAAACCGTCTAGGAATACTAAATAAACCACCTAGATAGAACATCAATAAGAAACCGTAAGAACCTGTCACAAAAGTTTTGAAGCCCCAACCTGGTTCGATGTCATTGTCTTTATTCTCATTAGCACCGATGTAATATAGAAAAGCAAAAATAATCAAAACTATTCCCATAAGCATATAGGTGTGAAAGTGAGCCGGTACCCAAAGTGTATTGTGTAAAGCTCTATTGACCGCAATCGTAGAATCGACTACTGCCGCAAAACCTCCAATAGCCCATCCAGCTACGCCTAAGAGAAACATGACAGGCACCATACTCCATCCGACTTTTGAACGATAAAGCTGCCCGATTACACCAAACATCGTTACTGCCGTTGCAGGGACAGAGCTGAAGTAAGAAGCCATTTGACCGACATATTGCAATGCAAGCGGTTGGACAAAGTCCATATATAGGTGATGCAAGTAAGCAAATAAAATGAAGAAGAAAGTAGCATTCCAAGCTATGGCGACGACTTTCGTTATCTTCCAATCCCTTCCTGTAAATTCTGGTAATATTGCATATAACCAAGCGATACCGATATACATCGTAGCATTTACGATCGTATGACCGAAAAAGAAGATAATATTCTTCATCATCAATGGATCTAATTCCAAACTTGGCTCAAAATATTGCATTAAAAACAGGATGTCCATGACTGCACCTGCCAATACCGCAAAAACACTAGCTAACACACTCACCGCAGAGATGAGAATAATAGAAGGTAGTTCTTGTGCCGGCTCAGATTTGCCTAAATATTGCCACCCAAGGATATTTTTGAATCCTCCATATTGTTTAGCGATAGAATTAAGGATATGCAGACATTGGATCAGCCAAGCTACGCCTAGTATCAGGATAGAGAAAAAGGATACGCCTAATGACCAATCGGTCCAGTAAGCACCTTTGAACGGTAGCGGATATAGCATATACCATCCTGCTCCAAATTCTCCAATTAAGGTACCAATCACGAGCCCTACGACGCCAATGACGACGCCATAATAGACATAGTAGCCTAGAGAAACGCTAATTTTGGAATATCTCGTGCCGAGTAAATAGGATAGGGAAGCCAAGGCGATACTAAATAAGACGCCGGCCATTCCTAGACCGTGTAAGGTCATAAAGGAATAAAACTTACTCATTGAAATGTCAATAATTTCACCCTGTTTTATACGCATCAACATACCCAAAAGAATAAGTACTGGGAAAAGTATAAGAAAGGTTATCGCCCAAGTAACAAATAATTTTCTATGTTGCTGTTTTTCTGTTGTATTTATTTGTATCATGATTCTTGTTTTTTAACTATTACTCAATATGAATTTTTGCGACCATATATGCATGGGGCATTCCACAATACTCAAGGCATAAGACTTCATACTCACCTTTTTCAGTAAACTTGTACTGAAGGTTATTGTAGTATTTTGGCATGGCCTGAGTTTGAGCAATCAATGTCCCTTTACTGTTGTAAATGGCAAAGTTGTGGTTTACATCGGCAGAGGTTACTCTAAACTCAATCAACTTATCAACAGGCAAGGTGATTTCGTTTTTGCCGGCAAAAGCTACCAAATCCTGATCGGCAGCGATCGCTTCAGGAGCCATCTTCCATAACCATTGCATGGCAACTACTGTGACTACCGAATCCGGATTCTTATGGAATTTTGGATAAGGAAGCATGCTAAGAGAAGTAATCAGCACAATGAGTATCGTTAAGGCTAAACCTAAAAAATATCGGTCTCGCATACGATAGACTTTGGCCTTGGCACTCGACTTTTCCTCATAATCTGAGGACGTCTTAAATAAGTACACTACAACACTAACTACGAGCAATGTTCCCAAAAGAGAGACGAGCGCAGCAGTCGTTTGTATTGTCAGAGGTAAAATGACCAGACTCATAATTCGAAGTGTTTTAAAAATTATAAATAAATAAATTTGTTGTTGAAATTTTTATAAAAAATTTTCATTTTTAGCGCGTTTTTTAATTGTTTTTGTAAAAATGGTCGATTTTGCATAAAATATATTCAAAATAAAATTTTAAAATATCCTAATTCAAATATTAAATTACTGTATTTAAAACCTTATGATTTAAAAATTTAACACAAATTACTCTTAAATTCAAAGTCAAATATAAGATAACATATCTTAAAATCATTATTTTGTTAAAAAATGTTAAAATTTTTATTATTTTTTATTGAAATTCATTTTTTCGACCTTTGACTTGAATGCGGATAAGGCATCTGGTTCATAATAGATTTGCTAATGAAAAGCTGGGTTAAATCCATGAAAAAATGAATAAAATCCATAGCTTGTCTGCATCTTCGAATATTTTTTTATGGTGTTTTCAATTTAAATAGATACTTTTGTCTTTATTCTTTTATTAATCCTATCAATTCATACTTGTGATGCAAAGAAGAAAATTTATTAAAGACACCTCTAAAGCCGCAGCTATTGTCATGATGGCTCCATCGGTTGCATTTATAAAGAATTATCAAAAGGCTCAAATAAAACTTGGGTTTATCGGCGTGGGCGCACGTGGACTTTCGACCTTATACCTAGCCTTACGCCGAGATGATATCGTGGTAACAACGATCTGCGATATTGATCCGATCACCATAAAGAAGGCCTTGGAAATGATCGAAAAAGCGGGCAAACCCAAGCCGGAAGTCTTTACTGGTAGCGATTATGCGTACAAATCAATGTTGGAGTTTAAAAATCTGGATGCGGTCATCATTAGTACGCCTTGGGAATGGCATACGCCGATGTCTATCGATGCAATGCAAGCCGGTAAGGCCGTTGGTTGTGAAGTGGCGGGAGCGATGAGCCTCGACGAGTGTTGGCAAATGGTACGCACTCAAGAACGCACCAAAGTTCCATTTATGGTTTTAGAAAATGTTTGCTACCGTCGAGATGTAATGGCCATCCTCAACATGACGCGACAGAATATGTTCGGAGAATTAGTGCATTTCGAAGGCGGATACCAACATGATCTTAGAGAAGTGAAATTTAATGATGGTGTCAAATATTATGGTGGTGGTGTAGAATTTGGAGATAAAGGATACTCTGAAGCTCAGTGGCGAACAACCCATTCTGTATATAGAAACGGCGATTTATATCCTACGCATGGAATAGGGCCTATCGGAAGCATCATCAATAATAATCGAGGTAATCGATTTGAGTATTTGACTTCGATGTCTTCTAAAGCTCGAGGCCTACATGAATATATCGTCAATCATCCTCAAGGTGGACCAAGTCACCCAAATGCTAATGTCAAGTTTAGATTGGGTGATATTGTGACGACTCATATCATGACTTCTAACGGTGAGACCATTACACTTACCCACGATACGAATCTGCCAAGACCTTATTCGATAGGTTTTAGAGTTCAAGGTACTAAGGGCCTTTGGATGGATGTGAATAAATCGATTTACATAGAAGGAAAGAGCCCGGCGCATCGATGGGAAGAAGCAGAATCTTACCTGAAGACCTACGATCATCCACTTTGGAAGAAATATGAAGATCAAGCAGCCGGTGCAGGACATGGAGGCATGGATTGGTTCGTGTTGAATGCGTTTGTAGAAGCTTTGAAACGAGATGAACCTATGCCGTTGGATGTTTATGATCATGCTTCATGGGCAGCGATTACCTGTCTGTCTGAGCAGTCTATCGCGCAAGGAAGTGAGCCACAACCATTTCCTGACTTTACGGATGGAAAATGGATGACTCGCAAGCCAATCTTTGCGTTGAATGACGTGTATTAATACATAGGCGGTATATATATTGGTATTCAATAACGATTGAAATTACATGGCATTTTATCCATTGTAATCCAATCCCTATTTGCATTGTATGATAAGTTTGTGAAGTTGAAGTGCTTAATATTTGAAGATATTTCTCATCTGTTTATCTACAGCGTACATCTCCATGTTTTCAAGAGCACATACCAATAGCTTGGCATAGTCTTTATGCATCTCTCCGTGTAATACCTTCGTCAAAATTAATTCCGTTTGCGTTAAATCATCTGGCAAGTCTCCTTCTTTGTCATAATTCAAGATCGTACAATAGTCTATGCTTGCCTCTTTGGTTAGCGATGTCATGTTAATATCTAGTATCTCATCTGGAAAATACATACCACTCCTGATAATAAACTTAACAATCTTATCATTTTTATTCAAAATAGAAAGAGCATCATCCGAGAATTGCCCAAGGCTGTCCAAATGTGTTAAATAAAATGGAATCATACGTCTCTAAATTATGCGTACAAGATACAACTTTTTTCGGAAAACACAAAGAAAAAATGTAACTATTTTGACAATTTTTGGCTTGATTTAGAATGATCAATTTTGAATGGCTTGGGTATGAAAAAAAGGCCTGCTTCCAATAGAAAACAGACCTTTTTTTTATATCGTCGATGCTGAATTTTTATCCAAAAGCATTGTAGCCCGTGACATCCATACCTGTAATCAACAAGTGGATATCATGTGTACCTTCATAGGTTACTACAGATTCGAGATTCATCATGTGTCTCATGATTGGATATTCGGCAGTGATACCCATGCCGCCGTGCATCTGTCGTGCTTCACGGGCTACTTCCAAGGCCATAGCTACATTGTTTCTCTTAGCCATTGAGATTTGAGCAGGTGTTGCTTTTCCTTGATTGGCAAGGGTTCCCAGTCTCCATACCAACAATTGAGCTTTGGTGATTTCTGTTATCATCTCAGCAAGTTTCTTTTGTGTGAGCTGGAATTGACCTAGTTTTTTGCCAAATTGTTCTCGCTCTTGACTATATCTAAGCGCCGAATCATAACAATCTAAGGCTGCGCCTACAGCGCCCCATGCGATCCCATATCGAGCTTTAGAAAGACAACTTAATGGGCCTTTTAACCCTCTAATCTCCGGAAAAACATTGGCTTTAGGTACGCGTACGTCTTCAAATACCAATTCTCCTGTAACAGATGCCCGCAATGACCATTTGCCATGGATTTCGGGTGCTGAAAAGCCTTTCATGTCCTTCTCTACGACCATGCCCCGGATGACACCTTCTTCGTCTTTTGCCCAAACTACGGCTATATCTGCAACCGGAGCGTTGGTAATCCACATTTTTGCACCATTGAGGATATAGGCATCTCCATCGTCTTTGATGTTGGTAATCATACCGGCAGGATTAGACCCATGATCCGGTTCTGTCAGACCAAAACAGCCGATAAATTCTCCACTACCTAATTTGGGTAGGTATTTGCGCCGTTGTTCCTCACTTCCAAATTTATAAATAGGGTACATCACTAGAGAACCTTGAACAGAAGCCATCGACCGGATACCGGAATCGCCACGCTCTAATTCTTGCATAATGACCCCATACGCCATCTCGTCCATGCCGCCACCGCCATATTCTACAGGAAGACTAGGTCCAAATGCGCCGACTTCAGCGAGTCCCTTGAATAAGTGAACGGGACAAGCCGCACGATTGGCATAATCCTCAATGATTGGGCTGACTTCTTGTTTGACCCATTGTCGGACTGCATCTCTAGCCAACAAGTGATCTTCACTCAGCAATTCGTCAATGCCGTAGTAATCATGATGTTCGTATAGATCAGTCTTTGATGATTTTTTAATTTCTTGACTCATTATTAAAAAGATTTGAAATATTTTATTTTTATGTCTATTTGTTGATTTTTTTGTGAATAGGTGGTGCAAAGATAGTGCCTACGATACAATAAATCGCATTATTCCTTATCAATAATTCTAAGTATCATCCCAATTGCGGTATTCGGGTTAGATAGTAGAGATGCGATACTCTATGAATCGTTGCCGGTTCTAGGATATTAGGGTATATTTGCTGGTAAATTGGAATTATGAAGACGAAAGTATCCATCAAAGGTGCGGAATTTTTTGCTTATCATGGATTTTATGATGAGGAGCAGCTAGCAGGCAATTGGTTTGTTGTTGACCTCGAAGTTGAACTTGCTGAAAAAGATATGAGTAGTGATGATATCAACCTTACGGTCAATTATGAACAATTGTACCAAATTTGCAAGTTAGAAATGCGAGAACCCCAACGTTTAATAGAAACAGTAGCGCATCGCATTTTACAAACGGTTAAAGTGACATGGCCGGAAATAGTAGGAGCGCAAGTAGTCATTGAAAAAATAGCACCTCAATTAGGTGGTAAGGTCGCCAAATCAGTGATAACGATGGAGTTGTAGGACGAGTCAGACTACCATCTCGAACATACTAATCGATGGAATGTCAATGTGTTAAGTTATTAGTTAAACAGAATTACACGTTTTGATGCTGTATATGCATTAATTGTCTTGATATATAGTTAATAAGTTGTTAAAGTTTTTTTTTGTAATGGTTGTTTAGAAAATTAATTATGTTTGTGTATATGTTATTTTCTTTAAATATTAAAATTTAATGCTATGAGGAGTTTTTATATTGGCATTTTAGTTGTTGTGTTAGGTGCAATTTCTACAATCGGAATTTCACAAAATGTCAAGCCAACATGGGATTATGAAGATAAGGCCTTTGGCGAGGCAGCTTTTATTTTTGAAGAATTTGGTGATTTGCAAAAATATCTGACCGTCGTCGAAGAAAAATCGAATCATTTTGACATACCGACTTGTAAAGTCATTATCCTAGATAATGATGGACAAGAAATACAGCAAAATTTTATTTCAAACGATAGTTTGGATTTGAATTTTACAAAGAGTTTTTACGACCCATCGACGCACAAGATTCGATTGTTTGGATTTGGAGTAAAGGCGCCATTTAGCAGATTTGACTTTGAGTATTTTGTAACAACGACGATTGATGAATCGGGAGCGGTCGGACCTGTGAAAGTTGTTAGGCTTGAAAATCCAATCACTTCTGACAATAAACAATTAGGTTACAGTGATATTGGTTATTATTTTGACGGACAAGGTTTTAAAATTGTTGCTTCATCCGGCTGGAATATACTTTACTACAGTGATATCAACGATAGAAACTGGATACTTTCTTTTATAGACTTATCCAAAGAAGGAGATGTTTTGAATATGAATTTTTTAGATGATGTTGATATTTGTCAGTGTATATTGCCATCAGCATTTGATGACGGCTTTCACTGCCCAGGTGGTACAGGCTTCAACTTAGATAAAAATATGAATATAAAAAGTTGGGAGGCTAATGAACCTGGATCGGAATTAATTACATCTATATGGCCTAACACTTTATTCTTCCAAAATAATCAAAGTTGTTTTCCATGGTTAAATAATACTTTTCTGATTAGCAATACCTTTATGGGCAATTACAATAATATGGCGAGCCAAGGCAATACAGTCGTCTTCCAATATTCACCCAAAGACTATAAATTGCAGGAATTTTATGCAACGTGGGAAGGCAATGATGGCTTCCATTTGTCTTCAATGGACGTAGCTAAAGACACATCCATTTATACAGGAGCATTGCATTTTTCATATTTAGATCATCGAAATACCAAAACGACCATTACAAAGTTGGATAAAGAATTGAAAAAAGTATGGCAGATGCAATATGTCGAAGACCATCAATATTCAACAACATTAGGCATAAAAGCCACTTCGGACTTAGGATTTGTCATCTATGGATATCGAACGGACGATTATACCACGGGTAATTATCCTTTTGTGACTAAATTTGATTCGAATGGTGGTCTTTCGTGGACGAATAACACGCCGAATGCTGCCTATACGATAAAATCCTATCCTACGATTTCCAGCGGCCTAATGACGATTGATATTGTAGGTATTGTAGGGAATTTGGATGTTCGAGTATTTGATATGGCTGGAAGTAATGTATTTGTGAGGTCTAATGTCATCTCAGGCGTGACCACTTTGGATTTATCCGGATTATCGACTGGAAGTTATATATACAAAGTCTATCAAGGTAGTAAGGAGTTGCATAGTGGTAAATGGATAAAGCAATAATTCGGAAAACTCTAATCTTGGAAAAGCAGCATAGTCAACATGAGCTAATTGGAAGAGTCATAGGTTTTGTTTAAATAATGCTCTCGTTAGCCTTATGATTCGACGGCGGTCATGATTTGTTCGAATAAGGTTCGCATTTCTTTGAGGTTTTTAGTATTTTCTTTAATCATCAAGAGCGCTGTTTTGCTTTGCTTCATCGTCAGTCCTTGATATTGCCCAGTCGATGCGATATATTGCATAATACCGTTGAATGTTTTTGTCTCAAAATAGGATGACTGAGGATTGCTCACAAAGAAGCAAATGAGTTTTTTATTTTTCAACGTAATGCGTTCGAAGCCCAATTTTTTAGCCAATCTCCTTATTCTAAGGCCATCATAGAGTTCGGATACCTGATTGGGTACTTGCCCGAATCGATCTTGAAGCATGGTGTTAAATCGCTCGATATCCGATTCACTTTCTAGTTTGTTCATCTCCGTATAAAGAGAAAGCCGCTCTTGAATATTAGACACATAGCTATCTGGAATGAGCATTTCGATGTCAGTATCGATATCTACACCGTGGACGAAGGTTTGTCTTTGTAGGTTTTCGTCTTTAAAGAGCTCTTTAAATTCAGTTTCCTTAAGTTCCTGAATGGCTTCTTCTAGTATTTTTTGATATGTTTCATATCCTATATCCGCAATAAAGCCACTTTGTTCAGCGCCGAGTAGATTGCCCGCACCGCGTATGTCCATGTCTTTCATTGCGATTTGAAATCCAGAGCCAAGATCTGAAAATTCTTCTAATGTTTTGATACGTTTGCGAGCGTCGTCCGTCAATACCGATATTGGCGGTGCAAAAAGATAGCAAAAAGCACGTTTATTGGATCGCCCGACTCGACCTCGGAGTTGATGCAAATCACTTAACCCAAATTGATGTGCGTTGTTGATAATCATGGTGTTGGCATTCGGGATGTCGAGCCCGGTTTCTATGATATTTGTACAAACGAGTACATCAAATTTTCCGTCAATAAAATCCACCAAGGTCGTTTCTAAATTGTGGGCTTCCATTTGTCCATGAGCTACGGCAATACTCACGCCCGGACAAAGGTGTTGGATCATATCGGCGGTTTCCTGAAGGGATTTAACTCGATTGTGAACGAAAAAAACCTGTCCTCCTCGATGCACTTCTTGAAAAATAGCATCTTTGATCAAATCTTCGTTAAATATCCGTCTTTCTGTATAGATTGGCTGGCGATTGGGTGGCGGTGTCCGTATGATGGATAGGTCACGGGCGGCCATCAGACTAAACTGTAAGGTACGCGGAATTGGTGTTGCAGTTAAGGTTAAGGTATCGACATTCACTTGCAACGTACGGAGTTTTTCTTTGGCAGCCACTCCAAATTTCTGTTCCTCATCAATAATGAGAAGCCCTAAATCTTTAAATTTGATTTGTTTGTTTAGAATAGCGTGTGTACCGATAAGAATCTCGACTTTACCATCCTCAATGCCTTTTAGAATGGCGTTTTTCTCCTTGGTACTCCTAAAGCGGTTGATGTAATCGATGGTGACGCCAAATTCTTTTAATCGCTCTGTAAATGTTTTAAAATGCTGTAACGCCAATATGGTGGTTGGCACTAAGATGGCAACTTGTTTTCCATTGACAACAGCCTTGAAAGCTGCTCGGATTGCCACTTCTGTTTTACCAAAACCTACGTCTCCACAGATGAGCCTATCCATCGGATAGCTGCGTTCCATATCGGCTTTGACATCTTGGGTTGCGGTAAACTGATCCGGTGTATCCTCATAAATGAAGGAAGCTTCAAGTTCATTTTGGAGATAACCATCCGGTGCGTAGGCAAAACCCTTGGAAGCCTTGCGCTGTGCATAAAGTTGGATAAGTTCTTTAGCGATATCCTTGACTTTAGCCTTGGTCTTTCGCTTGAGATTTTTCCAAGCGTCGCCTCCGATTTTACTCAGTTTGGGTTCTGTACCATCTTTTCCAGTATATCTCGATATTTTATGCAAAGACTGGATGCCTACATAGAGAATATCGTTATTTTGATAGACGAGCCTGACTGTCTCCTGCTTGTGTCCATTGATTTCTATGGTCTCAAGTCCTGCGTATTTTCCGATACCGTGATCTATATGTGTCACATAATCACCCGCTTGTAGTTCTTTTATTAACTTTAGGGTCAATGCCATATCTTGAGTGAAACCTTGACGGGTTTTATACCTATGGAATCGCTCGAATATTTGGTGATCTGTATAACAAGCCAATTGATTAGCATGGTCAATAAAACCACCGAACACAGAATAGTGCAGTGGATAAAACTGAACCGAGACACCCATGTCTTGAAAGATGTTGTAAAAGCGCTCTATTTGCTTAACATTATCTGTAAAAATATAATTGGTATAACCTTTTTCCGTATTTTCATGAAGATTTTGAATCAACAATTGAAAATTTTTATTGAAAGTGGGTTGTCCCGACGCATTAAATAGGATCTCTTCTCCTGTATTGAAGTATTGGGACTTAGCTAAGGAAATAACATTAAAATTTGATACTTCACTTACGATTTCATGTGGATAAATAAAAGCTCTTTCGGCGAAAGTATCTTGCAGGTCTTCTTCGGATTGCAAGGCGATTTTTGAGGCAAAATCTTCCACTTTTTCAAAGCATAGTTGAAGTTTTTCTACCAATAAATCTGGTTCCTTGATCCAAATGCAAGTATCATTCGGGAAGATATTGAAAATAGATATTTTTTGTTCTTGACTAAATTGCTTGTTAATGTTAGGAATGATAGAAAGCTTGCTAATATTTTTAATCGAAAGCTGCGTAACGGGATCAAAAGTACGAATGCTTTCTACTTCAATATCGAACAATTCCAATCGATACGGGTATTCATTGCCATAGCTAAAAAGGTCAAAAATACCACCGCGGATGGAAAATTGACCGGGTTGATACACAAATTCCACTCTTTCAAATCCAAATTTGACCAAGGATTCTATCAATTCGTTTAATTCTACCAATCCGCCTTTTTCGATGGTAATTTTTTCTTTGTCCAGATGTCTTGGGTCAACCGCTTTTTCGAAAATAGCCTCAGGATAGGAGATTACAATTTGGTTTTTCCCGTGTGCTGCATGGATTTTATTGATAGCATCGGTACGACTTAACACATTTTGTCGATCCAGTTCATCATACTGCATTGGACGCTTGAAGGAATCCGGATAAAAATGGATATGTTTATCTTGAAGGATGGATTGCAACGTGTTTTGGATATAAGCGGCCTCTTCCAGATCACTAGCAATATAGATATGCGATCTGTTGGATTGTAAAAAAGCACCTGCCAATACAAAACAGTCCAATGCGCCTTTTAGCCCACGAATTTGCAATTGTGTCGGGTCGTTAGCCCGTGTTTTAGCATTTAATTGCTGAATTCGAGGGTCACGCTCATAAATGCTGATTAGTTCTTGAATATTACTCACAGCACAAAGTTAGAGATTATTAAAATACTATGCAATGACCCACCCAAAATATTAGTTCTGTTTCGCTTCGATTGATGCCAAAGCAAGCTAGTGCTCTGTCCACAAAAATATCTTAATGAAATGTTGTTCTTTTTTCAAATCTCATCGTTAAAAATACTCGTCATAGTTACCACTATGCCTGCGTTTTTCGCCTTGATCTTTAAAAAAAATAACTTCCATTATTATTTAAATCTTTTTATAGACAGAGCACTACATTTTTGAAAAGTCGATAGTCTTTAATTTTTTATTATTTAATGGACCTAAATCTGTAGTTTCAACCATTCAATCCATAAATTTCATACCTAACGTCATTAAATCACCTCATCCAACTCAATAAACCAAGATATCGGCAATTCCAAAATTAAATCATAAATGTATCCTGGCTATCATTTTTATTGATAAATGATTATTGTCATCCATTTTTTTCGAGGATTTTACTAGATTTGCGGACTTTTAAATCTTAAATACCTATGATAGTCAGGCAACTCATCAAACCCCAAAGTATCGTAGTCGTTGGTGCTTCAGATAATACCACAAAACCCGGTGGTATGATATTGCAAAATTTGATACAAGGTGGGCTTGAGGGTAAGATTTACGGTGTAAATCCTAAATCAATCCAAGTCGAAGGTGTAGAACACATACATGATTTAGGTGCACTTCCGACTGCTGATTTAGCCATTTTAGCCATTCGGGCTGTCGATTGTCCTGAGGCAATGCGAATTCTAATACAAAAAGGATCAAAGGCATTTATTGTTTTTTCAGCGGGATTTTCAGAAGCCGGAGAAGAAGGAAAGTTGATTGAAAAGGAATTAGTGGATCTCGTCAATAAGGCCAATGGTACTTTAATAGGACCCAATTGTATTGGCGTAATCAATGGTAGCTATAAAGGGATTTTTACAACGCCGGTTCCTGTTTATGATCCAAAAGGTTGTGAGCTGATATCGAGTTCGGGAGCCACAGCAGTGTTTTTTATGGAATCTGCTATCTTGACCGGATTGAGATTTTCTAATATATATTCCATAGGCAATGCCGCACAGACCGGAGTAGAGGAGATCCTAGAATATTTGGATGATACCTTTGATCCTACCACAAGTTCGAGGGTGAAATTACTATACCTAGAACAAGTCAAAAACCCATTTAAGTTTTTAAAGCATGCTTCTTCTTTGGTGCAGAAGGGTTGTAGAATAGCCGCTATAAAGTCCGGTTATTCCGAGGCGGGAGGTAGGGCAGCATCCTCTCATACGGGCGCTTTGGCAACATCGGATATGGTGATTCGCGCGCTATTTAGGAAGTGTGGAATCGTCTATTGTAGTAGTCGGGATGAATTAATTGCGGTAGCTAGTGTTTTTCAATCCAAGGTTTTGGATGGAGATCGCTTTGCAGTTATAACGCATGCCGGCGGATCTGCTGTGATGTTGACAGATACGCTTTCTTCCAATGGTTTGAAAGTTCCGGTCTTTGCGGAAGATCGGACGATAGAACTTAGAAAAAAACTGAATCCAGGATCATCTGTAGGGAACCCGATTGATTTTTTGGCTACAGGTACGGCGACGCAACTCGGAGAAATCATAGATTTTTGTGAAGATTACGAAGGAGTCGATGCTATGGTGGTTGTCTTTGGTAGCCCTGGGCTGTTTAATGTTAGAGATGTATATGAAGTCTTGGATAATAAGATGACTACTTGTACAAAGCCAATTTATCCTGTACTACCTTCTTTGATTAATGCCGAAAATGAAATCAAGGAATTTTTAGCTAAAGGTCGAGTCAATTTTCCGGATGAAGTAAATTTGGGCAAAGCCTTATCCATCGTGTATGGTGCACAAAAACACAGTTTTGAAAAGGCCGTGCTGCCTGAAATGGACGTTTTAGCCATTCGATCTGTGATCAATACTGCAAATAATGGTTATCTGAACGCTTCTGAAACATTAGAGTTGCTCACAGCCGCAGGTATTCCAATGGCCCAACAAATCATCATTCGGGATACAACCCAACTTCAAGCCGCAGCGGTTAAAGTGTCATTTCCTATAGTTATGAAAGTCATTGGACCCGTACACAAATCGGATGTTGGCGGAGTTTTACTCAATATTATCAATGTTGACCAAGCATTGCAGGCTTTTGATACTTTGATGTCTATAGAGGGCGCCAATGCTGTACTACTCCAAGAGATGGTTTCGGGTGAAGAACTATACTGTGGTGCTATCCGGCAAGGAAATTTTGGACACGTCGTTTTAGGCGGCTTGGGTGGTATATTTTTAGAATTGCTCAACGATACGGCATCAGCCTTAGCACCGGTTGCTCATGCCGAAGCTCAATCTATGATAGCATCACTAAAAGCTTATCCTTTATTTCACGGATATAGAAATAAGATAAAGCTCAGCGAAACTCATTTTATAGACATCATCATGCGCGTAGGTGCCTTAGTATTAATTGCACCAGAAATTAGCGAACTGGATCTTAATCCAATCAAGGCTGATAAAAACGATATGATTGTTGTTGATGCTCGTGTGAGTATTGAAAAATAAATTTTCTATCTGCAAATTGAGAAGCCACAAAAAAAATAAGCCCAATACTTGATTTATTCAAGGGTATCTAACCGACATCAAAATCCCTTGAATAGGTTATTATCTTTATGGTGAGTTCTACTTTTTTTAAAAAACAACCTACCTCATGTAATCTTTGAGTTTCATGAAATTCAAGGATATTTATATTAAATTCTTTAGCTTAGTCCTTGGTTGCAGACTTAAATATTCTGTCCCAATTGATACCATTGCTCATATTACCTTCTTTAGTTGAAAACCAAATAAAGAGCGGTTTGCCTACAACGTGATCTTCCGGGACAAAGCCCCACATTCTAGAGTCTTCCGAATTATGACGATTGTCTCCCATGGCCCAAAAATAATCTTGTTTGAAGGTATAGCTATCCGCTTTCTGACCATTGATGAAGATATCATCTCCTTTTACTTCCAACTGATTGTTTTCATAAACAGCTATAACCCTTCTATAAAATGGGAGATTTTTTAAAGTAAGCGATGTCGTAGCATTGGCTTTAGGTATCCAAATAGGACCATAATCATCAAGTGTCCAATTTTGCGATCCGACAATACTGTCAAAAGGAAATAACTTTAAAGGATCAGGCTCCTGATTGGCAGGAACAACTTGAACATTTGGGTCTAACGATTTGAGTTTCTCAACTTGTTCGTTATCTAAGTGCAATTCACCTCTTCCATTGAAGAAGACGTCTTTGGAGCCCATAAAATAGACATTATCGCCATAATCAATGCCCCACTCGTCAAGTCTTTTATTACTAATCGAAACATTAGGTGGTAAAAATACGTGATAATGAAATTGGAGATGCTTAGGATTAGCCAATGGTTGACCGTTTAGGTAAATTTGCTTATTGATGATTTGAAGAGAATCTCCCGGGCCGGCAACACACCTTTTGATATAGTGATCTTTTTTGTCTATAGGTCTTACTACGTATCCTTTGTTTTTTACCAAAGCGGCAAGCTCAGGATCTCCTAATAATTGTGGATTGCTCGTCACTTGACTGACTGCGTAAGAACGTTGCTGCGTAATATACACACTATCGCCGACTGGCCAATTGAATACAAAGGGTTTGCCTGCCTCGACTTTTTCAATGGCAGGAAGTCTTTTGTAAGGCAAACTCGGTGATTTTAAATAGGATTCAGTACCTAAAAACGGAACCTGATTATGCACTAAAGGCAACATCGCAACGGTCATCGGCATTCTGATTCCATAATTGGCTTTAGATACAAATAAAAAGTCGCCTACATTGAGTGAACCTTCCATTGATGGCGTCGGTATCACATAGGCTTCAATCAAGAACATCCGAATAAAGGATGCTGCAAACACTGCAAAGACGATGGATTCTGTCCACTCTCTAATGACTGATTTTTTATAAGGATTATTTTCTTCTAATTTTTTTAGGTTGTAAGTATCGCCAGCCGCTCTAGCATCCTCGATGCTTTTGGCATAGGCTGCCTCCTTAGGTAGGGTAGCACCGGTATATTTTTCATGGGCGGAAGTCGCTAGTTTGAAAAAAGCTGCAGGTGCATAAATTACGGCTAGTGCAGTATCAGCAAAAGATAATTTGTTGAAAGACCTGACTAAATCAACGGCCATGCCACAAAAAATAAATAAATTGACGACCGGAAATAATAGCCATAAAGCATAACTCGGTTTGCGCCCGATGAGTTTACACCATTCTATAAAATTAACACCGGGTATCAGACCTTTTGTAGCATCAACTCCTGCTTTTGGAAACAACATATATAAGCTGATGCTTAATAAAATGTAGGATATAATTAAAAATATTAGAATACTCACTTTAGACTAAGTTTAATTTGGATGGCAAAGATAACGTTTTACTTTGATATTCAAGGTAATTGATATATGAAACATAAGGTTTTTGCTGATTAATTAACAAAATAAATCTATGAATGCTTACATTTTATACCGTGGATTCCTATTGCTGGTTGCGATACTTTTTTTTGAATGCCCATTTTATAATCCTAAAAATTAGTGTGCGTCAGCATCCTTTGAGTTCGCAGAGGCTATTGCTTCTTTTTTCCAAGACAAGTATCCCATATATGCCAATACTAAAAATATAACATACATGACCGTAAATAACATAAATCCTTTGTAGAAATTTAAAGGAATGGCTACAATATTACTAACAATCCACGCAATCCAGTTTTCTATCTTTCGTTTAGCCATCCACCACATCGCAGTCATTGCAGTAGAAGATACCAATGCATCTAAAAATGGTGTATTGGAATTGGTCATATAGTGCAAAAGAAAATAAATGGCTGCCCAAGCCAAGACAAAACCTATTATCCCTGTAGTTAATTCAGATTTTGTACACCAACTGATCGGAAAGGTGTCGGTATCACTGTCATTTTTTTGCATCCAATTGTACCAACCATACGCACTCATTCCAAAATAATAGATATTTAAAATGCCATCTGCATACAATGGAGGATGTGCGATAAATAAATAAACCCACGAAGCGAGAATGACGCCGATGATTCCAGTCGGATATACCAAGATGTTGTTTTTTCGAGCGTACCAAACACTTGCTATTTGGGCGAAGGTGCTCACTAATTCCTGCCACTGCGTAGTCATGATTTCATCCATGAACTGTGCGCATATATCTTGTATTGTCATGATTCTTGAAGTAATTGGTAGATTTGACCGGCGGCTTTGTCTGAAGCTCCGGCATTGCCTAATAATTGCGTTAATGCTTCATAGTCAGCTATGATTTCTGATCTGCGAAGTGCCAGGGTTTTAAGTTCTTGTTGGATGTTTTCGGTTGTGAGTTGGTCTTGAATGAGTTCTTTGACCACTTCCTTTTCTGCTATGAGGTTGACCAAAGAAATGTAAGGAATGTTGACCAGCCGTTTTGCTATCTGATAAGAAATAAAATGACCTTTATAACAAACCACTTGTGGTACCTTAAATAAGGCTGTTTCAAGGGTAGCTGTTCCACTCCCCACTAAGGCGCTTGAAGCAATGGATAGAATATCGTAAGTTTTATCTCTAACCAAGGTAACTTTATTTTTCATACCGTGTTGCTCCAAAATGTCTAGATACAAATGGTCGGGTATAGCAGGCGCACCTGCAAGTAATATATCTTGATCAGATGATTTTAATGCTTCCAACATCCGCGGCAAAATTAAAGCAATTTCTTGTTTTCGGCTACCTGGCAGCAAAGCTATGACGTCTTTGTTTTTATATAAATTGGTAAACTGAGCATCAGGTTTATATTGATGAATGGCGTCTGTTAGCGGATGACCTACATAAAAAGCCCGATACCCAAATTTATTGAAAAAAGCACTTTCAAATGGTAGGATAACGAGCAAAAGATCTGTAAATTTTGCCAAGGCATGCACTCTGGATTGATGCCAAGCCCACACTTGAGGCGTTATATAATAGACAATTTTTATTTTTTGGCTGGCAGCCCATTTGGCAATTCTAAGATTAAATCCTGGATAATCTATTAAAATCAGAACATCTGGTTTTTCTCTTAAAATGCTTGCCTTACATTTGCGAATATAAGCAAAAATAGTACGAAGGTTTTTGACAACTTCTATAAAACCCATGAAGGCCGTATTCCGATAATGCTCTACCAAGGTTCCTCCGGCTTCTTGCATTTTATCACCGCCCCAACAAATAAATTGAGCATCACCGTCCAGTTTTTTTAAACCCTTCATCAGGTTGGAAGCGTGTAAATCTCCGGATGCTTCGCCGGCTATCAGGTAGTACTTCATGGATCTTTATACAAATAATTGATCATAAAACGTATAAATCCAAGCACCAACATAGATAAGCGTGGGAAAAACAATGCCGCGCATGGTTTCATCCCATTTCCTAACTTTAAAGATATTGACAGGGATGAGATTGCAGCAAATCGCTAGTAAGGCCATCGTTCTATATCTTTTTCCTCCGGTGGACATCGTGACTTCGTCCATCCAGCCCATATTGGTCAATAGGTCAAAAATGTTTTCAATAAGGTAAAACCCTAAAACAGGAACTATGGCACCAACTACAAATCCCATTAATACAGAATTCTTTTCCATACTATTCTTTTATATTTTCTAAATATTTAAAATCATTCAAATAGTGATAATGAGTTAAATCATGACCCGAAGGTACTACAGATACGAAATTATGGTCAAGTGCCCAAATGTCATGATCTGCTTTGTCTGCATCTTCTTTACAAACAAAGGCTCCCGTTAACCAATAATAATGATCACCTCTCGGATCTGTACCGATTTGAAAATCCTCTTCCCAAAGCCCGTGAGCCTGCCTACATACTTTGATGCCACGTATATCCTCCGCCGGACATGATGGAATGTTTACATTGAGTAATTTACAATCTGTCATAGGCGTGGCTAGAACTTGTCGAATTATCTTTTTAACATAGACCTTAGCACCTTCAAAGTTAGCGTCAAAGCTAAAATCCAAAAGAGAAAAACCAATCGATGGAATTCCTTCGAGACTGGCTTCCATAGCTGCGGACATCGTTCCGCTATAAATAATGTTTATTGAAGCATTGGAGCCGTGGTTAATCCCAGAGAGACACAAATTGATTGGTTGGTCTTTGGCTAAAACATGTTTTGCTAATTTTACGCAATCCACGGGTGTTCCTGAACATTCGTAGGCTTCGATACCTTCGAAAAGTTGAACCTTTCGGAGTTTTAAGGGCTGATTGAGTGTGACCGCATGCCCTTTGCCGGATTGAGGAGAATCTGGAGCTACAACAAGGATGTCGTCGAATGCCGACGCTACCTCGATTAAAGCCCTGATTCCAGGCGCAGCAATACCATCATCATTGGTAATAAGTATCATAAAAATAGGTGCATTATTATATGAGCGTGCAAAATAACGATTTTTTGTATTAAATGACTAGATTTTCAATTTCAATTGTTTAATATTGGACAAAATGTTAATATGATTGACAAGATTGTCTAGCTTATTCAGACTAAATTGACCTTTATTGAGAAATCAAGATTAAAATTAAAGTTTTATTAAAATAATATCTTGATTATTGCTAAATTTGTGATTATTATTAAAACAAATCTTATCATGAATAATTCAGTCTTTGCCTCTAAAGATGCTGTTTCAGGAAGAGAGAGCATCAATGCATGGGTAGAATGTGTAGCTGCCTATTTTGAAGCCGATAGTGTATATTGGTGTAATGGCTCCGATGAGGAGTATAACCGTTTATGTCAGTTGCTGGTAGATAAAGGTACCTTTATCAAATTAAATCAGGAATTGAGACCTAATAGTTTCGCGTGTTTTAGTGATCCGAGTGATGTAGCTAGGGTAGAGGATAGAACGTTTATATGTAGCCGAACGAAAGATGAAGCTGGTCCGACTAATAATTGGATGGATCCGGGACAAATGAAAGGTATCCTCAACGAATTGACCAAAGGATGTATGAAAGGGCGAACATTGTATGTGATACCTTTTTGTATGGGTCCGGTAGGATCACCGTATTCGAGGTATGGGATACAGATTACCGATTCGGAGTATGTAGTCGTAAGTATGAATATCATGACACGCATGGGTGACCAAGCGATGCCATATATAGAAAATGGTCCGTATGTCAAATGTGTTCACACCGTAGGAGCACCGCTCAATTCGGGTGAAGATGATGTCAAATGGCCATGTAATAAAGAAAAATATATTACCCATTTCCCAGAAGAAAGATTAATCATTTCTTATGGTAGTGGTTACGGTGGAAATGCCTTATTGGGTAAAAAATGTTTTGCACTCAGGATCGCTTCCGTTATGGCAAGGGAAGAAGGATGGATGGCAGAGCACATGCTGATTATGGGTGTAGAATCTCCAGAAAAGAAAAAGGCCTATATCGCAGCTTCATTTCCAAGTGCATGTGGTAAGACGAATTTTTCTATGTTAATACCGCCATCTTCTTTTGATGGTTGGAAAATAACCACGGTAGGTGATGATATCGCTTGGATCCATCGAGAGAAATCTGGTCGATTAGTAGCGATTAATCCGGAAAGTGGTTATTTTGGTGTCGTTCCAGGTACTAATTATGATACCAACCCCAATGCGATGGAAACCATCAAAGCAAATACGATATTTACCAACGTAGCCGTCACAGCGGATGGTGATGTTTGGTGGGAAGGCAAATCAAAAGAAATTCCGGACAATCTCTTGGATTGGCATGGACAACCGTATGATAAGAATAGCGGAAAACCAGCCGCTCACCCGAATAGCCGATTTACAGCGAGAGCTTCCCAAAATCCGGCTGTGGACGAAAAGTATGATAGCAAGGAAGGTGTTCCGGTTTCAGCTTTTATCTTTGGTGGAAGAAGAGCTTCCGGTATTCCATTGGTATATCAATCCTTTAACTGGAATTTTGGCGTTTACACCGCAGCGACTATGGGGAGCGAAACCACGGCTGCGGCTGTTGGAGCACAAGGTGTCGTTCGAAGAGATCCATTTGCTATGTTGCCATTTATGGGATACAATATCGGTGACTATATCAATCACTGGCTTCAGTTTGGTAGAAATCTTCCTGATGCACCGCGTATCTTCAATGTGAATTGGTTTAGAAAGGATGAAAATGGTAAGTTTATTTGGCCTGGATTTGGAGACAATATTCGAGTTCTAAAATGGATTTTTGACCGTATTCACGGAAAAGGCTCGGCTGTTGAAAGTCCAATCGGATGGGTACCAAGATATAAGGATTTAGATTGGAAAGGCTTGGATTATCCACAAGATAAATTCGAAAAGATCATGACCATTGACAGAGAAGTTTGGAAAAAAGAGTTGTTGTCTCATCAAGAACTTTTCTCTTCATTCTATAACAGACTGCCTAAAGAATTCTTATTTATGAGAGAATTATTGTTGTCTGCACTCTGGCGTTCACCTGAACAATGGGGACAACAACCGGAAGATTTTTAATTGATTTTAAAGAAATATATCGATAATGATAGGGAGAATTGGGCATTTGCTCAGTTTTCCCATTTTTATTACAGATATAAATGGATAGCTCTTCTTTCTAAAATTTAAAATTGAATATGGAAGCGTACGCTCAAGTGCTCAATTATGCCATTCCTTTCTTTTTGGTACTCATCTTAATAGAGTATATCGCTGGATTTAGAATGGGACATCATACGCTAAGGCTGTTTGATACAATTTCGAGTTTGAGTTCGGGAATAACTAATGTGGTAAAGGACGTTTTAGGCCTTTCTATCGTGATTATAAGTTATCAATGGATGGTAAGTAAACTAGCGGTGTTTCACTTAGAATCGACATGGCTCTTGTATGTATTGGCGTTTATTGGCATTGATTTTTCCGGATATTGGGTTCATCGGTGGAGCCATGAAGTCAATGTGTTCTGGAATCGGCATGTAGTTCATCACAGTAGTGAAGAGTTTAATTTACCTTGTGCGCTTCGTCAGTCAGCCTCGGACATTGTTGCCTTGTTTACGTTTACTTATCTACCGATGGCCCTGATCGGCATTCCTGGGAAGGTGATTGCAGTAGTGGCACCAATACAGCTTTTTGCACAATTTTGGTATCACACGCGGTTGATAGGAAAAATGGGATGGCTTGAGTATATTTTGGTTACACCATCTCATCATAGAGTCCATCATGCGATTAATCCTATGTATTTAGATAAAAATTACAGTCAAGTATTTATCGTATGGGATAAGTGGTTTGGTACTTTTCAACCGGAATTGCCCAATGAACCGGCTGTCTATGGGATAACTAAAGCCGTGAAAACTTGGAATCCTTGGATTATCAATTATCATCACATTTGGAATATCATAAAGGATGCTTGGCGAACCTCTAATTGGATTGATAAAATTAAAGTTTGGTTTATGCCTACAGGTTGGCGACCTCAGGATGTAGCTGAGAAATACCCAATGACCTATTCAGAAGATATATATCACAGACCCAAATACGAAACGGAATCTTCTACATTTTTTAAGATTTGGTCTGTTGTTCAGCTTGTCATGACCTTGCTGTTTATGCTGTATTTGTTTAATAACATCGGGACATTACCTATGCAAATGGTTATCGGTTACGGCTTTTTTATTTTTGTTTCTATTTTTGCTTACACGAGCTTAATGGACGGTAGTTTCTTGGGTGTCGTATTTGAAGCCATAAAATGTTTGATAGCTTTTGTTTTGTTATCATTAAATGGATATTCTTGGTTTGGTATCGAACAATACTTTTTGGGAGGTACATATTTTGTGTTAGGATATCTGAGCCTTTCTTTATTGTTGAGTTTCTATTTTTATTTATATGAGCGGCCAAAACCTATCGAGTTGATGGACTTTAGTTGATCCATCGAAATCATAGATTAAAAAGTTTGATTGGCAAGTTGTTAGCAAATTACAAGCAGGTAATTTAAAATATTATTATAAATTATATATAGTGTAAATTTATATATGAATTAATTTCCACATTTTTTAGCCTTGTTATGCCTTAACAATTTTATGCTGACGATTTAATGGCGATTGTTACAAATATACCTATTTAGTTTTAAAATTTCCTGAATGAAAATATCTATTGAGTGATTTTCAGTATCTTATAAAAGTTCTGAAGATAATTATTAAAAAAAATACTCTTGGGAGGAATAATATTGAGCATATATTGAAATCTTTTCACATGTATTATTGTTGATTTATCCACATAGGTGGTCGTATTATCCACATCTTTTCAACATTCACAGAAAGATGAGTGATTTCTATATATGAAGAATTCGAGTTACCTTTGTCTCTTCGAAAAAATGTATTCATTCAATTCTCAATTTCAACAATGGCAGAAGTTCCACTCAAGGCAGTCAGTAATAAATTAAAGTATAATAGAGGTGATTCGGATTTGCTCTATGGCAAGGTGCAACCTCAAGCTGTGCCATTGGAGGAAGCCGTGTTGGGTGCGATTATGATAGATAAAGATGGCTTCCCGTCCATCATTGAGATCCTCAGGAAGGATAGTTTTTATCTTGAAAAACATCAAGTGATTTACGAATTAATGACCCAACTTTTTGCAAAGTCCCAACCCATCGACCTATTAACGGTACATGAAGGCTTAAAAAAGTCAGGCGAATTAGAAATGGTAGGAGGTATTGCCTATCTGATGGAATTGACCAATAAGGTAGGTTCTGCCGCTAATATAGAGTTTCACGCTCGGATCATAGCGCAAAAATATATTCAGAGAGAGTTAATCAGAATAAGTACCCAGACCATATCAGAGGCTTTTGAAGACACGAAGGATGTATTGGAATTGCTAGATGAAGCTGAAAGAAATCTATACGAAATATCCGACCAAAACTTGAATACTGGTTACGAAAAGCTTGCTTCACTCGTTGTAAAAGCACAGAAAGAAATCGAAGCCATTAGTTCGAAAGGTACAGATGTTACAGGTGTGACGACGGGTTTTACAGAGTTGGATAAAATGACCAATGGCTGGCAACCTTCCGACTTGATTATTATGGCAGCTCGTCCGGGTATGGGAAAGACCGCCTTTACGCTGTCTCTAGCCAAAAATGCGGCTGAAGCCAATAATCCTATTGCGTTTTTCTCACTAGAGATGGCGAATGTGCAGCTTGTACAGAGATTGATTTCAATGGAAGCCGAAATTAATTCGTCTAAATTGAGAAATGGCCAACTCGAAGATAGTGAATGGGCTAAACTCCATGCCGCTGTCGATAAATTGTCCCAAGTTCCGATTTATATAGATGATACTCCGGGCATCAATATCTTTGAATTAAGAGCCAAATGTCGCCGGTTGAAACAAAATCATGACATCAAAATGATTATCATAGATTATCTACAGTTGATGTCAGGTGCGCCTATAGGTAAGGGCGGTGGAAACAGAGAGCAAGAGATTTCGTCCATTTCAAGAGCTCTCAAAGGATTGGCCAAGGAATTGAATGTACCGATTATCGCCTTGTCCCAATTGTCGCGAGCCGTAGAAACTAGAGGAGGCTCTGACAAACGTCCACAGTTGTCTGACCTAAGAGAATCAGGAGCAATAGAGCAGGATGCAGATATTGTTACTTTTATATATAGACCGGGTTACTATGGTGTGGATGATCTTGAAGTACCTAAAGACCTTGCAGAGATTATTATTGCCAAGCACCGTAACGGAAGTTTGGGTACGGTTAACCTTAGGTTTGTGCCTCACTTTGTTCGATTTGAAGACATGGGTGCATCTGGGTTTAATGACGATTTGGTGACTGGATTTCAAACGGATCCTTTTTCCTCTAATATCATGATCACCAAACCGTCTAAATTGAATCCTAATTTCGATATAGATACTAATATGGATTTGAATTCAGATGATGGAAATATTCCATTTTAAAGTTCTAAAAGAAACAATCATCTCATGAGCATAGATCAAGAAAAGGTACGTTTAAATAAGTTTATTGCCCAATCTGGCTTATGTGGAAGAAACGAAGCTTCTGAATGGATAAAAGCCGGCCACGTAAAAGTTAATGATGAAGTGGTAAAAATACCATTTACAGAGGTTGGGACAGATGATGTCGTTACCGTCAAAAACAAAAGGGTAGTACCGAAAATAGAATATACGTATTACGTCATCAACAAGCCGTGGCATATTCCGATTGAAAAAGCAGCAACAGATGATTTACCATCACTACAAACATTAATCCAAAAGCAAACCGTTAAATCATTATCTGTTGTTGGCACGCCGGATGTGGATACTTGCGGCTTAGTAGTCATGACCGATGATAGCGACCTTCTTGAAAAACTAAAGATTTCCGGACACAAACTGAAAACAGTTTACGAAGTTACGTTGGATAAAAAGTGGGAAGCTGTTGAAATTACCGAGAAGGAGGAATCTCCCAAAATGGATGCAGCCAGAATTATGGGCGTACAAGTTCCAAAACCGAATCATGATAATATCGTAGGTGTGGAGATGCTAGGAGGCCTCTATCAGGATGTTGTGGATTATTTTGAGGCTAGAGGATATAAAGTGACCAAAGTAGATTGCACGTTTTTTGGAGGCATCACAAAAAAAGATCTGAAAAGAGGGTGGAGCAGGCCATTGTCTGAAAAGGAAACGGTTTTTATTAAACATTTTACCTGAGTTATAATTTTCTTATGAGCTATCGCTAAATGGTATTTCTTTACCTAAAAGACGATGACATTCAACGTTTCTGTTAGTAGAACCCTCAAAAATAATCATGATAACCAAGCATAAAAATTGGACAGTTTTATTTTTTCTAATCGGAATCCTACTGATTGCTGCCAATCTTCGCGCTCCTATCGTCATCGTTGGTCCGGTTACACCTAGTATTATAGCATCTTTACATCTTTCTCCGTTTTTTATTGGATTGATAACTACGATTCCTTTATTGTGTTTCGCTATTGGTTCTATATTTATACCCAAACTAGCGTATCGGATAGGGCTAGAAGCAGCCATGATTTATTCCGTGATTTTGACAGGAGTCGGCATCTTAGCTCGTGTATCTGGAGGAGCTACGGCCTTGTTTGTGGGTTCTATCATCATGGGTATAGGTATAACCATCGCCAACGTATTGGTACCGCCATTTATTAAAAAATACTTTGAAAATCATATCGGCTTGATGACGGCGTTTTATCTGGCTTTTATCAACATATCTTCCGCTTTGGCAGTTGGTTTTAGTAGCCAATTAAGTAGGGTTTATGATGGAAGTTGGCGTGGTGCACTTGGTTTTTGGGTTGTTTTGACGATAGTTACAATTCCGATTTGGTTATATATTTATAAATATCGAATACCTGCTGGAAGCCATACCCATAAGGGAGGCATACAAATTGGCGTATGGAAGTCAAAGTTAGCATGGCAGATATCAATATTTATGGGTATGCAATCAGTGCTCTACTATGTATTTGTCGCATGGCTTCCTGCTATCCTTCAGGATTGGGGTATGTCGGCTTCCCGAGCAGGATGGATGTTGTTTTATGTACAGTTCAGTCAAGTGCCAGCCTTGTTTTTGGGCTCTTTATTGGCTGCGAAGCCGATTTTTCAGAAATGGATGATCGTAGCAGGATCCTTAATGATGATGTCAGGCGTACTTTTAATTCTTTTCTGGAAATTGGAGTTTATTGTATTAGCCTGTGTCTTATCTGGTGTTTCGGTAGGCTTGATTTTTTCACTTGCAACCGTCTTTTTTGCCATTCGTGCCACAACAGTTGAAATATCGGCCGGTTTATCCGGTATGGCACAGGCCATTGGATATTTTATTGCCGGGTGCTTTCCTCCATTGTTTGGTTGGTTGTTTCAGGTGTTAGGGTCTTGGGAAATACCACTAACTCTATTGATTTTCTTACCAATAATCATCTTTTTAACGGGAATGCCAGCAACAAAGAATACCATGGTTGATGTGTATAAGCCTTCAATATAAGTCATACGAACCACCATCATCCGTCACTTAGCGATGCCTATTTTGCTTACTTTCTTAACGTGTTTAGAGCAATCGCCCATTTATGAAGTTGTTCTAACATCGTGTTTGCACTTCTTATGATGGCCTCATCTGGATTGAATACCTTATTTTCATCAATGAAATTGGCATGAAAGGGAATATTGACTTGTTCAGGAATTGGCATCATTCCAAGCGTGGTTACAACTTGCTTGAGCATTTGGGTGGAACGAAGTCCCGCAGATATGCCGCCATAACTCACAAAACCTACCGGTTTGTACTTCCACTCTAAAAATAAATAGTCTAAGGCATTCTTTATAGGTGCCGGAAAACCATAATTGTATTCTCCTAAGACGATAATATAAGCATCCCCATCTTGAATCTTCTGACTCCAATGCTTCGTATGTTCATGGGTGTATTGTTGTAATCTAGGATGATTAGGTTCGTCCATGAGCGGCAGGTTGATAGTTGCTAAATCTAATAATTCGACGTTCCATTCAGGTCTATCCTCCAACACTAAAGTTATCCAATTCGCAATATAAATGCCCGTTCGCCCTTCTCGTGTGGTCGAAGTTATTACTTTAATGTTTGTTTTCATGATTCTTTTGGTTTTAAGTCTAATGCTTCACAATAGCCTCTTTATAACGTCGTTGTATCGTATTTGTTTAGGTATAATGCATAAAATACTAGCCAATAAATAAAACCAATTGCAATAAATATTTGTATCAATACATGAGTTTTTAAACATCATGAAACGGCGTATTACAATTTGACCTTATTTACGGTATTTATAGCCTAGTGCTCTGTCAATAAAAAAATCTTAATGAAATGTCGTTATTTTTTCAAATCTCATCGTTGAAAATACTCGTCATAGTTACCACTATGCCTGCGTTTTTTGCCTTGATCTTAAAAAAATATCTTCCATTATATAGACAAAGCACTAACTTTCGTGTTTATACTTTAATTTTTAATGCCAATTAACGTTCTAGAACATTCAATGTCAAATTACAAATTTTCAGTATTTCATCAATTTAATGAAGTCGCTTCCGAATGGATTCGACATTCGAAAGAAGATGATATATTGTTTGGTGAAGCTTTTTTGAAGGTCGTAGAACGGTATATTCCAGATGGTATTCGTCCGATTTATGTTCGAGTAGATAAAAATGACGGAAAGGTTGTATTTTTGTATTTTCAGTTGAAATATGTAAGGCTTTCGGAAAATCTTCGCATCCAAGATGCTGAGAAGGTCTCACGTGTTCAAAAGGCTATTCTTCCATTGCGAAACGCCATCGTAAAGTCTATTCAGTATCAAACCCTCATTTGTGGAAATCTATTGGTTACCGGGCCTTATGGTGTGGATTTTAGGCAGGTCGAGACTCCTGAGGAAATGTTTTTAATCGTTTCTAAGGCGATGGATGTGGTTAAAAATAACCTCGAAAAGGAAGGGATAGTAGTGGAATTGATGCTCATTAAGGATGTTTTCGAGCCGCAAATCCCTGAAAAGAAAAAAAATCAATATGGTTATACAAAATTTAAAGTACAACCTAAAATGGTTTTTTTGCTTAGGTCACATTGGAATACCATGGGAGATTATCTATCAGAACTTCGGTCTAAATATCGGGTTCGGGCCAATAAGGCCTTTGAATTAGGACGAGAATTAGAAAGGAAAATCCTGACCTATGAAGACCTTGTCGCTCATCGAGATGTTATCTTTAATCTATATAAAAATATATCCGATCAAGCGGGATTTAATGCTTTTCTCCTTCAACCGCATTACTTCGAAAATCTCAAACTCGCTCTTGGTAACAGTATCGAATTTAATGCTTATTGGTTAGATGATAAGATGGTCGCTTTTTACAGTGTAATCATTAATCATGACACTTTGAACGCACATTTTTTAGGATATAGTCCCGACGATAATCTGAGATATAAATTGTACCTCAATATGTTATTAGATATCATAGGCGAGGGTATTGAACGGAAAATGAAGAAAATTGATTTTTCGCGAACAGCCATCGAAATTAAATCAACGGTAGGTGCAGCACCTGAGGACTTATATTTATTTGTCAAACACGCCAATCCGATCATGAATAAATCATTGGATGCCTTAATTAGTATCATCAATCCGGAAAACAAATATATGATGCGGCATCCATTTAAATCCTAGTACTCTGTCAACAAAAAATATTAATGAAATGTCGTTTTTTTTCAAATCTCATCGTTAAAAATACGCACCATTGTTACCACTATGCCTGCGTTTTTTGCCTTGATCTTAAAAAAAAAAATAACTTCCATTATTTAGACAGAGTACTAGCTTCAAAATTTAGCCGTTTACTACATGCATCTCAATCTGCCTATTTTCCAATTGTTAATGATTTTATAAACTACGGAAACTTTAAACCATTAAATAGTTTCCTGAGTTTATATTTGCATGATGGATGTAAAGGATAAATTGATACAAGCCGCCAAGGAGATGTTCTTTAAATATGGAATAAAGAGCATCAGCATGGAAGATATTTGTCGAAATATGGGCGTATCAAAGAAGACGATATATGAGATTATAGAGAGCAAGTCAGAATTAATAAATCTCGTATTGAGCCAACATTTAGCGAAGAGTGAGGAGGAATTGACTGAAGTGGTGCGTTTGTCGAAAGATGCCATTGACGAAATGTTGCAGTTAAGTATGTATTTACTTAATTATATTGCGCACATGAGTCCATCCATTATTTATGATTTACAAAAGTATCATCCTCAAAGTTGGAAATTGATCGAAACTTACCAAGAAACCCTTGTAGAGCAACGGATATATAATAATTTGGTCAGAGGTCAGCAAGAAATGTTGTATCGTTCTGATTTTGATCCTAGGGTTATCGCTAAATTATATGTTCATAAAACATCCGCGATCGTGGATCAGGACTTATTTCCAGCCGCAGAATTTGACAAAGCATTGTTGTTTAAAGAAATCATCAAATATCACATTTTTGGAATCATATCCGAGAAAGGTTTGAAGTCCATTTTAAGAAATTATAAAAAAATATTTTCTATATGAAGTATTCGGTAAAAGTAGGTGCCTTTATTCTATTTATCTTGATTCAAATGTCTGCGAATGGACAAAATGTAATCAAGTTGTCATTAGATCAAGCTACGAAAATGGCCTTGAGCAACTCCATCGAACTGAAAAATTTGATGGTCGATGAGCAAATCCAACTGGCTAAAAATAGGGAAGTTACAGGTATGACCATGCCACAGATTGCAGCCTCTGGAAATCTTACATATTATGCAAAACTTCCACAATTTGTATTTCCTACTTCTGATATATCAGTATATGAAGTGCTGGCAAGAGAAGGCGTAAAAGATGGTCAAGGCAATGCTATAAATATCGGGAATGCTAGTTTTGGGACACAGCCAATCTCTTTAGTTGCACCACTCAATTATCAAGCTGGATTTGAAGTGCAACAACTACTTTTCCAACCTGATGTTTTTGTCGCTTTGCAAGCGCGTCGAACAGTGATGGAGTACGCTGAAAAAAACACTAAAGTCGCACAAGAAGCAGTCAAAGAAAATGTCGAAAAGGCCTACTACGGTGTTTTAATAGCGCAAAAGCAAAAAGAAGTGCTGCTTCAGACGATAGAACGGCTCAATTTGTTGCATCAAGAGATGGGTCAAATGTATGCGATGGGCTTCATTGAAAAACTAGACGTCGATAAGTTGATGGTTACGATTAATAACACCAATACAGCGTTTAATCAGCTTAACAATTCGATCCAAATATCAGAAGCACTTCTTAAAAATGCGTTGGTGCTTCCTCAGTCAGATAGTTTGGTATTGACAGAAACTTTGGATAGTAAGCAGATTAATGCAGATGTTTTTGTTCAAGAACTCCAATTCAAATATGAAGATAGAAAGGAGATAGACTTGCTAAATACCGCTAAGCAACTGCAAATGCTAGAGATGAAAAGACAAAAATTGTCGTATGCACCGACTTTAGCAGCTTTTTATCAATGGCAGATATCGGGACAAAGAAATAAGAATTATGATGTCAATGGTTCAGGACCTTGGTTCTCATATCAAACCGGATTATTGGGTGTTTCAATCAATCAACCGATATTTGATGGACTTCAAACGAAATACAAGATTCAACAAGCTAAACTTTCTGTTGAAAAAGTAGAAAACACGATACAACAATTAAAACAAGGCATTGATCTAGAAAAAAGCGTTTCGAAAAATATGCTGAATAATGCGTTGCTCAATCTTGAAGTCCAAGAAAGGAATATGGAATTGGCAGCGTCTGTGTTTGACATGACTCGTAAAAAATATAAAGAAGGTGTTGGCTCTAGTATTGAATTATTACAAGCTGACACGGAGCTTCAAAGAGCAAATGGCGGTTACTTTCAAGCATTGTACGATGCTGCCATTGCTAAAACCTCATATTTGAAATCTATTGGTAAATTATAATTTTCCTTAAACAATGAACACAAATTTAAAGACAATGAAGGCTTGGATACCATTTTTTTTGATCCTCTTGCTGGCATCATGTGCAAAAAAATCCGAAGGATCTGTACAAGATGCTGCCTTAGCTAGCAAATTGCAAGAGTTGGAAAATCTGAAGGCTCAAGTTAATCAGCTCAATGACCAAATCGCAATCAAGGAAGCTGAAATTATTAAATTGGATCCTTCACGAGGACAAACGCCCAAGCTTGTTTCTACTATGGAAATCGCACCTAAAGGATTCCAACATTTTATTGATTTACAGGGTCAGGTAAGTTCAACCAACGTCTCTTATGTGGCGCCAAGAAATGGCATGGGTGGTTATGTCAAACATCTATATGTCAAAGCCGGAGATCAAGTGAAGAAAGGCCAATTGTTGATGAGATTAGACGATCAAGTACTCAGACAGAGTATTGAAGCTTTAAATGCCCAATTGAATTTGGCTAAAAGCGTTTATGAGCGTACACAAAAGCTTTGGGATCAGAATATCGGTTCTGAAGTTCAATTGCTATCCTCAAAAACTAATGTTGAGACCTTAGAAAGTCAGTTAAAAACACAACAAGAACAGTTAAACACTTATCTCGTGTATGCTGATCAAAGTGGAGTCGCCGATATTGTCAATATAAAAGTAGGAGAGATGTTTACCGGTATGAGTGCAGCAGGTCCTCAAGTGCAGATCGTCAGCAATACAGATATGTCGGTGCTTGTGGATATACCTGAAAATTATACAGGAGATATTCGCAAAGGTGCCAAGGTAGAGGTAGAAATACCTGCAATTGGAAAAACAATATCTAGTACAATATTTAGGTTGAGCAACTCGATTAATGTTACAACAAGAGGTTATACTGCGGAAGTAAAAATCCCATCTATGGCCGATGTAAAACCGCATATGGCAGCCTATGTTAAGATCTTAAATCATACGAACAATAATGCGATTGTCGTTCCGATAAATATCGTACAGAGTGATGATAAGGGCAAGTTTATATTTGCCATGATTAAAGATGGAGATAGGTTAGTTGCTACACGAAAATCTATTCAACTTGGTAATTTGTATAATGATAATATCGAAGTTTTATCGGGTTTAGAGCCTGGTGATCAGATTATAACCGTTGGCTATCAGGGATTATACGAAGGCCAATTGATAAGCAACTTAACCAATAATTCGAGCAATACACTTTCTAAAAAGTAGTTTTCGTCACTTTTAAAAATCAAATTGAGTGAACAATCCATTAAAGTTTTTAAACCATAAGGTTAAGGAGTTTTTTCCTTCTAGCTGGGCAATAGATAATAGTACTTCGCTGTATATTCTAACCATGATGATTGCCGGATTTGGGATGTTTAAGTTTTTGACATTGCCCAAGGAGCAATTTCCCGATATTGTGGTGCCAACCATCTCAATAACTACGGTATATGTAGGTAACTCTCCGGGCGATATAGAAAACCTGATAACTCGACCTATCGAAAAGCAAATTAAAGGTATATCAGGTGCCAAAGTTGATAAAATCAACTCCATTTCTCAAAATGATTATAGCTTGATTATCGTAGAGTTTGATACCGATACAAAGGCCGAAATCGCTAAACAAAAAGTGAAGGATGCCGTAGATAAGGCACAAACGGACTTGCCAACAGATTTAACGCAATTGCCCAATGTCCAAGAATTTTCTCTTTCTGATATGCCCATCATGTTTGTTAATATTAGTGGAGAATACGATGGATTGACCTTGAAAAAATTTGCTGAGGATATGCAGGATAGGTTTGAAGCCTTACCGGAAATATCCCGAGCAGAAATCGTAGGCGCACCGGAGCGTGAAATCCAAATCAATGTCAATCCATTGAAAATGGAACAAGCAATGATTAATTTTGACGATATCGCTAATGCTGTAGCCTATGAAAATATGGACATTTCGGCCGGTAAAATCTCTATGGGTACCATGGACAGATCGATCCGATTAAAAGGCCAAATCGTCAATCCATTGTCTATCGGAAATATTGTCGTCAAAACACCTACAGGAGGTACGTTAAATTTGAGTGATATTGCCACCATCAAAGATACGATAAAGGAAACAGAAAGTTATGCGAGATTAAACGGTAAAAACGTCGTAACGCTCAATATCGTCAAGCGTCCCGGTGAAAATCTCATAGATTGTGCCGACCAAATCAAGGATATTGTTCAAGAAATGAAGGAAAACGATTTGCCGAAAGACTTGGTTATTGCCATTACAGGAGACCAAAGCCGTGGAGCAGCGACTTCCTTCGAAGAGTTAATCAATACGATTATTATTGGATTTTTACTTGTATTGACCATTTTGATGTTCTTTATGGGTGTAACGAATGCCTTCTTTGTGGCGCTAAGTGTACCATTGAGCGTTTTCGTAGCATTTATGTTTCTTCCAGTAGCTGATATGATTGTTGGTACGAGTGTGACCCTCAATTTTATTGTCTTATTCGCATTGTTATTTGGGCTAGGAATTATTGTGGATGATGCCATTGTAGTTGTTGAAAATGCGCACCGTATTTATGAAAATGGAAAAGTACCTATAGTCAAGGCAGCTAAGGCAGCCGCTGGTGAGGTCTTTATTCCGGTACTTGCAGGAACATTGACGATTATCGCTCCTTTTATTCCTTTATTATTTTGGAAAGGAATCATCGGTAAATTTATGATTTACCTTCCGGTCATGTTGATATTTACTTTATTTGCGTCTTTGATTGTGGCCTTCATTATGAATCCGGTTTTTGTGGTCAGTTTTATGAAGCCAGAAGGAAGAGAATACGAATCGCCAAAGATGAGTATATTCAAAAAATGGTGGTTTTGGCTAGTCGTGGTCTTGAGTGTTCTTTTCCATTTGACAGGAAATCCAGGAAAAGGAAACTTTATGGCGATTATGGCATTATTGCTATTAATCAATAAATTTATATTGACAGATATCATTCACTTTTTTCAAGAGCGATTGCTTCCAAAAGTGATGAATGCATACGAAAAACTATTGAGATGGCTGTTGGTAGGATACAGACCTGTAGCCGCTTTTATTTCTGTTTTTGTATTGTTTGCCTTGTCATTTTTGATTTTGGTAGCATCGAAGCCCAATCTTCCTTTCTTTCCAAGTGGACAGCCTAATATCATTTATGTGTATTTGAAAATGCCGGTTGGGACTAAAGCTGAGGAAACCAATCGTGTATTGACGGATATAGAGATGAAGGTTTTCAAGGCGATGAAACATCTACGCCCTACAGAAGAAGGCTCGATCGTGGAAAGTATCTTGTCTAACGTCGCTGTAGATGCCAATAATCCTAGGGATAATAACCGAAGTGTGCAATCTAATTTAGGGCGTATTCAGATTTCTTTTGTGGAGTTTGCTTATCGCAATGGTGTCGAAACACTACCTTATTTGGATTCTATTCGTACAGCACTCCAAGGTATCCCAGGAACAGAGATTACAGTAGAACAAGAATCCACAGGACCACCAACAGATCCTCCTGTTAATATAGAAATTTATGGAGATGATTTTGATGACAATGCTAAAGTAGCCACGGATTTATTTAACTATTTAAATGCAAATCAAGTGTCGGGTATTGACCACCTTGCTATGGATGTGGACTTGAATAATCCGGAGATATCTTTGTACGTTGATAAACAAAGAGCGGCTATAGAGGGCGTGAGCTCAGCTCAAGTAGGTATGGCTATTCGTACAGCCTTATTTGGTAGGGAAGTTAGTAAATTAAAATCGGGTGAGGACGAATTCAAAATCCAATTGAGATTTGACGAATTGGAGCGAAATAATCTTCAGAGCCTCATGAATATGCGCATAACATTTAGAGATTTTAATACAGGTCGTATCAAGCAAATCCCTGTTAGTTCTGTAGCATCCTATGATTTTACAAACTCATCTGGTGGTATCAAAAGATTTGATTTAAAACGAATAATAAGGCTTCAATCTTCCGTCACGGACTTGACGGCAGTTCCACGTATCAATAAGGAACTAGAGCTGAAAATTAAGGATTTCAAAAATCAATATACCATGCCTGATGGTGTGCATATTAAGCAATCCGGAGAAGGAGAACAACAGAAGGAAACCAATGCCTTTTTGGGTAAGGCCTTTATTGTTGCCTTAGGTTTGATCTTCTTAATATTGGTATTGCAGTTTAATTCTTTGAGTAAGCCGTTTATCGTACTTTCGGAAATTCTGTTCTCGATTATCGGTGTATTTTTAGGATTCGCCATCTCTGGCCAATCCATGCCGACGGTAATGGTTTTAGTTGGTGTGATAGGTCTTGCTGGTATCGTAATAAAAAATGGTATTTTGTTGATAGAATTTACCGATGAATTGCGATCCAGAGGTGTCAAGACTAAAGAAGCGACCATACAAGCAGGTAGAATCCGTATTATTCCGGTCATGTTGACGGCTGTAGCAACGATGTTGGGACTATTCCCATTGGCTATAGGATTTAATATTAATTTTGAGACCTTATTTACAAAACTCGATCCGCAGATTTTTATAGGCGGAGATAGTGTTGTGTTCTGGGGACCATTGGCGTGGACGATTATCTATGGATTGATTTTCTCATTCTTCTTGACCTTGCTGATGATTCCAAGTATGTATATTATGTCCGAGCGGTTGAGAAGGCCAATGACTAAATTTTACGGAACAAAGTTTATGGCAATATTAGGATTCTTAGGACCATTTTTCTTTATCTTTGTGGGTATTATGTACCTCGTGCGTTGGTTGACAGGAAGACCGGTATGGAATGGTACCTACAAGCATCAAGAAGCCAAACTTTAGAATAAAATGATGAACTTGGAAAACCTAAGACAGGAATATAGAAAAAACCAATTGCTCGAATCGTCTGTAGATCCCAATCCTATCAGGCAATTTGAGCAATGGTTTGAAGCTGTCGTGCATGCAGAAATTCACGAACCCAATGCCCTGACTTTATCTACTGTTGATGAGCATGGCAAGCCTTCATCTCGCGTGGTGTTATTAAAAGGTATCAGCGAAGGTGGATTCGTCTTTTTTTCCAATTATTCAAGTCATAAAGGAAGGGATTTGACTCAAAATCCTCATGGATATATGAATTTTCTATGGCTCGAACTTGAAAGGCAAGTACGCATCTCAGGAGTTATCCAAAAGATTAGTAGGGAAGAGACGGAGGCTTATTTTCATTCACGACCTCGAGAAAGTCAAATCGGAGCTTGGGTTTCTCATCAAAGTGAAGTCATTGCTTCTAGAACAGTTTTGGAAGAGCAATTGGCTCAAATTACTGATAGATTTCGAGACGTAGAAGTAATCCCTGTTCCTGATTATTGGGGCGGATATCGGTTGATGCCTGAACAGATTGAGTTTTGGCAGGGTAGGCCGAGTCGTTTGCATGACCGCATTTTATATACCAAACTCAAAGATGACAGCTGGAAAATCGAACGATTATCACCTTGATGATACCGAATTTTTGTCGTTTTTATTTATCCATATTCAATAGCTGATCACAAAGCTGCAAATCATAACTATCGTTAGAAGCGATGACGATGAGACGATCTCGTCTATTGTTTTGTAGGAGTTGCTGAAACCATTGACGAGCATTAGCATCTAGAAAGGATGTGGGCTCGTCTAGGAGCAAAATGGGTGAGTTACTCATTATGGCCAATGCAAGTTGGATTTTTTGCTTCATACCGGACGAAAAATGGTTTAAGGTCTTATTATTGGGTACTTTGAGTTGGATGATTTCTTCAAATTCTTTGTAAGTTACGGATGACGAAAAAGGTTTGAATTTGGTATGAAATGCTACCATTTCCGGCAAGGTATATTCATTGATCAAATCCGTATATGGAGCAGCTAGCGATACGTGTTGGAAGATTTTTTCTACGGTAATGACGGCATTGTTTACTTGATAGCTAATTTTACCATTCGTTGGACTCAGATACCCGGATAGTATTTTAATGAGTGTCGATTTTCCACTTCCATTATTGCCGGTAATACCATAAATGTGATGACTTTCGAAATTCACAGATAAATCTCGGATAATCCATTGGAAACCATAGCGTTTACCTAGGCTTTCTAGTTCTATTTTTGTCATTATTGCTTAAATCCTTTCATCAACCCACGATCAGCTTGATTTAAAAAACCAAGAATTTGATTTTTTTCTGCTGATTCCTGAATGGTGACTTCAATTGTTTCAATAGATTTTTTGACATTGGTTCCTTTGACAAAAAGAATGCGATAGATATCTTGGATATGATTGATCTGCTCTGTGGAGAAGCCTCTTCTTTTCAACCCTACGGAATTGACGCCTACATAAGATAATGGTTCTCTTGCTGCTTTGACAAATGGAGGTACATCCTTTCTAACTAGCGACCCACCGCCAATCATGGCGTGATCACCTATTTTTACAAATTGATGAACGGCGGTTAGACCTCCCAATATAACATAATCTCCGATTTCTATGTGTCCGGCAAGATTGACATTATTGGCTAGGATACAGTGGTTGCCCACAAAAGAATCATGAGCCACATGCACATAAGCCATCAATAAGGTATGGCTACCTATTTTGGTTGTCATGCTGGCTTCTGTTCCTCGATTGAGCGTGCAACATTCTCGAATGGTAACATGATCTCCTACGACGACGGTAGAGTTTTCTCCTTTATATTTTAAATCTTGAGGAATGGCACCAACAACTGCACCTGGAAAAATTTTACAATTTTTACCTATGAATGAACCGGTAAGAATAATAGCATGAGGTCCTACCCATGTGCCATCGCCTATCTCAACGCCTTCTCCTATATATGCAAATGGTTCTATTGTGACCTCGTTGCCTATTTTTGCTGATTCGTGTACAAAACTTAATGGACTAATCATTACTTCTTTTTACTATTTGTGCTGTTAATTCTCCTTCTGATACCAATTTGCTTCCGACATAAGCTGTACCACGCATTTGGACGATTCCTCTACGGATTGGAGCCATTAATTCCATTTTTAATAATAAGGTATCTCCGGGTTCTACCTTTACTTTAAACTTGACATTTTCGATTTTTAGGAAGTAAGTATCCCATTTTTCATCACCCGAACTTACTGATTTTAAGGCTAAAAGTCCTCCCGTTTGGGCTAGTGCCTCTATTTGTAAAACGCCTGGAAATACTGGGTTGTCTGGGAAGTGTCCCATAAACAACTGTTCGTTGAAGGTGATGTTCTTTAACCCGACGATGTGCGTGTCTGACAATTCAATGACCTTGTCCACCAACAAAAACGGATATCGATGAGGCAAATACCTTTTGATCTCTTCTATGTCCATAACTGGCGCTTTTTCAGGATCGTAAATTGGTCGGCCTTTATTTTTTCGACATTCTAGATATTTACTTCTTAATATTTTAGTCAATGCAACATTGGAAGTGTGACCAGGTCTGGTTGCTATAATTTTGGCTTGGATTTCTCTACCGAGAAGCATCAAATCACCCATGACATCTAGCAATTTGTGGCGTGCCGGTTCATTCGGAAATCTCATCGGCGTGGTACTGATAACACCATTTTGCCAAACTGCATTCGGCTTATTGATTTTGACTTTGAGTGCTTCAAAGGCTTCTTCTGTCAATTGTTTGTCAATGATGACTAAGGCATTGTCTATATCTCCGCCTTTAATTAATCCAGCATCGAATAGTTTTTCAATTTCGGATAAAAATACAAAGGTTCGGGCTCCTGCAAAATTTTCGGCAAAATCACCTTTATCCTTCATGACGGCGACCATGTCACCTAAAATTTCATTCGGAAAATTTAAAATAGTATTTAATTCAAAATGATCGGATGGGAAAACGGCATATTCTGATCCGGTTTCAGGATCCACAAAAGTAAAAGGCTCGGTTACGATATAATGCTCTTTATCAGATGGTTTCTCCTCTAAGCCTGCTTCATTAAATTTTTGAATAAATAGGGCAGCGCTTCCATCTAGTATCGGAATTTCCGGGCCATCGACTTCTATTGTTAAATCTTCAATGGAAAGCGCATGAACGGATGCAAGGAGATGTTCTATTGTCGAAATCGTAGTCTCATTGACTTTAAGTGTGGTGCCGCGATTGGTCGTATGAACAAAGTTAACATCTGCCTTAATGACAACGGGTGGATTAAGGTCTGTTCTGACAAACTGGATGCCATTACCTTCCTCACTAGGTAGAAGCCTCATGTTTACAAATGCACCAGTATGTAACCCAATGCCTGATATTTCTATTTCTTTTTTTAAGATATTCTTTACCTTCATTTTATTTGCTATTATTTATTAGAAGAGGAATAAATTAATTTAATCTTTTTTCCCATTTTCGAGTTGTTGCACTCTTGATTCAAGATATCGAAGTTGACTCGCCATATCTGGCAATTTCCTAAAATAAGCATAGGATTTTAAATATGACTGATAATTGATGGCTGGATATCCATATAATTTGCTGCCAACTTCTTTCACAGACGAAGCAACTCCCGATTGAGCTTGAATCATAACTCCATCTGCAATTTGGATATGTCCGACGACGCCGACTTGACCGCCAATAATACAATCTCGCCCTACGGTCGAACTTCCTGCAATACCGGATTGAGCCGCAATAGCTGCTCCGTGACCGATTTGAACATTATGGGCGATTTGAATAAGATTATCCAATTTAGCACCTTGCCCAATGGTGGTGGATCCGATCGAAGCACGGTCAATAACCGTATTGCTACCTATTTCTACATCATTTTCGATGACAACATTTCCTGTTTGTGGAATCTTCTTATACTGCCCATCTTCAGTTTTCGCAAATCCAAAACCATCACTGCCTATAACGCTGTTAGCATGGATAATCACGCGATCTCCAATTACGCAATTGTGATAAATTTTTACGCCCGGATAGATCGTGACATCATTGCCAATTTGGACTCGGTCTCCTATGAAAACTTGACCGTAAATTCTCGCATTATGGCCTATGGTCACATAAGGCTTGATGATGACATGGTCATCAATATGAGCATGGTCTCCTAACCTTGCTGTAGAATCAATTATTGCTGTCGATGCAACACCCGATGGGATTGAAATTCCGGAATTGAAATTTTCCATAAGGATTGCTAAGGAAGCATATACATTGTCAACCTTGATAAGGGTAGGTTGGATGGCTGATTCGGGTTCAAAATCCTTATTGACGAGTACTACGGAAGCTTCCGTTGTATAAATATAATCTTTGTACTTCGGATTCGCCAAAAAAGTTATAGTCCCAGGTTTCCCATCTTCGATCTTGGAAGGACCCGTGATTATCGCATCAGGATTACCTGAAATGGAACCATTTAATATTTCTGCAATTTGTTTTGCTGTTATCTGCATTGGGCAAAGTTAATACAATTCTTTTTGTGTACTGTCTTTTATTGAGAATACTTAAATAAATAATTCATTAAAATCGTGTTTTTAGTAATTTGTTAACAATTTTTACTTAAAAGTTCATGATTATAATCGATCGATAATTTTTGCTCTTTGAGACAATCATTGATTCGTCAATAAATGTCGCTTTCACTTTTTTTGAAAACTTCATCTAATAGAGGATTTGATGTATTCATAAATCAAGATTATTATTATTAACTTTGTATCTTATTTTAAATTGTGCATCGATGAAAGTTTGTATGATTGGAGCGACGGGTGCTACCGGAAAGGATTTGTTGGAGCTGTTACTAGATCATGAAGCGATAGAAACGGTTCATGTTTTTGTGAGAAAGGCGCTTGCACTCCGACATCATAAATTATATATTCACGAGGTGGATTTTGACCAACCTGATTCTTGGATCTCGCTGATTACCGGAGATGTAGCGATTTCGTGTATGGGAACGACCTTGAAGCAAGCAGGAAGTAAGGAGGCACAGTGGAAAGTAGATTTTAATTATCAAAATGAATTCGCAAACCATGCCAAACAAAATGGTATTCCCGTATTCATACTTTTATCGGCTAGTGGCGCTAATCCCAACTCTAGTGTTTTTTATTCAAAAATGAAAGGTCAATTAGAAGTGGCTATTCAACAAATTGGATTTCAATCCTTGATTGTCGTTAGGCCCGGACTTTTAGATCGAAAAAATTCGGACCGAAAAAATGAACGATATGCAGTGGCGATGGTGCATTTTTTTAATAGTTTTGGTCTCTTCAAAAAGTTTCGACCTTTACCCACTAAGGAATTAGCAGAAGCTATGCTTCAATCCATTTTCGATACGAGGGTAAGCTACCGCGTTATAAAACTACCTTGATGTTTTTTTTGAAGTTTACGACAAATTTGTCATCAATTTTATATTTTTAATGTTGTAATGGTATATATTTGTCTTGTTAAGTAAATTTCAAAAAAATAAAATGATGAAAGGATTTTTAAGTTTATTGTCTTTGGTCTTAATTTTTAGTTCTTTTTCAGCTGTCAAATCGGCTTCGGATAAAGAGATTTTATTCCAGAATATTACTTTTAATCAGGCTTTGGCGAAAGCGAAAAAGGAAAATAAAATGGTATTCATGAACGTATATGCTACTTGGTGTGGTCCATGTATGTTGCTTAAGAAAACTACTTTTAAAACGGAAGCAGTCGCTGATAAATTTAACAAAAGCTTTATTAATATTGATGTGGATGCGGAGAAGGGAGAAGGCATTGAGCTCTCCAAGCGATATGAAGTGCAAGCCCATCCTTTGATGTTGATTATTAGCCCTTCTGGTAAGGTAGAAAAGCGTATCCTTGGATACAAAAAGGAAGCTCAACTCTTACAAGAAGTGCAAGGATATCTCAAATAAATAGATTTCAATAGCCCTTGACATCATCGTCTCCTCTATGGTCAGCAGCACCATGGAGTTTGCCGTTCGGCTTTACAACGATACCTTCGACCCGACCTATCGGTGATCGATCTTGAAAACTATGACCTATGCTTTCTAAGATTTTACGCTCTTTGGGAGATATGGCATCTGCTTCACAGTAGATCATATCAGGCAACCATTGGTGATGAAATCTAGGAGCTTGTATGGCTTGATGAATATCCATCTTAAAATCAAGGACATTGATAATGGTTTGAAGTACTGAAGTGATAATTGTTGAACCACCTGGTGTTCCAACGACCATTTTTAAGGCATTATCTTTCAGAATAATCGTTGGAGTCATGGATGAAAGCATCCGCTTATTGGGTTCTATTTTATTGGCCTCAGCACCGATTAGCCCATACATATTTGGTGTGCCTGGCTTGACGGAAAAGTCATCCATTTCATTATTTAGCAAAAATCCTGCGCCTGCTACTACCGTATATGAACCATAGCTTCCATTCAAGGTCGTGGTCATAGATACGGCATTGCCTTCAGCATCAACAATAGAATAATGGGTCGTTTCTTCGCTCTCTGCAGGGCCGTGGACGATATTTGCGCTCTTGCTAGCAAGCCTAGGATTAAAATCAGCCATACGCATTTCCAGATAGGTGCTATCTAGGAGGTGCGCTATGGGAACATGGATAAAATCTGGATCGCCCATAAAATGCGCTCTGTCCGCATAAACCCGACGTTCGGCTTCTGTTATCAAATGAACCACGGCGGCAGACTGAAATTTTAAATTTTGAATATCATAGGGCTCTATCATCTTTAATAGCTGCCCAAGTGCGATACCTCCCGAAGATGGTGGTGGCATAGAAATGATTTCGTGCCCTCTATATTGAATTCGGATTGGGTCGCGCCATTCAGCTTTATAATTTGCTAAATCTTCACCAGTGATAATACCTCCTTGAGCTTTCATTTCGTCTAAAATCAAGGCAGCTGTTTGTCCTTCATAAAATCCCGCTCGACCTGATGTAGCAATGCGCTGCAAAGTCTCTGCTAGTTCTTTTTGGATGAGTAAATCGCCTTTTTCCCATCGTGATTTATGAAAACTCGTTGGCTTTCTGTTGTTATTGATAAAGTGTTTTTGATTTTCATTTAGGTGATTGGCCTCTTGTTCTGTGATGCGATAACCTTCTGAAGCTAATTTTATGGCAGGCTGGATGAGCTTAGGCCAATCTTTTAATTTGCTGTATTTTTCAAATGCTTGGACCATGCCGTCAACAGTTCCAGGAACGCCAACAGATAATGTTCCTAGTTTACTCAAACTGTCGATAACATGGCCTTGCGCGTCCAAATACATATCATGCGTAGCATTTTTTGGTGCTTTTTCACGATAATCTAAGGTTGTGGTATTTCCATCGGCATCTCGATAAACCATAAATCCACCACCTCCAATATTTCCGGCTCCAGGATAACAAACGGCTAGGGCAAATTGTACAGCAATGGCTGCATCTATGGCATTGCCGCCTTCTTTTAATATCTGGAGCCCAATATCTGAAGCAAGAGGGTGGGCAGTTACGACCATACCACTATCGGCTTCTATGGATTTGCTGATTTCATAAATCGCATCCGACTGAATTGTTTCTTTACATGATAACACATTAAATATTAAAAAAAGTAATAATGTGTGTTTACTTATGGTATAAAATGATTTTCTTTGCATCAATATTCAATAATTTTGTTAAAGATATAATAAATCTTAATATTTGGCGTTGAATTTGTTATTTATTACACAAATTAAATGATTTTCATGGATTGTGTTCATATAATTGACATTAAATTATAAAATTGGCAGATGAGGAATAAAGGTTGGTTAGTTGTAGTTACAATAGTTTTCAGTACTTATATGACCGGATATAGTCAAAAGTTTGTCAATGAATTTTTAAATATTGGCGTGGGTGCTCGAGCTCATGGTATGTCTGGATCCGTAGTTGCTTCTGTTTTTGACGGGACTGCGGGTTATTGGAATCCGGCTTCGTTAATTCAAGTTGAATCCGATTTGCAAATCAATGCAATGCACGCAAATTGGTTTGGAGGTATTGCAAATTATGACTATGTTTCTATCGCTAAAAAAATGTCGGGAGAGCAAAGTCATGTAGCTGCATTTTCTTTTATCCGCTTAGGCGTTGATAACATTCCGAATACGTTAAATTTGATTGGACCGGATGGCACGATTGATTACGACCGCGTTACCAGTTTTTCTGCTGCTGATTTTGCTGCGATTTTTTCTTATGCAAGAGCCTTAGGAGAAGACCAAAAATGGTCACTCGGCGGAAATATTAAAGTAATTCACAGGTCTATTGGCTCTTTTGGTAAAGCTTGGGGCTTTGGTGCGGATTTTAGTGCCTTGTATAAAGTTTCGCCCAACTTTACTTTAGGCGTTTCAGGTAGAGATATTACTACTACATTTAATGCTTGGTCTTTTAACCTAAAGGAAGATGAAAAGAAGGTTTTTCAAAGCACAAACAACGAGATTCCCGTTAGTAGTACGGAATTGACACTACCCAGAGTTATTGCTGCAGCTGCATATACATTTTCTAAAGGCAACTTTTCTTACTTGGCAGAAATTGACTTAAATTTTTCAACTTATGGAACGAAGGCCTCTGTTATTTCTTCTAATAAGTTTAACTTAGATCCAAGTCTTGGGTTGGAAGTCGGTTATGCAGATAAGGTTTTTGTAAGAGGGGGTCTGGGCAATATGCAATCCGTCATCAATCCTGTCAATACATCCCAACGTCAGTTTGAGATTCAACCTAATGTTGGTTTAGGACTTAAGCTAGGACGATTGAAAGTCGATTACGCACTTGCGAATATCGGTAGCGTAAGTGGTGTGTTGGTTTCTCATATTTTTAGTTTGGGATTGGATTTTGTTGCAAGTAAATAATTTAGATCTTTTATTTATTTTTGCATTTATTAATCTTATTTTATACGGTAATATATAGAAATTTTACGAAGTTGGCTTGTTCCCACTAAGGAGCTATCTTCTAATCGAAAAATCATTTTAAGTCTAAAAGGTCTTCAATTTGTAAATGCTTTCCTATAGATTATAAGGAAAATGTATTAAGCTATTAAGATTAATTATGTGTTAAGATTTTTAAAAATATCATAAGATTATATTTGATGTTTATAAATAATTTGTTTTATTTGCATCAATTTTTCTAATAACAGGTTTTACTTGTAATATTATTTTCTAACAACACATTTTTACATTAAATTTTATGGCTAATTTTTTCAAAGTTGTGCTGCTATTTTTTTTCAGTACACTGAGTCTGTTTTTATCAGCTCAAAATGAAATTTCCTTGAATGAAAAATTCAGGAAGTATGAAGTAGTACAACTGGATTCTCGACAAATTTATCAGGAGATTACTACAAAGCGAAATAGCGGTCAGATAACCTTACATCTCAACGATCAATTGACTTGGGATCTTAGCTTGGTCAATTCTAATCTTGTGAGCAAGGACTATGTTCTAAATGTAGGTACCGAAGAAGGTGTTAAAACCTTTAAAGGTACGACTGCGATTCCTATGAATGGTGTAATCGCGAATAATTCAAAGAGTAGAGTTAGTCTTACTTTTAATCATGACTTTATATATGGTTTTATCCAAGACCATGAAGATATGTATTTTGTTGAGCCTTTGAGACATTATTCTTCTAAAGCTCAAGTGAATGAATTTATTGTTTATAATACCATAGACGTTATTACAAGTAGAGAATTAAGTTGTGGTTATGAGCAATACAAGGAGGAAATGGAACGCCATCGCCCAGACGAACATCGTCATGGAGATATTGACGCTCGAGCCAATATGTGTTTTGAAGTAGAAGTCAATTTAGCAGCGGACTATTCTATGGTTCAAAAATATGGTTCTGTATCTGGTGCAGAAAATCATAATTTGGGTGTGCTCAATAATGTAAAAACCAATTATGACGATGAGTTTGCCGACGAACTGCGAATGATCTTAAATGAGCAGTGGATTTCCTCTTGTTCAACTTGTGATCCATGGAGTTCTAGTACGGACTCTGGTGTTTTGTTAAACAGCTTTACAAGTTGGGCGACTGGTGGCTTTACTACAGCCCATGATGTTGCATCACTTTGGACAAATCGTAATTTTAATGGTAGTACGATTGGTTTAGCTTGGGTCGGTACGGTTTGTACTTATTACAAATATAATGTACTACAAGACTTTTCTTCTGATGGAGATTTAAAGCGATGTATGCAAGCCCACGAGATTGGACATAACTTTAATGCAGATCATAGCCCGAATGGAATAATGGCACCTTCGGTTAGCCATGCAAATTTTTGGCATAGTAATTCAAAGTATGAAATCGAAAACTTTTATGCGGGTATCTACTGTTTGAGTACTTGTATATCTAATAATGCTCCGGTAGCTAATTTCTCTTATCAGATTATAGAGCAATGTTATCCGGTGCAAGTTCAGTTTACAAATGAATCGACATTTGCATCGTCCTACAATTGGACTTTCGAAGGAGGTTATCCGGCATCTTCAACACAGGAAAATCCTTTAATTTTTTATTATTCTCCAGGCACTTATTCTGTAACGCTTACCGCCTATAATGGAGGCCAACAAGATACAAAAGTGCTTTCAATTACGATTGATGGCATAGAATCACCAACGGCAGATTTTACTTATGATGTTGATGGTCGTACGGTTAGTTTTTATGAATCAGGGGCTGGTGGCCTTTCTTATCAGTGGGATTTCGGCGATGGAAATTTCGATTTTTATCAGCAGAATCCGATTCACACTTATGCTTCGAATGGCGTGTATTTAGTTACCTTAACTGTTTATAATGATTGTGGTCAACAGACGATCTCTTACTATGTAGAGATTCTTGTAGAACCCGAAGTTGATTTTACAGCGAGCGTCAATTCAGGATGTAATCCATTGACTGTTAATTTTTTGAATTTATCTAAAGATGGCGATACTTACCTTTGGACCTTCCCTGGAGGAACGCCTGCTACATCTACCGACGAAAATCCCGTAGTGGTGTATAATCTTGCCGGTTCGTATGACGTTACCCTTGATGTTACGAATGGCGCTGGTACGGTTACGAAAACAGAGACGAGCCTCATCGTGGTGAGTGAATCTCCAATTCCCGGATTTTCTTATTTAGCTAACGGCAGTCAGGTTGCATTTACAGATACTTCAAGTTATGGTACTGGTTATAGCTGGAGTTTCGGTGATGGAACAACAAGCTCAGATAAAAATCCAACCCATAATTATGCAGATAATGGAACTTATGTAGTAGTGCAAACTGTTTCCAATAGTTGTGCCAATAGAACAATCACAGATACGATTGTCATAGCAATAGCGCCAATACCTTCATTTACTTCTGATTTTACAGATCCGATTTGTGCGGGTGAATCTGTACAATTTACGAGTACTTCGACTTATGGTCCTTCATCTTACTTATGGGAGTTTGAAGGTGGGCTTCCAGCGACTTCTTCTGAAGCAAATCCATTAGTGCAATATAACATAGGAGGAACTTTCAAGGTGAAACTTACGGTAACCAATGCCAATGGAAGTAATGCAGTCGAATTGAATAATTATATCATCGTCGAACCTAAACCAAGCGTTTCTTTCACGTTTAGAGCGGATGGTTTGAAACTTGATTTCTTTCAAAATATTTCTGGCAGCAATAATTTTAATTGGAATTTTGGAGATGGAGCAACATCAACGGAGACTGATCCGTCACATACCTTTGCTCAAGAAGGTGTTTATGTAGTTACATTAACCGCAGAAAACCGATGTGGTATCACAGAATACGTAAGAGAGATCGAGGTATTATTACTTCCTACAGCTGATTTTAATGCACAAGAAGTGGTGATTTGTCCTGGTGAGACCGTTGCATTTGAGAACTTCTCTTCACCTTCGGCTACATCTTGGGCCTGGACATTTGAAGGAGGAACACCTGCAACTTCAACAGACGAAAATCCAGTAGTTACCTATGCTAATTCTGGAAAATACAATGTTTCATTGACGGTTACCAATTCGTCTGGTCAAGGTACGACTACGAAGGAGGATTTTGTAATAGTTTTAGATCCGGTTACGGCTTCTTTTACCGGCCAAGTATCAGGAAATGAAATTGAATTAACAAATACAGGAAGTAGTGGTTCATCCGCTTCTTGGGAAATATTTAACGATGAGTTTTCTGAATCGCTTATAGGAGATAATCCAACTTTCGTGGCGAAGAAAAACGGAGTATATAACGTTGTCTTGACCAATTCCAATAAGTGTGGTGACGCTGTTTCAGATACTGTTCAGTTTGTCATTAATGCCTATCCGGATGCTTCATTTACGGCCAATGGCGGTGGTATTTTATGTTCAAACACGAGCATTCAGTTTGCTGGTCAAGGTGGAGATACTTACTATTGGGAATTTGAAGGTGGTGTACCTGCTACTTCTTCGGATGCAAACCCTGAGGTACGCTACACGGCTCCAGGTTCTTACAAAGTGTTATTAGTTGCTACTAATAGTTTTGGTTCAGATACTATTATTTCTACAGTTCATGTAACAACTGTACCTAAAGCTGATTTTGATTTTACAGCAAAGGATGGCACTGTTCAATTTACTATGACAGGTTCAGGACAGTCAGTACAGTTTTGGGATTTTGGAGATAATGGCACTAGTGAAGCCTTAAATCCTGAGCATACTTATACAAAGAGTGGCGAATATATCGTTACCTTGATTGTATCCAATGGTTGTGGTAATGACACCATTACAAAGGCTGTTGGCATTACAGTTGGTGTGGCAGATCTAATCGCTGAATATGGTATCAAGGTTTATCCAAACCCAGCTAATGAATTCGTTCAGATTCAAATGTCTAAAGCAATGACTGAATCTTATACCGTACAATTAATGAATACAGCTGGTCAGGTCATTAAAGAAAAATTGGTCTTGAATGACGCTAACGACCACGTATCACTAGATATCCAAGAAGTCGAAGGAGGCCTTTATATTCTTAATATCAAAACGAGTAAGGCCGTCATTCCATATAAAATCTTCATAGTGAGATAATATTAAATTTATTTGAATATTAAACTCAATATTGTGACCTTTGCGTCCAATATTGAGTTTTTTTATTTTAGAGCATATGGTTAAACATTTAATAGCACCGTCACTCCTCGCCGCAGATTTTGGTAATCTTGAGCGAGATATCCAAATGATTAATAATACTGAGGCAGATTGGCTTCATGTAGATATCATGGATGGCATTTTCGTCCCGAATATCTCATTTGGTCCAGAAATCGTCAAAGTCGCAAAAAAATATAGCAAATTGCCGCTCGATGTGCATTTAATGATCGAAAAGCCAGAAAGATATATAGAGACATTTAGAGATGCAGGTGCAGATCATATCTCGGTACATATCGAAGCTTGTCCACATTTGCATCGGGTGATTCAGCAGATTAAGACGACCGGAGCGAAGGCTGGAGTAGCTGTCAATCCTCATACTTCTATCCATCAAATAGAAGATATCATCGAAGATGTGGATATCGTCGTCCTTATGAGCGTTAACCCGGGTTTTGGAGGTCAAAAGTTTATTTACAATACGATTAATAAAATAAAAGCCCTTAGAGAATTAATTACGACTAGAAATGCTCATGCCTTGATAGAAGTAGATGGCGGTGTTGGACAACAAAATGCAGAATCCATTCTCCAAGCGGGTGCAGATGTACTCGTCGCTGGAAACAGTGTGTTTAGTGCTGAAAATCCCAATCTCGCGGTTTATGCCTTAAAGAATATTGGAATCAGAGGTTTTTATGCTTAGGATTTGTGAGCCTACTGGTTCATGGTGTTCGGGAGTAACCATGATGATTCGATATTTCTAAAATAATTGTCATATTTTGACGTTTAAGGTAGATGTTAAATTGGAATAGGGAGATGAAAAAATTTTTGGGGACTATTTTCTTTTTATTGTGCTTGATTTGGGTGTCCGCTCAATCTCCTGTTGTATTCGGTATTGTCAAAGATATAGAAAGTGGTGAAGGTATAGAATTTGCGTCTATTGTGCAGGAAGGTACAAAAAATGCGGTTGAATCGGATTATCATGGTTTGTACAAGATTGAAATTCCGGCCAATGAAAAAGTAAAAATCAAAATCGTTCGCGTGGGTTATGAAGATGTGACGCTTCAGATTAATCCCATGAAACCCGGCCAAAAAAGGAATATTAATATCGAAATGGCTTCTAAATCTACGGGCATGGAAATCTATGTACGTGCCGCAAAGATTGAAGATGTAGGTATGGTAAGAGAGGAAGTGACCGAACTAAAAATCCTACCTACAGCTTCGGGCAATTTTGAAAGTATTTTGCCGCACATCGCACTGGGTCTCAATGCCGGAGCAGGTGGCGAATTAACCTCTCAGTACAGTGTTAGAGGTGGAAATTATGATGAAAATCTAATCTATGTCAATGATTTTGAAATTTTTAGACCACAGTTGATTCGCAGTGGACAACAAGAAGGTTTGAGTTTTCCAAATATTGACCTTATTCGAGATTTGGATTTTTCTTCAGGTGGCTATGAAAGTAAATTTGGTGATAAAATGTCTTCTGTCTTGGATATCCGATACAAGGTTCCGACAGATTTTAGAGGCAGCGCTACAGCGAGCTTTCTAGGTACATCCTTGCACCTCGAAGGTAGCAAACGTCTAGGCCCAAATGCTTACAACAAACTTCGGTACCTACTAGGATGGCGCTATAAATCCAATGCTAATTTGCTAAGCTCCCTCGACATTAAAGGAGAATATGTGCCTACTTTTATGGATTTGCAGGCTTTTTTGAGTTATGAATTATCTAAGACTTTCCAAGTAAGCCTTTTAGCTAATTATAATACGAGTAATTATAATTTTACACCGGCTTCAGGCAAAAGCAAAAAGGGTACTATTGACTACCAATTAGAATTGAATACGATTTTTGAAGGGCAAGAAAACGATAATTTTAATTATGCAATGACCGGAGCATCCCTGATCTATGTTCCGGAGCGAGATCGAAATCCTTTAGTAATGAAACTATTGGTTTCTGGGTATAAAGCCGCAGAAGAAGAAAAATATGACATTTTGGGATACTATCGCTTATCTCAAATAGAGTCTGCAATTGGCGAAAATACGGGCAAGGAGATTGCCGTTTTAGGTACGGGAACGCAACATACATATACTAGAAACTATTTGTTTAATCAGATTTATAATATCGAATATAAAGGCGGTATCGAATTACAACCCGATTCAGAAAAAGAAGCGTCCACACACTTTTTGCAGTGGAGTCTCAAATATCAACATGAGTTTTTTGATGATAAACTCAATGAATGGGAAAGACTGGATTCAGCGGGATATTCCGTGCCTTATGTGGGCGAATCCATCTTGTTGTCGAAGGTCTTAAAAACTCAAAACGAGCTCAATAACGATAAATTGCAGGCCTATGTTCAGGATGCCGTTTCGATTAGAAGCGCAAACCATGAATTTAAATTGATAGCAGGAGTTCGGGCAACCTATAGGAGCATCAATGAAGAATTATTGCTGAGTCCACGTGCACAATTGTATTATCGACCCTTGGCTTGGGATAAAAGCATTTCTTTTAAGATAGCAGGTGGTGTTTATAATCAAACTCCTGTATATCGTGAAATGCGCCGCCCGGATGGTACGGTCAATACTGATTTGAAATCTCAAAAGTCAATACATGTTGTCGGAGGATTGTCCTATGATTTTGATTGGCCTGGTATCAGTAAGAAGCCATTTAGGATCATCAGCGAATTGTATTATAAGAAGCTCAATGACATGGTCTCCTATGAAGTCGATAACGTTCGAATTCGGTATTCCGGGGAGAATGACGCCACTGGATATATTACAGGATTGGACTTTAGGATTAATGGAGAGTTTGTTCCGGGAGCTGAGTCTTGGATCAATCTATCTTTCCTCCGTGCTCGTGAGGCGTTGAATGGTGTCGATCATCTTAGATACACGGTTGTAGATTCTGTTAGAACGCCCTATGTGGTGGCTGACGTGCCGAGACCAACTGACCAATTCATGACTTTAAATATGTTTTTTCAAGATTATCTACCGAAAAATGAAAATATCAAAGTCAACCTTAATTTTTCAGTAGGTACCGGTCTTCCTTATGGCCCAAGAGAAAACAATATTGAATTTAGAAACTTTTTCCGACTAAAACCTTATAAAAGGGTAGATGTTGGATTTTCATTTCAACTTTGGAAGGCAGAATGGAAGCAAACGAAACCCAAAAGTATTTTTTCATTTGCACAAAATAGCTGGTTGAGTGTTGAAGCCTTCAATCTCCTTGGCATTGCAAATCAAGCCTCGGTCAATTGGGTGAAAACATTACTAAATGAAGAATATGCGCTGCCGAATAACCTGACGGGGCGCCGTATTAATGTCAAACTAAGAGTGGATTTTTAAAAATATAAATATCAATCAATCAAATTTTTTTTCTATGGCTAAAAAAATGACAATTCAGTCACTTTGTGTTAAGGAATTACCACAGTCACACGATAGCAAACCGCACCAACTTCCGATTTTTTCAACATCTTCTTTCGCTTTTGATCATATCCAGGATAGCGCTGAGATTTTTCGTGGTGATAAAGAAGGTTATGTGTATAGCCGATATGGTAATCCAACCGTAGATGCCGTAGCTCAAAAAATAGCCGATCTCGAAGCGTATGGCACTGGTCTTAACGCTTATGGTTTTCTGACGAGTTCGGGTATGTCGGCCATTTCTATACTGATGATGTCCTTACTCAAATCTGGAGATACTATTCTTACACAACAGGATTTGTACGGAGGTACGACTGAATTATTTCAAAAAATCTTGGTCAATTTAGGCATTAAAATTCAATATTGCGATTTTTACAATATGGATGAGCTCGAGTCTATACTCCAATCAAACAGGGATATCAAAATGATTTATTTTGAAACACCTTCTAATCCAACCCTTAGATGTATCGATATCTACGCTGTAGCTAAAGTAGCCCGAAAATACGGGATATGGTCATGTGTGGACAATACTTTTTGTACGCCAGTTATTCAGCAACCATTGGGTCAAGGTATCGATTTTGTTATTCACTCCACAACCAAATACCTGAATGGACATGGAAATTCTATTGCAGGGATTATCGTTTCGCACCATGAAAAGGTGAAAAATCAAATCGGTGCTACTCTAAAACTCATCGGGGCAACCTGCAATCCATGGGATGCATGGTTATTGAACAATGGCCTGAAGACCTTGTACCTAAGAATGATAAGCCATAGTGAAAATGCCGGTCAATTAGCAGCTTTTTTAAAGGAGCATCCAAAGGTCAGAAGGGTGAATTACAATGGTCTTGCTGACAATAAGTACCATGACATTGCCACCAAACAAATGAAGTACTACGGAGGCATGCTCAGTTTTGAAATCGATGGCAATACCAAAGAAGCCTTTGCGGTTATTAATAAATTGAACTATTGTACCGTTGCGCCAACACTTGGAGATGTGGATACGCTGATATTGCATCCGGCTTCTAGTTCACACCTGCGCGTAGATAAGTCGGTGCGAGAAGCCAACGGGATAACCGAAGGGTTGATTCGCGTATCGGTAGGGATTGAAGCAATAGAAGATATCGTACACGATTTTGAGCAAGCCTTGAGTTAATGCTACATCGTTTGAATGAATAATCACGAAGAATGGCCATTGAAAATGCTTGAAATATCTGAATTGAAAATTCCTGCTCATTATTTCAAACAAAGATTAATCACCGCTGTTGACTATTATAATAAATTGAATCATGGATAACAAAATAACAACAAAATCAACGATAGAGCTAGAAATAGAATTGAATGAAGAAAAATTACCGGTTGGTATTCGATGGAAATCGGAAGCCAATCCTCAAGGTCCGGATTACACCGAATGTAAAGCCTTTTCTCTAGCCTTATTTGATAAAGAATATAAGGATACCTTCAAAATTGATTTGTGGACGAAGGAAATGCAGGTGGTAGAAATGGATCGCTTCATTTTTCAAACCCTAAGATCATTGGGAGATACCTACTATAGATCAACCAATAATCAAGAATTGGCTAATGAGATGCAACAGTTTGTCGATTATTTTGGTCGTAAAACCGGTATTATTACAGACGAACCAGAATAGGAGATATTAATAGTTCACGATAAGAAGGAAAACTTATGAAGATCTTTTGTGTTGGGCGTAATTACAAAGATCACGCTAAAGAATTAAATAATCCGATACCGGCATCACCACTCATATTTATGAAGCCTTCGACGGCTTTATTGACAGATGGGAAACCTTTTTACATCCCGTATTTCAGTAATGATATCCATTACGAACTCGAATTGGTATTGAAGATTACAAAACCCGGTAAAGCGATTGAACAACAATTTGCAGCAAGTTATTATAGTGAAATCGGCCTTGGTATCGATTTCACGGCTAGAGATCTTCAAGATCAGCTAAAAGCAAAAGGCCAACCTTGGGAATTGGCTAAATCCTTTGATAATTCAGCGTGCGTAGGCGGTTTTTTACCTAAATCTGAATTGAATATGGAGGATATCCGTTTCAGCCTGATAAGAGGCGAGGAGACACTCCAACAAGGCAGCTCCGCGGATATGTTGTTTTCTTTTGATTATCTGATATCCTATATTTCTAAATTCTTTACGCTACAAACCGGTGATTTGATATTTACGGGAACTCCTTCCGGCGTGGGAAGGGTAGAAGAAGGAGAGCATTTTGTCGGTCTTCTGGAAGATAGACCATTATTACATTGTACGATTAAGTAATCAACATTTCAAAGAGGAAATCTTGTATTTTCTTCGATGATTAATGAACATTTTGTTTATTTGAATGTCATTTTGTCTATGGTTATTGAAAAGCTTATTCACTGCGATGGTTAGAGCTAATAAGCCCAATGAAATGGATGATTTGAAGCTGTTTTAACTTGCAAAGGATTTTCGAAGGCGTTATTCGGGTTAAATATTCCTATTTTCTTTTGGTAAAGACTAGGGCTAAGTTGTACTTTTGTGATTCTATTCGATTTATATTAAAAAAAATGATAAATTATGCCATATTTATTTACATCTGAATCCGTTTCAGAGGGACACCCGGACAAGGTTGCGGACCAAATTTCAGACGCAATCGTTGACCATTTTCTAGCATTTGATCCAGATTCGAAAGTGGCATGTGAAACCTTGGTTACAACAGGTCAAGTTATTATAGCAGGAGAAGTTAGATCCAGAGCTTATTTAGATGTTCAGCAAATAGCACGGGACGTGATTCGCAGGATTGGATACACAAAGTCAGAGTATATGTTCGAAGCCAATTCTTGCGGTGTTTTGTCCGCCATTCACGAACAGTCTCAAGATATCAATCAAGGCGTTGATAAGGTCAATATAGAAGAACAAGGCGCAGGTGATCAGGGTATGATGTTCGGTTATGCTACTAATGAAACTCAAAACTTTATGCCATTGGCATTGGATTTATCGCATAAAATCTTGATTGAGTTAGCAAATGTCCGTAAAGAAGGCAAAGTGATGACGTATTTGAGACCGGATGCTAAATCTCAAGTTACCATTAAATATAGTGATGACAACCAACCGATTTGTATCGATACGATTGTCGTTTCTACGCAACATGACGAGTTTACAGATAGTGATGAGGAGATGAGAGCAACGATTAAAAAGGATATTTTGAGTATTATTATTCCTTCTGTCATCAAAAGCCTCACTGCTGATCAAGCTAAATTATTCAACGACGATATTATTTATCATATCAATCCAACGGGAAAATTTGTTATCGGTGGTCCTCATGGAGATACAGGTTTGACCGGACGAAAAATTATCGTTGACACTTACGGTGGTAAAGGAGCCCATGGAGGAGGTGCCTTTTCAGGTAAAGATCCAAGTAAAGTAGATAGATCCGGTGCTTATGCGACCCGTCATATAGCTAAAAATCTAGTAGCTGCCGGTGTTTGTAATGAAGTTTTAGTTCAAGTTTCCTATGCTATCGGATTAGCCGAGCCTACCAATATTTATGTCAATACTTACGGAACGACCAATGTCGAACAATCGGATGCAGAAATATCGGATATCGTCAAAGAGCTGTTTGATATGAGACCGTATTTTATAGAACAAAGACTTAAATTGAGAAGCCCAATTTATAGCGATACGGCTTCTTACGGTCACATGGGCCGCACACCAGAAACAAAGGACTTAGTGTTTAAGGATGGATCTGGTAATGTTACGCATAAGACCATTGAAACATTCACTTGGGAGAAATTGGATTACGTGGATAAGATAAAGGCAAAGTTTAATCTTGGCTAATGTCTATGTATTCGTTTATCATAGCTAAAATGTAGGTGAATAAGTATAATATTGATTATATTTGCACTTTGAATTTTATTTTTAAATAAAACAATATAAAAATATTTTTATGTCCAAAATATTGACACTGAGGGAAGCATTGGGAGAAGCAATGTCCGAAGAAATGAGAAGAGACGAATCTGTATTTCTTATGGGTGAAGAAGTTGCCGAATACAATGGAGCTTATAAGGTGAGTAAAGGGATGCTGGATGAGTTTGGCCCCAAGCGTGTAATCGATACTCCAATCGCAGAACTAGGTTTTGCAGGAATCGGCGTTGGAGCTGCCATGAATGGCTTGAGACCTATTGTTGAGTTCATGACGTGGAATTTCGCAGTGCTCGCCTTTGATCAGATTGTCAATAATGCTGCAAAAACACTGTCTCAATCAGGCGGTGATTTTATGTGTCCGATTGTGTTTAGAGGACCTTCTGGTTCTGCTGGACAACTAGCACAACAGCACTCACAGACTTTCGAAAGTTGGATGGCTAATGTACCGGGCTTAAAGGTAATATCTTGTATAGATCCGGCCGATGCTAAAGGACTTCTTAAGTCTGCCATTCGTGATAATGATCCCGTATGTATGATGGAATCAGAGCTCATGTACGGATTAAAAGGCGAGATACCTGAAGGTGATTATCTCGTGCCGATTGGGAAGGCTGCAGTGCGAAGAGAAGGTACCGATGTTACTATCGTCTCCTTTAATAAAATGATGGAAGTCGCTAAGCAGGCTGCTGACGAACTTGCAAAAGAAGGCATCTCAGCAGAAGTTATTGATTTGAGAACGATAAGACCATTAGATTATAAAACTTTAGTTGCTTCCGTTAAAAAGACCAATAGAATGGTGGTCGTGGACGAAAGTTGGCCTTATGCAGGAGTAAGTGCAGAAATCGCTTATGAGATGCAAAAATATGCATTCGATTACTTAGATGCACCAATCACTAGAGTCAATGCAGCGGATACTTCTTTGCCTTATGCAGCTTCTTTCTTGGATGAGTATTTGCCAACACCGGCTAAAGTAATACAGGCTGTCAAAGAAGTCATGTATATCGAAAAATAAAAACGTTGCCTCGTCAATCCTAAACGCCCGCAAAAATGTACTTATAATCATTTTTTTGGATGTAAAATGGTAGGAGTATGCGCATTTATCAGTTGTTGAAAGGGTTGATTATTGTCTAAATTCACTAGTATCGAATCACTTTAAATGTCGAAGAATAAAAAGCCATCACAGTTTTACGCTACCGTTTCCACGTCTATTGTGCTGGTTTTGATTTCATTGTTTTTACTTATCTTTTTTCATTCTTCGAATATTGCTAATATTGTCAAGCAAAATATTAATATTTTAGTTGAGCTGAAAAATGATTTGCCGAAAGGCGAAGTTGAGCATATCAAACAAACGATTCAAAATTTTTCAGGTGTAATACCCGAGTCCGTAACGTATTTGGATAAGGCATCGGCCATGGAATTGATGTCTAAAGAATTGAATATCAGTAGTGAAATAGAAGGAAATCCATTTAACGATTTGATTAAGTTTAATCTCAATGCCGATGCTTATTCGGATAAGCGAATTAAGGAGATCAAAAGGGAAATCGAACTAGAAAAGGGCGTATTAAATCTATATTACGAAAACGAAAGCCTAGATATGGTTCAGTCCAACCTAGAAAGAGTTTCTCTTGGGATTCTGATCTTGGCCTTGTGCTTTGTCATCCTTTCACTGTCGATCATTTATAACACGATTCAACTCACTTTATATAGTGATGTAAAGGAAATTAAGACGATGCAAATGGTAGGTGCAGAAAAGTCATTTGTCAAAAAACCTTACTTTAGAGATGCTTTTTGGATGGCTATGCGATCTGTTATGGTTATGTTGTTTTTTGTCCTTGTACTGTATTTTTACTTGATTTATTCGGATAGTATCTTCGCAGAGATCTTACAATGGTACTATATCCTTCTTACGGTTGTCATTTGTATCGTTATGGCATTTTTGATCCAGTTTTCTACGATCAATCGGATGATCAACCAATTCCTAAAAACAGAAGGTCGATAAAAGCAAGTTGTTCTAAAAAATCCAACGCTAACACTTATCTATCGTTGATTAAAATATATCCCGAATAGCGGTCAATCTATAGGCTTTACCTTAAATGAACTGAGTTTTTTTAACCCAAGAACGGCCCTCACTTTAACCTATACGAAAATAAGGTAGCCAATTTAAGACTCACAGCTACTACAAACCAATAGATTGTTGACTAATTCCTTTGAAACGCTCTGGCTTCTTTGGTAATACAACGTTTTCACACCGAGTTTCCAAGCTTCAATTATCAGTTGGTTAACATCTTTAATCGGTACAGAAGAAGGAATATTGATATTTAAACTCTGAGCTTGATCGATGTATTTTTGACGAAGAGCAGCTTGTTGGATGATTTCCATTTGACTGATTTCCTTAAAGGTCTTGAATACCGCTTTTTCGTCATCAGTCAATTCCTCCAATTGCATGACACTTCCGTGATTGAGCATAATAGAACGCCAAATTTCTTCATTGTCGATACCTTTTTCAGCTAAGAGATTTTTGAGATACTTATTCTTTCTCATAAAATTCCCTTTCGATAATCCGGCTTTATAATAATTGCTGCTGAATGGCTCGATACCTGGCGAAGTTTGTCCTAAAATGGCTGAAGACGATGTTGTCGGCGCAATGGCCATCAACGTGGCATTTCTTTGTCCGTACCCTTTTAAAAGCTCAGGCTCTCCATAAATTCGCGCTAACTCTTGGCTTGCTTTGACAGCCTTTGCTTGAATATCTCTAAATATTAGGGTGGTCAGGGTTTTAGCTTCGAAACCTTCGAATGGAATCATATTTTTTTGAAGGTAGGAATGCCATCCTAGCACGCCCAATCCAAGCGCTCTATGTCTTTTTGCAAATTGATTAGCGGCTTTTAAGAAGAAATTATTTTCTGTCTTTGCTATAAATTCCTGCAAGACTGCATCCAAAAAGAAAATTGCTATTTTGACAGCTTCTGTGTCTTTCCATTCGTCGTACAATTCGAGATTCATCGAAGATAGACAACAGATGAAAGATTCATCAACGGTCGATGGTAGGGCAATCTCCGAGCATAGATTACTTGCATGAATGACCAAGTCATGGTCTTTATACACTTGAGGCCGATTTCTATTGATATTGTCAGAAAAAAAGATGTACGGCAATCCTTTTTGTTGCCTAGATTCTAGGACTTTAGCCCAAGTTTCTCTTTTTTTGCGATCACCATCGATCATTTCTTGCATCCAATAATCGGATACACAAACGCCACTAAATAAGTTCTGAATCGGGCTTCCGATGTTTTTGATGGTCAAAAACTCATCGATATCCGGGTGATCAATATCTAAATATGCGGCAAATGCACCTCTGCGGACTCCACCTTGGGATATTGTATCCATGGCAGTGTCAAATAAACGCATGAAACTTACTGCTCCTGAACTCTTTCCATTGTCAGAAACGGCACTTCCTCGTTCCCGAAGAGCACCGAAATAACCCGAAGTTCCACCACCGATTTTGGTCTGCATGATGACTTCTCCGAGCTTCTGTGTGATACCTTCGACAGAATCCGGAACATGGACATTAAAACAAGATATCGGAAGGCCTCTTTCGGTACCCATATTAGCCCAAATGGGTGAACTAAGACTCATCCAGCCTCGTTCTATCATTTCGGTAAATGCTTCCTTTAATTCAGGCCGGAATAACCTTTGTGCCGCAGCGTTAGTTATTCTATCTATGGCACCTTCAATAGTTTCTCCTTTGAGAAGATATCCTCTATTTAAGATTTGCTCACTTTCTTCGTTTACCCACCAGAGTCTTTGTTCCATGTGTATATCTTGTTAAAATAAATCGTCAGCAGTTATACTTTTATCATGTTTGGTGTATTCGACAGGTCTTTTTGCAAAGAAGTCGTCAAGACTATTTGCAAACACTTCTTCTTCAAACCAAATCATGGGTTGATACTCGGCGTGGGATATATTGAATTGTTTTTTCATTTGGATGCGCTCTAGACTTTCATCTAGTCGATACTTCATGAAGTTGATCAAATTTGATTTTTTAAGCTCAGGCGATTCACCATCTTCAAAAATCCAATCTAATATCTCAGATTCAACGCCAATGGAGTTTTTAACGATATCGTAAATGCGTGCTTCGGTTTCTTCGTTAAAAAACTCAGGGTGTTCCTCCTTGATTTTGTTTATGATATAAATACCTGCATTAGCATGTACTTGCTCATCTACGGATGTCCAAGCTATAATATTACTTACATTCTTTAGATAGCCTCTGAATCGAGTAAACGATAAGATGATTGCAAATTGGCTAAATAAAGATACGTTTTCAATCAATATCGTAAATAGGATCAAGGACATCAAATATTCCTCTTTATCCGTTGATTTGCTATTGGAAAGTGCGTCTGTTAGATAGTCGATACGCTTTTTAATTACTGGGATAGACGTAACATAGGTGAATTCTTCATTGTATCCTAAGACTTCAAGGAGTCTGGAATAAGCTTCTGAATGTCTAAATTCGCATTCTGCAAAGGTAGATCCTAGTCCATTAAATTCCGGTTTGGGAAGATGATGGTATAGATTGCCCCAAAAAGATTTTACTGATACTTCTATTTGCGCAATGGCTAACAGACATTTTTTTACGATTTGTCGATCTGATTCACTAAGATGGGAATGAAAGTCTTGAATATCTGCCGTGAAGTCGATTTCGGAATGAACCCAAAATGAATTATTCATGGCAGTCGTAAATTTCAGTACTTCGGGGTATTCAAACGGTTTATAATTGATTCTCTTTTCAAAAATGCTCATGGTTTCTTTGTATAATTTGCCTTAATGTATTCGTGCCACTATATATTTGCTATTGTATTAAGAAATTACATTACATGTAAAAAAGTATATTCATACAATAGTATCCTACAATTATATATATATATGGACTTTGTGTATATGTGCCGCAAATATCTAAATCATTCCTGATGTAAAAAAATTTTAGACCTATTATTTTTCAACAAATGATAATTTTTAACGATATCAAGGACAAATCCATCTTTTTTTAGTATGGAATCGTTTTAAAATTTTGATTTTGTCATGAAGGAGACATTATATATGTAGGTAATATTGTATTTATTACTACATTTGCACCTTTAAATTTTTATCATTCATGATCCATTATAGATATTATTCCATTTTGTTGCTCTCGTTATTTTCATTTTCTCTTTGGGCACAAAATGGTACTGTTAGAGGAAATATTTACGAAAAGGAAACTGGTAATCCCATAATTTATGGAACGGTACATTTGCAAGGAACTAAACATGCTACTGTTACGGATCTCGATGGATTCTATACTTTGACAAATGTCCCTATTGGCGAATACAAATTAATTGCTTCTTACGTTGGCTTTGATAGCGTTACGGTGGATGTTCAAATCAAAAAAGGAGGCGTGACCTATCAAGCATTATATTTGAGCGAAAGTTCGGTGAGTCTCGATGAGGTTTCAGTTTCTGCTGAAAGACAACAGGCAAGGACGACGGTCAGCATATCACAGATTGCAGTGAGCCAAAAGCAGATTAAAGCCTTGCCTTCAGTAGGTGGTGAAGCCGATATCGTTCAATACCTTCAAGTAATCCCGGGTGTCATTTCTACGGGTGATCAAGGTGGCCAAATCTATATTAGAGGTGGATCGCCAGTTCAAAATAAAATTTATCTGGATGGTTTAAATATCTTTAATCCTTTCCACTCTATCGGTTTTTATTCCGTATTTGAGACAGAGTTGATCCGCAACGTTGATGTCTTGACTGGTGGATTTGGTGCTGATTATGGCGGTAGAATATCAGCTATTGTCGATATTAAAACCCGCGAGGGAAACAAAAACAGACAAAGTGGTCAAGTTAGTGTCGGACCTTTTATGGTAAAGGGTTTGATAGAAGGGCCTTTGAAAAAATTTGAAGAAGGTGGAACTTCCGTTTCCTATGTTTTAACAGCTAAAAAGTCCCTCATCGAACATACTTCCAAGTCCTTATATTCCTACGCTGCCGAAGATAAGGATATCGGGCTACCTTTTGGATTTACGGATTTATACGGAAAAATATCGGTCAATACTTCTAATGGAAGCCGCATCAATATTTTTGGATTCAATTATAATGACATATATGATAATCCCAATTTAGCAACCATTGACTGGAAAAATACCGGTGGCGGAGTTAATTTTCATATGATTCCTGAAGGTTCTGACATTATTGTGGATGGTGTAGTGGGGTTTTCAACTTATGAAGTAGGGATAAAAGAACAGGATACAGATCCTCGTTCATCTGACATAGATGAACTGTCTGCTAATATTGGCTTTACTTTTTTTGGCGATAAAAATGAGATTAAATATGGTCTGGAATTAAAAAGTATCCGTACCAATTTTAAATTTGTAAACCCATTTGGTATTCCTTTTGATGAAGAACAAAATACGACGGAATTGGGCTTTTATGGTAAATACCGCCAGATCATCGGCAACTTGATTATCGACCCATCATTGCGAGTACAGTATTATTCTGCGTTAGGTGCGTTGACGATGGAGCCTAGAATTGGTGTAAAATACAATATAACAAATAATTGGAGATTTAAAGGTGCAGCAGGTCGATATACTCAAAACATTTTGAGTACTTCCAACGAAAGAGATGTAGTCAATTTATTTAATGGATTTTTGACAGGCCCCGAAACTTTGATTAAGGATTATAATGGTGAGAAACTCGAAAATAAGCTTCAAATCGCCAATCATGTGGTAGCGGGTTTTGAATACGATCTCAATAAAAGAACAACCTTAAATATTGAAGGTTATTACAAGTATTTCCCACAGCTAATCGTGGTTAATAGAAATAAAGATAGTGCCGACGATACAGATTATACTAAGGAGACTGGTGATGCTTATGGCGTAGATGTTACATTAAAATATGAGATTCCAAGACTTTATGTTTGGGCAACTTATAGCCATGGATATGTCAACAGAGATGATGGCGAACAAGAATATCCTACCATATTTGACAGACGACATAATGTCAATTTTCTGGCTACTTATAGTTTAGATAAGGCCAATACTTGGGAATTAAGCGCAAGGTGGAATCTAGGATCTGGATTTCCTTTTACTAAAACACGAGGATTTTACAATTATCAGAGCTATTTGGGAGGTGTAACGACACCATACGAAACCAATAATCCTGAGGATATCGGTATTATTTATTCTTCGGATAGAAATGGCGGAAGACTTCCTTACTACCATAGATTGGATATTTCATTGCAAAAGAAGATTAAGTTTACAAAATACATAGGTATGGAGGCAAATTTAAGCTTGACCAATGCTTATGACAGGCCAAATATCTTTTATTTCGATAGGTTAAATTATAAGAGAGTCAACCAATTGCCGATCTTGCCAACCTTGAATATGAAATTTTATTTCTAAAACATTTTATATTTTAAAATATTAGCATTACCTTTGCGCCCGTTAAAAACCGGAAGATTGCATCGTCGATGGATTCTGGTTATGTTTATTCATTATTTTTAAAATTTTAACATGGCAGTTAAATTAAGATTGTCTCGTCAGGGACGTAAAAAAGCTCCGTTTTACCATATCGTAGTTGTGGATTCAAGAGCACCAAGAGATGGTAAATTTATTCAAAAAATAGGTACTTATAATCCTATGACTAAGCCGGCTACAATTGAAATCGATCGCAATGCAGCTTATGATTGGTTGACCAAAGGTGCACAGCCTACGGATACTGTTCGCGCTATTCTAAGATTTAAAGGTGTATATTATAAGAAACACTTAATGAGAGGTGTTAAAAAAGGAGCCTTAACGATTGAACAAGCAGATGATTTATGGACAAAGTGGATTGATGCAAAAGAAGCTAAGATAACTTCTAGAGTTGAAAGTACTAAAGCCGAAATCCATGCATTCAGACAAAAAGTTTCTGGAGAAGTTAAACCTGTTAAAGCAGTTGTAGAAGAAGCAGCAGCTCCAGTTGTAGAAGAAAATGAAGGAGGAGATGTAGTGGAAGCCGCTGCGGATGAAGCTCCAGTTGAAGATGTTCAAACTGAAGATACAGCAGCAGAAACACCATCTGAGGAAGCAGCTTCTGAAGACACTCCAACAGAAGAATAAAAAAAAGTTGAATTGATTTTTTATCAATTCGATACTTTGTGGTAAGAAATTGTTTGAAAAAACCTGATAAAACGTGCGTTTTATCAGGTTTTTCTGTAATTATATTGAAATTTATCCAAAGAATATCTTGTGTTTTAAAAGAAGATTACGATTTAGCGTATCTTTGAAGCAAGAAAAGGTGGTAAATATAGCATTGAATTAAAATTAAAAATAAAAAAATAGACAATGGAAGCATTGACAGCCAATTATAAAAATCATTTAGATCAGATTATAGCAGCAATTCAAAATTCTGACTTGCTAGCTTCATATTTTGAAGAAGAATCTGAAGATATATACAAACAGATGATCGAAAGCTTTGAACCGCACATTCATGAAATGTATCAGATCGTTGCAGAGAAATCACCTTTGCAATTGATTGCACTTGAAAAAGCTTTACTAAATCCGGGTCTTGAAGGTATGTTTTTACCTAAGATTTTAGGTTATGCCGTATTGAGAGGCGAGATCAATTCAGACTATAAGTATTTACGTCCACAAGAGCACTTTAAAGAGATCTTACTCACGATTATTGATTCGGCTAATTTTGAATATATCAAGTCTAGGATAGGGCAGACGATTCAGGTAGGTTTTGCCCTCAGTAGTGATATATGGTTGACTAATTTGCTTCAAGATATCTCCAATAAAAAAGTTAAAACCTTTTTGAATCATCAACGTATGGAAAAATATAGAGATGTCGAGCCTAGAGAAGAGTTATATAATAATTATAAGCGACAATTTCAAGGGCAAAACTTCAATACCGTATCTTTTCCGGAGGACGTACAACAGTTTAGAATTTACCAACAATCCCTTATCGACTTTTTGATCTTCAGAGCACATCGAAGATTTAACAATGAAAGCATCTTTCCTAGTATTGATAAGTTTGTGAATAATTCGGCTTTTTATAACGAACATGGATTCTTGGAAGTCATTATGCTCATCGCTATGTTTTATGACGTTAGCGATACTACCAAGAAGAAAATATCTCAGCTACTAGACCAATTCCGCAAGGATGATACTCAGTTTGTGACGCATTATTTCAAAAATCTATTGAAATTGTATAGAGACGACGTAGAAATCACCCCTGAAGCTGATAAGCGAATGTCTCAAATCATCAATAAGAATGTTTCTGACAGCGTTACAGAGTATTATAACCTGATGAATGCGGTGCATACAAAAGGATACGTACATCCTGATACAATCGTTCAAGTGAGCCAATATTATGAGGCGCATAAAGGTTTAAGTATTGAAAACGAATGTTTGCGAGATAGTATTTATGGCTATTGTGAGAGCTTTTTAAATAACTTGGATACAGATAGCTATAGAGAATATTTTGAGATCAATAAGGTGTACATTTCTTATATAAATACCTTCCAAAATCAAAAATTCAATCAACGAATTAAAGATTTGAGTTTGGATTATATCAAGCGACTTTTAGCGGTTTACACAGATAGAAAAGGTAAAGATTATCAGGATATTAAGAAATTTGTTACCGCTACTTTCCTTGACTTAGATTTTAAAACAGAAAAGGAATTAAAAGAATTATTTACGGCCAAAAGGAAGTAAATCAGTATTGACCGAGGTTGAGCAATACTAGCGTACAAGCTTCTTCCGTCTGAATATCTTGATCTGCAGCAAGTCGAGCTAATTCAGGGTTTTCTGTGCCAGGATTAAAGATGATTCTTTGGGGGTGAAGACTGAGTATATATTCGTAGTATTCCTTCTGAATGGTAGGATTGATGTACATTGTCACCGTATGAATGTCAGGATACTGAATTCTATTTTTGGTAATTTTAATACCGGCTGTTTCGCCTTCGCGATTACCCAAAGCTACTACAGGATATCCTTTTTGAGTCAGTAGATGAATGGCTTTGTAGGCATACCTTTCTGGATTGACGGAAGCTCCTATGACTAAGGTCTTTTTTGTGGTTTCGTGCATTGTATTTCTTGATTTCTATTCGCATTTAATGGATAATTCTTGGTCAACATCTGCGCCAAGTTTCAATATAATAAAGATTGGATACACAAAATGGTTGCGATTGCAAGACCATTTTTTTAAAAATAGGGTATTGATCTTTATTAATAGTGCAGAAATAATTAAAAATTGGCATATTTTTTATACTGTATAATAGTATTGATTCCGAAAAGAAAACGTACCTTTACGCTGTTTTTTGGATGTAAAGTTTAATCTTATATTAGAAATATTTATATGTATTTCATAATCAGATACTTGTAGTTTTGATTTCCTGATGCAAAAATCGAATTTGTTTTGAGATATAGTGTGGATTTGAGAATTAGATTGACGGTGATAGCCCTTTTTAGCTTTTTCCTAATAGAAAAATCAAATGCTCAATGTGAATTTACCGATGCACCTCTTGGTGAAATATGTACTACTGCCGAATACATTTGCGGTAGTAAGCTAGATGGATATATTGGGAAATTGAGAACCAAAAATATAACTGAAGTTTTTTGGAATAATTCCAATAACAATCCTAAAGCTGGAGTTTGTAACAATGCCGGCCAATTTGATAATACTTCTTGGTTTTCTTTTACTGCTTGTAGTAAGAGTGTACATCTACGTATTCATTTTTATAATTGTGAGCATCCACTAAATAACCTTACAGAAACGGGTATTCAAACCGGCTTGTTTTCAGAATGTCGAAAGTCGAGTAGCGTTGCTTGTGAAGATTTTGTGGGTAGCACTTCAGGTGTCGTCAATTTGCAGTATAATAATTTTGTACCTGGACAGTTGGTGTATTTTGTATTAGATGGTTATGCAGCTTCAGTGTGTGAATTTAGAATTGAAGTAGTAGAAGGATTGGATACGACACCAGTAGTACCACCGGATGAGACAAAACTTGCAGCAGGATATATTTCAGGTCCTTCACAAGTTGCATGTAGCAATATGTTCAAACCTGTATCTTTTAATTTACTAGAACCAGAAAGAGCGATTAATTTTAGTTCTTCTTGTGCACCACCACCAAATTTCAATCCAATCGACAGCGTTTGTTATGGATGGTCTGTTTTTCCGGCTACAGGTTGGAATTTTAGTAATCATGTTTCTTCAGGAAAATCTATAGATATAGAATTTACGTCACCTGGAACTTATACGATTTCAGCAGATGTCAATTTCAATCCATTTTATATAGGTAGTTGTGCTAATGCTGCCGCTGGTAAGATTAATACTTGGACGGTAACAGTCTTGCCTGAAAATCATCTTTTCCCTGATCCAATTTTTGTTTGCCCGGGAAATACAGAAATTTATTGTGGCTTATCGATAACACAAGATACCACCATTATTTGTGATGCGGATCCTTGTAATATTGTACATCAAAAATTTGTTTTTGGAACTAGTAAAACGGATGATCTAGGCATCATTCAACTTTGTAGTGGTACAAGCTTTGATTTTCAAGGAATACAATATTCAGTCCCTGGCGATTACACTATTTTGGATAATAAGGATTGTGCATTGGTGCATTCATTTACTATTCAGCCTTTAGATTTGCAGGCTTCGATTGAGTCGCCTATTCTAACTTTAGATTGTGCACATCCAAGTGTTGATTTGACGGGTAAAGTGATTACAGCGGTGGGCAATACTATCGATTACAAGTGGTATGATGCTAATAATAAGTTACTTGGAACAGATGAAGTTTTGAGCACATCAGTTGGTGGTACTTATGTGCTACATGTGAATGTTACAACACCTTATGGTTCTTGTGCCGAAACTAGACAAGTGCGATTGACAGAGGATTTTAAAAAGCCTGAAATTCTTGCCAACGTTCCTTTGGTTAGGTGTAAGTTTGCTGCTGAAAATCCAATGATAACGATTTCAGCATTAAATGGATATGCAGATGTTGAATGGACAACTCCATTGGGCAATAAAGTGAATCATTTGAATATAGCGGTGGACTCATTAAATGCCTCTTTGGGCAAACCTTATAAATTGAGGTTGATTGGCAATAATGGTTGTGTTCAAGATACAAGTTTTATCGTTCAAACTAATTTTGAAAAGCCCGAGATTTCCTTAAAAGGTGATGATTTGACATGCTACCAACCTACGATTACGATTGAAGCTCGAACAAACATTTCTATCGACTCTATCCGCTGGAATAAGATTGCTCCGGATCAAAAGTTTTATGGTAGCCATCTTACAAAGTTGACCCACGAAGTTAAAGAACCGGGTATATATCGAGTTGATGCGATGGCCTCTGCTAGCAAATGTTGGAATAGCGAAACCATTGCTATCTTGGATAATATGATTTATCCGGAATTCTCCTTTGCCAATAATATAAAATGGTACTGCAATACGAAGTCTATTGATGTAAAACCAATTACATCTTCCGGCGCACAAGTGAAGTTTAATTGGAGCACTTTTGATGGGAAGTTTGATACGAATCCTCAAGATTTATCCATTGTTGTTGAGTCACCTGGTATCTATCGATTGAAAGCTAAAGACGAAGATAATGGTTGTGTAACCATAGAAGATTTAATTATCGAACAGGAAACTAATGTTCCCGTTACAATTGATATCGAAACGGATCCAGCCTTGTGTTTTGGAGAAGACAATGGCCTTTTAATTATTAATACTACGGTAGGTGGTTTTGAGCCATTTCAATATTATTTGAATAATGAAAGATTATTTGTACCACAACTGGAAAATCTTCATGCGGGTACGTATCAATTGGAAGTTCGAGATAAGTATGATTGTTCGCTTACTCGTGAATTTACCATAACCGAACCGGAATTATTTGAAATTTATACGGATGGTAAGATTTCGATAGCCTTTGATGAGACTCGAACCTTAACCTTCACTTCCAATTATGTGGACAGCGATATTGCCTCTATTATATGGCAAGACGAAAAGGGCAATGTTTTAAGTACGGACTTTGATCTCGATTTAGAAACAGCTTACTCTAAAGTTATTGATTTAGTGGTTACTACAGTCAATGGATGTGTATCAAGAAGTCAGATTCGTGTTCAAGTTGATAACGATTTAAATGTTTATTTTCCTAATATATTCAGTCCTAATGGGGATGGTGTGAATGACAATTTGGTCATTCAAAAAAATAAAATCCCTGCCCAAATCCATAAAATTTCTATTTTTGATAGAGTAGGTAATATGGTGTATTTGGATGACAATACGGTTGATTTTGAGGAGGCAAACTTTGGATGGGATGGTACATTTAAAGGAAGTCCAGTACAACCGGGTGTTTATGTTATGTTGGTTGAATTGACAGATTATTTTGGAAGAAAGCAGGTTTTAAAGCAAGATATTACCGTCATTCGGTAATCAAAATAGGCTGATTTTAGTTTATTTTATTCATAAAATTGAAAGGCCTCGGCATCGAACATTCCTAAGTCACTTATTTTTATTTTTGGTATCACCAAGAGAGCCATAAATGAAAGCGTCATGAAAGGAGCTTCTAGTTGAGAGCCCTTGCTTTTGACGAATGAACTAATATCCTCATAAGCTGCACCTATAACATCTACGGAGAGATTACTCATCAATCCAGCAATCGGTAGCGGAAGATGTTTTTCCTCATCATGCGTTACAGCGGAGAGACCGCCTTTAGATGCGATTAGCAGATTAATCGCTTTTGTGATTAGGGCATCGTCATCACCTACAGCCACGATATTATGAGAATCATGAGCTACGGTCGAGGCAATCGCACAACCTTTACATCCAAAGTTTTTAATAAAACCTACGGCTGGCTTTGCATTTTGATAACGATTGACTACGCATATTTTTAATATATCTTCTTGTGGATTACTTATCGTTTGTCCGTTTTGAGTAGGAAGCGTCACCCAGGCTTTTTCTGTTATAAGCATTCTATCGATAGCAATGATAATCGGTTGATGATTACGGGATGCGGGTACGACTATATCTTTTTCAGATATGATATTTGTATTAAATTGATTAATTATAGGCTGTTCTCTATTAGGGAGCATAGATTTTCCTTCATGTGCGACACGAATTCCGTTTATATAGGTACTCGTGACATGAAATGTATCTAAACCTTCGACAATGATGAAATCTGCGGGATCTCCCGGTCTAAGTTGACCCACTGGTATTTTGTAATGATGGATAGGATTGATGCAAGCAATCTGCAAAACATCAAATAAATCATACCCTAATTGGATAGCTGCACGAACTAAAAGATTGATATGTCCCTTTTCTAAATCATTGGGGTGCTTGTCATCACTGCAAAACATGACTTCGTTAGGATGACTTTGAATTAACGGGTGGAGAGCCTCAAAGTTTCTAGCTGCTGATCCTTCGCGGATAATGATTTTCATGCCATATTGAAGCTTCTCTAATGCTTCATCCAACGTGTAACATTCGTGATCTGTACTGATACCATAGGATATATATTTTTTAACTAGATCGCCTCTCAATCCTGGCGCATGACCATCAATCGGCTTTTGGTATTTTTTGGCCAATTCAATTTTCCGATGCACTTCAGGATCGCCGTTGATTACACCCGGATAATTCATCATTTCAGACAAGTACCAAATGTCGTTCATTTGCAATAGACGATCAATATCGCTTGGAGGTAATGTAGCTCCTGTATTTTCAAAATTTGTCGCAGGTACACAAGATGGAGCGCCCCAAAAGATCTTTAACATGGCATCTTTAGCATTGTCGATCATATATTGAACACCATCTATACCGCACACATTTGCGATCTCGTGAGGATCGGATAGGGTAGCGATCGTTCCATGAACTAAAGCTGCTTGGGCAAAAGCATAGGGCGTAATCATCGAACTTTCTATATGAATATGTGCGTCGATAAATCCTGGCAGAATATACTGTTTATTGGCATGAATGTGCGGAGCAGATTCTTGAATGGATTCAATTTTTCCTAAGTCATTGATAGCGACAGCGCCTTCAAATATTCTTTTTGCTGATATATCTACGATGTTTCCCGAGATTGTTTTCATGGCATCATGTTTATTGGCCTGCAAATTAATCAAATTTAAAATGTATAACTCATTTTTAAGATAGAATTTATATATGATGTCTAAATTTATTTGTTGTGGGTTATGTATGAAATTTATGTAACCTATCATATATTAATAATCAATGCACTGTATATGGTGTTTTTTAATTTGAATGTTTTGTTTTTCATTATTGAAAATGTCAAGATTTTTTTCATTTGTGTGTATTTAATAGTTTGATATATAATTAGTTATGAATTTATAATAAATATATATAAAATAATTTTTAAAAAGATACACGCAATAATAAAATGCATAATTTTGCCCTGAATTTTTTTAACCAAAACTCAATCTCATGATGAAATGTAAATTTTTCTCAGCACTTGTTATTGTGCTCTTGATGTTTGTAGGAGTGAGCATGTCCGCACAAGACTATGTGCCTAATGCAGAAGCCCAGACAAGAGTTAACAGCGAGTTGACAAGTTTGTTAAATGCATCTTCTAGCGTTAATATCAAGGCGCTTCATGATGCGGGCCCAGCAGCTATGCAGGGAGAAGTTGAGAAGTCCCTTAAAATCCAATACGCTAAGGAACTTCTAACTAGCTTAAAGAAAGGATCTGCTACTGGTGTAGCTGTTGATGAAGCAGGCTCATCTTTAGCAAATGTTTCTAACGAATCTTCTTTCCAAGATGCATTGAATAAAGCAATCTTGTATTTTAAAGATTTGCTAAAATAATTTTTATTAATCAAAACCAAAATTCAATCTCATGAAAAAATGTAATTATTTTTCTTCATTTGTTGTAGTATTTTTGTTGTTTTTGGGAGCGACTTTAAACGCTCAATCCTATAAGTCATCTAGTGAAGCCATAAAGGCTATTCAAGGATTTCTTGAACAGGAAAAGCCAAAATATACTGCTGCAATTGATCCTTCTGTATATAAAAAAAGTAATGCAGATGTCATTGTTGCTTCTAAAGAACACGCAAAATTAGATAGAGACACAAAATTAAAGGTAAAGAGAGTACAATATGGAAATGCTTTACTTGATGTATTAAGTAAGGAAACATCTGTAGCAAATTCAATATTAAAAGTGACCACTGCTTTTGAATTACCATCAAAGTCAATGGGAGAACTTGATATTTTGCAGGAAGTTGATGCCTTTTACAAGAATTTGCTTTCGAAGTAATTTATTATTTAAATTAACCAAAACTCAATTTTATAATGAAACAAAGATATTTACAAGCCTTACTGATGGTAATGACCTTTATATGGGCTCATACCTTAGTAGCACAGACAACTGTAACAATAGGTAGTGGAACTACAATATCAAGTTATAGTCCCAATTATTACTTGTATAGTTATTCCTATTCTCAAACCATTTATCTTGCCTCGGAAGTTAATGCGGGAGGATGGTCTGGACCTGGAAAGATAACAAAGATTAGATATAAACCTCAAGCAACCACTTCGACTGTATTATGGCAGGATTGGGTTGTTTATATAGGTAATACTACAAAAACTAGTTTTGCGAATACTTCTAATTGGGAAGGCATAAGTGGTATGACAAAAGTTTTTGATGGGAAAATACCAGCGAATGTAACAGCGAACCAGTGGATGGAGATAACATTGGATACACCATTTGAATGGGATGGTGTGAGTAATTTAGTGTTTGGAGTAGATGAGAATTCGCCAAATTGGGGTAACTCACCAAACTGGGCAGGTTTTACACCTGGAGGAAATAGATGTATATATTATTATAGTGATGGTACGAATCCGGATCCATCAAGTCCACCTACAGGATCTTTAACTAGTGTTATAGGTCAAGTACAGTTTGATGTAGAACAGCTTAGCAGTGGAGGCGGACCAGTTCCTTGTGATATTGATTATAAGTTCTCTTTGGACAATGGTACTGGTAATACTCAAACTTTATTATTTGCAGATGATTTTGATGTACCGGCAAATACGGATATGACCATTAGCAAGGTTACTTTCCGTATTCTTAACGACATCTCAATGGCAACTAACATAAGATTCTATTCGGATAATGCCGGAAATCCTGGAACATTGATTCAAGGATTTACTAATATAGTACCAGCTTCTAAAACTATACTCGGAACTAATTTTGGGTATAACTTTTATGATATGGTATTTAATCTTCCTACTTCGGTTACTTTAAGTACTGGAAGATATTGGGCTGCTATTCAGACAGCAGGTGGAACAGGATTGAATTTTTGGGCGATTACTTATAATGGTATTGGCGCTCCAGGAAAATATTCTGCTGACAATGGTGTTAGCTGGGTACAAAACAGCAGTGCGTTTAACTTTGGATTCCGTCTAGATGGACAGTGTTTAGATACAACACCACAAGGTGGAGGTATCGAATGTTTGCTAGTATGTAGCAACGACCAAACGATTACATTAGCACCGGGAACATGTGAGGCAAATGTAAATTATTTAGTTACAACAATTGGATCATTATGTGATGGAGCAATATCTGTTCCTGTGGCACCATTTTCACAATTGACATCATTCCCAGTTCCAATAGATGATGCATTAGATTGTAATGTACAGGTAGCTAAGCACTCAAGAGCTTATCCAGCACGTGCAGAATCATTTAGTCTTACCGGTATAGATGTAGGTAGCTGGTCGGCAGGACAACAACGTGTTAATGTATTTGCATATACCGGACCATTGGGCGGTACAACTTTGAATAGAGCTCAAATGACATTGATTTATCAGACGCCATATTTTGCAGTACCTGGAGGTCAACAAGTAACACATTACGACTTCCCAGTCCCAGCAGTAATTCCTGCGGGAACAGCATTTGTAATTGAGCAAGAGAAAGGAGTTGGTAATGGGCTTTTTGTTATCGCAAGTACATATTCACCTGAATCAGCTCCGTCTTATATGACGTGTACTTCAGGAGATACACCTGAAAATTATGCTAACTTTGGTTATAGTTTTATACATTTGTATCAAGTATTATATGGAGCTATTGAAAAACCAGGTATTACAATTGAGCAGACATCAGGTATCCCATCAGGAGATGTATTCCCTGTAGGAACAACAACAAACTGCTTCAAATTGATTAATAAGGACGGAGTAGCTATTGACTCTTGTTGTTTTGATATTACTATTAAGAAATATCCTAATCCAACTAAGACGTTAGTATGTAATGACTATTTATACATTTCAGCTGACGAAAATTGTGAAGTTAGCTTGAATGCAGACATGTTCTTAGAAGGAGGACCTTATGGATGTTACGATGATTATACCATCATGATATGGCCATTTGGTTATGAGCAAAATAAATATGCAATTGAGCAAAATAAGCCATTGTATATTCCACTAGGAGAGCATATGTATGAAATCATAGACCCATCTACAGGAAACAGATGTTGGGGAAGTTTCAAGATAGAAGATAAATTGGCTCCAGTTGCAGAATGTAGTTGTGAGGACAAGGATACTTTTGAGCCAATTACAGGATCATTTATTGGACAAATATTAGAGACAGATCCGTTATATGATCGATGTAATTTTATTGCTGGGCAAACTCCAAATCGATATAGCGTACACAAAGACAGATTTTATGCACCAGTAAGTGGAAATTATTCATTCCAGATAACTACTGCATGGACGACTGCATACTATATATACGAAGATCAAAAGTTTAATCCAGCTAATCCATGTGCGAATGTAGTAGGATGGTTAGATCTTACAGCAACTCCATCAACGCTTACAGTTAACTTGGAAGGAGGTAAGAAATATATACTAGTAGTGGCGACACGTGTAGGTGCGTTTGCTGGTTATGGTTTCCCAATTGAGTTCACAATAAATGTAACGGGCGGTCCTGGTCAATTGTCTTTCGTGACCAATCCATCAGATGATCCACAATGTCAATTTAAGTGTTATGACTTAGAGACAGTACAAGCAGAGACAGTAAGTATGTTGTACAAGTTCCCAGGAGAACAAAACAAAGCAGTATTGACAATACCACCGGCAGTAACAGACGGTTGTGGTGCAGTAGATCGTACCTTTGTAGATCAGTACATCGGAAAAGGTATGTGTGAGCCAGGTAAGTTGAGAAGACAATGGACGTTTACAGATGCAAGTGGCAATAAATCTCATTGTACACAAGTATTTACTTTCAATCCTATCGACATCATCAACGACTTGACACC
>JAIXKS010000013.1 GCA_026928325.1 Chitinophagales bacterium | reverse complement strand
CCCAGTGATAGCTGCCACAGGCGGTTGCTGTCGCTTGTGACGCTTCGGCTGCGATGCGCAGGTCGAGCGTGATGAGCGAGTCACAGCCTTGTTGGTTGGTCAGTGTGTGGCGATATATACCGCTTTCTGTTATCGTACTTCCAAAGAAATCATATTCCTCACAAGCGTTTATCGCCTGATTGCTTTGTGTGGATTGATGTATCGTCAGCCGTAGGATATGCGTGGAGTCACAGCCGGTACTTGTCAGATAACTTTCTGGATAGTCGCCGCTGGTATCTAAGGTGATGCCGTTGATGATGATCTGGTCACAGGCTGTTTTTTCTTCGGTTACGGTCAGTGAAGTGGATATGACCAACTCCAATATGGCGGTGCTGTCGCAACCTTGCTTTGTCTGTCCGTTGTAGGTATAAGTGCCGCTCTGATCGTACCTTTGACCATTCCATTCGTAGCTGTCGCATACGGATATTTGTTGTATGGACTCTGCTTTGGAATGTATCGTGAGATTTAGGGTGATTGTACTGTCACAGCCTTGGTTTGTCAGTCCGTTGTAGGTAAATGTACCGCTTGTTGTGTAAGTCTGTCCATTCCACTCGTAGCTGTCGCAGGTGGTTTGTGTTTCTGTTTGTTGGATGGATGGGTGTATCGACAGGCTTAGCGTGACGATGCTGTCGCAGCCGGATATACTTGTTGTGCGATACTCATAGTCGCCACTGCGGTCGTAGGTCTGACCATTCCAGGTGTAGCTGTCGCAAGCTATATCCGTGACTGCTTCATCTTTTTTATCGGTAACGGTCAGGTCAAGTATGGCGATGAGTGAGTCGCAGTCTGTTGCTGACCTCAGCTTGTAGTGATATTGTCCTGCTGTACTCAACTGCTGTCCGTAAAAATCCACTGTATCGCCCTCGCAGATTTCCTGCTGCTGTCTTTGTATCTTTGGAAGTTCTGCTATAAATACATTGTCTGTATAGTCACACTCATCGATACTGTAGTACGATGAGTCGCTCAGTATCATCGGATATCTGTCTGTATTGACCACCATCCACAGCGATGTGATATCGGATGCAGGAAAGCTATAGCTCAGCATTCCTGTATCGTCGCCTGCCGTGATGCTTGCTGTGGTATGATATACGCCGATCAACCTGCCGTCCCGCTCCGGATCGCCTGTGAAAAAGGCGACAGGAACATTGCTTTTGGCTGTCGCAGATGCATCTGCACGGTTGCGCACAGTAAAGCTTACATTGTACCTGTCTGTATCCACATCGTAGCCGATACACGTTATATCGCCGTACAGCGATGCGGCAGGTACAGGATAGTTACCGTCCTCATCAAGGAGGGATTCCTGCACATTGAAGTTGTTGTACCTGCCATTCTTATATGTCGCAGGATTGTTCATATGTTGCGGTACGGTACCGTCATCATTGATAAAGAGCGGATTGTAGCCGTATTGGTGCCAGATATTACGAGCCGGTGCCCAGTGCTTGCCTTCGGGTGGGCCGAAGATTGTGAGATAGTTACGGTCATTAGCTTCATCATAACAAGTAGTACAAATCCTTGCTTGTTTAGTACTATCTGTGCTAATAATTATTAGATTTCTTATAAATAGTGACTTTTCACACGCAGTTCTGTTTATTACCACAAGTTTACCCTTAACTACCTTTAGAATCATCAGGTTTTTTTGATTTTGTGCGATTATCTCTTTTTCTCCATCTCCATCTAAATCATACATGGTAATATAAGGATCGGCTACATTATTTCCATATTTTGGAACAAACAAAATTTTTGAAGTTAGTTCCAACTCGTCTGTACCATTATACCTGTAAATCCTTAAATCTTGCATCCAAAATGAAACAACAATGGACAAACTGTCTTCTTCTGATAGTCTGCCTATACATGCTATGTTACCATATCTCGGAACAAAATCTTTACCTAAGTCATTCATAGCAATAGATAAGAGTTTCGCAGTATCTTGTTGTATAGTATAGATGTACTGTCCATATTCTACATTCCCATTTCTATTTTTAATTCTTTTTCCTATATTGACTATGATATCAAGCCGACCATCTCCATTAATATCTGATACAGCCGTAGATCCATCTATTAAGTCTCCATTTATCGAAAAGTTTATTGGCAACATGGTATTACCATCCTCTCCTTCTAAATTATTTATACGAACTTTATAAACTGTATATCCTGCGGCAAGCTCTATGTATTCATCTTCATCTAAATTGGCGGCTACAGGACTTGAACTATATTCTATAATTGAACCACCTAATCCCATACCATTGTCTTCTCCATGACATAGTCTTATCCCTGTCCGGATATTGAATATTTCATTAAGCAACACTAATTCGCTTATACCATCCATGTTGAAATCTGCTAATACAAATGCGAAACCATCAAAGATATTACTGGCTTTCAGATTTTTACCATATTTTTCATTGGAAATCCAAAGGATATTACCATAAAGGTCTAAGCATACCAATCTCTTTCTTATGTCATCAGTATTTACAATATCATCGGCGGCTGCTATTATTATCTCAGGTATGCAGTCGTTATCGATATCGTAAAGTATATATGGGCCGAGCTGACCATTCCTTCCTGAATGAAAAAATGGCGTAACAACCTCTTTCTCTACACGTCCGGTATTACTGTTTATTATTAGGAGCTTATTTGAAAATGATGAGCCATTTTCAGGTGCTTTAGCAATAACCAATTCAGCCTTATCGTCATGGTTTATATCTATAGAAAAAACGTTTGAAGATAAACTCACATTTTCGTATTCCCATTTTTTCTCAATATTCAATACTGTATCTGATATAAAAATCGTTGTATCCCGTTTGAAATGCTTTGTGGTATAACACTTATTTTCGCATTGTCCTATCCCTGTATTTATGTATAATAACAAGGTTATTCCAATGTTGAGACATTTGAATATCATTTCCTTTTTTAAGTATGATACATTCATTCGAGTTCTTCTTACTTCATGTAATAAATCAGTATCCTGATTTGAATTTTACATTTTGATAAATTTCAAATATTTAAAGTCTTCTTTTGCATCCTTGTACTTGATGTAATAAATACCCGGTGGTTGATTAAATCTTAAGATTTCTTCACGACCAAATATCATTCCCGAGTACAATATCTGACCAACTGTATTTACAATTATTATTGTCGTCTCATCCATATCTGACCTGATCGTTAAAATATCCGAGTCAACAGGATTGGGTACGACCATGATACTGCCAGCTGTCTCTTGAATCATTGGTCTGCCCATAGGTGTTCCAATATTCGGATCGTCACAGCTAATCATGGGCACATATACTGTTTTAAAGCAATCCGGATTGTTACAATCATAAAATGTAATGGAAGTACTTGCTGTAATAGGTCCTATAAAATCGTATGAATCAATAGGTGTGTATATCATAGACCCACCACTTAGGCAAGTATTACCTTTCAACACAAATGACACAAACAAATCTTCATCATCACAAACATAGGAGTCTATATAAGCCTCGATCCTGCAACTACCGACAGAACATGGTAACGGCGGGCATATTGTCATAGTTTTTGAACATAAACTATTTCCATCATTTAAAATCAAATCAATACAACGTTGCTCAATGTTACCAACTGTTATTGTATGTACTGACCCTTTAGTCTTTCCAAAATAAGGAGTACCATCAACATTTATTGCATAATTTCCACTGCCCGGCACAAAGATGTCAAAACTCCATGTATCCGGAGCTGGTTTATTTGGATAACATGTTATATTGCTAATCTTTATACCGTTGAATGCGCCACACCCCGAGCAGTATTCCGGTGGACAGATATTTTCACTATATGAACAGCCGGGAAATGTAACTATTAAATCCCAACATCCTTCCTGTATCAGAAATGGACCTAAAATGATCGTTTTTGTTCCTGTGCCGCTTTTTAGCGTATATCCTCCCGACTCGCCCGGATATGGCTCATCTAAGATTCTTGTTATCGTCCAGCCATCATAATGACGGTCATCTACAAATACCTTTACATAATAATAGTCATCTGAAAGAATGGATTCCGTATCATTGTCATAGCAATCTGTAATCTCTACCACCTCAAAATCAAATTTACTTATCTGATCTTTACATATATAAATACTGTTTGATATTTGTGGAGGTATCTCTGTTATGGATGACTTGAAAACTATTTCCGCATAAATCTCTATACATGTATCAAGACCAAAACTTTCATACGGAAAATCAAAACAAAATGTCTGCTCTCCCTTATCTATCACTAAATTTTCTATAGTATAGCCTGGAATACTTATTCTGATTGAATCCCAGATACCACATACTGTTGGCAGCTCATAATATCCGCATATCCTTACTATCGAATCCTCACATGTCGTATAATCTATAGACCCTTCTATGTTTACACCATCCGGCAGAAAGATTCCGCCTAATGCGCTTCCATTACATGGCTCACAAATACCATCGATATATGCATAGCCTCTGTGACCTCCCTGACCACAATCTGCCATGGATATTTCCAATGTAGCTATATTGCCTACTTCACTTCTGGGTATCTTAAAAGAATGACAGGACCAGTCAATCACATCAAGTGGATCTAAATGACAGAAAGCATCTGTATAAGTCGTATCACACATTAAAAACGCAGCGTCATAACATAATTCACGTGCCGGATCCAGGTCACACTTAATATTCAAATAAGGTTGTTGATCAACATGTGGATTATTGGTAGGATTCTCAAATACGGCTGCATACCAAACTGTAAAATGCCTGTTTTCCTCTGTTACCTTAAACCTTTTGGTAATCTTATTAATATCTTGGTAAAAATAACAGTATGTCAAATCTATGTGATGACCCAATCTGTCATTTAACTTTAACGCTTTATTTCCAAATTTCACTTTTTGTATTCCTGTCAATGCATCAGTACCAGGAGATACAATCTCAAACCTCCTTAATGTCGGTAGGGATTGAGGTGTCCAGGCTACTGGTAAATTTGAAAAATATGGAGTACAAGTACTGCTTCCTTCGTCATAAGTTGCAACGTAACCTTTATAATACAAAAAATCATTTTCAAAGCCACCATTATCACAGATAAAAGTATCTGCTGTGACTGACCGGCTACTCACTTCCGGGAAAAACAACGAAATATAAGTTTCCAAATTGCTTTGTATAAATGATGATCTTGCAGCATCTTCAGCCATTTTCCGGATAATATCATCGCTGACAGTCACACCCGATACGCAGCTGTGACCGTACTGTTCCCGTGCCGCTTTCATCTTATCTGCGTCATTCAGCTCAGCAGCGATATAGTCCTGCATCGCTTTTGTAAAATCCGCCTGATTGCGGAGTATTTCTTTGTTTTGACCAAATCCTAAACTAACTATTAGGGTCAAAATTGCAGTAATAATGATGTTTTTCATGACTTTAATTTTTTCAAATGTTATGAAATAAATCAGGGCAATATTGCATAAATATTTTGATATTTCCAACAAAATTTAAAAATATTTTCAAAAAAATCGTTACTTTAACATTATGGGCAAGTAATAGCTCCGAATATATGGCATTTATTCGTTCGTGTTGTCGGGACGACAAACGCTAATGTCAAACTTAGTGAGGACACTAAGCTTATCAGAGTAAAAATTAAACTCTTACACGTATAAACCCTTAAACCTAAAATACATATCCAACAATTTATCCATCAATTCAGCAATTCCACCAGTTCCAGCAATTCCACAACGAATCAGCAAATCTAACGATTCCACAAATCAACAATAAAAATTACAGCCAACTCGTATCTTTCCTAAATACCGTACCTTTAAACAAGGCAATAATCCAGTTATGCTGATTGGTCAGTGTTACTTCGTAAATACCTAAACGGTGCGTCAGGCTTTTTTCTACTGCTTCAGCCTTTATGATGTCTCCTGCCTGTACAGGCTTAATGTGGGAGATAGATGTCTCGACTGAAACTGCCTGTATCCCGTGGCTGTTACTCGCAAAAGCCAATGCACTATCCGCTATCGAATAGGTGATACCACCATGGGCTATCTCAAAACCATTGAGCATTTCGGAACGTATGGTCATCTGCAACAAACAATATCCCGGGCGGACGTCAAGCACTTCAATACCGAGCCATTGGGAAAAAGCATCCTTGTCTAACATAAGTTGGTGTACAATGATATGTGCTTTTTCTTCAGGCGTCATCATTCAGACAGTTGATAAATGTCTTTAAGATTACGACCCTTACCATTATAATCTAGCCCATAACCTACAACAAATTTATTAGGAATAATAAATCCGGGATATTTTACATCCAACTCAAAAAGATGAGCATCTGGTTTTACGAGAATGGCCGAAATGGCTATACTTGCCGGTTCACTTTTCTTTAATTCCGGCAAAAAGGCGGCCATAGTATTGCCTGTATCCACAATATCCTCCAATATAATCACATGTCTATCCTTAAAACTGATATTGGGCGGCATGTAAATATCTACCTTTCCCGTACTTTTAGTGCCGTGATAGGATTTGATTCTAATAAAATTCAACTCACAAGGGAAGTCAAGTTTGCGAATCAAATCTGCTGCATAAATAAATGCACCATTCATGACCACAAGTAACATTGGAAATTTATCATGAAAATCTTCACGCATTGCATCCGCTATTTCTTCAATTTTTGCATCTATACGCTTTGCATCAATGTAACTTACAAAGGTCAAATCATCAATATGTACGATCTGTTCTTGGCTCATATCCTTATTTAATTCCATAATTATCTAATAAATAAACTAAGCTTGCCATGGCAGCTGCACCCATTTCGAGTTCTCTTTTATTAACTTGGCTCATCTCATCCTTTGCAGAATGATGAATATCAAAATATCGTTGTGAATCCGGCATCAATCCAATCAACAATCCCTTTTGAGATTTAAGGTGGCTAACATCTGCTCCTGAACCTCCTGCATAAAATTGTAAATCATACACTTCTAATAAAGGAAGCCATTGATTGACGTGTTTATAATAGTTTTTAAAGACGGAAGTATCTGCTTCAAAACTAAATCCTCTAGGTGTAAAACCGCCTGCATCTGATTCTATGGCCGCAATATGGAATTCTTTTTTCTGATTGGAAACTGCGGCATAAGTACGACCACCTGCGGAACCATTTTCTTCATTTGAAAACATCACACAACGTATCGTTCGCTTTGGCTTATAGCCTAAAGACGCAAATATCCGCAACACTTCTAAGGATTGAACGCATCCGGCTCCATCATCATGTGCTCCTTCGCTGACATCCCAACTATCCAAGTGCCCTCCTACAAGAATGATTTCATCCGGATATTCGGTGCCTTTGATTTCGCCAATGACAGAAGGCGCATAACGCAAACCCATGGATTGGCAATCTGTTTTCAAAAACCCCTTAACTACACCGGTTTCTTTCAATAAGCGACTTATCATCTCGGCATCATTTGTGCTTATGGCAAGTCCCGGTATTCGATGGATACTATCCTTATATACTGTAACGCCAGTATGTGGATAATCATCCAAAAGTGTTGTCATGGACCGAACAATAGCAGCAACAGCACCATATTCAGCGGCTTTGGCAGGACCCCAAACACGCTGATCCACCGCACCGCCATAGGCATGAAAAGTTCGAATTTTGGTCGGATCCATAGGTCTATTAAAAAGTACAATCTTCCCTTCGATCTGTTCTCGACCTAATTGCTCTACTTCATCGAGTGAATGGACTTCTACGATATCTCCAGAGATTCCACCTTGCGGCGAACGCACAGAATTGCCAAGTGCTAATACGTTGATATCGATCTTTTTACCATCCTGAGTCTTAATATAAGCCTCTTCCTTGCTGCCTCGGCTCCAATATTCAGCTTCACAATCTTGAAGCATGCTCTCTACACCTGGAACGGTCGATATCAAATCCTTCATGTGATAAGCTGCTCGTACATACACCTCTGAACCTCCAATACGTCCCGGGTACTTTTTACATAAATCATCTAACCACTCATATGCTTGGCCATTTTTCAGGGCTTCATCGTAGATTTTCCTAAGCATGACGTCATCTTGCGCTTGTACTCCGATCGGAAGTATGGCCACAATCGTCAACACATATATCAATCTTGTATATAGATTCATTGGGTAAAAAAATTAAAGTAACAAAACTAATAAAAAAATATCAAACTTACGCATTCGCCAATCAAATACTTACTTTAACATAATCACATAATAATATTTATCATATATAATCTTTGACAATAACCGTATTTATGCAAAATTTCAAGATTTCAGTAATTGAAATGAATTATAGACAAAACCATTCCATTTGTGTCAAAAATACATTTTTAGCCATTGCCCTACCCCAAGATATAACTTATTCGACAAAGGCCAAATCTAAAATTATTTCAAAATATTTTCAAGCCAATGCTGAATATCACTATAGACCTCTTGCCGGATATCCTCATTTAGAATCTCATGGCGCATATTCGGATATAATCGTACATCGACACTTTTGAAATGATGGTTTTGCAAATCCGCTGCGGATTGACGAACACCCTTACCGAAATCACCGATTGGATCATCTTGGCCACTGACCAATAAAAACGGAAGCTCCCGAGCTATGGGAGTAAACCATCCCTTTTGGGTCGCTTGTTGATAAACTGAAAATAAGCCATAATACCCATTATTCGTAAAGGGTTGTCCACAGAGCGGATCATCGTCGAACGCTTGACGATTTTTCATACTCAGGCTCAACCAGCTGGTAGGCATAGCGTCCTTATCTCGGGAAAACCGGATATTATTGACCTTGCCAAATAGATTATTGAAGGACGGATGTCGATAGGGATTCAGGCGATTAGCAAAAGCAAAGTACGATTTGAGAAAAGCTATACCCGGCAAAGCACCACCCGTACCGACAATGATAGCTCCTGCATATTCCTGACTGGCACGTTGCAGTAAGCACCGAACTACAAACGAACCCATAGAATGCCCCAATACAAAATGAGGTTTATTAGGAAACTGCTTGATTAACCATTGACCCATGGCGTCCGCGTCTGAAATCAATAATTCGTGTGGATCTTTCAACCTAAAAAACCCTAAATCTTCTTGTTTTAAGACCGAATTCCCATGACCTGCATGGTCGTAGGTCAAAACAGCAAAGCCTTGATTTGCAAAAAACATAGCTACCTCTTGGTACCGTCTGGAATGCTCTTGCATCCCATGAACAATCAATAAAGTACCACGGATCGAAGCAAGATCAGGCTGATATAAGGTATAAAACCGTCGATCATTCGTGGTTGAATCTAAGTTATAATAATCTGATTGAATTTGTACAGGTAACATGAATAATTGAATAAGAAATCTATACGGCAAAATTAATTAAATTTTCTGATATAAGCTTATAAATTAAATAATGAGCATACTTTCAATTATCAGGGTTTACCCGTATATTATAGAAGATTTAATCCGTTAATTTTGCGTTAATAAGCATCAAATTTAAACAAATCACCCTAAACCGGACGTTTTAAAAAGTATGTTCAATAAAATAATCTGTGCGTAACATGTTAAAAAATGCGTGGGTGCTGTTCATGGTATTAATTACCTACTTGGGTAATGCTCAACCTGATACTATTCGATTGATTAATCCAAGCTTTGAAGGAAGAGTTCAACAAGGTGGTCAGGATTTCACAGGAATCAATGGATGGTATGATTGTGGTGCCATCAATTTTCCAAATGAAACACCACCAGACATTCACCCAAATGGGTATTGGAAAAACAATCTACCTGCTTCAGACAAAAACACATATTTAGGCATGGTGGTCAGAGACAATGGTACCTATGAATCTGTATCCACAAGATTAGAAAAGCCATTAAAAGCTGGACAATGTTATAAATTTTCAGTGCATTTAGCTCGAGCTGAAAGATATGTAAGCTTATCAAGGATGACTATGAACGAAACTAATTATATAACACCGACAGTTTTACGCATTTGGGGCGGCAAAGGATTCTGTAATGAACAAGAGTTGCTAGCAGAGTCTGTAGCCGTCAATAATACGAGTTGGCAAATCAATACCTTCGAATTTAGGCCACAAACGGATATCTATTCGCTTACGTTCTCAGCGTATTACAAAACGCCTACTTTTATGCCTTATAGTGGAAACATTTTGGTTGATGGTGGTTCTGATATCATTCAGATAGCATGTCCGGGCGAAGCGCCTATTCAGAAGGCAATTGTCGCCAATCATCCCACAAAAAAGAAACAAACCACTGCAAAAACGACCAAAACAAAACCAACAAATACAACGAAAACGACCAAAACAGCTAAAACTACACCTACGGTAGAGTCAGCTACAGTTGCGTCAACCAATAATTACAAACCGAAAGTCCTCCACGAACTTCAAAAGGACAAGGTCAAACAAGGGCAAATCATAGAGATAAAAAATCTTTACTTTGCCATGGACAGTTTTAATATTTCTAAAAACTCCTATGATGTGCTGGAAGATATCTATGTATTCCTAATGACCAATAAAAAAGTCGTGGTTGAAATCGGAGGGCACACCAATAATATCCCGTCGGATGAATATTGTAACCGTCTAAGTACTGCAAGAGCTAAATCTGTTGCCGAGTATCTCATAGGTTTGGGTGTCAGTCCCGAAAAAATCCAGTTTAAAGGATATGGCAAGATGAAACCGATAGCAGACAATCGGACACCATTAGGAAGGAGCAAAAATCAACGCGTAGAATTGAAGATCCTTAGTTTTGAGGAATAGCCATTGATTGGGTTATATGGCCATTTTCATGAAATAGCTATTGAAGCCTTGTACTATAGATTTTTTTTTGCCAAAGGTCGTTGTTCGAGATTCCAAATGAAACCTTCTATTTTTAGTGCTTCATGGTTGGTACTTCGCATGGGATAAACCTTTGAGGTGGGTTCTATATAGTTTTTGATATCCGTTACCGCTTTATCTTTAAATAAGAAGGTCATCGTACTCGACTCTGAAGTATTGACACCGATATAGGCCTTTTCGTCATCTTTAAGATAGTACACAAGTCTGGTATTACCATTGACATACACAGAAGAAAGCAAGCCTTCATCAAAATGAGCATCAATCTCTCTTCCTTGGATTTGGTCAAAAAACACCAAGTCTTCACTACTGATAATTGAGCCATTTTGCTGAATTTTCACTCGATCCACCTTACTCGCTTTCACGTACATGGCTATGGTATCGCCGGCAATTTGGGTGCTATCCGACCATAAAAAAGGAGCAACATACAAGGTAAATATAGAGTCGGCTTTACTAAACACCAAAGAGTCACAGACAGCCTGCATATCCGTCTTAAACATTCGAACCATACCATCGCCTACAAAATAATCCAAGGTGTCAAAGATACCTGTATAAATCGTATCTGGCATAGTCAACATAGGCAAAGTATCCAAAGGATTCAACAATGTATCATCCACTACAATCGGATCTAATATCAAAGTATCTCTTGGAGCGTCCTTCTTCTTATCCATCGATGATGCTCGATCCTTTTTTTTGTCGGGATAAATGATTCTCTCTTGGATGACCCGAAAAGATCTGAACGTATCCGCTTTCATAAATAATGAGTCGCCATCCATATCAATAGCAAACAAGGGTCTTCCAAGATAATTGAACACTTTTAAATCATTGTCAGCGCCGTGATAGGTCACGTGATCTGCAAAAAGTGTGGTTTTAGCCGAGGTATCTCGCCAAATTACATGACCTAAAGCTATCCCATATTGCGTCGTTTTGTCATAATCTAGCGTATCCGCTTTGATGTGCATAGCGCCATCTCTAATCTCAGAACGTCCGGAAACTTTAAATTTTTCAGTTTTCTTATTGTAAAAGATGGCATCTCCACTGACTTCGTTGGATTTGCTCTTATAATATCCGGATTTCTCCAATGTATAAACATCTTCTAACTCATCATAGGTAATCACTTGCGCATAAGCCGTATCCTGACTCGATATATAGGTACTTAGCTTACCATCATCCGAACTCTTTAGTGCTATTTTTTTAAATTTCCCATCATAGCTAATGGTATCCGCCAGTGCCATTTTATCGCCCTCCAAATATTGAGCATTACCGATAAAGTCTCCTTGTTCGTCATCCAAATCAAACCATCCAGTTTCGCTGTAAATATGTGCTGAGTCTCTATGGATCTCCACCGGACCTAGAAAATCAACCTTTTGATCGGTCGTAAGGTAGGTGATAGAATCAGATCTAAGTTCAAAATGGTCTCCTGTCACGACTACATGATCATAAAAAAAAGCTTGCCGTTGATTGAGTTCATACTTGCCTCTTTTACTGACTATCGTCGAATTTTGGTCTTCCAATCGTGCATTTTGCGTATAATAGGCAATTTTGTTTTTGACATCATACTTCAAAACCGAGGTATAGAGTTTTTTTGTATAACCATTTTCGAGGATGACATCGCCATATAAGTAGGCCACTAGGGAATCACCGTCATACCGAAGTGAGTCCGAAAAAATGCGGATGGTGTCGTTTTGCATAATGACGACATTGTGTCGCATCTTGAGGATATTTCCTCGAAGGATGGCTGTATCACAATACATAAAAGTATTGGCATGATAAATCTTCACATCACCATTGAGGTATTGGGTAGCCGGCTGAAAAGTAGCATCGATGATCTGGTTATTTTCACTATGGATAGAGATATTATTTTGCGAATAGCCTAATGCCATCCAACAAAACCACATTATCCAAGAAATCCCTAATCTTTTCAGCATGAGCTATTTTGATTCAATCAATATAACGATAAATTTAAGGAAAAAGTACAACTTAAATGCTCCGTTAGCATCAAAAAATACATTAAATCCTAATAATTGCCGATACGCTTTATTTACTTTTTATAAAAAGTGCAAAGATAAAAAATTATCAATCATTGTAGGATTAATGCGGAGATGATACGCTCAATATTCATGATTTCCTTTGTTCCATTTAAAAAAACGCATAGATTCCACTTGGTATCATCAGGCTTTTAGAAAATAAATTTTTCAAATTAGTAAAAATTAACTTTATTTGTCCTCAATATTAAACCCGACCTTCATCCAATAAAAGAAAATGTAATATCCTATGCAATTAGCAACCTTCGATTGGGGAATCATCCTTTTGTATTTTATTGTCACCCTCATTCTGGGTACAGTTATTACAAGTAAATCCGGTAAAAGTACCGAAGAATTCTTTTTAGGAAGTCGAAAAATGCCTTGGTGGCTTTTAGGCATCTCCATGGTTGCCACTACCTTCTCCGCTGATACACCTAATCTCGTGACAGATATTGTGCGCAATAGTGGTGTTTCAGGCAACTGGGCATGGTGGGCATTTCTACTAACCGGGATGTTGACCGTCTTTGTGTATGCCAAATTATGGAGGAGATCGGAGATTACCACAGATTTAGAATTTTATGAATTGCGATATAGTGGCAAAGAAGCCAGTTTCTTACGAGGATTCAGGGCCATATATTTAGGTGTTTTTTTTAATGTCGTCATCATGGCCACGGTGATTTTGGCGGGCATCAAAATTTCCGGTATTTTATTGGGTATCAGTGCCGTAAAGACCGTAATGATCATCTCTGTGATTACGGTTATTTACTCGGCTGTAGGCGGATATAAAGGCGTGTTGTACACCGATTTTTTCCAATTTATCTTAGCCATGATTGGTATGGTTTGGGCGAGTATATACATTGTCAATATGCCGGAAATAGGCGGCTTGTCTCAATTATTATCCCATCCTAATGTAGCACCCAAGATGGATTTTATACCGCCGCTTCACGATATGGATATTGTAATCCCCTTATTATTGATTCCACTTGCGGTACAATGGTGGAGCGTTTGGTATCCAGGTGCAGAACCGGGAGGTGGTGGTTACATCGCCCAACGTATGCTTTCTGCCAAAGACGAAAAAAATGCAATTGTAGCGACCTTACTTTTCAATATTGCGCATTATGCTCTTCGGCCATGGCCTTGGATCTTGATTGCATTTGCATCTATGGTTGTATTTCCCAATCTAGGAGATATCGCAGCGCAATTTCCGGCGATCGAAGCCTCATTTGTCAAGGACGACCTCGCCTTTCCGGCCATGTTGTCCTACCTTCCTGCTGGCTTGATGGGTCTTGTGATTGCAGCATTGATCGCAGCTCTAATGTCCACGATTTCTACGCATCTCAACTGGGGAAGTTCGTATATTGTCAATGACGTGTATCAACGCTTTATCAAGCCGGAAGCTACAGAGAAACAATTGGTTTTTGTTGCGCGATTGAGTACTGTTATTCTTATGATTCTAGCGGCTTTCCTTTCGCTTTATCTTACGAGTGCAAAGTCTTCATTTGATATACTTCTACAGATAGGTGCCGGTACTGGATTGCTATTTATTCTAAGATGGTTTTGGTGGCGAATCAACGCAATTAGTGAGATAGTAGCTATGGTTGTTTCCTTTGTCATCGCCATTATCATGGAACTCGTTGTCAAAAATGCCCTTCCAAGTCATGAAAAAATGATCATTGGCGTCGTCATTACTTCGATATGCTGGATAGGCGCTACATTACTAACCAAACCATCGGATTCAAAGGTACTGATTCAATTTTACAAACTCATACGACCGCATAGCATCGGCTGGCGTCCCATCATCGAACAAGGACAGCAACAAGGCATGATTAGCTCAGAGGAAATCACCCGAGGTGCGTTGCCTTCTGAACTGTTGATGATGTTTTTAGGTTGTATATCTATATATGCATTACTATTTGGTATGGGATATGCGATTTACGAGATGCTTTCGCTATCGTTAATTGCTATTATCGTTGCTATACTAAGCGCTTGGTTGCTATTCAAAACATGGCAGAAAAAAGAAAAAGCGAACGTTTAAAAAATTCTTGATTGATTGTAGCATATGTATCAGGCATATCATTTTTATTTCATAAACTAGAAGCCATTGAATTTTTCTGTAAAAATATTAGGTATCAACGCCGCTTTACCAACGATTGAAAACATTACTAGTGCGCAGTTAATCAACAAAAATCACCATCTTTATCTCATAGATTGTGGAGAAGGCACACAAGTTAAAATGCTTCAACATCAAATCAAGAAAAACAAAATCAGGGTAATCTTCATTAGTCATCTTCACGGTGACCACATTTTCGGATTACCCGGATTGTTGACTTCCTTCTTATATTCGCAGAGAAAAACACCTCTTAAAATAATAGGACCTCCCGGCATTCGGGAATACATCGAAACGGTACTGCGGCTTTCCGCCAGCTATATCCTTTACGACATTCTTATAGACGAAATCGAAGATATCAGTACTCCGATTTATCAAGATGAAAATATCGTTGTACATGCGATTCCTCTACATCATCGAATACAGACTTTTGGTTACATAATCAGAGAAGTTCCTAAATACAGCATTTTGCCTGAAATGATCGAAAAGTATAAACTCACTTATGAGGAAATACAAACGCTCAAACAAGGCGCAAGCATTCGTTCCGGAAAAGACCGTTTATCTCCCGAAGATGATAACATCCTAATCCAACATCCTATACGAAGTTACGCCTATTGCTCGGATACCATCTATGACGAATCCCTACCCAATCGCATCAAGGATATCGATACACTGTACCACGAATCTACCTATCTGCATGCGCTGAAACAACAAGCAAATGAAAGGATGCATTGTACCGCTCATGATGCTGCATTAACCGCTAAAAATGCAGGCGTAAAAAAACTTATCCTTGGTCATTTTAGTACTCGATATCATGATCTAAACCTCCTCTTAGACGAAGCCAAAAGCGTCTTTGAACACGTCATTATTGCTCGTGAAGGCTTAGAAATCGAAATCTAAATAGTAGATTAAAAATCGAGATTTCCAAATTTTCCTTGATTAAATTGTTGGTAGGCTTCCATCAGTTCTTGCCTAGTATTCATCACAAATGGCCCATGTGCAGCTATGGGTTCCGGTATGGGTTGCCCGCTTAAAACAAGGACTACCGCATCCTCTTGAGCCGTAATGTTATAAGAAGTCCCTTGATTATCCATCAATACTAAATGATCGGTTGGTACCGTTTCCGAGCCATTCACTATGATACTGCCTTCTACGACCAGCATGACTGTATTATAGATTGCAGGAAAATCAAAATCAGCTGATACACCTTTTTTAAGTCGAGCATTGTACATTTCGATTGGCGTAAAGGTAAACGCAGAACCTTGATGTCCCTGATAACTTCCCGCTATGACTTCAACGATACTACCTTTGTCATCCAAAGCGATTTTTTGCATATCGGCATTGTCAATTGCTTGATATTTTGGTTTTCCAGCCTTTTCTTTAGCCGGTAAATTTACCCATAGTTGAACCATTTGAAATTCTCCACCTTGTTTGCTCCATGCTGTTTCGTGATATTCCTTATGAAGCAAGCCACTAGCAGCGGTCATCCACTGAACATCACCTTCACCGATGATTCCACCACCACCGTGGCTATCGTGATGTTGTACCTTACCTTTGTAGGCAATGGTTACCGTTTCGAATCCTTTATGAGGGTGTACGCCAACGCCTCTGGGTGCATTGGAAGGTGGAAATACAAACTTAGAATTGTAATCTAACAAAATAAAAGGATTGGTTCGTTCCATATCCAATCGATACATACTTGGTATAAAGTTGTGCACTCTAAAACCATCTCCTACATAATGCGGCTCTGTTGGTGCCACAATCATTTCAACATTTTTAGTTGCCATAATTACATTTTTATTTGTTATAACAAATGTTTTAGTATAATAGTTTCATCCAAAAGTATGAAACTAATTAAGATAGGCTAGCATGATGACATCTATCATATTTTTCATAATTAGTTTGTGGTATCTTTATACTGCTTGAGTTCAACTAATAAATGCAACTTTTGGTAGGAAAGAAATAAGGGATAATTT
>JAIXKS010000030.1:109371-116275 GCA_026928325.1 Chitinophagales bacterium | reverse complement strand
TTACCACTATGTCTGCGTTTTTTGCCTTGATCTTTAAAAAAATAACTTCCATTATTATTTAAGTCTTTTTATAGACAGAGCACTAGCCTGAAGTTAATTGAACCGTGTTTGTCACAGATTAGGTGTTCCAATCCGATTTTTCGGTAATCAATGCATTGGGTAGCATCAGCAAAAAGGGTAATGCTTTTGCGTAATCTAATTGCTCATAAAATATTCCTAACTTGTTCGGATGGTGGTAATAGTTATTTACGTTTTTGTAGTAGTATAATTCATTTTGGATATACCAGGCCTTTTTGCCCAGTATTTGAGCTAAAAACCATTTTTCCAATAATCTTCCTGCTCTTCCATTGCCATCCTCAAATGGGTGAATGTTTACAAAAACGAGGTGAATACAATCGGCAAAAAAGAATGTTTCCGGGAGATTCAATTTTGCTGTTTTCAGTTGCTCGATATCCTTCCAAAGTTGAGTAAACAAGGATTTTATTTCGTTCCAAGGGGCAGCTTCGTATTGAACACGATACGTTTTGTGTTCCAAAACTACCATATTGGTAGTTCTGCAAACGCCTCTTTTGTTAGGTGTTAAAAGGTGTGTTGCCAACAGTTTGTGAGCTTCTAAAAAGTTTTTTGAGTGAGTTCGTTTTTTGAGGCAAGTATGTAAGCATTATACAAGTCGTTAGGTTTCTCTACCAAATCTTGCAAATACGCGATATTCAGCATTTTGTGTTTTATGTAACTATCGATTTCCATTTGTTCTCCTTCTATTTTGCTTGAAGCCATTGCGGAAACCGAGGTATAAAAATTAAAGTTTTCGGTAGATATTTCTGCATCTTGAAAAGCATCAAACGCCTCTTGCAAGCCTTTCGGGACTTGCTCCAAATAGGTAGAAAGCAATTCAGATGGGATGATTTGAAGTTTATTTTTCATGAATGCTGCATATTTGAAAGTATTTTTACAAATTGGCTAGAATCTTCTTTATTTGTTCGAAAGCCACCTAAGTAAAGCGTTTTAATTTTATTAATATAAAATTTTTAATAATATTTTCTTTTATAAATATGCCTTTTGTTGCTGATGAGATTTTGAGATCATTATTCTTGTCTTCGTCCGGTGTACACTTTATGCTGCCAATGTGTTGTAATATGCTTATATGGATCACCATGTGAAGATGCCAATTTTTGAAAGTGGGCTTTACGTTGCTTTGTGTTGGTCTGTATAGGGCAACAATTTCTGGTGTTTCAAAAACAACGATGTTCTTGAAATAGCATATTAATGAGTCGATATCTAATTTGCTTGTTGTGATAACTTCCTGAATTTTAAGCAAAGATAAAGAAATCTATGAAACGTTCGTATTTATGAAAAGTGTCGAAAATTGTTTTTTAAGTGATCGGTGGGTATAATAAGCATTACAGAAAAAAAGTATGCATACGATTCTATATCAAAAATTTTCTATAATCTATTTTTTTATATAAATCGACGACTTCACTCGGTATCATTTTCCCGTTGGTGGGCTAGCGGGTGGAATCGGAGCATCATCTCTCTGAGATATTGTCTATCTACGTGTGTGTAAATCTCCGTTGTGAGGATGGATTCATGGCCGAGCATTTCCTGAACGGCCCGGAGGTCTGCACCGCCTTCGACGAGATGGGTAGCAAATGAATGTCGGAACGTATGCGGACTCACCGACTTGTTAATACCAGCTTTCGCTACATAATCCTTGATTAATAAAAATATCATCACTCGGGTCATCATTTTGCCTCGGCGATTGAGGAAGAGGATGTCTTCATGACTTTTTTGAATTATGGGTAGTTGGTTTCTTTCATTCTCCATATACAAGCTAATATGCTTGATTGCTGAAGGGCTGATTGGGATCAATCGCTCTTTGTTGTTCTTACCTAATACTTTGACAAAACCTTCCTCCGGATAGTAGTTGCTGATTTGTAAGCCTGTCAATTCCGAGACTCGAAGGCCACAAGCATAGAGTGTTTCGAGGATGGCTCGGTTTCGGTGTGCATGTGGTTGTGAAAGGTCTATATTATCTAAGATGGAAGCGATTTCTTCATAAGAAAGCACATCGGGTAAGGTGCGCTGGAGTTTAGGGCTTTCTAATAATTCGGAAGGATCGTGGTCTAGAATATCTTCCATAATCAGGTACTTATAGAAGGCTTTGATGCCGGAAATGATACGCGCTTGACTTTTGGGAGAGAGGCCCAAGTCGTTGATATAATATATAAAAGCGGTCAGTTGCTCGGCTGAAAGTTGATCGGGACTACTTAGGATATTATGAATGATCGTGTATTCCTGCAATTTGGCTACATCACGGGTATAAGCTTCAATAGAATGTGGCGATAATGATTTTTCAAGAAGTAAAAATGCATTAAAACCTTTAATACTGGTCTTCCAATCCATATTTTATGATACATTTATACAACGATTTTAATTGTAATTTGTTATCAACCTACTGAAGTTAAAATAATAACCCGATTTTACATGAAAATAGGAATCGTTTGTTACCCAACTTTTGGAGGTAGCGGTGTAGTGGCCACCGAATTAGGTTTGGGGTTGGCAGACAGAGGGCACGATGTTCATTTTATTACCTATAAAAGACCGGTGCGACTCACATCATTTCATGCTAATGTATATTTCCATGAAGTTACTTCGATGTCATATCCGCTTTTTGAGTATGCGCCTTATGAGACTTCTTTGACGGGAAAACTCGTGGATGTCATCCGTTTTGAGAAGCTGGATATCCTTCATGTGCATTATGCGATTCCTCATGCTGCCGTTGCCTATATGACCAAACAGATTCTCAGATCTCTCGGGATTAATATACCGATTATCACTACGTTGCACGGTACAGATATCACCTTGGTTGGCGCGGATGCTTCTTTTGCTTCGGTTGTAGAGTTTAGCATCAATGAGTCTGATGGCGTGACTGCGGTTTCTAAGCAATTGCGGAAAGAAACGCTAGAAACCTTTAATATAAAACGAGATATCCGTGTCATTCATAATTTTATAGATTTTAATAGATTTAGAAAGATTAATAAGGATCATTTCCGCAAGGCTATAGCTCCGGAAGGAGAAAAGATATTAGTGCACATTTCCAATTTCAGAAAGGTAAAACGCGTTCAAGATGTCATCAATGTTTTTGCACAGGTGGCACCTAAGATTCAATCAAAATTACTATTGATCGGTGATGGTCCTGAAAGAAATTACATGGAAGAGCTTTGCAGGAGCTACGGTCTATGTGGTGAGATTCGTTTTTTAGGAAAACAAGAAGCAGTAGAAGAGTTATTGGCTATTGCAGATTTGTTTATTTTGCCTTCTGAAAACGAAAGTTTTGGTCTTGCTGCCCTAGAAGCTATGGCGTGTGAAGTTCCGGTTATTTCCTCTAATGCCGGTGGAATTCCGGAGGTCAATATCGACGGAGAAACGGGTTATATGTGTGAAATAGGCGATGTAAACGGGATGGCAGCTCGATGTATAGAGTTGTTGAGCGATCCGGATAAGCTCCAAGCCTTCGGCAAAAATGCCTATAAACAAGCGAAGCGGTTTTCTATAGAAGCGATTTTGCCCGAATACGAATCCTATTATAAGGAGATAATAGATCAGGTACGCAATGAGGGTTGATCGCCGTTTATGAATTTATAAAAGTGTCGATGGCCCATGTAAGAAACGTTCCTCTTTTAGGTATTTGAATGATGCCGTTTCAGCTTACTCCATTAATCTAAAGGAAGACCATAGAACCGGTGGATAATTATTAGAGAAATACTTTTGCGTTTTATGAAATGCTGTTGTAATCGAAGCGCTTGATTGTAAGTTTTCATAAAATTTGTCGGTAAACTTTACTGCAAAATCATCGGATATATCCCACAAGCTATAGATGACTTTGTCGGCGCCGGCTGCATAAAAGGCTTCGCCGATACTAAACAAACCATTGCCGACCATCTGAGGCCCAAGGCCGGACGAACAAGCTGAAAGGTAGGCGAGTTTAACGTGTTGGAGGTTTTGATTGGTGATTTCGTATGCCGAAAGATAGCCATTGATTCCATTGGCGAGTGCTAGAAAAGCTTTGTTGCCTGCATGGAGATACAAGTAATCTTGTTCGGAAAAAATGGTGTCTTTATAAATGATGCCATGGGTTGAAATATGAATGGTCGAAAAAGTAGTATCGTTGATTTGGGTTAAAAAATTGGCTTTTGTGGCCTCGCAACCCGTTAATAATGCTACCTCATCCGAATATCTGTCTTTGATTTTCTTGACCTCCGTCAGTGTTCCGGGCAAATAGACCAAATCATCGCCTCCTTTTCTCAAAGCTAGTTGATGTTGTTGATTTTGTGAATCTGTAGTACAATCATATTGGATACCACCGATAGCCAAAATTTTTTGAACTTCGTTTTTCCCTGATGCTTGCTCTACAAAGGACTTCGAGCTATTAAAATAAGTGAATTCGCAATTATTGATTAAACAGTTTTTTCGGGTGCCATCCGGAGACAAAATTTCCAATGGACATCGGTTAATGACGCCATCACTGACGACAAAAATTTCTTTTTTACCTTGCAATAAATGGCGGATTGAACCGAAGAAGTAGGCATACCAACGTTGATTGTATTCGCTATCGTTCGTAAAGTTTATTTTGTCGGATATCGTCATTGCGCGATCGTCTATTTTTTTTATTTCAAAGTTTTGATTTGAAATAATGACCATATAGAGACTACTGTCTTTGGATTCGCGGTTGTTATCTTGTAGAAATTCTAAAAACAATTGGTCATTTTTTAGCTGTTTTTGAATGAGACTGGCAGATACGCTGGGAATCGTATATTTCAAATTTTTAACGAATGCCGATTGAATGGATTTTTCGACCAGGATAATGGAATCCATTAATTGTTGTTTGATGAGATGATCCGCTAGCGGTGACTTTTGAGCTTTTGCAAATCTTTGAGCTAGGTCGGCGCGTAGATTTTCATTTTCTTTAATGTCATTTTCTGCGTCTAAAGCAGATAGAATGGCATTTCTTTTCTTTAGAAAACTCGGTGTCAGTTTTTTGATATTTGTATTTAGGTTATAGACGATTTGCTTGATTTCTTGGTTTTCAGATGCCCAAAATTGATTTAATAGACTCCAAGCTAGGGAACGCATCGGCTTGATTATCCCAAATTGCTGATGAGGTGCTTCGTTAAAGACATTATAGACGTTGGCTAAAAAAGCGTATTCAATCTCTTTAAGGCTCTTCGTATTGGTTAGTGTTTTGTCTTTTGCGGTTTCTAATTCGAGTTGCAGCTTCAATAGGTTGAGTCTGTATTGGTGGGTTTCTTCCACTTTATATTGGTCGAAGGTAGCTTTCAAATCTTCAATAACGGCTTCGGCCTCGTCATATCTATTTAAGGCCAAATGAAGCCGCACCAAACTCATTTTGATATCGTAACTCTCCGGAGATATTTTTTCTTTAAATCCCGAATTTAAGATAGAATCTGCGCTTAAAAATTGTCGGTTTTTAACGGCAGATATAAAATAGAACTCTTCGAGAATACAGTTTTCATTGTCTTTTAGAGTGGTTTCCGTTTCGCAGTAAAATTTGAGGCGTTCTAGTGTTTTGTTGAGCTCTTCCGGCATATCTAAGGAAATATAGGATTCTGCCATAAAGCAAAGGTTTTTTATAAAGTGTCCTAGGTTGGGAATACCATATTTTTCAAACATATGATCGTTTTTGAGGGCTTCGACGAGGGCTTGTTCCCGGAGATTCATAAACATGAAGTAAATGATATAATTGTTGCGCAAGAGCGATGTTTTTTGAAGGTGTTTTTCAACATCGCTTTCAGCGACCTTAAGCCCGCGCTCCAAGAGTTCTTTCATTTGGGTATATTCGTTCATTCGCAAGTGGTAGATTGCCTTCATATTAACCATAAATAAGAAGGATTCTTCTTCTTGGGCAGCTTCGCAAGTCTCTATGATGGTTTTCATTTCATCAAAAAGCACTGTTCGCTCCTCAGCGTGGATATAGAATGAAAAGGCGGCATACGGGTAGAAAAATTTTTCTAAATAGCTGATGTCATAAATAGGGCAAGTGTGATTAAATCTTTTTTTGAAGTGAATATATATAAGATCTACCTCGTGAATCACGCTGTCCGCTTTTGCATTTTCATTATTTTTGGAAAAGGCTCTGTATTCTTTGATCAGGGCTTGAATCGAATTTTTATAAACCAGCTGAAAACTATCAATCAGTGCAGTACAATCGTCCGCTTGAATAAGTGGGAAAGGAGTCGAATTATGGCTAATGTCCGTAGATGTTCCGTAGATTTGTCCGGATCCGGTAATTATTATGGCTATGATTATAATCCAATAATTGTATTTCATCGTAATGACTTTTATACAAATGTAATCAATATATTTGTAATAAAGAGAAATAAAAAAGGCCGGAACTTTTTCCGGCCAAGCCAATATATAATTTCATAGTTTCACAGCAGCTATAATTAGAGAGCCTCACAACGACATTTTATTTTTGCCGGCCCTTTCCTTTGGTCAAAGCTGTACTTTTACAGCCGTTCACGAAATAGCCTTTTTTAAGCGGTAGATATTATCAATAGTCAAAATAAACAAGAGTAATTTTCCACTTATTTATCCTTAATTACCGCAAAGGGCATAAAGTAACCTTTGAAGGGAAATTATTTTTATTTTTTTTATTTGGGTAAGGGAATGCGCTATTTTGAGGGCATAAGCACATGTCGATTATAGATGAAGGAATTTTTTAGAATCCAAGCTAATGTAGTCGATGCATCACATCTTCGACGCATATTATATTCAGGAATTATAGTGCTCCGTCCACAAAAAAAACTTAATGAAATGTCGTTCTTTTTTTAAATCTCATCGTTAAAAATACTCGCCATAGTTACCACTATGTCTGCGTTTTTTG
>JAIXKS010000030.1:96254-109282 GCA_026928325.1 Chitinophagales bacterium | reverse complement strand
GAAATGTTGTTCTTTTTTCAAATCTCATCGTTAAAAATACTCGCCATAGTTACCACTATGTTTGCGTTTTTTGCCTTGATCTTTAAAAAAATACCTTCCATTATTATTTAAGTCGGTATAATGGGCAAAATTGATGCTATTTTTTAGACTTTAATATCTTTTTATAGACAGAGCACTAGTCTTTTCATGCGAATAAAAATGGTGAAAACCAATATTGTGTCATGATTTGGAATTACATGACTATTCAAGAAGGGATTGGTCTCAGGCAGGATATTATCCTTCGTGCTCGATGGCCATTAAGGTTCTGAAGGCGACATATCGTCCTTGGTATCTATCGCTATGTTCCTTTTGTAAAGCTAAGGCAAAGTTTTCTTGATACAGCCTAAAAGTATCTTCGCTGAGGGCAACATATTGAATGGCAAATCCTACGCCATGTTCGTCTTCATCATCGATAATTCTCGTGAGTTTATACGCTTCAAAGCAGCCGGTAGCCATGACATCGGGAATGTGAATAGTACACATCCATTCCTTCCATTCGCTATGTATTTCGGCGTCAATTTTGATGGTTACGTTGTATAATAATTTCATGGTCTTGCTATTTAGTAGGACAAAAAAGGATTCGCTTCAAGCAAATCCTTTTTTATATATATGGATACAATTTTAATGTTGATTCGACATAATTGTCCGATTTTCAGACATGCTACATCTTAGAAACTCTAAGTAACTGTCCACACCTTCTGTAAAAGGTCTTGGTCTTGTGATGACTTCTTGATTATTGGTAGTCATCACATACAGTGGTTGTGAATTTTGTTGGAAGTTAACGATTTGGAAGTCCGCCCATTTATTACCGACGTTTCTCAGTTTTTTATTACTGTGTTCAGAAGTATAGACCTCGTCTAATTTACTGTCATCGTCCACATATAGCGAAATCAACACAATAGAGTCATTGAGTATAGCACGTATCCGATCATCTACCCAGATATGTTCTTCTGTTTTACGGCAGTTGACACAACCATATCCTGTGAAGTCCAACATGACCGGTTTATTTGCTTCCTTAGCATAGGCCATTCCTTCAAAGTAATCTTTGAAACAGTTGATATTATTGGCGCACTTAGAAAAAGATGGATACTTTGCTTTGATAGAGGCATCCACTTCACCGGGTTTTATAAAGAAATTATAATGCGCAGGAGGTGCCAATCCACTCATCAAAACGAGTGCGTTATAATCTCCTGTTTTTTCATTGACTTTAAAACCACTGATGAGATAAATGACCAATAAAACAATCAGCGAACCAAAAGTGATTCTGGTCTTAGAAAGCTTTTTTATTGGGCTGTCATGCGGAAACTTGATCAATCCAAACAAATATAAAGCCATGGCTATAAAAATAATCACCCATATCGCCATAAATAATTCATATTTGAGGATGCCCCAACCGTTGGTCATATCTGCAATCGACAAAAACTTAAACGCTAATGCCAATTCTAAAAATCCAAGAACAACCTTAACGGAGTTCATCCAGCTTCCTGATTTTGGCAATGAATTGAGCCATGCAGGGAAGGCCGCAAATAGACCAAAAGGCAGAGCTAAACCAAATGAAAACCCAAACATCACCAAGAATGGACCTAAAATCTCACCCTTTGTTGCTGCTTGAACAATCGCTGTTCCGATAATTGGTCCCGTACAAGAAAAGGAAACTAAAGCCAACGTAAATGCCATAAAGAATATACCGATAAGCCCACCTTTATCTGCCATACTGTCACTCTTTGTACTCCAACTGCTCGGTAAGGTAATTTCATAATATCCAAAAAATGAAATTGCAAAAGCGATAAAAATTAAGAAGAATAAGGTATTGGCTATCCAGTTTGTTGATAATCTATTGAGGGCTTCTGGTCCTATAAACATCGTAATCAAAAGGCCGATTAATACATAGATAACGATAATCGATGCGCCATATATCAATCCATTGACCCAACCTTTACGCTTGGTATCTTTGGTAAAAAAGCTGACCGTAATCGGCAACATTGGGAATACACATGGTGTCAACAAGGCGATAAATCCTCCGAGTAGCCCAAAGATAAACGTCCAAAATAATCCTTCTTTCTTTTCTTTTGTTCCGCCACAATCGGATAATGGTTTTTCATAAGTATTAGCTAGGGAAGCGATCTTTTGATCGATTCTATCGCCATTGATGACTGCTCCGATCATAGAACCTTCATTTAAGGTCGTGAGGAGGATTGAATCTTGAGTAGGAGCTGTCTCTTCGCCAGTCGCTATTTCTTCATCGGAATCATTGCCTTCTGTTGCGGCAGTTGTGCTTTCATCGGCGTTGTCTTTTGGGATTTTGAAGCTAAAGTCCTCGTCTGTTGGTGGTAAACATTTTTCGTCATCGCAACTCATGTAAGTGACATAGCCGGAAATCGGCTTCGAAGCGTCTTTTACCCGGATTTTTTGTTCGATTACAAAGGGTTTTGAAGCCAAAAATTTGATCACATTAACACCAAATAAGGGATCCATTCCTTCCTTTTTAGCACCAGATTCTACTGATTTTCCTATGAACTCGATGCCGTCCTTAGCTTCATATACAATTTCGGTAGGTACCGGTCCATCGTCGGAAGTAAATTGTGAATAGACATTCCAACCCTTATCGATTTTGGCTATATAACGGAGTTTATATTCGTTCGTTCCTGTTTTTTCAATTTCAAAAGTCCACTTCACAGGCGTAAAAATCTGTGCTTGTGCTGCTATTGAAAAGAGAAATAAAATGGCAAATATTAATTTTTGTTTCATATTGATGCTTATATTGAGATGTACGGTTTAATTTATATTAAAATTTCAAATCAAAAGGAATGGTTGCCGGCGGCAGACATTTCAAACCATCACAGGTCATAAACTCTACGCTACCTTTTACACTAGCTTCGTTGCCTTTTTGGATTATTTTGGTAAAAACGGCGCTATGCTTAAAGTGCTTCACCTCCATTTCGAAGATTTTGTCCATTTCTGATATCACCTTGCTTTCTTCCTTCAATTGGACATCCTTGCCATTGACCATGAAAGAGGTAGGTACCGGGCCGTCGGAACCTGTAAATTGCGAATACAAAACCCATGAAGGCGCGATGGATGCCGTTGCTATTAATTTATAATCTTTATTATTAACCTGCTCAAGTTTAAAGTCCCAAGTTACGGGATTGGGCTTCTGTGCTGCCAGACTAAATCCAGCAATGATTAAGGTTAAAAATACAAGTACACTATTTTTCATGATTTGGAATATTTTCTACATAAAAACTGCAAAGTTAAAGATAATATCTTCCTGAAAAGTTACTAAAGTTACCTTTAATAAATGTTTAACTGTAAAGTGATTTAAAAGTTAATCAGTTTAAACTGACCTACAAACACAATAATAATAAGTGCCAAATGCAATAACTCATAAAATATTTTATTTTTGGATTCACTCGATAGAATGCCTAGTAACAACGAGATTGGGATAGCAATGGATATTAAATGAATTTCGATTTGCGTATTTAAGATTAGGTATGATAAAAACCAGAAAAACATAAACCAATATAGGATTTCGATTTTCTTTTTTGCTTGCACTGCCTTTTTAGACACGATGGTATTGTAAAAAACGATACATGCCGCGCTAATTATTAAGACAACACCTATTGCAATATACTCAATCAAAGAATATTCTATAGACAAATCCGGCCATCTAAAAAAGATATCACTTAAAAATTCGATTTCGATAAAAGGTTGATCATTCCAAAACTTTAACGTGAATATCAGAAAATAAGGTGTAATCACGCCTACAAGAAACTGGAGTTTTTCTAATAATTTAAAGGATCTCAATTGTAACAAGGCAAAAATGCCAAATACTATAAAAATAGCATAAGGTATGTAAAACAAAGATGCCATAGCAATCATAAAACCACCATTGAATATTTGCGATACGGCTTGGACATTTTTATACGTATTCAGGATGTGCAACAGACCTAAAAGCATAAAGGTATTGGCAATTAATACGGGTGTTAAGCCGGAAGTATTGGCGATTAAGCTAACGAAAAGCACATAAAATACACCGGACAATTGTGTAGATTCTCTGGAGATTTTATCGATATTGAAGATATAATTAACGATTAAGCCTTGGGCAAAAATCAGCAAGCAAGCAATGATGTTTTGAGTCAGAGGATCACCAGAATGACTATACACTAAGGAGGTCAAAAAGGTCTGGCTGGACTCGTCGATTACAAAGCCGACAGGTGAAATCAACATGCCTATACGAACGATAAATACGTATGGCAACAGCAAGATGCTTGTAAAGAATAAATTTTTTCTAAATACTTCTAACAAAATGTTTGATAATTACTTTTGTACAATCTGATACGACTATGTCCGTATATCCATCTTCTTTTGGCAAATGTAAGGTTTTATTTGTTTAGTTTGATAATTATAAAATTTTATTTTACATGATTTGTTGCATATTTGAGACAAGGTCTTTTCAAATTTAGTAAAAAACATGGTATAAACCGATTTGAATTAAAGGAATACCTTATCTTGTGCAGAATTTTGAGATTATTATATCCGGATGGCATCTGAATTAGAGATTATTAAAGCCCCTGTCAATAAAGAGCTGAAAGAGTTTGAAGCCCACTTCAAGGCTTTGATGAAAAGCTCTGTGCCGTTATTGGATAAAATCACGTATTATATGGTTCAGCAAAAAGGCAAGCAGGTGCGGCCTATCCTTGTTTTTCTTTGTGCTAAAGTATGTGGAGAACTCAATGCTTCAACGGATGTTGCGGCCTCATTGATAGAATTGTCACATACAGCATCGTTGGTACATGATGATGTCGTAGATAATGCATACGAGCGCCGCGGACTTTTCTCTATTAATGCGCTTTGGAAAAACAAAATCGCAGTATTGGTTGGAGATTTTCTGTTGACGAAGGGTCTTCAGGTAGCATTAGAAACCAATAATTATAGGCATTTGCACACGGTATCCATGGCTGTTCAACAAATGGCAGAAGGCGAACTCCTTCAGATGGAGAAAGCCCGTAGATTAGATATCGATGAGGCTGTTTACTTTGAGATTATCCGACAAAAGACGGCATCTCTTATTGCTGCGGCTTGTTTAGCGGGTGCTTCTTCTACTACGGATGATGAAGCAATGATTCAGGCCATGTATGCCTTTGGTGAGAAGCTCGGGATTGCCTTTCAGATAAAAGACGATTTATTTGATTATGGAGATGAAGCCATCGGCAAGCCTCGAGGGATTGATATCAAAGAAAAAAAGATGACCCTTCCGCTTATTTATTCGCTTAATCATACGGATAAAGCTACCAAAAGGAAAATCATCAACTACATCAAAAACGATAGTGAAAACGAGATGAAAGTGCGAGAAGTCATCGCCTTTGTCAAAGCTTCCGGTGGCATAGAATACGCTGAACAAATCATGCGTAAATATCAGGATGAGGCCATCGTTATCCTACATACTTTACCAGATAATCCGGCGAGAGAAAGCCTGAATAAACTCGTTTACTTCTTTACGAATAGAAAAAATTAAAAAATATTAATTAAAACTTATCTATCCGGAGTTCTTTGACGGATTGATGCCCAAAGTCACTCGAAGTATATACAAAGAGTCGATATGTACCCTTGGCTGTTGTTACTTTGGCCACTTTAAACTGCGAGGTTTTTCCTTTGGATGCACCTTGATGGATGACTTCAACCGATTGAACCTTTTGGTTGGTCAAAAATTGATTCAATTTCTCGGTAGCTACTTGTTTACTGAGAAACTCCTGATCGTCAAAGATACAAAAGTCGATTTGATTTTGAAGGTAATTACTTACCGTCGCCATATCATTGTTTTTGATCGCATTAAAGAAAGCTGTATCGCCTTGACCATTCAAGCTCATGGCAAAAAAAAGAATCAAGACTGTAAGATATTTTTGTAACATTTGTTTTCGTTTTAATATTTTAAGTACACCTATCATAACGCCACAAAGCCGCTAAATGGTATGTTCACATAATTTGAAACGTAAATTACAATGTAAAATGTTCCAATTATTATGCTAAAGTATGTTAAAATGACTGAATTATTTATAAAATTGTATTAATTTTTTGAAGATTATCTTACTTTTACGATGTAAAGCCTATTGCGACGATAAACTGCCTTTTGCCACCATACAGGACAATTTATCTTAGCATCCGATAACAAGGAGGTGTTTTCTATCGGACAATTTAGGAAAATTGCCATTATTAAAATTAAAATATTCAATTTAAAATGAATCGTTTAGCCTTAATTATATTAGATGGATGGGGCATCAATCCAGATCCTCAAGTCAGTGCCATTCAAGCCGCCAATACTCCAGTCATGGATAGCTTGTTAGAGAAATACCCTTCGGCAACCTTGATTACTTATGGAGAAAACGTCGGTCTTCCGGATGGCCAAATGGGCAATTCCGAAGTAGGCCATATGAATATTGGCGCTGGAAGAGTGGTCTATCAGGAGCTGGCCAGAATCAATAAGGCAGTTCGAGAAAAGGCAATAGATCGGGACCCTGTTCTGAATGCAGCTATATCCTATGCACGGTCACATACAAAGCGCATCCACCTTATGGGGCTCGTCTCCGACGGAGGCGTACATGCCCATATCGACCATTTGCTTGGTCTATGCGATATGCTCCAACCTTATCAAGAAGATTTGTCTGTGTATATCCATGCCTTCATGGATGGTCGCGATACCGATCCTAGATCAGGAGTACAATATTTATCGCAAGTGAATACTGCCATAGAAGGGACATCGATACATTTGGCTACAGTTACAGGCAGATATTATGCGATGGATCGGGATAAAAGATGGGAAAGAATCAAATTGGCGTACGATGTGCTAGTGAATGGCAAGGGACAACCTTCAGAAGATTTTATACAGGATTTGGAGGCTTCGTATGCACAAGGGATTACAGATGAATTTATAATGCCGATGTACAATGCGCACTTGGCGGCGGGAGAAGGCGTCATTCAAGCGGACGACGTCGTTATCTTTTTCAATTTTAGGACCGATCGACCGCGTCAACTTACAGAAGTGCTGACTCAGCGTGATTATCACGAGTTTGATATGCATACCTTGCCTTTGTATTTTGTGACTTTTGCAGAGTATGACCATGCTTTTAAGGGTCTTCATGTCGTTTTCAACAAAGAAAACTTAACCAATACCTTAGGGCAGGTCATCAGTGAAGCCGGAAAAACGCAGGTTAGAATAGCAGAAACAGAGAAATACCCACATGTGACCTTCTTTTTCAATGGTGGTGTGGAAGAAAAATTTGAAGGTGAGGATCGGATTTTAGTACCTTCTCCCAAAGTGGCTACCTATGATATGAAGCCGGAAATGAGCGCTATAGAAATTACCGATCAGCTGATTGTCTATACTGAGGCAAAAAAGCCGGATTTTATCTGTCTCAATTATGCCAATACGGACATGGTTGGGCATACCGGCGTATTTAGTGCCGCAATGCAGGCTACAGAAACCGTGGATACTTGCCTTGGGCGATTATTGGATACCTTACTTGGATTGGATTATACGGCGGTTATTATTGCAGATCATGGAAATTCGGATTTGATGATCAATGCAGATGGCAGTCCCAATACAGCACATACCACCAATCCGGTGCCGATTATCTTTGTTGGAAAAGAAGTAAGCAAGGATAATTATACGGTAAAAGCCGGAAAACTAGGAGATTTGGCGCCGAGTATCCTCTTCGTGATGGGTATTGATCCGGCTTTGGAGATGACTGGGAATGTGCTTATTCAAAAAAAATAATTTTATAAAGGAAGCTACAATCGGTAATTTTAGTTAAGTTTGTCGTGATATTTATATAGCAATCAACAAATGTATGAAAAATATTTGGACGGTTATAGGATTTGTTTTTCTAGTCATGACCCATTGGAGTTGTGAAAAGGATAAGGATGAAGTGTATGCCGGTATGCGTCCGGTGTATTTGAGCTATGACAATACTGAAGTGATACAAACGGAGCCGGCCAGACCTTTTGGAACCCTTGGAAATATCGTTTCCGTTGGCGATTGGTTATTGGTTAATGAGCAAAATAATGGTATTCACGTTATTGACAATAAAGATCCGGAGCACCCTGAAAACCTATTTTTCTGGTATATTCCGGGCAATCGGTCGTTTACGATTCGACAAAACATACTCTATGCGGATAATGGCAAACATTTGTTGGTAATAGACATTAGCGCACCTGAACAAATCAAAGTTGTCCATATCATTCGAGACCAATATGAAATCCAAGAAGCGGAACTCTATCCTATAGGTTATAAAGGCTATTTTGAGTGTTATTATCCTGAAAAAGGCATCCTTTTAGGGTGGGAAATGGTTGACCGCCTAGTAAATCCTAATTGTAGAACGAGTTAAATACCCGAATTATGAAACAGCATATATGGTTTTTGTTTTTTATTGGCTTATTATTGAATTCCTGTACTAGGGAATCAGACCAATCCTTAGATGTGCTTTCGGGATCTTATGCGACAATGCTGCCGATAGGAGATCGGTTATATGTGGTCAATAAAAAGGAGATTACAACGTTTGATATTTCTAATCCAGCATTGCCGATATCTATAGATAGAAAAGATGTTGGCGATGATATTCAATCGCTATATCATTATCAAGGCCTTTTGATTATAGGATCGGCCAATGATATGTTTATTTACCAAATCAATAAGCAAGGCATTCCGGAGCGTCAAAGTTCGACGAATTATAACGTTGCCTTTGGTGCAGAATCTTGTACGTTAGATCCCATTGTCGTTCGAAATGATATAGCTTATGTAACGTTGACCACAAGGCTTTCATCGTGTTTTGGAAGATACGTCAATCAGTTGAACGTATATGATATAACCAATATTCTAAATCCCAAGCGGTTACATACAATCAATATGGCCGCTCCTAAAGGTTTAGGTTTTGGGAATAACCATCTTTTTGTGTGTGATTATAATGAGGGATTGGTTATCTTCAATCTGGATGACCCAATAAAACCAGAAAGAGTAAATACCATTTATGATTTTGGTTTTTATGATTTGATTATTGATGGAACAAAGATGGTCGTCGTATCTGAAAAGGAGCTGTTACAATTTGATATAAGCGACGAACAAGACCCTGTTCTTTTGAGTAAAATAGCATTATGATTTCAATGAAAAGTCGGTTTTTAGGCGTTTTATTCGTGTGTTTGGGATGTATCTCTGGAATATCGGCACAAGATAAAGACACAAGTTATGTCCGATATTATTTAGGCGTTACACCGTCCTCTATTATCAATATCGTACCCGCTATTCAATTAAGTCATCGTTTGGAAATCGGCGATAGGATATCCTTGGGTTTAGAAACCGGGTTTTTATTTACAAATGGAGAAACTATAAGTAAGAATTTTTATGGCTATCGTTTGCGACCGTCAATCCACTACCGCGTTAATAAAGTTGGTCAATCTAAAATCGATTTTTATTTGTTTTATAATACTCGATACCATATTGAAAAGCGTGTTGAAGACGTTTGGAAAGCCAATGGAGCCTATGTAGAAAAGATTAACGGAAGAAAAACTACGCGTTTTAATGGCTTAGGAATCGGCGTCAACCTCTATCCGAGCAAAACGACGGTTTGGGGTTTTGGAGTAGGTTCAGGTATATATTCAAGTACCTATACGGATGGTTTATCCTATGATTTTTGGGATGATGTTCTTTATGATATTACCGATAATGGTTTTAGCAGGAACTTACCCGTATTTATCTTGCACTTAAGTTCAAGAATTTTTTAGAGAAATTTCAGCTGATTTCATTTCCAAACCGGATATTAATCCAGAATCATTTAATTTAGATTACGCATTAGGATTCGTTATGTAAGTCAATCCCTGATTTATTTGCTAGTGCTCCATCCACAAAAAAATCTTAATAAAATGTTGTTCTTTTTTCAAATCTCATCGTTAAAAATACTCGCCATAGTTACCACTATGCCTGCGTTTTTTGCCTTGATCTTTAAAAAAATAACTTCCATTATTATTTAAGTCTTTTTATAGACAGCGCACTAGTTGAATAAACCATGAGACATAATACCCGGCATGATGACTGCTATCATACAATAATTAGTTATTTTATTATACTATTGTAGTGGATGAATCACGAGAGGTTTTTCTAGTGCTCTGTCAACAAAAAAATCTAGTCTCTTTATAGACAGAGCACTAGTTGGGTTCAATGATAAGATTGAGAATAAGCCTCTTGATGATTGCCTATAGTGTAATAATTTTTATAACTTTTTTAAATCATAGAATATGAGAATCTTTTATGTGTTTCTATCATTTTTATTGACTGCTTCGCTCCTGCAGGCTCAAGTGAGCGAAGCAGAATTTGAAGCTTTAAAAGCCATTTATAACTCTACTGGAGGATCTAATTGGAAAGAAAATACTGGCTGGGTTAATATCAAGACTGCGACAAAAAACGATGTAACTTCCGAATGGCACGGACTTATTGTTGAAGATGGCCATGTTAGAAGAATAGACCTTCGGAATAATAATCTTATAGGCTATTTGCCTACGCAAATCGGAGCATTAGAATGGCTTGATAATTTAACTTTAGAAGGCAATAAATTAGAAGGAAGTCTGCCTGCTTCATTGGGAAATATGACAGAATTGACCAGAATACAACTTTCTCGCAATTTATTTAGTGGTCCTTGGCCGGAGAATCTTAAACAACTCAAAAAGCTTGAATATATGATTGCCCTTAATAATCCTTTTAATTGTCCATTTCCAAATGAGATAATCCGTCACTGGGAAGCGTTAAAATATATAGAACTAGAAAGTTGTGGTTTAACCGGCGAATTAGAGGATATCTTTATGAATACGGCCAATCTTTCAATATTTGGAGTAGTACAAAATAAACTTACCGGTGATTTACCACCGTCATTAAATACCTTGAATTTAAGGTCATTGTATTTATCATCCAATAATTTTTCAGGTTCGTTGCCGACACTTGAAGGTTCGGTAAATAATATTGATTACATATCCGTATATGGGAATAAATTTACCGGAAATATTCCCGAATCCTATAAAAGGTTTACTAATTTAGAATATTTTGATGCAGGAGACAATAACCTTTTCGGGAAGATTCCTGTAGAAATTTTAGCGAAGCTAGAAAGATTTAATGTTAATGCTAATTTTTTTACTTTCGACGCAATAGAGCCAATTTATGATAAAATAAAAAAATTATCACAGTACAGGATTGGAACAGATAAAAACTTTCCTCTCAATCAATCCCGACTCAGTTTTAATGAAGGTAAAGAATTGGTTCTTAATGCAAAATCCTTGTCCGTTTACGAGCTTGGGGGCAATAACAACAGATATATTTGGTATCTGGATGGTCAAGAAGTTTACATCGGCAATGATCCTACCTATACCGTACCCAATGCACAGATATCCCATGCAGGGAATTACCACTTTGAGGTGACTAACACGATTGTTCCAGATCTCAAGTTGAAATCAGATCCTATCTTGGTCAGCGTTGTTGTACCCGACAACCAAGCACCAAGTGATATTCAATTGACAAATCATAAGATTACTGAAAACCACTCAGGAATCATTGGGAACTTGTCCGCTGTGGATGCTGACAAGGATGATACCCATGTCTTTTTATTAGCAATAGGAGACGGTGTAAATGACCGAGATAATTATAGATTTACAATCATTGGAAATACCCTTATAATCAGATCTATTGTAGATTATGAAAAGGATACACTATTGTATGTCCATATTCTTGCTTCGGATCTAAAAGGTGGTGAAACCTTAAAGGCCTTTACGATAGAAGTCATTGACGAGGATGAAGGGCCTCAGTTTATCAATCAGATTACTCGGGTCATTATCGATGAAACGCTACCGAATGGCAGTACAGTGGTCTATCTCTTAGCCCAAGCGGAGGAAAATAAGCCGGTAACCTATACCATCGAATCAGGCAATGAAGATGGCGCTTTCTCAATTGATGAGGACAAAATTGTCGTTTTTGACCAAACAAAGCTCAATTACGATGTAAAAAATCAATATGTTTTAAAAGTCAGTGCTAACGATGGTAAATTATCGACAAAAATAGACATCACGATTACCCTAAGCAAGATCAATAAGATGCCCGTAGTTGAGCATTCGACTTATACCATTGCAGAAAATGCAGCTCAGGGCACTTTTGTTGGTGAAATCCGGGCAACAGATCCAGAAGGAGCACCATTGACCTATGTGATCATCAAAGGCAATACAGATGAAGCTTTCCGACTTGAAGACAACAAGATTTTTGTCAACCATGCTATCGCTTTAGATTACGAGGTTACGCCCGTATTTAATCTAATCGTCAATGTCAGTGACGGTATCAGCAATGTACAAGCAGTGATTACGATTCAACTGACAAATCAAATTGACGAAACTGGTAGAGAAATCCTTTCGTTTACGTTTGATGGTATCAAGGATGCAGCCGTGATTAATCCTGCGGATCAAACGATAACGGCCACGATTTCCGGAAAGGATATAACGACGGTTTACCCTATATTTACCATATCTAAAGGAGCTACTTCCAATCCGCAATCCGGAAGTCTCTTTGACTTCAGTACGCCGCAGACCATCGTTGTTACTTCTGAGACCGGCGTTACTAAAACGTGGACAGTGCGTGTGACTTTTCCAGTATCGATACAAGATGAGCATGCTTGGACTAAGACCTTAAAGTTATACCCGAATCCTTCAGGAGATTGGGTCAATATCTCGGGTTTGACAACCGAAGCACGCGTATTTATCACGGATATGGTTGGCAAATTGGTAATGACCAAGTCTGTGACACCGACGGATTATTCTATCCGTATTAACACGCTTTCGGAGGGTATGTATATGGTGGTTATAGAGACGACTTATGGCATCCATACGATGAAATTAATGAAAGAATAATGATTATACCTAGTGCTCCGTCAACAAAAAGATCTTAATAAAATGTCGTTCTTTTTCCAAATCTC
>JAIXKS010000030.1:26746-96244 GCA_026928325.1 Chitinophagales bacterium | reverse complement strand
GTTCTTTTTTCAAATCTCATCGTTAAAAATACTCGTCATAGTTACCACTATGCCTGCGTTTTTCGCCTTGATCTTTAAAAAAATAACTTCCATTATAATTTAAGTCTTTTTATAGACAGAGCACTAGTGCTCCGTCAACAAAAAGATCTTAATAAAATGTCGTTCTTTTTTCAAATCTCATCGTTAAAAAGCCTCGCCGAACCACTTTGTTCGTCTGTGTTTTTAGCCTTGATCTTTAAAAAAACAACTTCCATTATAATTTAAGTCTTTGGTATAATGGACAAAAGAGGGGGCTTTTACCCTTTTGATACCTAAAATGATTTTACAAATATAGTAGCTATCAAATATCAGGTTGCATAAAAAAGAAAAAGCTACAGACATTATCCGCAGCTTTTTTACTTTTGATATATAAGGTATAGATTACTCTAACATTTGAATGATTGGTTTTCCGATGTTTCCATTAGGTGCTTGGATGTGCAGCAAGGCTGCGAGTGTCGGTGCAATATCGGTCATATAAGCCGGAGCATTGGTATTGCCGGGTTTGATACCCCAACCCATAAACACAAGCGGAATGTGACTATCATACGGATTCCAAGCGCCGTGGGTTGTTCCTGTAGGATCTTTATATAGGTCAATCCATTGAGGTTCGAAGATGATTTGGATGTCACCACTTCGTTTATAATTATAGCCATTGGCAGTCATGGTTTTGAGCCAATCGGGCATCGTGGTCGAACTAATTTTTTCCATATCTGCTACAAAGGCAACGGCATCACGCTTTTTGAGATTACTTATAATTAGATTTTTGATTTTTTCAGTATCCAATTTCTTGTTTTCGATGAGTTTGTGATCGAGGTGGACTTGATTATTAGAGATAGCGTAGATGATTTTTTCGTACCCAAATTCTGTTTCTAATAACTTGTTCAGATCTTTTTGCATGTCCTTTTTGATATTGAATCCACCATTTCCCTTTTCATCTACGATAAACTGTGGATTGTGGGCTGCACCGTGATCCGCTGATAAGAATACGGTATAATTACCTTTACCTACTTTATTGTCTAAGAATTTGAAAAAATCTGCTAAGTCGTTGTCTAGTCGAAGGTAGGTATCTTCTATTTTAGCTGAATTGATGGCAAAGAGGTGACCGATATAGTCCGTAGAAGAAAGGCTAATCGCTAGAAAATCCGGTACATGATGCGGATTATTACCGAGATGTTCCTTTTCTAATATCAACTTTGAAAGTTCTAGGGTCACAGTATTTCCATATGGAGTTGCTTTGATAACATCCCGTCCTTTTTTATCGGCTGCTTCCTTTAGATCGATTGGAAATGTGATATTTCCACCGTCGAAATATCGACCTTCATATGGGTTGTCGTCCGGTACATGCGGCGAATACGTTTTCATGGCATAGAGTGGTTTCCAACCTTGGTTTAAGTATTTGGCCGTATGATCGGCTTTGTTGAAGTCTTCGATATATTTAGGCAATTCGTTCATATAAAAAGTGCTCGTCACCCAATTTCCATCGACCATCCAGTATGCGGCGTCGGCAAAGTGTCCAGCCGGAAGGATACCACCTCTATCTTTGAGGGAAATCCCATAAACTTTGGATTTAAAGTCGGTGGCCAATTTAAGTTCATCAGTGATCGTAGTCGCTAGGTTGTTTTTTGGCGACATTTTACCGTCTTTATTATCCGGATCTAGTCCTACGCCATAAGCGTTGTCATCTTGAGTACAGTACATGCTCATTTGGGTATTGCGCATATAAAAGTTATTGCCAGATATCCCGTGGATGGCCGGTACACTTCCAGTATAAATGCTCGTATGTCCTACCGCGGTATAGGTCGGTATATACGGAATTTGCGTGTTTTCTACGGAAAATCCTTCGGTGAGCAATCGTTTGAAACCATCGTTACCATAGCGGTCATAGTACTTGTACAGATAGTCCCATCGCATTTGATCGACTACGATCCCAACCACGAGTTTAGGGCGTTCGTTATTGTTTTTGTGCTGTGCTGAAGCTGTAAAAAACCCAAACAATAAGGCTAGGAATAAAAATCGCTGGAATATGAACTTCATTTTGTTGTATTTTATGAAAAATTTATAATCAATGTTTGTTGGATATTTGCGGGTCTATGGTTGCATATCTCGTATAAAAACGGACATTTTTACTAATAAGTTCAAAGAATAGCCGCTATATCTTGAAAAGCTAATCCTAATTTATGGTAAATCGAATGTATTTGATGGTTTTTCCAACTTCAAGGTGTTCTCGCTCGTAGTGGGTTTTAAATTCGAGTTCGGGATATGCGAGAGGTGCCGCATAGATATTATCATTTTTATAGAGAATGGTGGCGCCTTCGTATTGATCCAGGGTTTCAAGCGTATAATCATATAGAACGCCGCTATCGGTTTTTAGGTGAAGGATTCCATTTTTTTTGATAATCTTCTTATACAAATCTAAAAATCTGGATGAGGTGAGTCGCTTTTTATCTTTACTTTCTCTTAAAAATGGATCTGGAAAAGTAATCCATATTTCATCTGCTTCCTCTTCTCCGATAAATAGATGAATTTGTTCTATTCGGGTGCGCAAGAAGGCAGCATTATGAAGGTTTTGTTCAAGGGCTTGTGTTGCACCTTGCCAGATTCTAGCGCCTTTGACATCGACACCGATAAAATTGAGATGCGGATAGGCTTTAGCCAGAGCTACGGTATATTCTCCGCGTCCACAAGCGAGTTCGAGGATGATGGGGTGATGATTGTTGAAATGTTCTGCCGCCCATTTTCCTTTCAAATCTACTTCAATATCCTCACCTTTTACCAGTTTAGGGTACTTGGGTTCGAAGTTCTGATAAATATTGGGATAGGTTAGATTATCTCTAAACTTTTTGAGTTTATTTTTTTTACCCATGATTGCATTGATGATTTTAGGAGGGCAAAACTAATATAATCATGTAATAGTTTTGTATAAATTACGTTCTTTACTGATGATAATGTTATAGAATAGGAGTTTCATTTACATTTTAATGTTCAAAACCACGTATATTTGCCACACTTTTAAAAATAACAGGAAGATATGCCTAAATATTTATGGATTGCTTTGACGTTTTTGATCGGTATTAACTACGCAGGAGCACAGAGTTTTGGAATACGAGCAGGACTGAATTACACAAAATTTTCCGGACCTTTAGAAACGGGTGTTAACGAAAAATATTCGCTAACGAATGGTTTTCATTTTGGTGTGAATTATGCGTATAAGTTTACGGGAAAGGTAGCGTTGAAGGGAGAATTGTTATATACGCAGGTTGGAACAAAATACAATTATGACGGAGATTCGTATTATAAATTTCCTATTAAAAACGCCTTTGTTTTTAAGAAGGGTTTGACTAAGATTGACATGGAAGTTTCGAATGCTTATGTTTCAGTTCCGATTACCCTGCAATGGCAAGCTACGCGCAAATTGGAATTGTATGGTGGTGGATATTTTTCGTTTCTTGTAGGCCCTCGAGGCAATGGAACGTTAGAATTTGTTCATAATCCGGATAGTTTGTATTTCCGACAATCGCTGATTCACAATTATTATAAAGATGTTGCCGGCGGGATTGCCACTTCGAATGTAGGGCCATCAGTTTGGGTCGATGGTATTGTCGTGACTTTGGCTAGAGATGCTGGAGCATACTACAATTTACTCGAAAATGAAAAAGTCGGAGATTTATACCGAGTTTTTGACTTTGGACTTACGGGTGGTGTCAATTATTTTGTCAATAAGGGATTTTATATTGGTGCCAGATATAATTTTGGTTTGAGAGATGTAACCAATAATAAAATGGACTTTCTTCGAAAAACTTATGATGAAGAAAATGACCTAGATATTCGATCTAATAGTTTTGACAGAAATGTAGGTTTTGAATTGTCATTAGGATTTAGGTTTTAGGCCATTGTAAAAACGGGGTACATGTTGCAGGCGGATACGTTGCAGTTTTTGAGAGATATCAAAGAAAATAATCATAAAGCTTGGTTTGAAGAACAAAAGGATCGCTATAACCATGTTCGAGCAGATTATCATCAATTAGCGGAGGCGCTGATTGCAGCTATGATACCGTATGATCAGACGTTAGAAGGCCTTACGGCACGAGATACAACCTATAGGTTTTATAGAGATGTTCGTTTCTCAAAAGATAAGACACCATATAAAACTCAATTGGGGATCGTTTTGCAAGCTGGTGGTAAAAAAAGCCCTTTTTGTGCTTACTACTTGCATATCGAACCCGGTCAAAGTTATGCCGGTGGAGGCTTGTGGATGCCGGAAAACGAGGTTTTAAATAAAGCCCGTAAGGAAATCCACTATTTTTTTGACGAATTTAAAAGTATCGTCGAATCACCGACGTTTCTCAAGACTTTCCAAGGTTTAGACATCATCGAAGGACAAAAATTGTCACGACCACCTAAGGGATATGATGCCGATAATCCGGCCCAAGAATACTTAAAGTTTAAAAGTTTTATCGCTTCCAAATCTATTTCAGATCAAATGATGACCGCTCCTACATTGGTGGAGGAGGTGATACGAGTTTTTCGGGATTTAAAGCCGATGGTTGAATTTTTTAATAGAGGCATCCTGAGCGATGAGTATGGAGGTATCTAAAATTAATTTATCTTTGTAAAAATTAAATATTTGCAGCTATGACAAATGGTTATGTAACATCACAATATCAAGATCACGTTACCACAATTGAGTTTTTTCATCCGGCACACAATTCATTGCCCGGGACACTTTTGAGTACCTTGGTTACTCATATCGACAACGCCGGTAAAGACCCGGATACGCTAATTGTCGTGTTAAAAAGCAGTGGTGATCGTTCGTTTTGTGCTGGTGCAAGTTTTACGGAACTCACTCAGATTGAAGATTACGATACAGGTAAGAAATTTTTTATGGGTTTCGCCAATGTTGTCAATGCTATTCGTAAATGTCCCAAGATCGTGATTGGTCGCGTTCAAGGTAAAGCCGTTGGAGGTGGTGTTGGCGTCGCAGCAGCCTGTGATTATTGTATGGCTACTCAGTATGGATCTGTGCGACTTTCTGAGTTAGCTGTAGGTATTGGACCCTTTGTTATCGGACCGGCAGTAGAGCGAAAAATTGGCGTTTCTGCATTTAGTCAGATGGCTATCAACGCCACAGAATGGCAAACAGCTGCGTGGGCTAAACAAAAAGGATTATATACAGAAGTCTTCGATTCGACTGAACAACTTGATGCATATATCGATCATTTTACAACAGAGTTGATATCTAAAAATCCTGAAGCCTTGATGCTCCTTAAAAAAATATTTTGGGAAGGCACAGAGCATTGGGATCAACTGTTGGAAGAACGCGCCGGTATGAGTGGACAACTCATCCTTTCTGACTTTGCCAAACAGGCCATTGCAGTGTTTTTAAACGCATAAATTGATTTTTGCAGGTCAAGATATCCGGTACTAATAGGATATTGTAGGGGTTGTTTTATAGGCGCCTTTCGAAACTGACCTTCAAATTAACCTTATCTTCATTCAATTAAGATCCAAGGCTGTGCTTTTGCACCTCAAACCCTGCTATTTGCTTCTATTAATTCTACTTTGATGTCTAAATCTCATTCAGATATTGGCGGTAATTGGTGATTTCGATGTAGGTTGTTGGCGCATCTCTCTAGTATTCTTAGCATGATTTTGCGTTCGTTGGTCGATAAAAACGCATCATTTGTATATAGTACTATCTAAAAGACGGTACTATGTATTGCAAGGTATTAAATTATGTATTATCTTTGCCCTATCAAATAAAAAGATGATATGGAAATTAAATTAGAAAATACAAAGGCACAGATGCGCAAAGGTGTACTGGAAATGTGTGTTCTTTCGATTATTTCCCAAAAAGAAGCCTATCCGACGGATATAATCAATAAGCTCAAGGAATCGGAATTAATCATAGTAGAAGGCACTTTGTATCCCTTGTTGACGCGGCTTAAAGATGCGGGATTATTAGAATATACTTGGCAGGAATCCCGTCAAGGACCGCCGCGCAAGTATTATAAGGCCACGCCACAAGGAAAGGCATTTTTAGACAGCCTTTATGAAGCCTGGAGCAAATTAAATCAATCCGTTAATCAATTGTATAATCTTTAAACCAATTTTTTTAAAAAATGAAAAAGGTATTTAATATAAACTTAGGAGGATATCCATATTCAATAGATGATGATGCGTATGCATACGTTCAGCAATATCTCGAAACGATCGAGCACCATTTTAGTACTTCAAAGGGATGTGATGAAATCTTATATGATATTGAAGTTCGCATGGCAGAGTTATTTCAAGAGCACTTAAAGGGTCGGTTGATTATTAGCATGAAAGAAGTGGATGAAGTCGTCGCCATTATGGGAAAACCGGAGGATTTTGGAGCTGAACCGATTGAAGATCCATATTCTTTTTCAGAAGGAAGGTCATATTCAAGTTCCGGTATAGGTACGGGAAAGAAATTATTTAGAAACATGGATGACAAAAAGATTGCCGGGGTTTGTTCGGGTATTTCTGCTTATTTTGGAATCGAAGACCCGATTTGGGTACGATTGATATTTGTGTTGTTGTTTTTTACTATTGGTTCCGGTGTTTTGGTTTATCTCATATTATGGGCGATGATGCCAGAAGCGAAGACAGCCAGCGACAAATTGTCTATGCGTGGGGAACCTACAACGGTATCGAATATAGCTAAAATGGTTGAAGAGGAAATTACAGACCTTGGTCAAAAAATTAATAAGTGGAGTAAAGATTTTACCAATAAAAATTAATGCAAAAGTAAAATAGAATATCTGACTGTTGCTTTGGACGATGATAATTTTTATTCGGAATTCTAAGGCGGATTCTATAAGCACTTTCGTATATGTTTCATACTCTATAATTGACGAATATACCTATTATTATGTTGAAAATAGGTAATTATTTTAAATGCATAATATAGGTATATCATTCGGACTTGTGATTCAAATGCTCGTGAAAATGGGCATTTGGATTTTAAAGTAAAGGGCAAGTATCTTTATGAAAAAATTGGTTCGACTAGGTTGGTTTTTCCAACAAAATCAGACAATAATTGGTGGTTTTTAGCATTGCTCCTCAACACGATGCCAGCAATTCCAAGGTCTTCAATAGCTTCAAGGTCTTGAACCGTATCTAGGTTTAAATCTAAGAAAATAGGATAGATTCCAACAAGTCGATCGATTTGTTGCTTTTCTTGTTTGGTTAATTGAGTGTATTGCTTTTCACTTCTTAGGATGGGATATTGTACATTAGACAGGTCAGAATCTTCGATATTTTCTAGGATAAAATCTTTAAAAACAGGCAATGAGAACCTTTCTTTATAAGTGGCAAAAGCACCAAAATGAAGGGCATCAACTTGACCATTGTCAACTGTGGTGTCTATTTCGGCTTTCGCCTGCCAACCATCAAATTCATACACAATCTCTGGTCCTTGTATTTGATTGGTAATTTCCATGATTTTGGAGGGAGAACAATACATTAGACTAGTACCATTGCAGCAAAATCCTAAAAAGTCTGCATGTAAGGCTGAAAATTGTTTTGCTTCTTCAAGATTAGCAATTTTGCTGATTTTAAATTTGATTTTTGGTGTCATAATCGGTAAATTAGCGCAAATTTAAGGAACACGATGACCATAATAAAATCTAAAGCGTTAAATAAAAGTCAAAATGAGCATTACTTTCAGCGCGTTTTCGATGTCACTTGCCTCATTCCTCAAGGTAGGGTGACTACTTATGGAGCTATTGCGGACTTTTTAGGTTTGGGCTCAGCAAGAATGGTCGGATGGGCTTTAAACCACAGTCATTCGGAGATGCGCTCCATTCCGGCTCAGCGGGTAGTCAACAGAAAAGGAGAATTATCTGGAAGGACGCACTTCTCGACGCCAACTCGCATGGCCGAATTATTAATCGAAGAAGGTGTCGAAGTCAAAGATGATAAAATCGTAAATTTTGAAAAATATTTTTGGCATCCTCGTGAAATCGAACAGATTTAATGTATTTTTACCCATTCATCACCCAAGTAAGTATTATGAAACGCAATAGTATTCTTTTCGCACTGTTTTTTGTCTTTTCGTGGTCATTATTGGCGCAAAGCCCGGTTGGGATTTGGAAGAGTCTCGATGATACAGATGGTCAGGAGAAGTCACATATAGAGATTACGGAGCATAATGGCGTACTCACCGGAAAGGTTATCAAACTTCTACCGGCAGCTTCGATTACCCGGTGTGACGCTTGTAAAGGCACCAATAAAGGCAAAAGTATCGAAGGAATGACCATTCTTTGGGATTTGAAAAAGAACGGTAAATCGTGGGATTCTGGTCAAATTCTCGATCCTAAAAATGGTAAAATTTACAGTTGCAAAGCCGAATTGGAAGGCGCTGATATGCTCAAGGTGAGAGGATTTTTGGGAATATCGCTATTGGGTAGAACCCAAACGTGGTATCGCATAAAATAATTATGCCTCATCGTACAATAATAAGACCATTTTAGGTGTTTTAAGTCTAACAATACATTAATACATTGACCCATTAAATACTTTATATGGCACAACTATACACGAAAAGTAATCTTATTCAATTCCTTTACCAAGAACTAGACTTATTTGACAAACTCGAAATGGAATTTGCCATGGATGAGGATAGTACCTTGATGGAATATTATGCATTTCTAAAAGAAGGTTATGATACTTTGCCAGAAGTGACTTTCAGCCCTAAAAAGACTACGATAAATCGTATTCTTGAATACAGCAAATAGGCAGAATTATTAAAGAAATGTGCTCGGTTTTCGTTTTTTAAAACCGGGTTTGAGTAGATTTAATCTTGCTGTGATTTATAGCTCGTATTATAGGAGATGCGTAGCCCATAAGCCATTAAACATGTCTATTAGACCGTAATGGCTGTACAATAGCATACGTTGTTAATCTTTCTCTGATGGAGTAGTTTTTTTATTACCTTTGCAACTCGATTATTCAACGACCGCAATTATGTTTTTATACCCTAAAGATATCAGGGAAAAGCTTGAATTTAACAAAATTATTGATCATCTGAAAAGTGAATGCCTTTCTGATACAGGTAAGCATTACTTCGATCATTTAGAAATCCTCAGCAATATTGATACGATTCAACGACTTTTGAATGAAACTGAAGAATACAAAAAGGCGATAGAAAGAGGTGAGCATTATCCCATGGGTTCTTTTGAATCGATAACAGACGATGTTGCCTTACTTAGAAAAGAGGGTTATACGCTGGATATAGATAGTATCCGCAATATTTACAGGATTGTGACCTTGGGCTTGGAGATGATAACCTACTTTCAAAATCCGGATCGAGCCAAAATCAATCCAATCATCAACGAAATTGTCCATAGCGTTTATATCGATAGAAAGTTGATTGACGAAATTGACAGGATTTTGGATGAAGAGGGAGAAGTCAGGCCCGATGCATCACCAGCTTTGATGAAAATATCCAAGTCTATCCGAGTTAAAGAACGCGAATTGGACCAGCTTTTCAATTCAATCTTAGAAACATATCGAAATCAAGGTTGTCTCGTCGATACCTACGAGAGTTTGAGAAATGGACGCCGAGTTCTGACTGTGGCAGTTGAGCACAAAAGAAAAGTTAGCGGTATCATTCACGATGAATCGGCAACAGGAAAAACCGTGTATATTGAACCCGAGCATGTCGTAGCGCTGAATCAGCAGGTCTATAATCTCTATGCGGAGCGAAGAAGCGAAATATATAAGATTTTGAGAGCGCTCTGTGATTTTATTCGGCCTTTTGCGGATACGCTACTCGCTGTTCAGGAGATCTTAGGAAAGATAGATACCATTCGGGCTAAAGCTCGATTTGCGATGCGGATCCAAGCTGTAAAACCAATCGTACAACAAAAACCAATTTTTGCCTTTAAAGAAGCCTTCAACCCTGTTTTATACATAAAAAATGAAGCCGCAGGTTTGCCGGTGGTACCTTTTAATCTCGAATTGCACGGTAATAATCGGATATTGATCTTGTCTGGCCCGAATGCAGGGGGAAAGTCTGTCGCCCTCAAGTCCGTAGGTTTGCTTCAAATGATGTTGCAAGCAGGAATGTTAGTGACAGTCAATGAAAACTCAAAATTTGGAATTTTTAAAAAGATTTTTTCGGATATTGGTGATCAACAGTCTATCGAAGACGATTTGAGTACCTACTCTTCCCATCTCAGAAATATGAAAATCATGACTGAGGAATCGGACAAGACCACCTTAGTATTGATTGATGAATTTGGTTCAGGTACCGATCCTAAGATTGGAGGCGCTATAGCTGAAGCGATATTGAAGGATTTGAACCACAAAAAGGTTTTTGGCGTGATAACCACGCACTATTCCAATTTGAAGTTTTTTGCCTTTAAGGAGCATGGACTGGTCAATGGATCTATGGAGTTTGATCAAGCACATTTGCTGCCGACCTTCCGCATGCATGTTGGAAAACCTGGTAGTTCCTTTGCGTATGAGATTGCAGCTAAGACGGGATTAGATGAAAGAATCATCAAATATGCACAGCATAAGACTGGAAAAAACGAAAAAGCCATCGACGATATGCTAATTACGCTGATGGCTGAAAAAAAGGAATATGAAGATAAGTTTGCGCTGCTTTTAGATAAGGAAGATCGGCTGGATAAGTTGATTGCGTCTTATGACCATATGCATGCGGAACTAGATATTAAAAGTAAAAAATTAAAAATTCAAGCCAAAGAGGCTTCGATGCGAACGGTGGCCGACCAACAGCATGAATTAAAAAAGTTGCTTAAGGAGATTAAGCACAGTAAGGATGAAGAAAAGGCGCTTCAAGCTGCAATCGCCATCAAAAAAAAGCAAGAAACAGAACTCAAGGCTTTGGAGTCGCTCAAGATGGAAGCCTTTGCAAAAGAAATAGCACATAATGCACGTAAAATCCAGGTGGGTAGCTTTGTTCGGTTGCGGGATGGATCCACAACGGGAGAGATTTTGAGCATCAACAAAAATATCGCTGAAGTACAAATGGGTTTTATGAAACTCAAATTGCCATTAGTAGATTTAGTGCCGGTTAATGAACCCGTGGTCAGTAGTCAAAATGCGGGATTATCACCGGCTTTTAGTAAAGTAAAGGTCGATACAGAGATTGATATCCGAGAATATACAAAATTGGATGCGATTCAAATGGTACAAGAGTTTATGGATCAGGCGCTCATGCACAACGCTTATGAACTTAAGATTATCCACGGTATCGGTACGGGTGTTTTAAAAAATGAAGTACGCAAGCTATTGAAGCAGTATAAGGACATTCGCGAAATTTGGCATCCTGACCCGGATCAAGGTGGAGAAGGCGTCACTTTTGTTCGATTTTGATAGATTTTAAAGGAATATATAATCCACATTCGCAGATTCGTAACGAGCCAACATATAATCATTAATAATTTTTGGGTATAAAAAAAGGTAGCATAAAATTATTTATACTACCTCTTTTAGACTCGGGTGAACCACCCGATTGTATGTTTTAATAATTACGAAGCAATTATTTTAATTTCTGAAATCAATTTTCCTAAAACATCTTTAGCGTCTCCAAACAACATAGAAGTTTTAGGCTGGAAGAACAATTCGTTTTCGATTCCGGCATATCCTGGTTTCATACTACGTTTGTTCACGATGATATGTGCTGCACTTTCAACATCCAAAATTGGCATACCGTAAATAGGAGAAGCCGGATCATTTTTTGCAGCCGGGTTGACGACGTCATTGGCACCGAGTACTAAGACGACGTCTGTTTGACTAAACTCAGGATTGATCTCATCCATTTCCAAGAGTTTGTCATAAGAAACGTCTGCCTCTGCAAGTAATACGTTCATGTGTCCGGGCATCCTTCCTGCTACTGGGTGAATGGCGTATTTTACTTCAACATCATTATTTGATAATAATTTTTCGAGTTCATGACAAGTGTGCTGTGCTTGAGCAACGGCCAAACCGTAGCCTGGAACGATGATGACCTTTTTAGAATACATCATGAGTACAGCCAAGTCACTTGGTGTGATTTCTTTGTATGATCCTCCACTAGAAGAAGAAGCTGCTGCACCGCCTTTATTGCCACCCATAGCGCCAACGATAACATTGACTAGGGATCTATTCATAGCATTACACATCAATACTGTCAATACTGTACCTGCACTACCTACGAGGATACCTCCAGTAAGCATTACGTTATTGTCATAGATAAATCCACCAAAAGCGGCTGCGATACCTGTAAAAGAGTTTAATAAGGAAATCACAACCGGCATATCTGCGCCTCCGATTGGCATTACAAAAAGAATACCGTAGAGGGTAGATAAAATCAATAAGACGGTCATCATGGTCATTGGATCTCCGCCAATAAACCCTAAAGCCATACCTACAACGAAGATTAGGATTAACACAAGCAAACCTACGTTGATGATTTGCTGCATAGGTATGATCTTATCTCTGATATTTCCATTGAGTTTTCCAAAAGCAATCATACTTCCGGTAAAAGACACAGTACCGATAACCAATCCGAGCAAAATAGTGGCTGTAAAAATGGGTTGATCAGCGATATTAGCGCCGGTATGAATTAAATGCTTAAATTCGACTATAGAAATAATCGCAGCACAAGCACCTCCCATTCCGTTGAATAAACTCACCATTTGCGGCATGGCTGTCATTTGTACCTTTTTCGCGGCTAAAGTACCTAAAACGGAACCGATGACGATACCACCGAAAATCCATCCATAGTTGCCCAAAGGTAGTCCTTCGCTATTTTTATATAAAAAAATCGTTGCAATAATAGCCAACGTCATTCCTAAGGCTGCATATAAATTGCCTCGTCTGGCTGAATCAGGGTGTGAAAGCATTTTTAGTCCCACGATAAACGAAACACTCCCTATTAAATAACTTAATGATAATACTCCACTCATATGTTAATATTGATACCGGTATTCTATAAATAAATCTTAGTTTTTCTTTTTCTTCTTAAACATCTCGAGCATGCGATCCGTCACCACAAACCCGCCAACGACGTTAAGTGTTCCGAGGATAACCGCTAAAAACCCGAGAATTAACGCGAGATAATTATCTGGCTCAGCTTGTCCCATGATGATAATCGCACCAATGATGACCACACCGTGTATGGCATTGGCTCCACTCATCAGCGGCGTATGCAAAACGGTAGGTACATTAGAAATCACCTCAAACCCGAGAATAACCATCAAAATAATGATGAAGATAAAGTCTAAATGATCTGTAAAAAACTGAAAAAATGTATCCATATTTCTTTATTAATTCGCTTTAGAAATAAGAGCCGACTTGATGATTTCATTATTTTCATCTAGATTCATCACGCCATCCTTTACTACGATTTGTAAAAAGTTTACAATATTATTGGCAAACAAATTACTAGCTACACCGCCTATGTCATCTGAAAGATTCGAATCTCCAATAATGGTGACTCCGTTTCTGACGATAATTTTATTGTTTTCGGTATAGGCACAATTTCCACCAGTGCTGGCTGCCAAATCCACAATCACAGAACCTGGTTTCATATTGTTAATGGTGTCTTCACTGACCAAAACCGGTGCTTTTCTACCTCTTACTTGGGCTGTTGCAATGATGATATTGGACTTAAGTGCTTTTTCTTGCACAAGTGCTCGCTGTCTGCTTAAATATTCTTCAGATTGCTGAACAGCGTATCCTCCTGCGCCTTTGTCGTCTGTTGCTCCTTCTACTTCAACGAAGTTGGCACCCAAGCTTTTTACTTCTTCTCTAGCTGCTGTTCGCGTATCAAAAGCTTCAACGATAGCACCCAATTTTCTGGCAGTTGCTATCGCTTGAAGACCAGCTACTCCGGCACCCAAAACCATCACACGGGCAGGTGCAATAGTACCTGCGGCGGTCATCATCATTGGGAACATATTATTGTAGTAATCCGCCGCTTTCAATACAGCTTTATAACCCGCTAAGGATGCCATAGATGACAATACGTCCATGGATTGAGCCAAGGTAGTACGAGGTATCATATCCATGCTCACTACATGGATTGGAAATTTGGCAAGATTAGGGACAACTTCAGTATCTTGATAGGGCGCAAACATGGAAATATATAAACTTCCCTTTTTCATTTTGGCCATTTCTTCATTAGAAATGGGTTCGATGGAAACAATAATATCTGCTTGCGTCAAAATTTCTTCTCTAGAAGATGGTTTGAAGTCGCTATCCTCATAGCTCTTGTCTGTGTATCCGGATTTTTCTCCGGCTCCGGCTTCTACCCATTTGGTCAACCCCATAGGTGCAAGCTTTTTAGCTACCCCTGGCGTGATAGAAACTCTGTTAAAATTTTGTTCTTTTAGTACACCTATTAACATAAGTTTTTAAAATTTAAGGTGGCGAAGGTATGAAATATTAATGATGTAAACTACTATTTTTGACAATTATTAATATGACATTAATCACTTTCGTATTAATTGACGGAAAGGATCTTCAGAAGTATCATATACGTGAAGATTGTATTTTTCGATTTTTTTGATTAGTTTTTCGGAATATTTGGTATCTGTAGCATAGCCACAATATTTTAAACCATAAGCCCAAGCTTCATAATCGGTTTTGTCGAAATTAAATAAGGGTGCATATCGCTCAGATTGAGACAAAAAGTTTGAACGATCGATATACGAGTCTAAGTCCGAATTATACGCCCGAAAACAAGATTCGATCAATTGCCCTTTTTTGTCAATATCGTCATCTTTATAGTAGTAAGTCTTACCTGTCCAATAGCTTTTGCATTTGATGCCAAAATGGTTGTTGGCTTCTAAAGCTAATTTACTCGTTCCGTAATTGGATTCGTGAAGACCTTGCGCTAGGGTAATACTAGCCGGAATACCGGTTCGATACATTTCTACAACAGCAAGTTCTTTATATTTCTCAATATAATCATTTGCGGCTATATCTGCATTAAAATCAAAAGAAACTAATCCCGCGCATAGTAGCACGACAAATACTCTTGGAAACAACATATTACAAATTTATTTATTGTGTAGATTTCAAATCTTGTGCCAAAGTTGAGAATTTTTAGCGTCTTCTGGTAACAATCTAAAGAAAAAAATATGGCAAAAACCGAGGCTTAAAATGGAATCATTGTTTTAGCTATGTGCATAAATTGCAAAAAATAGACGTAATGTCCAATTATTAACCAAACTTATAAATTATGAATTTTTTTAATATGTTTAATGGTAGTTTTAAATTTTCTTCTCAAATTGGGACTATACGAATAAATATTTTTATGGAAGAAACATTTTTTTAAAATCATGACATAATAATTATAACATAGGTCGTGTAAGGATAAGCAATCATGAATGTCCTACGAGCCATTCCTTTTCTGTATAGTGTATGTAATTTTAGGGAATAAAATTGAGAAATCGATGTTTAGGAGTTTAGGGAATATCTCAGGGTTAATTTTAAGAACTTAAAAAAAATAATGGTATAAATTTTTGAATTCTCAAAAATACGTTTACTTTTGCATCGCTTTTCAAACAAGCGGGTTTGGTACCTTAGCTCAGTTGGTAGAGCATCGGACTGAAAATCCGTGTGTCCCCAGTTCAAGTCTGGGAGGTACCACAATAAAAAGGTCGTCGATTAGGCGACCTTTTTTTATTTCCACACACGCTACTTCGTTTTTAAAAATCACGTCAAGTTATATATGATTTGATAGTATGATTTGTTTTTCGTATTTTTGTATAAAAACTAAAATGTCATTTTACGTTGCAAATTTATTTGCAAGACCGCTAGGTGCTATCAATAATGGAACGCTGATGACACAGATCTTGCAGATGGTCGCAGATAGAATATCTGGTTAATGGACGTATTTTGTTTAAGATTCGTACCTCGTTTTCGTTGCAAATAAATTTGCAACGCCATTATGGAAGTCATTGTTCGACCCTGTCAGGGTCGTATGTTTATAATTGTGGGAAAGGCTATAAAGATTCGACCACATCGTGGTCGCACCTACGCATCATCGGCTGAAAAGGAAGCATACCTATGGCATGCTAAAAAAATGATCGATGTTTATAACTACCGAGTGATAATCCCTACGGGATATTTTATTTGGTAGGAACGATAAAAACATTCCAGCGGAATGTATCGCTCGGTAATTACGAACAAGTAAATGGCAATCTGCATGCCTTTGGGTATGCATCCATAAACTAGCGATAGTGTTGTATCTAAATACGAACAAAATTATAGTTAAATACGTATGATTATCGTATTTTATATCGAAATTAAAATATCTTTTTACGTTGCAAATAAATTTGAAAGATCGCTAGGTGTTATTAATAATGGAACGCTGATGACACAGATCTTGCAGATGGTCGCAGATAGAAAATCGGCTCTCGTCACATTGAGCGTAGTCGAAATGAGCGTGCTATCAAACCGCAAATTATGGCAATAAAAAAAAGGAATCCGAAGATTCCTTTCTCGCCTGCTACTCGTCGTAAGCTAAAGAACGAAAGCGATATCCTTTTACCGATTTTCCTTTGATAATCTTCTTGATATACACTCTCCTTCTTTGATTGGGTTTGCCATAGTCGTGTAGAAGAACTATGACTGAAATCGGTATAAACAACCACAGCAACCAACCTAACAGCGTTTTACCTCCGGCTAGAATAGAGCTCATCATCATGGATCCATATCCTTGCATCGCATACGGCCCTAAAAGGTTCGCATCCCAGTAATTACTCATATCAGCAATACTATCTAACTGAAATTGCATGTTTAAATACCCGATCAAAGCTCCTGAAATGGCCATAGATACGAAGGTTCTAAATAAGAGTAGCAACGAAATAACGCCTAATCCGTCCGGCATTCCTAAGTCCTTGGTAGCGTAAAACCATACCGCAATGAATAATATTACCATACCTAAGCCTTTTAAAAAGGTCGGGAAGTAGAACATTTCGATATTCATATTCGGCTGAATGGTAAGGTAAGTGAGCAATATGTTTAAAAACAGTGCTCCAAATCCCGTCCAAATGTAATACTTGATATGCCAATTCTTTTTAAAACCTACAAAACCTAATATTCCTCCTACGATTAAGCCGGGAATAGTCCACAAATTAAGCTCCGCATTGACCATGTTATTATATCCTAATGCGCCTAAAGTCCATTGCATAAAGACACTTGAACTGCTTAGGTAGATCGCTTGAAAGGTCAATAGTACCAAACTAAACCGTACACTTTTAAATTTCAAAAATGCTTTGAAATCATATACCTTCCTCTTTAAAACAGTTTGCCTTATTATGACATAGATGAATGTAAGTAGGGAAATGACTAAGCTCCAAATAACGGTCGGCTCATTAAACCAATTCAATTGCTTGAGAAATGTCAATCCATAATTCAAACTCATCATAGAAATACCAACGAAAAGGAGCGAGATCCAGTCAATTTGGTACAATGGCAATTTGAAGCAAAATCGCTTGTTGTGCATAAAAACCGTCCCTAGTAAAGCAATCAGCAACATAGAAATGATGTTGAAGTAATAGAGATTGCTAATGCCGTAATCAAAAGCATATATGCTCATGATGTGACTAATTAGCGTGCTTGAACCTATCGCTATGGGGTAAAATATGGAATAAAATCGGCTTTTATCTCCCTTAGGCGAAAGCATAAACATCACCGGGATGATGACTTCTAATAAAGGAAACATTTTCAAGAACCCTATTAGGAAGTTTGCGCCGATGTAAATGTATATATTGCTAGTAACGGCACATATTCCTACTAATGCAGCCATCATTAAAGTTGAACCCACGACGATTTCCTTACTTCTAAACCGCATCTTCACGCGCATCACTATCGCAAGAGAGAGCGCCATTCCAATCGAAATCGCATTGTTAGCCATTTGAATATGTTCCGAATAGGATCCAAAATATCCCGATAAATCGGTCATATTGCCGGTAAATACACCGGAAATGGTCATAATGGGAAAAAGGAAAATAATGATAAGTGGTAACATGAGTCCTCTCGGTACCCAATCATCAAATAATCCTTTATTATATAAATTATCGTTCGCCATTTTGATTGTTTTATTGCACGTTAACCTCTACGTTCATTCCGGTTTTTAACGCTTCTAGGTCTTTGAAACTATATTTTTCATCAAATTCCATACGCACAGGGATACGTTGTTGAACTTTTACAAAATTCCCAGTTGAGTTATCTACAGGAATCGCCGAAAATCGAGCTCCGGTAGCTTCCGAAATGGCAGTAATTATCATGTCAAATTCTTGACCTCCTAAAGCATCGACTTTAATTTTTGCTTTGTTGCCTATAGCAATATGGTGCATTTGCTTTTCTCTGAAGTTGGCTGTTACCCACTTGCTTCTGTTATCGACGATGGTCGCTACTTGTTGTCCGGGCATGGTTAGGAGCTGTCCTTCATTGATCACTCTTCTGCCCATGACGCCATCATGAGGTGCTAAAATATAACAATAGGTTAAGTTGAGTTTTGCCATTTCCAAGGCATTTTCTGCCCTCTGAATATCGGCATCATTCATGGCCAATCTAGATTTTACTTCTTCAACAGATAGAGAAGAGGTTCCTTTGGCATTGACTGCCGATTGATATTGTGATTTTAAAGCAGCTAGCTGTGATATTTGGCTTTGATATTCTGCCTCCATTTGGTCAAACTGCTGCTTAGTAACTGCTGCATCTGCTAGTAAGCTCTTGTAACGTTGGTAGTTAAGTTCTGTATTTTTTAGCCGTGCTTCTGTGGCTTCGATATTTGCTTTAGCGGCATTGGCGTTGAAGTCGGCTGTACTAACATTGTTACTCACTGTTCTGACGCTGTTTTGTGTGGCTACTTTATTGGCCAAAGCCGTTTTGTAAGCTGCTTCTGCTTGTCCCACTTGTGTTATGATTTCTCTATTGTCTAAGATGACTAATGTATCTCCTGCTTTTACTTGTTGGTGTTCAGTAAATCGAATCTCCTTTACATAAGCCGAAACCCTTGCATTGATGGGATTGACAAATGTTTCTACTTGTGCAGCATTGGTATAGCTATCCGTACCTATTTTGAGATATGCGCTAATAGCCCAAACTAATCCGCCTAAAATGGCAACGCCTGCAATAAAATTCAAAACAAAAACCTTGATTTTGCTCTTTTTAACTCCTTTTTTATTTTCTATTTGTGACATGATTTTTAATTTTATCTATTTATATTTTTATGAATTTAATTATATTTTACCTGTTTCTTTTAATAATTTGTAATATGCATAAATGATGCTTACCTCAGAATTGGCATATTGCAATTCCGCATCCAATTTGGCATTTGCAGCGTCAAGTAGGTCAATGATGATTGCCAATTGACTATTATATTTCTTCTCCATGATTCGATAATTTTCCTCTGCCAAATCTTTATTTGTTTCTAAAGTGGTCTTCTGAACGATAGCCTCATTGTGTTTGATAAAGGCTGATTTGATGCCAACACCGATATAAGCTTCTACTTCTTCTTGCTGTGCTCGTGCCTTTTCTACCTCTAATTTTTTCATACTGACTTCACGGTCATTTTTCCATATTGAACCAATATTGAAACTCACGCCCAAGCCGGCATTCCAAGAGTTATAATACAAATCTTGTACAGGCGTACCACTGGTCAGCGGTCGTTGCATCGTATTACCTGCAAACGCTGCCACAGATGGATAATAATTCTTTTTGGTAATTTTCAAAGCCGATTCATTGATATCAACCACCTTTTTTGTCAGTAAAATGGAGTTATTACTATTTAAGGCCGTGTTTTGATAAAATGCTTCCGATTCTTTGAGCATAGATACAGCTAAAATGTCTTCTGTCGGGACAATTACCGTGTTTTCAGGAAGTCCGATGGCAACATTGAGTTGTTTATTGAGGATCAGAATATTGTTATCAATAGTTAGTTTTGCCAAGTTGAGATTAGAAACCATCAATTCTCCTCGTATGACATCATTGCGTGTAACCATACCTTGTTCTTCAAACTTTTTAATGTTTTTCAATCGCTGTTCAGCTAAACTGATGTTTTGAGCATAGACCCTCGATTGGTTGTACAACTTGAATAGATCAAGATAATAGCCTAAAGCCGCTAAACGAGCCTCCTGTCCTGCTGACGAATATTGAAGTTCTGCAACTTCTACTTGATACTTTGCTAACCGAATGCTCTCATTAACTTGTCCACCTTTCCAAATCAATTGATTGGCTTCGATAGATAAATTATTGCCAAAATGAGGAATGTCTTGGGTAAATTGCTTTTCAAATGATGTTGAAAAGATATCTACATCGCTTAAATAATAGCCACTAACAGAAGCACTTGCATTGGGCAATTTGTTGTTTTGAGCAACTTTTACATTTTGTTCAGCTACTTCAATGGATTTTTTGGAGACTTTTAGTCCCGGGTTGTTTTGATTGACTAAATCAAAAAGCTGCTCCACATTTAATGAAACACCTTTAAGCTCACGCACTTGATTTTGTGCAACTATTGGGTTGAGCGTTGCAGCGCACCAAAGGAGCGTAAAGCCAGTCATGATTCTTCTACATTTTTTCATTTAAAACTATTTTTTGATTTCAAGTGCAAAGGTGCGGAGTATTGACTTTTTAATTAAGTCAATTTGTAGTCAAAATATGTCCAAATGGTAATTATAAGAAAATTATAACTATAATTTAAGCTGAGTAAAACAGAAAAAACACCTCCACGTTGATAGAAAAGGCCATTAAAAATGATAATTAGCACACGTTGTGTTTAGACAACCTTGGGGCCTAATCATGTTTTTTATACGGTCTAAGTTGTCGAATGCTTAAAAAAAACATAACTTTACTGAAACGCCTTGATAGTCCAAAGCGGTATAATGTCTTAGGAATAGCAAAGTCAAATGTTTCTTTTAAATGTCTAAATAGTATGAGCTTGATTTATTTTCTTCCTAAATTGTGAAGGAGTTTGTTTGGTATGCTTTTTAAAGAACTTCGAAAAGACAAATTGATCCGCAAATCCTAGATCATAACCGATGTCTGCTATACTAAATTTATTATCGGTCAGTCGCTTACAAGCTTCGTCTATTAGTAGCTGATGGATAAAGTACGTAGGAGGATGTCCAGAAATCTCTTTTACGCAGATCGAAAGGTATTTGATAGAAATAAATAGATTGTCAGCATAAAACTTTAATTCCTTTTCTTCCAGGAAATGATTTGAAACCAAGTCCAGAAACTTTAAAGTGATATCTTCCTTTCGCGAATTAGGTTCTTGACTATTTTCGCTTTGGATCATCCTGCTTTCAATGGCACTAACGATGGAGTAGGCTACAGTATTAAATGAATGCGTGATAATGTCATCTCGGTATTCTTTGCCTTTTTGCTGATAGATATAATGCATGTATTTTAAAACGCCCCAAAACCCTTCAAAATCTATTTCCGAAATTTTAATGGCATTATTTTCTTCACTATTTAAAGCTTGATATACATTAAAACGGTTAAAATTATATCTAAAATAGTTTCTAGTTGACGGATATATCCCAATGACATAAAGTTTGACATGAGTGGATATACTTTGTAATTTATAAATATTCCTAGGAGAGATAAACAATATATTGCTGTTGGAGTAATTTTGAGATGTACCATTTACCAAAAAGCTTAATTCGCCTTCTTTGATGAAAATCATCGCTACTTCTTTCGGATAAAACTCTTGTTTCCCTTTGATTTTTTCTAAAAAAAATTGTTCATCATGGATAGATATTGGAATATTTGACATACATCGAAACTTCTATTTTGTTATTATGAATTTAATTTTTATTTCTTCGACAATCCATTCCGAATCCTACTTACAAATTCCGGAGTAATACCGAGATAAGCAGCAATTTGTGTCTGTGGAATTCGATTGGTCAAATGAGAATAAGCTTTGAGAAAAGATAGGTATCGTTCTTCTGCCGAGATACTGATGTTTTGAAGTAATCGATTTTGTAAAGCGATATGGCTATTCTCGATCAACACCCGAAATATGCGGTTGAATTTGGGTGCTTTGTCATAAAGTCCGGTAAGGTTTTCATAGTTGATTTGTAAAACCATAGTATCTTCCAAGACATCAATATTGAGCTGAGAAGGTTCTTTATGATAAAAACTACCCATATCTGTGATCCACCAATCTTCTGAAGCAAACTGCAAAATGTGCATATTGCCTTTTTCATCTATTTTATACATGCGCAAACAGCCACGTACCACAAAGTTGAAATGCTTACAAACATCACCTTCCTGTAAGACATATTGTCGCTTGCGGTATAATCGAGGTTGAAAACTTTTGGCAACATACGTCTTTTCTTCTGCATTGAGTGGTATCACTTGGTCAAAATAAGCCATCAAAGGGTTAATTTGTGCTCCTATAATATTGTCTTTATCCATCCATCTCTATTTAATACGTGTATTAACACAAAGATACAAGCAACTTTACTATATTTTCAAATTTATTGCATACACCGTTTATTAAAAGAAAGGATAGTTTAGCTTTCATCCTTAGGGTAATATCCGTGTAAATCAGCTCAATCAGCATCATCTGTCACATTGAGCTTAGTCGAAATGTGTGTGGAACGCAGATAACACAGATCTTGCAGATAATCGTAGATAGGAATCTGGTTAATGGACGTATTTTGTTTAAGATTCGTACCTCGTTTTCGTTTCAAATAAATTTGCAACACCATTATGGAAGTCATTGTTCGACCCTGTCAGGGTCGTATGTTTATAATTGTGGGAAAGGCTATAAAGATTCGACCACATCGTGGTCGCACCTACGCATCATCGGCTGAAAAGGAAGCATACCTATGGCATGCTAAAAAAATGATCGATGTTTATAACTACCGAGTGATAATCCCTACGGGATATTTTATTTGGTAGGAACGATAAAAACATTCCAGCGGAATGTATCGCTCGGTAATTACGAACAAGTAAATGGCAATCTGCATGCCTTTGGGTATGCATCCATAAACTAGCGATAGTGTTGTATCTAAATATGAACAAAACTATAGTTAAATACGTATGATTATCGTATTTTATATCAATATTAAAATATCTTTTTACGTTACAAATAAATTTGCAACACCACTAGTGCTATCGAGATTGGAACGCGGATAACACAGATCTTGCAGATAATCGCAGATAGAAAATCCGTGTAATTTGTCTAATAATACTACCACATTTACGTTGTAAATAAATTTGCAAGACCATTATGGAAGTCATTGTTCGACCCTGCGGGGTCGTATGTTTATAATTGTGGGAAAGGCTATAAAGATTCGACCACATCGTGGTCGCACCTACGCATCATCGGCTGAAAAGGAAGCATACCTATGGCATGCTAAAAAAATGATCGATGTTTATAACTACCGAGTGATAATCCCTACGGGATATTTTATTTGGTAGGAACGATAAAAACATTCCAGCGGAATGTATCGCTCGGTAATTACGAACAAGTAAATGGCAATCTGCATGCCTTTGGGTATGCATCCATAAACTAGCGATAGTGTTGTATCTAAAGATGAACAAAACTATAGTTAAATACGTATGATTTTCGTATTTTATATCGAAATTAAAATATCTTTTTACGTTGCAAATTTATTTGCAAGACCGCTAGGTGTTATTAATAATGGAACGCGGATGACACAGATCTTGTGGATGGTCGCAGATAGAATATCTGGTTAATGGACGTATTTTGTTTAAGATTCGTACCTCGTTTTCGTTGCAAATAAATTTGCAAGACCATTATGGAAGTCATTGTTCGACCCTGTCAGGGTCGTATGTTTATAATAGCCGGATCTGTTATAAAGATTCTGACCACATCGTGGTCGCACCTACACTGCATAGGGTTTTAGACATGCAGAAAGGAGCATATAAAGATTTACAAAATCCGTGCAAATCAGCATTATCTGCGTGCTATCAAAAAAATTAATGTAACTTTACCCTTCAACAGCATTTTATTAAATATCAATGACTCAAAACAACATCAAGCAATTAGAAATAGAATTATGGGAAGCGGCAGACGAACTGCGTGCCAACTCCAAACTCACCGCCGGAGAATACAAAGACCCTTTGTTGGGCTTGATTTTATTGCGATTTGCCGAAAATAAATTTGAAGAAGCCAAAGCAACGCTGGCGAAAACCTTACCCATCAATCCACGAACGAAGCAACAGCGGGAAGCCACCAAAGACGATTACGCAGCAATGGGTGCCATGTATTTGCCGGAAAAAGCACGATACAGCTATTTGGCAACCTTGCCCGAAGCCGAAGATTTGGCGGAAGCAGTGAATACCGCCATGAAACTCATCGAGGCTGAATACGAAGATTTGGAAGGCATTCTTCCGAAAAATTTTCACGATTTAACACCCGAAGACGATACCGACAGCAATCTGTTGGCCAACCTCATCCGGATTTTCAACAGCGATTCGGTACGCAATGCCCAAGGCGATGTCTTTGGTCGGGTGTATGAATATTTCCTGATGAAACTCTCCATGATGGGTGCCGGTGCACAGGAAGGAGGCGAATTCTTTACGCCGCCCTCTTTGGTGCAGTTGATTGTCAATTTTATCCAACCCAATCACGGCATCATCCACGACCCGGCTTGTGGTTCGGGCGGTATGTTTGTGCAAACAGCCTATTTCATCAAAAATCACGAGAACAAAAAAGTAAACGAAGCCATCAAAGTCTATGGGACGGAATACAAAACCGGCACTACCAAACTCGCCAAGATGAACTTAGCCATTCACGGCATCGAAGGGAAAATAGCCAACAGCAATTCCTTTTATTCCGACCCGCACGAGTTGTACGGCAAATGTGATTTTGTGATGGCCAATCCGCCGTTTAATGTGGATAAGGTGGATGCCAAAAACAAATTCTTAGCAGAAGACAAACGCTTGCCTTTTGGTGCACCACTTACCGGAAAAGGCACGATTGGCAACGCCAACTATCTGTGGATACAGTATTTTATGTCCTACCTCAACGAAACAGGACGAGCAGGTTTTGTAATGGCATCTTCGGCGACCGATGCCGGCAATGCCGAAAAACGCATCCGGGAAGAATTGGTCAAAACAGGCAATATTTCTTGCATAGTTTCCATAGGCAACAACTTTTTCTACACCCGAAGTTTGCCTTGCCACCTTTGGTTTTTCGATAAAAACAAGAAACACAAAGACAGTATTTTGATGATTGATGCCCGCAATGTGTATCGAAAAGTCAGCACCACCTTAAACGATTTTTCCGACGAACAATTAGAAGGCCTGACCGCCATTATGGCAATGTACCGAGGCGAAAAACCCAAAGTAAGCAAAGACAATGCGTGGTTCAACGAGCATTTTCCCGATGGCAAATACAGAGATGTGGAAGGTTTGTGCAAGATAGTGAGTTTGGAAGAAGTGGCCGAACAAGATTACAGCCTTACACCCGGACGATATGTAGGTGTGAACATAGAAATTGATATGGATTTTGACTACAAAGGCCGAATGAAAGAGCTGCACAGCGAATTGGCCACCCTCAACGCCGAAGCCAACGAATTGATGAACAAAATACAAGGATTTGAGCTATGAGAGAGGAGTGGAAAGAGGTAGAAATAAGTAGCTTTGCTAAAGTTATGGGTGGTGGAACACCTTCAACAAAAGAAGAATTATTTTGGAATGGAGAAATTCCTTGGATAACACCATATGATTTATCAAATCACACATCAAAATATATAGAAAAAGGAAGTAGAAATATTACTGATTTAGGTTTGAAAAAATCATCAGCAAAATTGCATCCTAAAAATACAATTTTACTGACATCTAGAGCACCAATTGGTTATTTGGCAATTGCTAAAAATGAAATCTCTACAAATCAAGGATTTCAAAGCCTAATTTGTGATGAAAATTTGGTTTGTCCTAATTTTATCTATTATTCACTTAAAGTAAATATGGATAAAATAAAAGGTGTTGCGAGTGGTGCTACTTTTCCTGAAGTTTCCGGGAAAAAAGTTGGAAAAATTAAAATCAATCTTCCCCCACTTCCCACGCAACAACGCATTGCCTCGATATTATCGGCTTATGATGATTTAATCGAAAACAACCTCAAACGCATTAAAATTTTAGAAGAAATGGCACAGCAAACGTATGAAGAATGGTTTGTAAGGATGCGGTTTCCGGGCTATGAGAATGCGGTGATTGATGATGAAACGGGATTGCCGGAGGGCTGGGAGAAGGTGAAGTGTTTTGATGCTATGGAAGTTCTAAGTGGAGGAACTCCTAAAACTGAAATAGATGAATATTGGAATGGAACTATTGAATTTTACACTCCTAAAGATGCCCGAAGTGGTTCATATACAGATGGTACAGAAAAAACCATCACTGAAATTGGATTGAAAAAGTGTAATTCAAAATTATATCCAAAAGATACTGTGTTTATTACGGCACGTGGTACAGTTGGTAAAATAAATTTAGCTTCTAAACCGATGGCAATGAATCAATCTTGCTATGCTTTGAAGGGAAAAAAACATGTAAGTCAGTATTTTTTATTTTGTTCAATGATTTCAATTATCGAAACATTTAAAAGTGCTTCTAATGGAGGTGTTTTCAATACTATAATTGTAGATACTTTTAAATTTTTAGACTATGTATTACCTAACGAAGATTTAATTATTAAGTTTGAAAATATGGTCAATCCGATATTTAATTCAATTCACAACCTCCAATCCCAAAACCAACGCCTACGAGAATCTCGTGATATTTTATTGCCGAGGTTGATGATGGGGATGATTGTGTAATTACGAATTACGAATTATGAATTACGAATGATGTGTAAATGTGGCGATAGGAAATAAAAAAGTTAGAAAATGGAAAAGAAATCTCACCTTAAATTTATAAGCGAAAGGCAGCTATCTGAAATCAAAGTTTTCGAATACAAGTATGGTTTCGGTAGCAATAACGACGATGAAGATACTATACCTAAAAACTATTATCCATTTGCTAACTCTTTGAAAGAAGATTTGCAAAAGTTTGATACAGATGTACAAATAAAATATCGGCAAAAAGATAGAAAATTAAATGTCCCGAGTGATATTGACTATGTACTTTTTACTTTCCAAGACCAATTTGTTATCAATAAATATTTTGACCATTACTATAATGAATTTGGTTTGGAAGCTACTGCATTCTACGATTTTGCTAAAAAAGGATTATTTGCAGTAATTGACCGTGAAAAATTTCAAACATTCATTACGAATGTAAACAGCTTTATAGAATACCATTTAGAACACAATCACGATGTAAGGTATTCTGAATATGTAAAGTATATTGCAAGTTTTAAACTATTACGAACCGATGATATTTTAAAATTTAATTTAGAAAATGCAGGCACTATTGTTTACCTATCATTAGTTGATTTGCCTTTGTATGAAGCAATAAAGCAACAAATCGTTCAATCTTTAGAAGACTACCTAAATGCAAACAATATTCTGTTCAAACACGATGTTGAAAATGATAGAATTGAATTGCAGAAACCAACACAAGAGCAAATCCAAAAGATAGTTCAAAATTTCGACATCATAGAAAGTGCTACAAGTTCTGCATTTACGACCGTTAGACCAAGTGGATTTAACATCGTTGAACGGCAGTTTGGTTTTGATATTCAAAATCCAGATGAAGATTTGCCTGTTGTTGGGATTATTGATACCGGTGTTGCACAACAAACTGCTTTGGCTCCATTAATTATTAATGATATAAGTTTTACACTTGCCGGTAATCCACTTATTGACATAGCCGGTAGAAATAGATTAGGTCACGGAACAGCTGTGGCAGGATTAGTTGCTTTAGGCAGGATGAATCATAAAAATAATTTTGAAAATGAAGTAAGAGCAGATGCAAAATTACTTTCTATAAAGATAAGCGATAGTGGAAGTGGTTATATTTCAGAAATTGATTTGTTGAAGATGCTATATGCTGTCAAAGCTAAATATCCGGAAATCAGATTGTTTACCTTGACAACTTGCTACAACAGTTTTATGTATAAGAATGAAGCATTTTCCGATTATACACATTCCTTAGACAAATTCGCCTACGAAACAAACAGCTTGATATTTATTTGTACAGGTAATAATGAAAACTGTATTAATGAAAATACAGTTTATGATTTGTCTTATTTCCAAAGCGATCATACCAATTTATCAACACCTGCTGACAGTATGAACAATGTTACCATTGGAGCAGCAGCTGATAATCTAAAGGATGGGGCATTCTTAGGCATCGCATCAGGTCGTGAATTTCCAACACTTTATACCCGGAAAGGGCATATAGATTTGTCGGCAATCTACGACGGAAATAAAAGCAACAAGAACTATTTTAAACCTGATGTAATCGAAAGTGGCGGCGATATGGGTTATTACAATGCCAATACTTTAGATTGGACGGATGAACCAGCTTTAACTTTATTGTCTGCTCGGCCGGAGATAGGAATGATGCAGGAAGTAGGCACAAGTTTCGCTGCTCCTTTAGTAGCCAATCTTGCGGCCAAAATTATTAAGAATTATCCTGGTTTGTCAAATGAAAGTGTGAAAGCTTTAATCATCAACGGAGCATCGCAAAATCTAATACCTTTTGATAGAGATGTTTCAAAATTAAGAGATAGAGTAATCGGAAATGGTTTAGTAGATGAATTCAAGAGCTTATATTCTAATGAAAATTCAGCAACTTTGATTTTAGAAGATATTATTGAGGATGATATGATTAGAATTTACCCTATCCATTTTCCGGAGTATTTGGTCAATGATGATTTAGGTAAGAAACGAGGCATTCTGAAAGTAACAGCCACACTTTGTTTCAAGTTCTTACCAATAAAAAACAATCAATTGTCTTACAATCCAATTCACATGGCATTTAGTATCTTCAAAAATCATTCAGCTGATGATATTATGAAGTCTGAAAAGGAATTGAAATCAAAATTAAAAACAACATTGTCTTGGTCAGAAAATGGCAGACATGTTTCGAAACCATTGCCATATTCCAATACTCAAAAAATATTCCTGAATGTAAATGTAGATGATTTGAATAATGAAAACAACACATTCAAGTTAGCCATTCATTCCAAATTATCTGAACAAATAGTAGGTGGGTTACCGGACGGTTATCCTACGGAATTTCCTTTCTCCATTGTATTGACCATCGAAGAAACAATCAAAAATAATTCAGGAAAATTGTACGATGAAATCCAATTAGTAAACGAAGTTGAAGCAATCCAAGATATTAATCTTGATGCAGGATTGGAAGCTGAAGCATTAGATGTTTAAAGAGTGTTTTTCAGCTTCTACAAGAGACTTCCAAATATTTGTATTGATTTGAGTCGAAAGTATAGTGTGGGATTCAGCAGAAGCAAATAGAGTTCTTTTAATAGCCGTAATCAATGTTTTTTGGATGCTGTAATAAGAAAGCCCAACACATTGTTTGATAATTCTATTGGCTGCAGCTTTGTTGTCAAATTTAAAATTGCCATTTTTCAATATCAATTCTATTAGTTTTTTAATCTCAGCCTCATTAGGCAATTCAAAACCAATAATGTTATCAAATCTTCTTAATAAAGCATCGTCCAACATATCTTTTTGATTTGTTGCAGCAATAACAATACTACTTTGAGGAAGATAGTCAAACAATTGAAGTATCGTATTTACAACACGTTTCATTTCGCCGTGGTCTTGGCTGTAATCTCTTATTTTGCCTAAACTGTCAAATTCATCAAGGAAAATAATACAATCTTCGGTAGCAGCTTTTTTGAATATTTTCGACAAATTCTTACTTGTTTCACCTAATTTAGAAGACACAATAGCTCCTAAATTAATAACCACCATCATTTTATTTAACTCGCCGGCAATAACATAAGAAGCAAGTGTTTTTCCACAACCTGATGGCCCATATAAAAGTAATTTATTAGAAACCGGCAAATCAAATTGTTGTAATAATTCTATCTTGTTATGTTCTTCGATGAAAAACTTCAATTCATTATAGACTTTTTCATTAGCAATGATATTATCTAATGAATAATCAGAAGTGATTTTCTCTAAAATAAGTTCCGATATCTCTCTGTCTTCAATTCTGTTGAGATGAGTTTCTGAACCAACTTTTGTTAATCCATTAGACTTTTGAAGTCTTAAACTATCTTTTAAAATAGATTGAAGTTGAATAGCAAAATTGAGCTTTTTTGTTTTCTTCGAATGCTCAATTAGTTCGTTAAGTACAGACAATAAGCGTTCCTGGTCATTTTCAAGACCATATTTTGCTATTTCCTTTATGTAATCTAATTGTACCATTTCTAACCGCAAAGGTATGGAAATTTAAAATCTGAATAAACTATTTTTAAATAAACATATACTTTTCAAGTAAAGTTAAATTTAATGGAAAATATATTTTGCTTTTTCTTGATTGTGTTGTATGAAAATATGAAAAGCCTTAATCCTTATATCCTACGAATATTTGGAAAATTAATTCTCGTTATTACTACCATTATTGGTAATAACACACCCGATAAAAGTATTTTTGAAATGACTGGGTTGTAAAAACATGGCTCGAAATTTGGTTTTCTCCTAATAAAGTAATTACTTTGTGATTACAAAACTAAAGTTTATGGAAATTCCAGTAATTAATATCGGAAACTCAAAGGGCATAAGATTATCAAAAGCAATTTTGGAGCAATATAACATCAGCGACACCATAGAATTGATTTTAGAAAAGGGAAGAATTATCCTAAAGCCAAAATCAGTTCCAAGAAAAGGTTGGGAAAAGGCTTTCAAACAAATGCACGAAAATGGCGATGATACCCTATTGATGGATGATATTTTTGAAGACGAAACGTTTGAAGAGTGGAAATAAAGCAATACGATTTGGTCGTGGTAAATCTTGACCCAACCGTAGGATGCGAAATAAAAAAAACGCGTCCTTGTGCTGTCATTTCGCCAAATGAAATGAATAAATACCTGCAAACAATCGTTGTGGCTCCGCTTACAAACAGTTCAAAACCCTATCCTACAAGAGTGGAAATCAATCAAAAGAAAATAAAAGGCTGGATAGTCTTAGACCAAATCAGAACGGTGGACAGAACAAGAATTGTCAAGAAATTAGGCAGTTTGACTAGTTCTGAATTTCAAGCAGTGAAAAAAGTGATCATGGAGACCTATGTAGATTAAGAATCACATTTATAAACAAACCCTATGTCCTACGAATATTCAGAAGATCAACTCATAGAACAAGCCACAGAAGATGTGCTGAAAGAATTGGGCTGGAAAGTGCTAACAGCTTGGCAAAACGAAACCTTTGGCGAGGCTGGTTTGCTAGGTCGTGATAATAAATCGGAGGTAGTTTTAGAACGCTCTTTACGTCAGGCGTTGGAACGCTACAATCCTGATTTGCCTGACTTGGCTTACACTCGAGCCATCGAAAAGATTGTCCAGAAAGAAGCCGGGAAAAACTTGGCACAAACCAATAAAAGCAAATACCAACTGCTCAAAAACGGTGTGGAAGTTTCGTTTACCAATGCCGAAGGTAAGACCGAGAAAAAAACGCTTCGGGTATTCGATTTTAAGGATTATCAAAACAACGAATTTTTAGCCGTTCGCCAGTTGGAAGTTTCCGGCGAATTGTACAACCGCCGTCCCGATGTGATGGGTTTTGTAAACGGTATTCCATTGGTGTTTATCGAACTGAAATCGCACGCTGTCGATTTGCGGTCAGCTTATGAAGATAATTTCAAAGATTACAAAGACACGATTCCGCATTTGTTTCATCACAATGCCTTCGTGATTTTATCCAACGGAATTGATTCTAAAGTCGGCACGATTACGAGTCCGTACAAATATTTTTTAGACTGGAAACGCATCACCGAAGAAGCCGAAGGCGAAGTGAGTTTGGATACCATTTTGCGTGGAACTTGTTCTAAACAAAACCTGATGGATATTTTTGAAAACTTCCTTTTGTTTGATGAAAGCAACGGAAACACGGTGAAATTAATGGCAAAAAACCACCAGTTTATCGGTGTCAATCGTGTGTTGGAAAACGTTAAAAACATCGAAGATTTAGAAGGAAAACTCGGTGTGTATTGGCATACGCAAGGTTCAGGAAAAACCTATTCGATGGTGTTTTTATGCGAAAAAATCCACCGAAAGTTGGGCGGAGCTTATACTTTTTTGATTGTGGTGGATCGCACCGAACTCGAAAATCAAGCTTATGATACTTTTTCTGGTGTCGGCATCGTGAACAATAAAAATGTGATTGCAGGAAAGAAAAAAGGCATTTCGGGTCGGGAACATCTGCGTGAATTGTTGAGTGAAAACCACCGATATGTGTTTTCATTGATTCATAAATTTTCCATCGACCCAGAGAAAGAAACCGAATATCCGTTGATTACCGACCGTAAAAACATCATCGTTATTTCAGACGAAGCGCACCGTACCCAAGGCGGGAAATATGCCCGAAATATGCGTTTTTACGGCTTGCCAAACGCTTCCTATCTTGGATTTACCGGAACGCCCATCATCAAAGATGAGGAAGAAATCACCAAAAACATCTTTGGCGAATATGTATCGGTGTATGATTTTAAACGGGCCATTGAAGACGAAGCCACTTTGCCGCTGAAGTATTTGAACAAAGGTGAGCAATTAAACATCGAAAATCCGGCTTTAGATGAGCAGATGGCAGAAATTTTAGAGTCGGAAGATTTGGACGAAGACCAGCAAAAGAAGTTGGCGTATTTATTCCAAAAAGAATATCCCATTCTGACTTCTGAGCAGCGTTTGCGAGCTATTGCCAGAGATTTGGTGTGGCATTTCAACGAGCGAGGTTATCAAGGAAAAGCAATGTTTGTGGCATTGGACAAACCCACAGCGGTGCGGATGTATAACTACATAATGGAGTATTGGCCGGAGTATTTGGCGGAATTAAGAATCATCATCAACAATACCAAAGACCAGCAAGAAGCACAGGAATTAGAACGGAAATACAAATTGGTGGAAGACACCGAAGTTTGTGTGGTAGTGAGTTCGGAACAAAATGAGGTCGATAAATTCAAGAAAATGAATTTAGACATCGAACAGCACCGCCGCAAAATGGTAGAACGCAACTTGGAAAAAGAATTTAAAGATGAAGAAAATCCGTTTCGCCTTGCCATTGTTTGTGCGATGTGGATTACCGGTTTCGATGCGCCTTGTGTTTCTACGGTTTATTTGGACAAACCCATCAAAGGGCATACCTTGATGCAGACCATCGCAAGAGCCAACCGGGTGTATAACGATGAAAAAGAAAATGGATTAATTGTTGATTATGGCAATGTGTATCAGCAATTAGAAAAGGCTTATGCCATTTATGGTGAAGGCGACAAAGACGGAAAAGGTGAAAAGAAAACAGAGCAACCTTTAGAGCAGTTGGAAGCGATGGCTAAAGAAATCAAACAAGCGATTGCTGAGGTAAAAACGATGCTTTTGGAACTCGATTTTGATTTAAAAACTTTGATAGAGGCTTCCGCAATGGGGAAAATAGCCGCAATCAACAACGGAATTAATGCTATTTGCAGAAATGAAGAAACCAAGGTAAAGTTTGAAATAGCCGCTCGAAATGTCTTTAGAAAATACAAAGCCTTGTTTCCTGAAAAGCAAGCTAAAAAGTTTGTGCGTGAATACAATGCGATCGATGCCCTTTACAATAAACTGAATGCAAAGGTGAAAAAAGCGGATGTTACCGAAATCATTATGCGTTTACAAGAGTTGGTGAATGATAGTATTTCGATTGATTCAACGGCAGAACCTACCAACAGCCTTATTGATTTATCGAAATTTAATATCGAAGAACTCCAAAAAGCATTCTCCAAAATACAGCAAAAAAACGAATTGGTGTATGATTTAAACAAAGCTGTAGAGCAGAAATTAGCTCAAATGCTGCAAGAAAACCCGCTTCGTTTAGCCTTTTACGAACGCTATAAAGAAATTGTAGAAGAATACAACAAGGGCAAATCTGAAATAGAATTAAACAGAAGTTTTGAGCGATTGACGGAGTTTATTAAAGACTTATCGGCAGAAGAGAAAAGAGCTATTCAGGAAAATTTAGATGAGCCCACTTTATCTATTTTCGATTTATTGATAGCCGACAAGGACTTGACAAAAAAAGAAAAAGAAACCGTTAAAAAGGTAGCTAAAGAAACCTTGGAAACACTCCAAGCAGAAAAACTCAACATTCCGAAATGGAAAGAAAGTCGAGAAATTCGTTCGGCAGTAAAAACTATGATTTACGATAAATTGCTGTGGTTGCCCGAAGAAAAATACAGCGATGAGGATGTCAGCCTGCGAAGCGTTCAGGTGTATCAGCATGTGTATAGTTATCATTATGCGTCATGACAATATCCGTGCAAATCAGTACAATCAGCGTCATCTGTGTGCTATCAAGGATCGAACACTGATGACACAGATTAAGCAGATAATCACAGATAAAAATCCGTGCAAATCAGCACAATCAGCATCATCTGTGTGCTATTGAATTCTCATGACATTGAAATTCATAGATAATATTAAGGCAAAATGGTATAATTATCTCTATCTTTGATTATAAATATAATGTATATGGAAACTTATTTGCATGCAAATCTGACAGAAAAAGTCATCAAAGCCTTCTTTAAAGTATATAACACCTTAGGATTTGGATTTTTAGAAAAGGTATATGAAAATGCGATGCTTATTGAACTTCGCAACATGGGTTTATTTGTTGAAAAGCAAAGAAGAATTAAGGTGTATTATGAAGAACAGGAAGTTGGAGATTATTTTGCTGATTTAATTGTAGAAGAAAAAGTGATTATTGAGCTGAAAGCTTCAGAAGCATTGTGCGAAGAACATGAGTTCCAATTGATAAATTATTTAAAAGCTACAGAAATAGAAGTAGGACTATTACTCAATTTTGGGAAAACGCCTGAGTTTAAACGAAAAATATTTTCAAATAAAACATCGAACACTGATGACACAGATTAAGCAGATACTCGCAGATAGAAAATCCGTGTAATGTGTCTAATAATACTACCACATTTACGTTGCAAATAAATTTGCAACACCATTATGGAAGTCATTGTTCGACCTTGTCAGGGTCGTATGTTTATAATAGCCGGATCTGTTATAAAGATTCGACTACATCGTGGTCGCACCTACGCATCATCGGCCGAAAGGGAAACATACCTAAGGCATGCTAAAAAATGATCGATGTTTATATGTACGGAGCGATAATCCCTACGGGATATTTTATTTGGTAGGAACGATAAAAACATTCCAGCGGAATGTATCGCTCGGTAATTACGAACAAGTAAATGGCAATCTGCATGCCTTTGGGTATGCATCCATAAACTAGCGATAGTGTTGTATCTAAAGACGAACAAAACTATAGTTAAATACGTATGGTTATCGTATTTTATATCGAAATTAAAATATCTTTTTACGTTGCAAATAAATTTGCAACACCACTAGTGCTATCGAGATTGGAACGCGGATAACACAGATCTTGCAGATAATCGCAGATAGAATATTCGTATAATTACCTTATTTTAGCCAAGCATACTACTTCGTTTTCGTTGCAAATAAATTTGCAACACCATTATGCGCTATTCGGGTAAGGTGGTATGGAATTGGCAGAGAAGACACCATACCTATGTCATACAAAAAGGTGGTAATACTCGGTTTTTCACGGTTTTTATGTAGTTTTGTGATTTAAAAGGATAGATACAGAGATATGCGCATTTACTCCATCACCAAAACATTGGCATTCCCGTTGATAGCTTCGGCCATTATCATCTTTTATGTCAACTACAATACGCCTTTTGATGACAAGGGTTTTATATTTATACCGGTGGTTTTGTTGGTCGTTTTATATGTATTTAACGGGCCGATCGACCACTGGTGGATGACCAAGTTTCCAGTGAAATTTGACGATAAACTCGACGAATGGCTCACCCGATTTTTCAAGCCTTATTTGGAAATGGATGCCGAGACCAAGACGAAATTTCAGCATCGGATGACGCTCTACATCGAAGGCAGATTGTTTCAATCCGTTGGTTCGGAAATGAAGGATGTACCCTACGATATCAAAGGAATGATTGCCGCCCACGGAGTTTATATGACGTTGCAGCAAACTGACTATCTGATAGGAGACACCGATCGCATTTATTTATATAAGCATCCTTTTCCAACACCGGAACACCAGTATTTACACAATGTGGAGTTTAACAAAGAAGATGGTGTCATCATCTTATCGCTGGAGCAAATGGCGAATGCCGTCCTATCGCCCGATCAGTTTTACAATATCGGATATCACGCCTATGCAGAAGCATTTTTGGCCAATACCCACGTATTGATGTCGGTAAATACCGGAGCTGATACTTGGCCGGCCCTGGAGGTAATCTCTGGTTGGAGCCAAGCGGACATCCTCGGACAGATAGGCCTGAAAGATGTAGCCCTATTGCCGATACACATCACCCTGTTTTTTAGTTTTTCGGACCGATATCGGGAAGTATTGCCACAACAATATGAAGCTTTGTACCGTATTTTTCACGGAAACCAGGCGGTAGCATAATCATGAGGCAGATACCTGAAGCGACCTATATCCAAGTCTTAGTCACGCCTTTTTTGATCTGGGTAGTAGGTGCCGAAAACACAGGTTTGCGATGGATTGAATCGATACCAGCAACTGAAGCCGCAACAATCACTCAAAATCCCAATGAACACACCCAAAAGACCGTTCAGCAATTGAGTGAATATTTTGAAAGTAAGCGAATGACTTTTGATGTACCTTTAGATCTAACGGGATACAGCGATTTTTCGACAAAAGTCTGGCAGATGTTACAGACGATACCCTACGGAAAGACCATCAGCTACAAGGAATTAGCCATCCGATTGGGCGATGTCAAATGTATTCGTGCCGCAGCTTCCGCCAATGGCCGCAATCCAATACCCATCATAATCCCATGCCATAGAGTCATCGGGAGTGATGGCAGCCTTACGGGATATGCGCTAGGCCTAGAAGTAAAAAAGTACCTTCTAGACCTAGAACAACCGTGGAAGTCTGAAAATAGACAAATGGAATTGTTTTTGTAAATATGGGTTGCTTTTTACCCTTTCAGGCTTATATGTTTATAATGGGTGGGTCGGTTATAGGGGTTCGATCACATCGTGGTCGTACCTATACAGCGTCGAAGGAGAAGGTAGCATACCTAAGGCATGCAAAAAGACGATTTATGAATATTTTTACCGAGCGAAAATCCCTACGGGATATTTTATTTTGTTGTACCATAAAAACATTCCGGCGGAATGTATCACTCGGTAATCTCGTACATGTAAAATTGAACCTGTATGCCTTTTGGTATGTATCCATAAACTAGCGATGAGGTTGTATCTAAATACGAACAAAACTATAGTTAAATACGTATGGTTATCGTATTTTATATCGGAATTAAAATATCTTTTTATGTTGCAAATAAATTTGCAACGCCACTAGTGCTATCGAGATTGGAACGCTGATGACACAGATCTTGTGGATGGTCGCAGATAGAAAATCCGTGTAATTTGTCTAATAATACTACCATATTTACGTTGCAAATAAATTTGCAACGCCATTATGGAAGTCATTGTTCGACCTTGACAGGGTCGTATGTTTATAATAGCCGAATCTGTTATAAAGATTCGATCACATCGTGGTCACACCTATACAGTGTCGAAGGAGAAGGTAGCATACCTAAGGCATGCAAAAAGACGATTTATGAATATTTTTACCGAGCGAAAATCCCTACGGGATATTTTATTTTGTTGTACCATAAAAACATTCCGGCGGAATGTATCACTCGGTAATCTCGTACATGTAAAATTGAACCTGTATGCCTTTTGGTATGTATCCATAAACTAGCGATGAGGTTGTATCTAAATACGAACAAAACTATAGTTAAATACGTATGGTTATCGTATTTTATATCGGAATTAAAATATCTTTTTATGTTGCAAATAAATTTGCAACGCCACTAGTGCTATCGAGATTGGAACGCTGATGACACAGATCTTGTGGATGGTCGCAGATAGAAAATCCGTGTAATTTGTCTAATAATACTACCATATTTACGTTGCAAATAAATTTGCAAGACCATTATGCTTTTCAGGATGTGCCAACGATCTATTCTTGGGTTAGCCGCAGTCGATCTTGAAGGGTTTTATTGCCCAAGTCAGCTAGGGAAACCTTGGTTAGTTCTTGCATAAGTTTAGATTTGTAGATGAACCAAAATTCATGTAAGGGACAAGGCGCCTCCTTGCCACATCCCGGCAAGCCCAAAATACAGGAATCAAAATATTCGGGACCTTCGAGGATGAGCACAACGTCAATAAGCGGGATTGTGTCTGCCGGTTTTGCCAAAGCCACGCCACCAGCAGGACCTCGAGAAGAAGTGAGTACCCCTTCTTTGGTTAATTTTTGTAGTGATTTAGTCAGAAAATGGAAGGAAATCTTTAATTCATTCGAAACCTCACTTAAACTCGTATATTCTTGTTTGTTTTGCTTAGAAACAATAAAAATGAGCGCTCTTAGCGCATAAATAGTGCCATTAGAAAAGATTTTCATAAGGTGATTATTGATTAGCTGCAAAAGAAAAAACATAAAAATTGAAGTATAGTTTTTTATCAAGTCCATGATTTTTCATTAAACGACAGTTGAAAATTAAATTAATGTAATACACGTTTAATTGAAACTTAAAATCTATGCTGCTTCATGGGTAATTATACCGTATTATTGTTGGTGGAAGTTTCTAAAATTAAGGATATTTAGAATAAAATTTTAAGGAAAGAAATAAATTAAAATAAAGAGTATCAAAGGATTGATGCGCTAAAACCCGTATGATCTAAAAATTCATTAATTTTAACATTAAAAGTTGAAATTCTGAATACTAATAAAAAATTATATATATTTGTACCGTATAATCGAGTTTCCTTTTCCAATTTGTACTACATTTGTATTTTTGGCTTATTATTTGTTATTGTTATTAATGGTCAAATTAAAAAGAATAGAGTATTTGAGTACAGAAATAATGTAAATTTATAATTAATGAGCTAAATATATATTTACGCTTATACTAAATTGTATTAATTTTGCGCATTAAATTTAATAATTTTAAAAATTCCTAAAATGAGGAAAATTTTCGTCACACTAATATTAGGTGTTTTATTTTGTCTGAATCATATGCATGGCCAGTTTACGGTGTCCATGTCTAGTGCGTTAGTGGATCGTAATGCTAATGCCAATGTAGATGTTACTGTCAAAGGCTTTACAAATTTGGCTGGAATGCAGTTTTCTATCAACTATGATTCGACAGTTGTTGAGTTTGTTTCTTTTACAAATATTACAACAAGCATCCCGGATTTGGCGGGTGGTTTAGCGGGTCCGATAGGGACTAGCTTAAAGAAGGGCCAAATCGTTGTTACATGGAACAATGCTGGTGGTTCTACCCTTCCTGATAATTCAAGGTTGTTTACCATCGTATTTAAGGCTATTGGTTCTGAAGGAAGTCATTCGGATATAGTATTGAGTAAGACACCTCGTATTATTGAAGTATTCGATGTCGATCAAAAATTATTAACGGTTACGGGTAATAAAGGTACGGTTACGATTAAAGGTACACCGACCAATACTTGTATAGACCCAGTATGTCCTGACAATAGTTATGTCAAGATCATAGGTGGCACCGTGAGTAAAAAGAAAGGTGAGAATGTTTGCGTACCGATATCTGTTAGAAATTTTACGAATATGATTTCTATTCAAGGTTCGTTTAATTGGGATCCAAACGTTCTTCAATATACCAACGTAAAATTCCCATCTTCAGGAGGTCTTCCTGGATTTGGTGGTTCTAATGACTATAATGATGGCAAAGCCAATCAAGGTAAATTCAGCTATCTATGGTCATCAGACGACGAACGAACTTTGGCAGACAATACCATCATCATGGAATTGTGTTTTAACGCCATCGGCAATATAGGCGAAGTCGGATGTGTAGAAATGAGCGATAAAGACGTTCTAACCTTATGGGAGCAAGAAGGAGCCGGTATCGTTCCATTATGCTATACTTATGGTAAAGTGACCATTACAGACGAGGATACAGATCCGGAAAAAGTAGTTACCATCAATACGGGAAGTGCTTCCGGAAAGAAAGGCGATATCGTTTGTGTGGATGTAAGTGTCAAAAACTTTACAGATATCTTTTCTATAGAAACAAGATTTGGATGGGATCCTACACAATTGAAGTTTATCCGTACAGAAGGATATAACTTAGATGGATTAAATTCAGGAATATTTAATAGTTCAAATAACGCTTTGAGTATGGCATGGACGAATGGAGATGCACAAACCAAGCCGGATAATCATGTTATTTTTAGAATATGCTTTGAATTATTATGTCCAAACAACAATAATTATGTAGCGAATATAAACATTCTAGGACCGAATGAAATATCCGGTAAAGTAGATGGTTCTAGTTCGCCAACGAAATTAAACAGTCAAATCAACGGTGGTAGTATCAATGTGACTTGTGCGGATACACCGGATCCGGTATGTTCGACAGGAGCCATCACCAATGCTACTTGTAATGGAAGCAGCGATGGTAGTGCAGCGATGACCGTAACTAATGGTAATGCTTGTGATTATCAATGGAAGACATCGTCCGGCACCGTGATTAAGAGTGGCGCAATATCTGCGGGCAATCTTACACTTACCGGTGTTAAAGCAGGTTCTTATTCATTTAGCATCATTTGTTCTGGTACGGTAGCGACAACTTGTGTGGCTATCATAGGAGAACCAACTGTCATAAGCATCCCTACAAATGCTGTAGTTAATGAAAGCTGCGGTAATAAAGGACAAATAAATATTAGTGCTACCTCAGGAGGTAATGGAGGTTATAGTTATGCATGGACGCCGGACCAAGGCAATACCGCCAATCCAACCAACCTTTCTGCAGGTACGTATTCTGTTGTTGTTACGGACTCAAAAGGATGTACTGCAACACAAAGTTTTACGATTACAGATGCAGTAGCACCGCTAAATGTTACGATCACGCCGACTCATGTCAAATGTAATGGAGGTGACAACGGAGCCGCTACGTTATCGGTAACAGGAGGATGCCCTCCTTATACATATACTTGGACAGGAGGTTTGACAGGAGCAAACCCTCTAGGGTTGAGAGCGGGAACTTATACAGTAACTGTAGCAGATGGTTCCAATCCGGCTAACAGCGAAGTTAAGAGCGTTACTATCACCGAACCGGGAGTAATAACGAGTTCAGTAAGCAATATTAAAAAACCATCTACTCCTTCGTCAACAGATGGTGAGATTACAATTTCAATTTCTGGTGGTACACCAGCATTCAATACTTCATGGTCAGGAGGCCTACAAGGTGGTGCAACCAATGGTACTCAAACCGTTACCAATGTAGGCGTTGGCACGTATGCAGTAACCGTAACTGATGCCAACGGATGTTCAAATATTTTAAGTAATATCATTGTCTCTAGTGATGGTAGCAACGAAGAGTTACCGGTAATCGGAACAGTATCCTTAGCATCTGACTACAATGGATTTGGCGTAAAATGTTTTGGAGATAACAATGGTATTATAACCGGAACCATCACCAGTGGCTCATTCCCGATGACAGTAACGCTAAAATCAGGAAACCAAACGATAGGAACACCACAGGTCATCAATACATCGACGTTCACGTTTAATGATTTGATAGCCGGTTTATATACGATTACGGTACAAAATGGAGCAGGAAGCGTTACTTCAGCCAATGTTCGAGTGACACAACCAAGTAAATTAGCCGCTACTGTTCAAATTAAATGTTCAGACCTTGATATTGACAATGGGTCGATAGAGTTGAATATGAATAATACCGGAGCAGGTAACTACGGTTACTACTGGCAAGAAGTTATTGATTTTGATAATAAGATCGAGAATGTAGGTGTCGGAACATACAATGTAACGGTAACAGACAACAATGATTGTGAGTTGAGATTGTCCAACCTCGAAGTAAAAACTTGTGATTTATTGTTAGGAGAATGCTATAGCGCTATTTCGATTATAACGCCGAATGGAGACAATGTCAATGACTTATTCTTGATAAACTGTGTTAAGGATAATCCTGGAGATTTATCGGTATTTGACCGATGGGGACGATTGGTTTATTCACAGCTCAATTATGACAATACTTGGCAAGGAATAGATAATGATGGTAAGGATTTGAAAGAAGGTGGTTATATTTGGGTATTGACCGTTAATTTTGGTCAAGGTCGCAAAGAAATATATAAAGGAACTGTAACCTTACTTAGAGGAGATAGATAAATAATTTGGTATTATAAAATTATAAAGAAAATAGTATGAAAACAATAAATATATATGCCTTAGCAGTATTGTTTGTATCTATAGTATGCTTCAATACCCAGATGAATGGACAAGGAAGATACTTTGACGAAAGGTATATTTATACACAAGCAAACCTATCCCCCAATTTAATCAACCCGGGTGCTGTAGGTGCGAATATGGATCACAATATCCTCGTCAATTACAGAAATAAGTGGTCGGGCATTGATGGTGCTCCGCGAACGATTACGATGGCGTACAATGGTGCCGTAGGCAATAGATTGGGACTAGGCGTCAATATATTGAGTGACAAATTTGGAGAGTTAGAAACCTTCAAAGGAGGATTGAGCTTGAGTTATACCATTCAATCTACCAATAATCAAGTGGGTTTTGGAATAGGAGCCGATTATGTTAAGCATGGATTAGCAGGTTTTGGCAATGCAAATCCGGTAGATATTGTCATCAATAATGTATTGACAGGCACAGAGTACTTTGATGCTTCTTTTGGATTGTATGGCTTGTATTTGAATAAATTGAGCTATGGAGTCATATTACCTTCATTGATTAGTGCTAGAATTAGCGATATAGATATCGATACACCGGATCGAGAGATAGGATTTATATTACAATTAGGATATAAGTTGGATTTACATCCGGACATATCCATGACACCAAATATAATCATGAAGAAACTCAATAACGTACCTACGCACGTAGATTTGAATTTGTATTTTGGCTTTCTTCAAGATAAGTTAATGGCCGGGGGTAACTATACCCTTGGTGCCGATAAGCGATTAGGCTTCATGCTAGGAACAAAAATCGACAAATTTAATTTCTACTACTCTTATAATACCTCTTCTCACGTTATCCAAGATTACAACGATGGATCCCATGAGTTGACAATAGGCATTAGTTTTGGTGGAGGTAGCAAGCAAACACCGGCTCCAGCCCAGCAATAGACGAATTAGAAACCGATAACAAGGTCATCATATTAAAAGAGCTTATCTGAGTATCAGATGAGCTCTTTTGGTTTTGATCCGATTTTAAACGGGCAGGAAGCATACCTACGGCATGCTGGGAATGGTGTTTTTATGATTATGGCTACCGAGTGATAATCCTTTCGGGATATTTTTGAAGGAATCACAAAAGGATTCTGCTAGGTATGTAATGCTCGGTAATTTCGTGTATGTAAAAGGGAATCTGCATGTCTTTGGGAATGCATCCCTAACCATAATTCACCAAATAAAGACAAAAATAGCTGTTGGATTAAGTGTTTTAAATAACTTACATGAGATTACTATAGTTTCAAAATAATATTTTGTGTATTGTAGTGTTTTTAATAAAGTTGGACATTAAATTGTGTGATTTGTGTATTAACAATAATTTAATATTTTATAACACTAAAAATATATATATTATTTTTTAATTTGAAGCATGTAAACCCTATTTTAAGTAACAAAAAATTAACTCAATGTAAAAATTAATTAATTAACTTCTATATATATTGTAATCGTTAAAGTAATATATTGATTTGATTTTAATATAAAAAAAAGAGTTTGTCTTGGAGCAATCAAAATTGATTTTTTTTACCGTAAAATTTTGTCATAAGCAAATATTGAGATACTTTTACGGTTTCCAATGGAAGGCATTGGAGGTGTAATTTTGTTAAAAATTGTTAAAAATTGAGTTTTAATTTAAGAGTGTTTAATTAGTAAAAATTAAAAAATCACATTTTATGAGTCAGAATGCAAATGTAAAAAAGTCAAGTGGAGGCAGTATTTTGAGTTCTTTGTTCCCGGTTCTATTGATCGTGGCGGCATTGGTTACTGCATTTTTTATCTTTAATTATGTATTAGGTAGCCCTGATAACTTTGAGAATGGCGATCCAAACGGACACCCTAAGGTAGGTAACTATTTAGGTATGATGTACAAAGGGGGATTCATGGTTGCTATCCTAATGGCGTGTTTTATGATCACAGCAGGGATAGTTATTGAAAGATTTTTGACATTGACCATTGCCGGTGGTAAAGGTAATGCCAATATTTTTGTACGTAAAGTTAAAGATTTAATTAAAGTTGGAAATATCGATGGCGCTATTGCCGAGTGTGACAAGCAAAAAGGATCTGTAGCTAATGTTATCAGAGAAGCTTTAAGTCGCTATAAAATAGTGGATAAAGACACAAGATTAGATAGAGACCAAAAAGTAGCAGCTGTTCAAAAAGAAGTGGAAGAATCTACTTCATTAGAGTTGCCTATGCTTGAAAAGAATTTGGTGATTTTATCAACGATGGCTTCAGTAGCAACCCTTTTGGGACTACTCGGTACGGTAACAGGTATGATTCGTGCCTTCTCGGCGATTGCGACTGCGGGTGCACCGGATGCTGTAGCCTTATCATCAGGTATCTCTGAAGCTTTGATCAACACAGCTTTAGGTATTGGAACATCAGCGATTGCGGTAATTTTGTACAACGTATTTACTACGAAGATTGACAAAATGACGTATAGCATTGATGAAGCTGGATACAGTATCGCACAAAATTTTGCTTTAAATTAAAAAAAAATATAGTGGGCATACACCAAAAATGGAGAAGTGTGCATCTATATAAATAACAAAGCAAAATAATTTTAAAAAATAAAAGATATGGCTAAAGCAAAAATAGCACGCAAAAGCACCACTATCGACATGACCGCCATGTGTGATGTAGGGTTTTTACTTTTGACATTCTTTATCCTGACCACAAAATTCCGACCTCAGGAAGTAACTCAGATTGATTTACCGGCATCGACGGCTCAATTTCCGTTACCAGATATCAATGTTATGAAATTTGATATCTCAAAAGATGGAAAAATATTTTTCGGACTGGATGACCAACCTACCAGAATGGCATTGTTGGAAAGAATCGAAGAGGAATATAAATTTGATTTGAATGACGACCAGAGAAAGGCATTCAAGGTGATGGAATTGTGGGGTATTGATATTAATGATTTACCGGCATTTTTAGCGATGGATGCTACGGCGAGAGGGCACTACGAACAACCGGGTCTAAAGATAGACTCAACGGAGTTTGAAGGAGAACATCAAGTAGAGAATCTCATCACTTGGAGTAGATATGCTAACCCTGAATTGCGTATCGCGATCAAGGGTGATAAATCGACATCTTATAAATCGTTTGATTTGTTGATTCAAACGTTACAACGGTGTAAGGTAAATAAGTTTAATATCATCACGACGGAGAAGAAAGTAGCAGAATAATTATTTTTTTATTACATAAATAGTTAATAAATAACCAACCATGGCAGAAATGGAAGTTGCCAATAAAGGCAAAAAAGGTAAACGGTCCAAAAAATTATCGACAAGGGTTGACTTGACGCCTATGGTGGATTTGGCTTTCTTATTGATTACTTTCTTTATGTTGGCAACAACGATGAATAAGCCTAAAACCATGGAAATCAATAAACCGGTTGAAGATAAAGATCAGGATAAAGATATGGATGAACCAACAATCAAGATGTCTAAGACGCTTAATTTAATGTTGGGAGATAACAATAAAGTTTATTGGTATGTATCTCCTGACGAAATTACAGCGACCTCAACGATTGAACTGGATAGTACAGATTATTCAGCACAAGGATTGAGAGCTGTCGTAAAGCGACGTCAAAATGAGGTTCAAGCCATGCACGGAGACAAAAACGAATTGTTTGTTATGATCAAACCACTACCGGGTTCTAAGTTGAAGAATACGGTGGACGCATTGGATGAGATGACGATCAACGGAGTTAATAAGTACGCTATATTGCCTCCGAAGGAGGCAATAGACTCCTTAGTTGCTCTGCAGATCAATCAGAAACGTAAGTAATACAAGAGGAGCTTATTGATTTTTATTTTAAATTAATTAAAAAACATCACACGTATGTCTAATCAGCCAAGAATAAATAATATCGACGATCTGGTGTTTGAGAACAGAAATAAGGCCTATGGTGCTTATGTTCTCCGTCAGAGATATGGCAAAAATATGACGCGTGGTACCATATTGGGAATTTCTCTTTTCATTCTTTTGATGCTGTCACCTACGATATATGCTTGGTATAAAGGTATCGTAGCTAAAAACAAAGTGGAAAAAGAGGAAATGATAGAAGTTACTCTTACGGAACCACCACCAATGGACCCTAATAAGCCACCTCCACCACCACCACCCAAAGTTGATCCACCACCCATCCGGGATCAGATCAAGTTTGTGCAACCTGTGGTTAAGAAAGACGAGGAAGTGGTAGAAGAGGTTCCACCACCGGATGTTAGCGAGTTGAAAGACAAAGATCCGGGAAAGGAAGATAGAAAAGGAGAAGAAGGAGGACGAACGGATGTGGACTTCACACCACCGCCGCCACCACCACCGCCACCACCACCGGTAGAGAAAGATGAAGAGCCGATGAATATGGCGAGTGTACAACAAAAACCTGAATTCCCGGACGGGGAAGCAGCACTATTCAGATACTTGAGTGAAAACATCAAATATCCGGCTATTGCACGTGAAAACGGAATCAAAGGAAGGGTGATTTTATCCTTTGTGGTTTCTAAAACGGGTGCTATTGAGGATGTTCAGGTAGTTAGAGGTATCGGAGGAGGTTGTGACCAAGAGGCAGTCAGAGTTGTAAAAGGTATGCCAAAATGGAGTCCCGGAAGGATGAATGGTAAGGCGGTTAAAGTAAAATATACTTTACCGGTTAACTTTACGTTGCAAGATTAATCCATGATTAGGACCGGCAAGCTTACTCAGTATATCATCTGGATATTTATCATGGGTATGGGTGCTTTCTCCTGGATATACAATGAGATTATACCCAATGGTGATATCCTAGGTCCGATGTTTATGTTATATGGATTATGGCGTTTGTATATTGTATATTCAACCGATTAAAACGTATCCAATTCATTGAATCATAATTTATAAAATTAGTCTTATGCGCGTTGCCGTGTAAGACTAATTTTTAAGTTTATAATAAATTATTAAAAATTTAACTTTTTTTAAAGAGTAGAGAAAGACTCGATATCGTCTTAATAACAAATGAAAGCATTTTACGGCATACTGATACTTTTGATAGGTTTGGCATCTTGCAAGCAAGAAACATCCATCAAGGATTTTAAAAACAGTCCTGTGGTAGGAGAAGCAGAGATTTGGTGTGATGAGAGCCTGCGCAATGTGATTGAAGAAGAAGTTGATATTTTTTTGAGAGCTTACGCTAATGCCAGATTGACGGTGCATTACGCACCAGAGATGGTCATCAAAAGAAAGTTTTATGCGGATAGTATTGATGTAATGATTATTTCGCATGGTTTAGATAGTATAGAGTTGGCAGGATTTCATCAACGAGAAGTGTGGCCTCGACAATATGTTTTTGGCAAGAGTTCGATCGCATTTATCGGCCACAAAGATCGGACGGCATTGAAGTTTACCTACGATCAAATGCTAGACATGTTGAGTTCTCCGAATTATACCTTTGCCATCGAAAATAAGAATTCGGGATTAGCTTACGAATTGACCAATCATTTGAAGGGTAAGTCATTGTCGGATCAAGTGTATGCGCTTGAAAGCAAGGAAGCCATCATAGCTTGGCTTGACCAAAATCCGGATGGTATCGGTGTTATCGATTGGAGTAATGTCGCAGATGATGACGATTCGGCTGCTGTGGAGTTGCTAAATCAAGTGAGCATTCTTCAGATTGCAGGTGTTATACCCGAAACCCGGGATCATTTTTATGGTCCTGAGCAGATGAATATGAATGGTTATTATCCATTTACGCGGGATTTATACATCATACGTCGTGTAGGTATTACCAATGTAACCCTTGGGTTTGCATCTTTTGTTTGTGAAGATCGAGGGCAAAAAATTTTACTTAAAGCCGGGTTATTGCCGGAGTATCAGTCCGAAAGATGGATTGAGTTTAAAGGATTAGGAGATTTCAAAGTAATAGAGGATTAACGAACTCTTGGAATTTTAATTAATAAATCAATTTAAAATTTAGAAAAATGAAAATCGTTTTTAGTTGGGTCGCAGTATTATTTATGATGGTCAATGTGCTAGTGGCACAATCAGACTTGACACCTGGAATTAAAATGATTGCAAATGAAAACTTCGGTGACGCAACCGCATTTTTTGAAAAAGTGATGCATGCTGAGCCAAAAAATGGTTTGCCATTGTATTATTTAGGTAAAATCAAATACGAGTTAGAAGAATATGATGCAGCAGAAGCATTGTTTGATCAAGCGGTAACTACCGATAAAAAGTGTGTTTTGTGCTCTATAGGTCAGGCTCAGATGTGGATGGAAACCGGAAAAAAGATGGAAGCAGACAAGGCTTTTACTTATATCGCATTGAAAAATAAGAAGTCAGCAGCCGTCTATGCTGCTATTGGAGATGCTTATTTATACAGTAGAACGCCCAATTATGCGAAAGCTATCGAATATCTTGGACAATCTCGCGATATGGATCCGAATGTAGGTTCGACATGGGCACACTTGGGTGATGCTTATACCAAAGATAATCAAGCAGGTAATGCCATGAACTCGTATGAAACAGCGGTAAGAAAGGACAATTCTAACGTTGAAGCCTATATCTCTATGGCTAGAATTTGGAGTGCTACCAAAAATAAAGATCAGGCCATTGAGAACTTGGAGACAGCCATTCAATTATCTCCGGAGTTTGCGCCTGCCTATAAGGCATTGTATGAAACTTATATGAGATTTGGCGAAGACAAAAAGGTATTGCCAGTATTGGAAAAATATGTTTCATTGGCCGGTACTGACGAGCTAGCTAAAATTCGATTGATTCGCTTTATGTTGACAGAAGCTAAAGATTATGATCGAGTGATAGAAAATGCCTTAGAGCTTAAAAAGACCAGTACAGACTATACGCTAGACCGATGGTTGGCTTATGCTTATGCTGAACAAGAAAAATTTGAAGAAGCGGATGCTTTCTTTAAGTTGTTAGATGCAAACCTAGAAAAAGTAGATGAAGATCCTTATGATGCAGACCATTATTATAAAGGAAAGGTAGCCATGGGGCTTGAAGATTATGATCGAGCTTTGAGCTTTTATCATAAACTATGGGACAAAAATCCAGAAGGAAGAGCAGAAGTTCTAGGTAACTTAGCTAAAAAGTTTTATGATAACAAGGATTATGACAATGCCATTCGTTTCTATAAGGAGAAGAAAATGTATGCCGACTTAGAAGTTTCTGAGCAATATTTATATGCAGGATCTTATTACGCAAAGAAAGATTATGAAAAGTCAGAAGTTGAGTTTAGGAAATTGGTAGAAATGTCTCCGAATTATGCGATTGGCTGGTACAATATCGCAAGATGTGTAGAGAAATCAGACCCGGATCACCAAACATATCCAGCAATGGATGATTATAAAAAGTTTATTGAAGTAACCTCTGGCTTGTCCGATCAAGAAAGAGAGTACTACAAAAGCTATCTGGTAGATGCTTATATGTATTTGGGATACGGATACGTGAATAATGAGGATAATAAATCTGCAAAAGCAGCTTTCGAACAAGTTTTAGTTATCAAGCCAGAACACGAGAAAGCAAAAGAATATGTAGAGCTTTTGTCTAAATAATCACTATATTTTATATTTGCATGAAGCGTCGGTACAAGGTTTTGTATGGGCGTTTTTTTTTTGTTAATTGAAAATGAATCATTTTTATGGAGTGATTATAGGATGAGTCATTACAGCCATGATTTTTGTTGCTTTTATGTAAAGACAGAAGCAAAGAAAGATTAATAGTATCACGAATGTATAAGTTTTAAAGCCAAAAGTTAAAACAAATCAGGAAAACTCACAATACTATTGCTCTATCCACAAAAAATCTTCATAAAATGTTGTTCTTTTTTCAAATCTCATCGTTAAAAATATTCGCCATAGTTACCACTATGCCTGCGTTTTTTGCCTTAATCTTTTTTTTAAAAAAATAACTTCCTAAGTCTTTTTATAGACATAGCACTAGCAAGGCGACACCAAAGATAAAAAATCCTACTAAGAAAGTGATGAAGCTATAAGGCAGTAATTCTTGAGGTTTTAGTTTTGTAATGCCGAGTAGTGGGAGTGCCCAGAAGGGTTGGAGCATGTTCGTCCATTGATCACCATAGGCCATAGCCAAAATGGTCTTAGGAAGGCTTGCACCTAGTTCCATAGCGGTATGAACGATGATAGGACCTTGAACTGCCCATTGACCACCACCGCTCGGTATAAACATATTGACTAAACCGGCACTGATAAAACTCAAGAACGGTAAGGTGGATTTCGTTGCTATTGCCGTGATTGAATCAGAAAATACAATGATAAGCCCACTAGACTGCATGATGGCTAAGATGCCAAAGTAAAATGGAAATTGGATCAATATTCCCGAGACGTCCTCTACCGCAATTTGTAGGGCGTTGCTAAAATTTTGGATGCTCCTATGTAGTGTTAGGGATAGCGCTAGAAATATAAAATTGATATAATTGAGTTGGATAAAGCCTAAGGCGCTAGAACCAGAATAATTGATTGCAAGATAAACACCGAAAGCAAGCAAGGCCAAGCCAAGTCCCATTCCAAAATATCGGCTATAATCCAGTTTTTCAGCGCCAACGACGTCGGAAGGAGTAGATTGGAGCATGGGGTTCGAATGTTGCTCAAGTACGGGTACTTGTTCGTTTTTAGATTTTTTAGCAATATAGTAAAGAACTAAAGGGATTAAGACCAAGCAGGCGGTAGTAACTATGATATTTAAAGTGGATCCGATGGTTTCGTTAAACGGTACCTGGTTGGGATAAGTTCCGGCAATTTGAGCTGATGCCATCATCTCGCGGATATGTCCTTCCTCCATCGACTTGGTAGTAGCACTTCCAGATAATCCGCCATGCCAGACCATCATGGTAGCATATCCGGCGGCACCGACTAGGCCATAATTGAGTTTTTTATTGGCATTAGCAAATTTTTCACCTACTTTTCTAGCCATGATGGCTCCGAAAATCAAACCTAAGCCCCAGTTGACGAGGCCTAAAACAATCGCTCCTATGGCAACGATGACCGTACTTGAAGCAGTGTCGTGACAGTATTTTAGTAAAGCATGGATCAGTTTATTGACAGCCGGTGTTAGGGCTAAAATATGGCCTAGAACGAGAATCAACATCATTTGAAAAGCAAAGTAAAGACCGCCACCAGAACTATCCCATAGGCCTTTTTGCCAGGAAGTCACTAGTTGAATAAAATAATCGCTATGTGCGACATCTTGTGGTTTAGTGAGCCATTGAGCCATCAACAAAGTAAAAAAAGTCAAGAAGATGGCGATTGTAAATGGACTCGGCAGTAAATTTTTGAAAGCATTAATCCATTTATTGGTCGAAGTGGGATGCGTTGTCATGATTTCATTCAGATGTTTTCGATGATAAAGATAAATGATTCTATCCATTATCCGGAAAATAATTGTAAATATTCCGTATTGCACGCGAAAATAGCGAATGATGTCTTTCGTTTTGTGTCTAAGGATATACGATTTATCTCATGTAGCTGTATGGTAAAACTACGGAAATGATCGTGATTTTTATAGGAATATCTGTGTTATTTTTAAGATTTCGGAAACATCGGTGTCTTTACAGTCTTGATAATTGGTGGATTATCTCCATAGAATTTAAACGGGCTTCCATGTCAAAGATATAATTTGTAAACATCAATTCATCTATTTTTGAAGCTTCAATAAATGCTTGTAGATGCGACCCTATCGTCTCGGGACTACCGATAAACGAACCGCCGGTCATTCTATCCACTAGAATTTTAACATCGGGATTTTGTATGGCTTCAGATATAGCGCCCGGAGGCATCAGCCCATTTTGTCGTTGGCCGGTCACAAGGTGAATAAACATATTGTAAAAGCTAGTCGCAAGAAAATGCGCTTTGTCATCTGTGTCCGCAGCGATGATATTGACACAGGCCATGAAGTAGGGCTTATCTAGTTGTGCCGATGGTTTAAATCGGGATTTATAGATCTCAGCTGCCGCAAAAAAGTGGGTTGGTGCAAAATGCATGGCAAAGGCATAGGGAAGTCCCATTTCGGCAGCCAGATAGGCACTGTCGGTACTAGATCCAAGGATCCATATTGGGATATCTAAGCCTTCGCCGGGATGAGCGTGCACTTTTGCATTGGGATCAATTGGTTTGAAATACCGTTGTAGTTCTTGTACTTCAGTAGGGAAATTTTGAGCATTTCTGACATGGTCACGCCGGAGTGCGTGAGCCGTCAATTGGTCTGTTCCCGGTGCTCTCCCGAGTCCGAGATCAATCCTTCCTGGATACAAGGTTTCTAGGGTTCCGAATTGTTCCGCAATGACAAGGGGCGAATGATTGGGAAGCATGACTCCTCCTGAGCCAACACGGATATTGGAGGTTTTACTTGCTGCTAATTGGATCAGTAAGGCGGTTGCAGAACTAGCAATGGAAGGAGAATTGTGATGTTCGGCAAACCAAATTCTCGAAAAGCCCAATTCGTCCGCCTTTTGAGCGACAATCATGCTATTTTCAATAGCTTGGTATGTAGAAGTGTTGTTGTTGACAATTGCCAATTCAAGGACAGACAGGGGAATGTGTATCATGGTACAGACTACTTGTAAATGTAGCCATACAACAATTCATGTTAGATGTTGGTTCGCTCGATACGCACCTATTGGTAGGTAATGGTTGGGAATCGTTGCCATCGATTGTCCTAAATAGGTGTATCCATCGGTTTTTCTTTTTTTAAAAATTGAAGTATAAATTCCTAATTAATATGTTTTGTTTTTAAAACAAAATGCTCCTAATTACGTTTAAAAAGCGTTGTTGTAATCACATTAATAAATCGGATTATGTCGATCGATGTGAGGAAAGCAATCATTATTATTTACCATTTAGGACAAGGATTAATATTAAATATTGCTCTAAATTAACAGAATAGAGTGTCGTGGTTCGAAAACTTCCCACGTTAAAAAACTAAGTCATGGAAGCAATCCAATCTTTTGCGAAATATCGCCTTATGCTGGTCTTAGCCGGCTTACATATTCTGATTATAGCGGCTAGTAATTATCTGGTTCAACTACCGGTAACGGTGTTGGGATTTCATGCCACCTGGGGCGCATTTATTTTTCCTTTTATATTTATGACTACCGATCTAACGGTTAGATTATTTGATGCGAGCATGGCTCGGAAAATCGTATTCTATGCGATGTTGCCAGCCTTGGTCGTTTCTTATATCGTAACGGTTTTATTTAGGGATGCGCAGTGGATGGGTCTATCGGCGCTCACTACCTTCAATCTCTTTGTTTTTAGGATAGCTTTGGCGAGTTTTTCTGCATATATTGTAGGGCAAATTATCGACATTTTTGTTTTCAATAAACTTCGTCAAAAGCAGGCTTGGTGGCTAGCGCCATTGGCATCGGCTATTTTTGGCAATTTTGTTGATACCATCACATTTTTTACGATTGCATTTTACAAGACATCGGATACTTATTTGTCCACGCATCTCGTGGAAATAGCAACGGTGGACTATATTTTTAAACTGTTGATTAATGCCATCATCTATCTGCCGATATATAAGGTAATTTTAGACAATATCACGAAACGGTTTATGGAGAATAGGTAAAGGAACACAGCAACGAGCTTCGTTCAATAGTGGTTAACTTCGCTGATTTTCAATTTATGGCTTCCACTTTGTGTGTTATGAAAAATTAGTTATTAGAAGATGGTCCCTGCTGAAATAATTACCGTAGATTGGCCGAGGCGTTATTGGAAACCCCGAAGTGACTAACAGTAACACATTAATATCCCAAGTTTCTTTAAAGGCCAAAAACTTTTATTCCGTTGGTTTTCAGAGTAATAATTTTTTTATACTTCCTAAATATGTCTTTGGTGTGTTGTTGCCATTCTTGGTGTCATTTTTCTATGTCAATGTCGTATTTATCTAAAAGTCCTGAAATGCCCGAGATAGAAAATTTTGCTTTTTTGATTCGGTTGTTTTCTGGGTCAATAGAATAATTGTAAGAAGTACGAAAGTCGGTTTTTTCAAGTATCGAATGGTCAAAAAGGGCTTGTGACAAATCACAATTGTCAAATACTGCACTTGTCAAATCGGTTTCTACAAAGTCTGTTTCATGTAAAGTTGAATTTTTAAAAATTGTCTTTTTAATTTTCGTTTTGTAAAATGACGAATGATTGAGTTGACAACCATCAAATGCAAACGAAAGTCCAAACTCGTTGCAGGTGTCAAATCGGAGCCCTAACATTTTGCAGTCTATGAATTTAACGTCTCGGAATGCTGTATTATCGACTTTTGCCAAACTGAAATTACAGCCGTTGAATGTGCAGTCAATAAACTTAAATTCTGAAAGGTTGGTGTCGGAGAAATTGCAACTGTTAAAAGTGCAATTTTCGTATTCGCCTTTTGTTGGCAAATCGTTTTTGTTAAAGATTTTGTCTTGTGTTACTCTTTCTTGCATTTGTCTATGCTGTTATTTTTTAAAAATAATCAAACGTTCCCATTCGCCTCGCCTGCCGTCAAAAGCTTGTTAGTGTGCAAGCCTGCTATTCGTTGTGTAAAAATCGCTTGTTGTAATATTAAGCTCATAGTTTTGTAGTCATTTTAAAGTTTTTTTAATAATCTTTATTGCCCAATCATAATGGCTTGATGTTGCAAAAATCAGGTAAGCACCAAGCGAAGTTGTACCTGTCCATTTGTATTTTTTCTTCTCGAATAGCTCTTCGTTGGTATGCATTTCAATGATTTGCTGAATTTCCGTATAGGGATTTTTCAACAAGTTTTTTGCATATTCAAGAAGTTGCTTAACTTTTATTTTTTCTCGGTTTTTAGAAGACATGGCCTAAATATGGTGTTACGGAAGTTTTGATGGATAAAATTAATTCTTCGTCCATGTATTGATATTCATCGTCAATGTCAAGAACGATTATTTTATTTTTGTCAAAACTTGAATTGAATTTTTTGCGAATAATATCTCTGTGTTTATTTTCCATGACAAAAATTATGTCTGCCCATTCTAAATGTTTTTCTGTCAACTTAATTCTTGCTCCTTCATCGGTTCCTGCTGATTTCACAATATGAGATCCAATGTTTTTGAAAATTGTTTCTGCTGTTCTACTTCGCCATTTATTCTTACTGCAAACAAAAAGTACGTTCATTTTTTATGGTTTGTTGTAAAAATTCGGTTTTTAAACTCAGATTGAGTATGGACTATTGTCCATGTATGCTTGTTAATGGTTTGTTGCTATGTGTTTGGGCGGGAATTTCAGTTGAAAATTCCGAGCGATCGTAAAGCGTAAATTTACTACAAAGTTTTCAAACGTAAAACTTTATCTGTCTGATGCCAGACCGTTGTTGAATGAAACCTACGGTAACCTTCTGCTGTAATCCGTAAATTTGCATTCATTAAGACTACTTATTGGGTACTCAACCTATTCCTAAATCATAGAGATTTGGTTATGGGAAGGTATGCAAACAAGTCAAGGAAAATGTGAAAAACAGCGGAAAAACAGGCTGTTTGCTACTACGTCTAAGAAAAAAACTCGGCATTTTGTCTATTACTCATCCATAAAAACAAATCGATAAACCCATAAGGGAGACCATGCAGCCGGTTTCGTTCAACAGGGGTTTCATGGCTTGCACTTCGTGCGCCACGAAACCTTAGTTATTAACTGCCGTTGATTTTTCGTCATACTGTTTTTTTTATTATTACCATAAATGATACTTCAATCAGTTTCTCATTAGGAATTTCTGAATAAGCTAATGGTGTTAATTCATTTTGATATGTTGAACGCAAATCTTCCCATAGTTTTGGAAATTCTGTTATTAATGGAGAATCAGTAATTGTTTTTGTTTGCCAACCTTGCGGCTCATCAAATTCTCGTTGGTCGTAAGCAAGTAATTCAGCCAAGTCGTTTTTAAATTTGGGAGATTGTAGATATTCAGCACAATCGTTGTCTTTGGTCAAATAGTACAAATCGTAGAAATGACGAATTTTCTTGGCTAATTCTCTTGTGGGATTTTCCGAATACGAGAAACGAATAAGCGAAACCAATTTTTCGAGCATTGTTCTGCGTTTATCCAAAATATTGAGAAAAAAAGCGTTTAATCCATATTCTTTTATCGCTTCTGTTTGATTTGTTGCAGTCAGAAATTCGGCAATAAACGAAGTGATTTCTTGCTGTACAAAAGGATACGGATTTGCAAATGAATTAATTTCGACAATGATTCGTTTTTGAATATTGTTGGAAAGAGAAATATTGCTTGGATATTGAAAAAGCGCTTTGCGATACACCGAACCTTTGCGTGTTACACCTTGTTCTTCGATTTCAGTCAAATCGGCTGTAATTATTTTTTCAATTTTTCGAATTTTTGTTTTCAAAGCATTGCCAGTCAGTTTTTCATCAAGCAAAGCGATGTCAATATCTTCTGAAAATCGACTGATTAAACGATATCCTTTCGTTAATGAAGTTCCACCTTTAAAAACTACGCTATTAGCGTGTGGGGATTGCGATAATCTATAAAGAATTAAGGTTATCCAATAATCCTTTTCAATAAACTCGGGTAGAATACCGAAATGATTTGCAGTCAGTCGAATTAGTTCGTTAAAATCTTGTATGTTATTGTGTAATCTCATTGAATGTTCCAGTTTTTTTGTGTGGGTAGAACTTTATCGGATATTCCAAGTTTGTAAACAGTTATCGGATTTAGTTTTTTGAATAATTGGGTTGTATCTTCCTGTGGTTTTACTATTTCCAATATAGCACCCAAAAGTGCGATTGCCTGTGGTGTATATTTCAACGCTAACTTTTTAATTTTTGATGTTTCTTGGTCGTTTAATTTTCCAATTAGATATATCAAACGTTGACAAGCATTGTTGGGCGTTGTATCGGGAATTTTTTTGAAAAAACGCAAACAATCAAGTAAACGCAGAAGCGGAATATTTTCTTTTGTGATTGTATTGTCTTGTCGGATAAATCGAATACGATAAATGCCACGTATAATGGCTTTTTTTTCTTTCCGCATTCCGATTTCTAAAATGGCAGGAACTTGTGTGGTCAGTGCAAAATCATTAAAAGCCGAATATCCTGTGATATAACCAATTAATTTACCGTCTTGCTCGATTAAATCTTTTACAACCTGATAAGTATCGGGAGGTAATTCTCCAAATTTACTCATTTCGGGTTTGTAAAATCTACCTTTTGATAGTTTTCGTAAATAGCCTGTTGCAACAAGGTTATTCAATATTTTACTGATAGTTTTTGCATTTTCTGCCGTTACAGGGAAATCACTAACGGTAAACACATAACCTAATTCAAACTTCTCTATAATGTTTTTTATTGTATCAGTCATTTTAAATATTTTTGGAGTTTATACCCGTAAAAACTTTACTATTTATAAATATTTCCTGTTCCAATCCTTTTTTGTATTGATGAAGTAATGCAATCAAATTTGTTAGATTTTCTTCTTCAATAGCTTGTTGTTCAAAATTCAATTTTTGCTTATCATACAAAGCTCTGCTTCCATAATTACCCAATAGAAATTCGATGTTTTCAGGAATAAAAAACTGTGCTTTATCGTCAAGATGTTTTTTATATTCGTTTAGATAAATGCCAATTCCTGCAAAATCAAAATCGCCAAAGTGGAGATAGTTGTTCGGTATGGATTGTAACCATTTGAGCAAATCTTTACTTTGATTTTGCGGATAGCGGCTTACAAACAATGGCTTGATATTTTCAAATAAATATTTTTGCTTTTCTATGTATCGAAAGTTTTCAGGATTTTCTATGCCTACAATCGTAATATCGTCAGGAAGAATAAAATTCTCAAAATCATAAATAAATTGAAAGGTTCCATCTACTGGATTCAATACAATTTGATTTTCATTGAGCGTTGCAGGAATAGGAGTGTAGCAATTAACCAAAAAACCTTTAAAAGTACGCACCGATTTTTGTTTAGAATCAGACGAAACAGTAATCAAATCCGAGCGGGTAATTTCAGTGTCTTGTAATGTGTCGATGTAATTTTGCAAATCAGAAATGCCGTAATGATTTTTCAAAAAATCAGTTACTGCTCGAGACTCTGTACAATAAATATATGCTTTACTTCGTCCTTGAATTTGCTTTTTCAGAATGCCGTTATCCAGCATTTCGTTTATTACCGAATGTCGGATTTTACTTGCAGGAATTTTTTCTACCTTGCAAAGCAAAATCAATTTTTCTGCTATGGAAATCGGAATTTTCATTCTTCAAGATGTTGCGTTATCAGGCGTTTTACTTTGGTGTGGCTTTTCTCGTCTTTGTTCAATTTGTAAATATGTTGAAATGCCAAGGCATCATTTTCAATAGGCGAACCGTTGATGAGTAGGATGTTTCGGTCGTTGGCAAATTTCAAAATTCCACGTACATTGTTCGGGTGCAGTTTACCAATTTCGTCCATCATACAATGCAGTCGGAAATCTTTAAAACGCTTCGATACACTTTCTTTAAACACATTGAGCAACATAATATTGACCATTGCTTTGACCAAAATATCTGTTCCTTCCGAACCAACATTCGTCAATTTTTCTTGCCAACCTGTGTCGTTTTGGTTTTCTACAATTCTGAATTTTAGCTCAAAAGAATCCGAAAGCGTAACATAATCTCGTCTTGCTTCATTGATTTTTTTGACAAACTGTTTCAGCAAATCAACAGCTTCTTTATTTTTCTTTTCTTGATTATCGGACGAAAAAAGATTTCTTGTTCCAAACTCGTTTGCATTTTCGTCATTGTACTTTTTAATACTTAAAAGCAAATGCACAATTTCGCTTTTGCTATCTTCAATTTTTAGTTCTATTTTTTTGATAACACCTGCTCCGATAGATTCTCTTTCTGTAAAATCGTTGTTGATTTTGGTAATGATTGATTGTATTTTCCCAGATTGAGCCAACAAATTTCCGGCTTCTGTACCGATGGTTGAAACAATCAATGCAAAGCGTTCATTGACTTCTTTTTCAATGCGGTCTATTTTTCGTTCTTCCACAAAATCGCTCAGCATTTCGGCAAAGTTCAGCAAATCATTTTCGCTTGCAATTTGCTTTTTGAATTTGAAAATGTTGTTGTCGCTAAATTTTCCAAGGAAATCGGTCGCATTAGAACGCAACTCATCTTTGCGGTTGTGCAGTTTTTCGTAATGAATTTCTTTAATTTCATCAATCAATCGTTTAACCTGTTTTTCAGATTTTATTTCATCTTCTGAAATGCCAAAATATTGGGCGATTGATTTAAAACAATCACTTTCTTTAAAGTCGGAAAACAGCTTAATGTCTTCTTGTATTATTTTTAGTTTGGCATCTAATTCTGATAAGATTGTCTGAATATCAGATAAGTCTTTTGTAATTATTGCCTTTTGGTTTTCGTATTTTTGGCTTTCGGTTTCTAATTGTTTTTCCTGCTTTTGTTTTTCTTGTTTAAAATCGTTTGTTCTGTCAATATATTCCCGTTTATCTTTTTGGTATTCGATAACCAAAGCCGTATTTTCTTCAATATAATTCAATTCGTTTTTCAAGAAATTATTTCTTGCTTCAATCTCTTCCAATCGTTTTGTATCAGCACCTTTCGATGATAATTCTGTATTTTTTTGAATAGTAATTTCGGCTTTTCGACTTTCGGTTTCCGATTTTCTGATTTGAATTTCTACGGTTATTTTCTGCAACACTTCATCAGTTCGTTCTTTTTTTGTATCGATGATTTTGTCCCGCTCTTTTTCTTTTGTCTTGATTTTTTTAGTTAGTGTTTCTTCTAAATTCTTTACTTCTTGTTCCGCTGTTTTTGCTATTTCGATTGCTTTGTCTATTTCTAAACTAATGTTTTCAAGTTGGGTTTTCCGTTCCGTTTCGGCATTCGCTTTTAGTTCATCACGCTTGATGATAGTTTCCGAAAGTTTGCTTTTTGCTTGTTCTATTTTGTATTCATTTCCACGAATAGCATCTTTCTTTTCACGGATTTTGGGTTGATATTTAGTTTTTAATTTTCCTTTATTGTCTTCTAATTTGGTATATAATTCTGCGATTTCATTTTTGAGTGTTTGAATTTGTTGCTCAAAATCTGCTTTCTCTTTTTGGTAATCAGCAACCGTTTTTACGGTTTTGTTGATTTCGTTCAAGTCAATTTCAACTCCGTAAAGATGATTTGATTTTTCTGTAAAATGAGGATTTAGTGCAGCATTAAACAACACATTTTTATCAACGACTTTGCCTATTGTGTTTTCCCAATTTGGGTAATTTTCGCTTAGCCAACCATACAAAGAACTTTTGCTATTGTTGATGTCGTTTGTAATTTCAGCAATTTTCGCTTCAAGCAATGCAATTTTTTCTTCTAACTTTTCCTTACTGCGTTCTAAGTCTTTTTGTAAATTTTGTTCATCTAATTCCCATTGCTTTTGAATAGTTTCCATTTGATTTTTCAAATGTTCATTTTCGGCTGGTAATTGATTGGTGGTTTTCTCTAAATATTGTATTTCTTTTTCAAAATCAGCAATTTCATTTTCAAAAAATCGAGTATGATTTATCTCCGTTTTTTTAAGTTTTAAATCTGCTACAACTTGTTTTTTGTCTTCCCAAATAGCTCGTAAATCATCAATTTCATTTTTCTGCTCTTCTCTGATGTTGGAAATATGCTTGTTGAAATCTGTAAAAGTTTTTTCTCTGAAATTCTGAAATTCAGATTTAATGTTGTTTTTATCCGCATCTTTCCGATTTAGAAAATCTTTAAAATCATTTTCTAAATTATCCGCTAATGCTTTGAATTTTGTTTCCAAATCGGTAAACTGTGCGGTAAGCAAATTCTTTTCATTCAACAAGCTACTTTTTTCTTTTTCGTAGTCGGCCTTCTTTTTAACTTTGGCAATAACTTGATTGATGTTTTTTCGTTCATACTTTTCGTCCAACTCTTTCGCTTTTTTCAGATTTTCTTGCTGAATACGAATGTCGCCATTTATCTTTTTTGCTTTTTCATCAAAAATCTCTTTGGCTCGGTTTAATTTCTGTTTGAAAATCGCTTCTTTTTCTTGTTGCGTTTTCAGTCTTTCCGAGATTTCTGGTTCTTGTTTTTCATTTTCATTCACAGCAAAAGCCAATTCTTTAGCAAGTGAAATTTTTTCACGTTCCAAATGACGAATGGCAATAAAAAGTTTGGCAATATTTTCGGCTTGTGTAATGGTACTCGGAAATTTAAACTTGCGAATATCTGTAAGTTGCGTATCAAAATCATTCAAATGATGAGCGTATTGGTTAAGGTCAATCTGCACATCATTATCCAAGGAAAGAATGATGATTTTCTTGATAAAATCAGCTTCCATTTTGGAGTTGAGAAATACATTTTGAATCGTTTTGGGTACTTGCTGATAATCTTTGCTTTCTAAAAGAGAATACTTTCTGAACTCGTGTTTTTTATCGGCATTATTGCCATAAATAATGTCCCGATATTCTTTGTATTCGTCTATTTTTCGTTTGGTATAAGCTATTCTGTTGGCATCAAGTTGCTGTGCAATTCCTTCCCAATTTTCGGGTACATTTCCATTTTTATCAACAAAATATTCTTGTTTAAATTCTCCATTAAAAAAACGAAAACAAACCTTATTTTGCGATTTGTAAGATACCGCACAAAATTTTCCGTCCTCTCGTTCTACTTCATAAATGACATACGAATTGGAATGGCTGAAATAGTATTCCAAATACGATTTTTTCTGTGCAGGAATACCCAAGCGAAGTGTGTCAGCATTATAGAAAAACAAAATTGCCCGCAAAATGGTACTTTTTCCGGTATTGTTTGTGCCAATAAAATGTACATTTCCGTCAAGATTAATCTCGGAATATTTTATGGACGCACTATTGATGAAAATTATTTTATTCAGGTATCTCATTTTGCACTTCTTCGGGAATGTTTATAATAGTTACTAATTCTTCCAAATACTTGAAAGACGAGAGTATTTTGTACGATTTCAGGATTTCGTTTTCCATTTCGGCAAAACCATCTTTGATTAGATTGTCAATGGTTTTCGAAACGACTTCATCATAAGGTGTTTTGTCGTCCAATTTCAGAACTTTTCGCAAACCATCTGCTTTGCTTTTTAAGACAGCATCTACTCTGATTTTTACGCTTACTTCTTGCGGACTCAAACTATAACCCGAACCGAAAGCATTATCAAAAGTTTTGAAAAAATCCAAAATGTCAATCCATTTGCAGGCAGTTTCTATTTTGCGTTCGAGGTCGGCTTTGGCTTCATTTTTTCGAGAGAAAAAATAAAATTCATTGCCTTTTTCGAGAATGAAACCAATAGCAAAGAAATAATCGTACAATGTTTCATACTTGTCGGTATCATCAATGAGATCATACAATTTTGCAATTCTATTATCTGAACTGTTAGAACAAATAAATTGTCCGCTACTCAGTATTTCAAAAATTTCGCCTGTCTGTCGTGGTACATTCATCGTTTTCAATTATTTTGGATATACTTCGGCATATTCTATGTTATTGTATTTTAGATAGTTGTCGGATAGTTCCAATTCATTTTCAAAAGTTGAAATTATCTGACAATAGATTGTTGCCAATTCTTCAAACTCTACTTTTCGCACAAATTCATAATTCAATAAAAAAGTAAACAGCTCTTGTCCAGAACGTTTAAAGTCATTTCTAACTTTGTATAAATCAATAAATTGTTCTTGTTCTGTTTGATTCTGCAAATCTTCTTTTGATAATTTTTCAGCCGAATTTTTAACGGGATTTATAGTTGATTTGTAGCGTTTTCTAACTTTCTTGATTAAATCGTAATATTCGTCTTTCTGCAAATTTTCAAGCGATAATTTCAAACGATAAGACGGTTTAGTTTCAAAAACGAGTGCATTGTTTTCGGACAGAATAGACTGAATGTTTGTTTTGTGTTTGATTTCAAATTGGTCTCGCAAGTATTTGAGTTGTTTCAGTTTTTCAATGAACTTGCTCTGGTATTTTATTTGGTTGATGTATTCAATAATCTGCTGACGAGTTTCGATTAAATTTTGGCGAGATTCGGTCAAATCCATTACCAAATGTGTTCTGATTTCTTTTAAACTTTCGTCTGTTGCTATTTTAAAAAAGGTCAATTCATCGTCTTTCAGCAAAGATTCAGTTTGCTCTATCAACGATTGAATGGCTTCTAATTTTTGTTTGAAGTTTTCAAGTTTTGTGAGCTTGATTTTGTAATTAGGTTCTGTTTTGAACGTATTGTCAATATTTCGGTTCAGGTCAACAATGTTTCGTAGCGTACTTCTTCCGATTTTCTGTAAAACGGATTTCACACTCTTCACATACTTAAATCTTTCACTATCTGAATTGGATTGTAAATAGTAAGTGGCATATTCTTTAATCTGCTGAATGTGTTCGTTGATGTATGAAAGATTGATTTCTTCGTTAACCTCTAAAATATCTTCAAAAAAGTGTAGAAATTGGTCGTCTAATTCAAGGGTTGAACCATTTTGGATTAGAATATTCTTACTCAGCAAAACTTTAATCACATCTTCCTGATTCTCCATTAACTCTATTGCATGATCATACCGATAAACAGATTTACGCTTTTCAAACATTTCGGCAATAAGTTTATTGCCTCTGTTTAGCGTATTTAATAATTCCCGTATGGAGTTGAATCGGCTCATTTTCTGTTAATGTCCCACAAAGATAATTATTTTTTTTGAGAGTTTTTACCCGTATAAACTAAATTTTCTTTAAATTAGTTGCATAGAAGAGTTGCACCGTTTTGGGTCAATGGCAGTTAACGGTTCGGGGCTTTGCGTTCGGGCGGGATTTTCAACCGAAAATTCCGAGCGAGCGACAAAGCCCAAATTTACGAAAAACTGTCGAACGGGAACGTAAGCCCCGCCTGATGCAAAACTGGCTGTTGAACAAAAGCTTCGCTAGCCAATGTGGCACAAATATAGTAATTTTAAAACTTTGACATGAATTAAAAATCTAAAAAACATGTCAAAAAAAGAGTTTTTAATTATTGAACAGGCCAAGGAGCTTGTTCCGGGATTTCGTGAAGGATATTCACTTTTCAAACAGCGTATCGTGATCGACCAAAAGAGCCCGAGTTTGCTGTTCAATTATGGTCGGTATGTGGCTTATACTGCGCTTCATTTCGGCAAGTCTCCCGAGAAGATCAGTATTGGAGAAATGAATGCCTATCTGTATCGGTTGAGCATGGAAGAAGGGTATTCAGAGACTTTTTTCAAGTTTACCGTATATGGTATGCGCTACTGGTATCGGGTGTATGGATTAGAGGAAGAAGCGTTGAAGATGCCTGTAATTCGTAAGAAGTCAGAGCTGCCAGAAGTACTGAGCAAGGAAGACGTAAAACGGCTGATTAAAGCGCCTAGAAGTCTGAAACATCGTTTTCTGTTGGCCATGGTTTACTCCTCGGGAATGCGATTGAATGAAGCGCGACTGCTGAAAATAGATGACTTGCAAATAGATCGACGTCAGATACTAATACGCAACGGCAAAGGTGGATATTGCGGTTCAAATTGTTCCACCTAAAGCGGACGGGAATTGCTATGTCAAAAATGGAAATAAGATGCCTGATTCATGTGGAATTCATCCCAATCGGCAAAAATCAAAAGTCAATTTTGATGAATATTTGGGTACTAACCCTTAAAAAAGGAGCAAAATAACCTCAAAATATCAGTTGATTTTCTCTAAAAAAACTACCTAACTCAATTAAATCCCCATAATACGACAAATGCCCTCATAACGCTTCTGTCAACAGAGACTTAAGCCGAAATTCCGCTCTGCTTCATTTCGTTTAAGTCCTAAATGTTAGTACGCAGGCTATTCTGTCTCTTTTGCATTAATCATTTCAGCATAGGCTTCAATCATTCTATCCGCTTCGTCCCATTTGTTGTAGAGCGTTAAAATCCATTCAAATTGATGTCCTCCTTTCATACTTGCTTTTCGGAGTACATGCAACAAGTATCCAATTGTAATGGGAATATCGTCAACTTCAAATGCGTAAACATTGTTAATCGGAGCATATTCAGGATGGCTTTTATTTTCTTCAGCGACCCTCTTTTGAATCGCCTCGCTTTTAGTTGAGAGAGTATATTCAGTTACTTTTTTAAATTCGCTTTTGTGTTTTTTGATAGCTGCTTTAGCTAATTCAAGTTCCTCTTTTATACGTTGTAATTCTTCGTCTGTTTTTGGAGCAACCGTTTTACTGTCACCCAAAGCCCTAAGTAATAACTTGAGTTTCTCATCATATTCAGAAGGTTTTGAAAAATCTGCATAAAGTTTCCCTTCTAAAAACCCTGGTAAAGGAACATCCTCAATTTTTATGGGCAAAACAACTTTCTTTTTATCTTTAATTTCTCTATTTGATGCTATTTCTAATTCTTTTTGAACCCACGCACTTTCAACAGATGCTTTGGATAAAACTACTGCTACATAATCAACAGAATCTAATCCATCCCTGATTTTTCCGATTAGTGAGTCGCCAATATTTATTTCAGCTTCATCAATCCATACAGTATGTCCGTTAGCCCTTAAATCATTTGCAAGTTTTCTTACAAAGGGTTTGTCTATGCTTGTATGGCTTAAAAAAATGCTACTCATAAGTGAAGGTTGTTTGCTTGCGTACAACGGTTGACATATTGCCGTTCGGGCGGGATTTTCAGCAGAAAATTCCAAGCGAACGACAATGTTGAAATTTATAAATAAATTTCAAACGGAAGTATTTCGCCCGCCTGACGGCAATATGTTTGTTGTAGGACGTTTTCGTATTCCTTTTATGATTCTGTATATTATATATCCAATAGCTATCAGATTTAAGAGATTCCAAATTTCAAATCCGATATAATAAAATTTTTCATTCAAAGTCATACTTTCCAAGCTCCAATATTCACCTTTGCTTTCATCATAAAAATCTTCATACTCCATTAACATTAACCCAAGGAAGATGTAAACCGCTATGTCTAACAAAATAATGCCGATTGCAATTAAAATATTTCTTATAGATAGGTGTTTCTTCATTTTATCCGTCCCAAACTGAGTAATCAACTACTTTATTATTCTCAAATTTTATTGTCAATGCGCCTGTATTGATACCACGCTTTGAATAACCTAAATAATATCTGAATTCAGTATTGGTGTTTATTTCTGGCTCTCCTAATAATTCCAATATTTCATTTTTAGTCATTCCTTTAAGTTTGTAATCATTTCTCAAGCTATTCATCATATCCCAACGCAATGACCATTCAGTTTCTGATTCCGTCCAATTTTTCCATCTATCAGAATCGAATTTTTCGTGTGTAATATTTCCTTTCAATAAAAAGCCAATTAGAAATATTATTCCGACTACTAAAACTCCATATTGAAATAATCTTTTCATCCGTTTGGTTTTAATGTCCTACAACGGTTTGCGGCTTGGCGTAGTGGCGGATTTTTAGCACAAAAGTTCAATCGAAGCACTGCACTTGAACCTACCACAAAACTGTCATACGAAGCACCGAACCCGCCATTACGCCAAACCGCTGTTCAAGCGACACCTACGGTGAGCGATAGTAGTACCAAAAGGCACTAACAATTCACAAAAGATCCCACTTTTACCTTTCATTTATTAACGTTAAAAATAATTATCATGCAAGGTAACACAATTTCATCAAATGTGCTCAATGAAAGCGGAAAAAATTGGATTGAGCGGAGTTTTCGGGTATTAAAAGTGCAGGAATATGGCAAGGGAAGCGTCCGTAATTACATACAGGAACTGACATTGCTGTTTAAATTTTACAACGATATGCAGGTTGAGGAACTACGCCAGGAGCATATCGAACAGTATCTGTTGTTTATCAAAGAGCACCATAAGGTAGGTCGTGCCAAATGCCGCAGTGTGGCACAGGCATGCAGTTTTTTCTTCAAAAAGGTAATGCCTGTGACTTATGTAGTACCCAGCAATCTGTATCCCAAAAAGCAGTTTCAGTTGCCCGATATTATGACAGAGGATCAGGTGTTGCAACTGTTTAAAGCGGAGTTGACGCTGAAGGAGCGATGTGTGGTAGGCTTGCTGTATGGTACGGGTATGCGCATCAGTGAAGTGTGCAACATGAGAATCAGGGATATCGACAGTGCCAATAAGCGAATCAAAGTAGTACAAGGCAAAGGCGGCAAAGACAGGTTTACCTTACTTCCGCAGACGTTGCTGACAGATCTTCGGGCGTATTATGTGGCAGCAGGTCGTCCAGAAGAGTATTTGTTTACGAGTACGCAAACCCGTCGTGCGGTTCATGTACGGAGCATGCAGGTAGTAGTGAACGGAGCGATGCAGAAAGCAGGCTTTGAAAGCGGACGGTTTACGGCACATACGCTACGCCACAGCTTTGCTACCCACATGCTCAATCAGGGTAACAATATCCACGTGATCAAAACCTTACTTGGTCATAGTAAGTTGGAAACGACGATGATATATCTCCACTTACAGCATCATACACAGTTGGGCATAGTATCGCCAATGGAAAAACTGAGCAGTGGAACAAGCACAGATTAAGCAGTTATTACAGCGAAAAATCTTTGATCATCCATCCACTAAACAATTCAATCCATACAGCCAAAAAGTACTGAGGCGACTGTCAGATTGCCACACGGCGCGCATAGGCAAACACGTCTATGGATGTAGTCATTGCGATCACGTACATCATCAGTATCATAGCTGTGGCAATCGGCATTGTCCGAATTGCGGCGGACTCAGGCGGGAACAATGGTTGCAGGATAGACACAGTGAACTGCTGCCGACGACGTACTTCCATTTGGTATTTACGCTTCCGGCGGAACTGCGAAGTTTGGTCATGGGCAATCGAAAAGTATTGTTTGGCTTGCTATTTGAAGCCGGTACTTATACGCTGAGAAAGCTGGGTAATGACGGAAAATATTTAGGAGGTACACCAGGCATCATCAGTATATTGCATACGAATGGACAGGATCTGACCTTTCATCCGCATGTGCATAGTATCGTGACAGGCGGCGGATTGGACAAGGAGGGCTTATGGAAGAAAGAAAAGCGAAAATGCGGCAATTTTCTGTTTCCGAGGCGAGCGATGGAAAAGATATTCAAGGGATATTTTCTGGACAGAGTACAACAATTAAAAAAGTCAGGCGCTCTAAAAGTCAAAGACGAGGACCAGCACAAGATCATGTTAGAAACGGTCCGTTACAAGAAGTGGAATGTGTATGCCAAAGCGCCATTTGGCGGACCAGAGCAGGTGTTGGAATATTTAGGTAGATATACGCACAAAGTAGCGATCAGCACGCATCGAATCAAAGAGATAACAGCAGAAACAATCACATTTCGGTACAAGGATTATCAGGACGGGCATAAGCAAAAAGAGATGACGCTGAGCCATGAGGAATTTTTGCGAAGGTTTGAGCAACACATCTTACCGAGAGGATTTGTAAAGATACGGCACAGTGGATTTTTGAGTCATCAGCACAAGGGCGCACGCATCAAAAGTATCTGCGAACAGTTGGCAATAGCACCACCACCTCGCAAGGTAAAGCTACCTGTACAGATATTGGCAGCGATGACGTATGGTGTGGATATCACGCTGTGCAGCGTATGTAATATCGGCAAATTGGAGCGCATAGCCACGTATGTGAATGTGTCGAAAACAGGCGTTGAATTGGTAAATATCGAAAATATGAGAAACCGAGGATCTCCTCAAAAAATACCAATACTAAAATGACAAAGAAAGAAACAAAACAGATCGGCAAAAGAAAGCAAAACACCTGCATTGTGGGTAAGGGCATCTATATGCCTGAAGGAAATCTAAACATTAAAATCGCTACAAAGAAAAGAAAGTTGACCTACAAAAAACCACGGTAAGGAGACTACAAAAGCTACAAAACCACCTACGTTCTAAAGCTGGTGTCGCTGAACAACGTATAGCAAAAAGCCCAGAGACTTCAAAGTTCTGGGCTTTTCTTTTTTATTTGGGCTTTCTTCTATACGTCATGATGTT